>CASDSD010000037.1 GCA_949283205.1 uncultured Alistipes sp. | reverse complement strand
CTCCGCAGCAGATCGAACGCTCGAGCATCGGTGAGCAGCGCTTCCCCGACCAACTTGCCGCAGGCGTACCCCTGCAGCTGCTGCAGCGCCGTCCCGACGTGCGCCAGAGCGAGGCCGCCCTCGCACAGGCATTCTATGCCACAAACGCGGCCCGTTCGGCCTTCTACCCCAGCATCACGCTCAGCGGGTCGGCAGGATGGACCAATGCCGCAGGCGCAGCCATAACAAATCCCGGACAATGGCTCTTCACGGCCGTGGGATCGCTCGTACAGCCGCTCTTCAACCGAGGCAAGAACATCGCCAACCTGCGCATCGCCAAGGCGCAGCAGGAGGAGGCCCTGCTCACGTTCCGCCAGAGCCTGCTCGATGCCGGCAGCGACGTGAACAACGCCCTCATACAGTGGCAGACGGCACGCCAGCGTCAGATACTCGACGACCAGCAGATCGCTTCGCTGCAATCTTCGGTGCGCAGTTCGGAGCTGCTCATGCAGTACTCGTCGCAGAACTACCTCGAGGTGCTGACGGCACGCCAGTCTCTGCTGCAGGCCGAGCTTAACGCCGTATCGGACCGTTTCGACGAGATACAGGGCGTAATCAACCTCTACCATGCCCTGGGCGGCGGCGCAGAGTAATCCATGCACATATCGCCCGAAATGCGGCAGAAACGACAGGCGCACCCCATTACGGGGTGCGCCTGTCTCTTTTGAGGCATGCCGGTATCAGAAGAGGTGGAACGCCACCGTCAGTCCGGCCATCACGATCGACACCATCGACATCAGTTTCACGAGGATATTGAGTGACGGACCGGAGGTGTCCTTGAACGGGTCGCCGACCGTGTCGCCCACCACCGTAGCCTTGTGGCATTGCGATCCCTTGCCACCGAGATATCCCTCCTCGATAAGTTTCTTGGCATTGTCCCACGCGCCGCCGGCATTGGCCATAAACACGGCCAGGACGAATCCCGAACTGAGACCTCCGACCAGAAGACCCATAACACCCGCAACGCCGAATACGAGACCCACAACGACGGGGGCCGCAATAGCCAGCAGACTCGGGAGCAGCATCTCGCGCTGTGCGCCGCGCGTCGAGATCTCGACACAACGTGCATAGTCGGGCGTACCCTCACCCGTGAGGATGCCCTTTATCTCGCGGAACTGGCGCCGCACCTCGGTCACCATGCTCTCGGCAGCGCGTCCCACGGCATTCATCGTAAGGCCGCAGAAGAGGAACGACATCATCGCCCCGATAAAGATTCCGACCAGCACGGTAGGGTTCATCAGCGAGACGTTATAGTACTCCATGAAGTCGAGCATCGAGGCGTCCCCCACGGCTATCGAGCTGCCGTCGGGCATGGCCAGCGACATGATTCCGTTGTGCTGCAATCCGATGCGTATCTCCTCTATATATGATGCCAACAGCGCCAGAGCCGTAAGTGCCGCCGACCCTATCGCGAAGCCCTTGCCAGTCGCCGCCGTGGTGTTGCCCAGAGCATCGAGGGCATCGGTGCGCTTGCGCACCTCGGGTCCCAGGCCGCTCATCTCGGCATTGCCGCCGGCGTTGTCCGCAATCGGGCCGTAGGCATCCGTTGCGAGCGTTATGCCCAGCGTCGAGAGCATTCCGACGGCCGCTATGCCTATTCCGTACAGACCCTGCGACATGTTCTGCGGCGCCATCATGTTATGCATGTCGAACCCTATGGCGCAGAGATAGGCAAGGATTATAGCCACGCCGATCGTTATGACGGGGATCGCCGTCGAGATCATTCCCGATCCTATTCCGGCGATGATCACCGTTGCGGGCCCCGTTTGCGAGCTTTCGGCGATCTTGCGCGTGGGACGGTACGAGTGCGAGGTGAAATATTCGGTCGCCTGCCCTATTATTATACCGGCCACAAGACCCGTAATTACCGAGCAGGAGAGTCCCAGCCAGTTGTCCATGCCGAGCAGGTACAGTATGCCGAATGTGGCTACGGCGATCAACGCCGCGCTGACGTTCACCCCCACGCCGAGCGAACGCAGCAACTCGCGCATCGAGGCGCCCTCGCGTGTACGTACGAGGAAGATGCCCATGATCGAGAGCAGGATACCGATCGCGGCGATCAGCATCGGCGCCAATACCGCCTTCACCTGCACGGCCTCGCCCATCGAGGCGAAGGCCGCAGCGCCCAGAGCCGCCGTAGCCAGCACCGAGCCGCAATAGCTCTCATAGAGGTCGGCGCCCATACCTGCCACGTCGCCCACGTTGTCGCCCACGTTGTCGGCGATGGTTGCCGGGTTGCGCGGGTCATCCTCGGGGATTCCCGCCTCGACCTTGCCCACCAGATCGGCCCCGACGTCGGCAGCCTTGGTGTATATGCCGCCGCCCACGCGGGCAAACAACGCCTGCGTCGAGGCTCCCATGCCGAAGGTAAGCATCGTCGTGGTGATCACGACAAGTTTCTGCGGGCCGTCGGCATCGACAAACGCCTCGAGGATGATATACCAGAACGATATGTCGAGCAGGCCCAGTCCCACCACGACCAGTCCCATCACGGCACCGCTGCGGAATGCCACCTTAAGGCCGCGGTCGAGCGACTGCCGCGCAGCGTTGGCCGTACGGGCCGAGGCATAGGTCGCGGTCTTCATGCCGAAGAATCCGGCCAGGCCCGAGAATATTCCACCCGTAAGGAATGCGAAGGGCACCCACGGGTTCTGTACACCTACGACATAGGCCAGATAGGCAAAGAAGAGCGCCAGCACCACGAAGACAATGCCGACCACCTTGTACTGTTGTTTGAGATAGGCCATGGCCCCTTTGCGCACGTGTTCTGCGATTTCACGCATACGCTCGGTACCTTCGTCCTCGCGTTTCATCGCACGATAGAAGGCCCACGCGAACGCCAACGCGACGATAGACGCCGCAGGCACGCACCAGAAAATCGTTGGAATGTTCATATCGCGTAGTATTTTGGTTGGTACTCGGGAATATTTCGACGCTATACGAATATACTGACTCTCAACGGCAAAGAGCGGAACCGGCACGTTGCTTCCGCGCAACGCGACCCACATACGGTAAATATACGAATTTTTCGCATACGAAGAGCCTTTCCACCGGCCGTATGGATAAATAAATTTTTTGAAAATCAACGTATTCCGGCTATACGCATTTCCAGGATCCGGAATTCTACCCTTCCGTCACGCCGTCCGTCGTCCGAATGCCGCGTCGGGACCGCCGCCCGTGACGCCATGACCGGCACCCGGCAGCCTCGCAAACGAAAAATCTGTTCATCCGCATAAACTTTATCGCCGCGAATTTTATACCTTTGGGCCAGGAAAACATTCCCTCGCCATGATTGCTGCAATCGACATATTTACGGAACTGGGACGCCGCCTCGAGGGGTTCGGCAGCGATGCCCGCTCGGCCCGATGCATGGCCGACGCCATCGCCGCAAACGGATGGTTCACCGCGGAGGATATAATGATGGCCGTGGATGCCATACGCACGGAGTTCCTCGACAGCGCAAAGATGGCGTCGTGGCTGAACCGTTACCCGCATCCCGAACGCCGCCGCCGTGTGGCTCTCGTCATGGCGGGGAATATCCCCCTTGTCGGCTTCTTCGACCTTATGTGCGTGCTTGCGTGCGGATACGAAGCAGCCGTAAAGAGTTCAAGCAAAGATTCAGTCATGACAGGATATATCATTGATCTGCTGCGTGAAATAGAACCGGACATACTGATCTCGGCGTACGACGACGCCACACCCTGCGACATGGCCATAGCCACAGGCGGGGATGCCGCCGCCGCATACTTCCGCACGCGATACGCGTCCGTACCGGCCCTGATACGCGGCAGCCGCCACTCCGTAGCCGTGATTACCGGTGACGAGACGCCGGCTATGATGGAGGGACTCCGGCGCGACGTATTCTCGTACGGCGGTCTGGGTTGCCGCAATGTATCGCTCATATTCCTTCCGCAGGGCACACCCCTGCCGTTAAGCCCCGAGGCGCCCGCGAACACGCCTCGGCGGAACAACTTCCTGCGAACAAAAGCCCTGCTTGAGATGACGGGTGTAAAATACCTTGATTTAGGGTCATGCGTCGCTGTCGAAGACCGTGGTTTCCCCGACACGGCATGCCGCGTAAACTACACCTTCTACAACGACGAACCGGAGGTCACGCAATGGCTGCGCAGGCACGACGACGAGATACAGTGCGTCGCCGCACAACATATTCCGCACGCCCGCCGCTGTGCCATCGGACGTACGCAATACCCATCGTTGACGGATTACGCCGACGGCATAGATGTTATGGATTTTCTTACAAAACAATAACATGAAACAGTACGATTTCGACAGGATTGTGGAGCGCCGCGGCTCCAACTGTCTCAAATACGACGCCCTTACGGCGCGCTACGGCCGCGACGACCTGATTCCGCTATGGGTCGCCGACATGGACTTCGAGACGCCCGACTTTGTCATCGAGGCCATGAAACGGCGCCTCGAGCATCCCGTCTTCGGCTACACGATCGAATACGACGGCTATTGGAATAGCATCATGACATGGCTGCGCGAGCAGCACGGCTGGCATGTCGAGCGCGAATGGATGCGATACATCCCCGGCATAGTCAAGGGCATAGGCATGGTGGTAAACGTATTCACACGCCCGGGCGACAAGATCATCATCCAGCCGCCCATCTACCACCCTTTCCGTCTGGTACCGCTGGCAAACGGCCGCGAGGTTGTCTACAACCCTCTGGAATGTGACGGCGACGGCAACTACAGGATGGATTTCGACAACCTCGAAAACATCATCGACGAGCGCTGCAAGGTGCTGCTCCTGTCGAATCCCCACAACCCGATAGGCATAACGTGGGACCGCGAGACCCTCGCGCATCTGGCCGAGATTGCCGCCGCACACAACATCCTGGTCGTGTCTGACGAGATACATTGCGACATGCCGCTCTACGGCCATACGCACATACCCTTCGCCACGGTATCGGAGCTGGCCGCACACTGCAGCATCACCTTCGGCGCACCCTCCAAGACATTCAACATCGCCGGCATCGTCAGCTCCTACGCCATTGTACCCGACAAGGCCATACGCAAAAGGTTCTATTCATGGCTTGCGGCCAACGAGCTGGACATGGCGACCATCTTCGCCATGACGGCAACCGAGGCAGCCTTTACCTGCGGTGACGAATGGCGCCGCCAGATGCTCCGCTATGTCGAGGGCAACATAGACTTCGTCATTGAGTACCTCGGAAAGAACATCCCGCAGGTGCATGCCGTAAGGCCGCAAGCGTCGTTCCTCGTATGGCTCGACTTTTCGCGCCTGGGGCTCAGTCATGAAGCCGTCGTCGACCTGGTCGTCGACAAGGCCCGCCTCGCCATGAACGACGGGGCCATGTTCGGCGCCGAGGGGCGCCAGCACATGCGCATGAATGTGGGATGCCCGCGCTCGATCCTCGCCGAGGCACTCGGCCGCCTGAAAGAGGCCGTGGAGACGCTCACACGACAGGCATAGACAGCCGCCCCAAAAGAATGACAGCGGAACGGGATTCCCCGTTCCGCTGTCACTTTTCATCGCACAGTGCCGAAAGCCTTCGCCCGTTATGAGGCGGCCTCTTTTTTCGACGCCCTGTACCGCATCACGCGGCGGCGCCAACGGTAACGTATGCGATCCGCCAGATCTCCCTCCACAAGGAAGTGTATGCCGATGAACGACAGGCCGCCATATATCACTATCAGCCGTCCCAAAGCCCTGATCTCGGGCCACACCTCTCCCAGCGAGGCACCCATGCTCTGTATGCGTACGAATCCCGGGGCGCCATGAGTGCTGGGGAAGATATATGCGAACTGACGCAACCACTCGGGCATGGCCTCATGCGGATACGACGCGCCGCTGAGAAGGAAGATCGGGATCGACGTCCACAATAGCATCATGAGCGAGTTCTCGCGCCGGCGGAAGAGCGTCGAGAGGGCTATTCCCATGAATATGCACGCAAAGACATACATCGCCAGGAAAACGACAATCGTCGCCGTGCGCCCGTTCATCGGATAGTGGAACAGACGATAATGCACCGTCATGAGGTAGAACGTCGTCACGGCATACACCGAAGCATAGGACAGTGCCTTGCCGATGACGATCGGGAAAGTCGACATGCGACGGCTGCCGCGGGGCTTCAGTTTGCCGTATATGCCGTGTTCGCGCCACGTGCCGCCGATCATGCCTATACCCACCAGCAGCGTCTGCTGTATGATGACGACGATTATCGGGGGCATGACGAAGGTCCCGTATCCCAGATAGGGATTGAACAGCGCATGGCTCTCGTATATTACCGGCTGTGTTATGGCCTTCGCCTGCGGGAGGTTCGCTCCCTTTGCGATCATTCGCTGGAACTCGACCATCGCCCCCGTCGTGTTTATTCCGGCCACCATCTCCTGGAACGCCTGGCGGTACATGAGCATGTAGCTTGCGTCGAGATATATTCCAACGGTCGCCATCTGCCCGCCCAGAAGTTTCTGCTCGTAGTCGTCCGGTATGTACAGTATGCCGTATATGTCGCGGTCGAAGAACTTCTTTTCCGCCTCCACCATATCGGGCAGTTCATACGCCACGACCGTATTAGGACCCATGTCGATGGCATCGATCAGCTTGCGGCTTGCCGGCGTCTTGCTCATGTCGACCACGCCTACGGGGACGTTGCGCAGCACCTCCGCGCCGTAACCCAGCGAGTAGATCGTGGGATATATGAGCAGCGCGAGTATCATCACCAGCATCACCCCCTTGTCGGAGAAGATCGTGGCATACTCGTTCCTCATCACGGCGTACAGTTGTCGTCGGTATGATCTTACGGTATCTCTCAATTTACTCATAGTCGTCTACATTTTACCCCAATAGCGGCTGTCGGTCGAGATTCTGTAGAGGCGCGGCAGAACCAGCAGCGGCAGCAGCAGGAAGAGGCCCATATAACACATGTCCGGCAGCGAATAGGCGATCGGGGCGCCGCGCAGCGCCTGATCGACAATCATGTCGGTGAAGTAGGTGAACGGGAATATGTGGCTGAAGATGCGCACGCCCTCATACATGGCCATGATCGGGAACGACAGGCCAGAGAAGGTGAATGCCAGCACCGAATATCCGCCGCCGAGCGAGAGCGCCAGACGCAGGTCGGCCGTAAGCGACACCACGAACACGGCGATAGCCATATAGCTCAGGATAAATACGAGACACCCGCCGAAAAGGATTCCGAAGCTGCCGTTCAGCGGTACGTTTATTATGTCGAAGAGGATGAAGAACATCAGCAGCGACATTATTGTCATCGAGACGAACACCGGCAGCAGCTTGCCTATGAGGGCCGCGCCGAGAGACGAATCGGCGCTCTCGATCCAATCCCTGGCGGTCGAGTAACGCAACTCCGATCCTATGGCGAAGACCGTGGCCAGCACTGTGAAGATCATGATCATCATGGGCATGAAGCTCGGCGAGAGATAATATCCGTAATTCGTATAGGGATTGAACAATACGTGTTTGTCGAACCGCACGGGCATCGCCTGCGCCAGAGCCTGTTTCTCGGTCAGGCCCTGCTTCATGAGCACCTGCAGCTGGATACCTGCGCCAAAGGTTGTGATCGTGGTCTGCAAATCCTTTGATATAAGTCCATTGGTGAGGATATTCACACCCGACACATACGCCTCGACGTGTGTCTGCGTATTGCTCAGGATGCTCTTCTCGAAAAACGACGGGATAAGCACCACGGCGTATATCTTGCCCTCGCGTATGAGTTTTTCACCCTCGTCCATATCGGTAATGCCGTATTTGACCTCCGTCTCGGGGGCGGCATCTATCATCTGTGTCAGCGTACGCGACAGCGACGAGTGATCTTCATCGAGTACGGCTATGGGCAGGTCGTGCGGTATCCCCTTCTCGAATACCACCGCGAAGAAGGCGAACGATATCACGGGCAGCACGGTGAGCAGCATCATATAGGAGGGGAAGTCCCATATGCGCTTCAACTCGCGCACCAGCGCCGCATTTATGTTACGAAGGAATCGCATCGCTCTCTTCCGGTTTTACTTACCCAACTCATCCCAATTGACCAGTACGCTCATGCCGGGACGGATATTCTCCACGTCGGTGGTCGGGCGCGCCTTCACGGCGAAGGTGCGTATATCGAAACTGCCCTGCGTACGCGTTGCGCTCCATGTGGCGAAATCGGCCTGCACCGAGATATACGTAACCTCGAGCACCACGTTGCGGTCCAGAGCCGGCACATAGGCCTGCATCTTCATCCCCGTGGTGATTTTCGGCAGGAGTGTCTCCTTGATGTTGAACGTAACCCACGTGTCCGTGGTGTCGAGTATCGCCACGACGGGATAGCCCGTGCCCACCAGTTCGCCCTGCTCGGCTATGATGGTCGACACCTCGCCGTCGACAGGCGAATACACCATCGCGTCGCCGATATATGACTCGACCTCGCTGACAACGCCTTCGGCCTGCTGCACCTGTGCCGCTGCGGCCTCCTTCTCCTCCTTGCTGGCTCCGGCCACGGCAAGGTCATACTGCGCCTTTGCAGCCATCTCCGTAGCGACCATGGCGCGATAGTTGGCATCCGCCTCGTCGTAGTTCTGCGCCGGGACGACACCCTGCTCATAGAGAGCCTTGACGCGCTGGTAGGTCTTCTCGGCGAGTTCCTTGCCCGCCTGCGCCTTCTGCCACATGTTGAGTGCGGCCTCGATCTGCTGTACGCGGGCCCCGGCCAGAGCCTTCTTGTCCATTGCCGTGGCGGCGCTCTTCACCGCCTCGGCCTGACGCAGCTTGGCGTCGAGTTCCGGGGTCGAAAGGACGTAGAGCAACTGTCCCTTCGCGACATGATCGCCCTGCGCGACCTTCATCTCCTCGATGCGGCCGGCAATCTTCGACGAGGCCTTGTATGTGGTACACTCCACAGTTCCCTGAATGATCGTAGGCTCCGAGCGCTTGAGATACCATCCGACCAGCGCCACAATCGTAATTATGACTACCAAGGCTATAATCAGCCAGATAACATTACGCTTTTTCATATTTCGTCTTCTTTATCGTTATTCAAACGTTATTTGCCGCGCGTCGATGCGCCGTGAATATGAGGTGTACTCGTCGCTCACGCCGGCCGCCTCGAGCAGCTCCGCCAGAGCCACGTCGTACGAATAGGCCATCTGCATGCGCTCGATACGCGCCTTCGCCAGATTCAGCTCGGCGTCGATAAGGTCCGAGGACGAACTCCACCCCTCGAGGAAAGCGGCATTCTTCGCCTTGAGATACTCCTCGGCAAAGGCGATCGACGACTCCACCGAATGGAACTGGTTGTAATAGTTGAGCAGCTGGTTATACAGTTTCTCGATCAGTACGGCGATATCCTCCTGCGCCTTGGTCTGAAGCTGCTCGACCTGGCGCACGGTCTGCTTTGCCGCGGCGTGCTTGTATTCGCGGTTCAGGCCGTCGAAAATATTGAAGCTCACGCCCACGCCTACGGCCCAGCGCGGCAGCATGTTCGTCACCTGATAGTTATATATGCTTCCGCCGCCCATGGCCACGATCTGCGGGAAGTATGCCGCGCGCTGCAAACGCACGCCCTGCTCGGCCAGATCCTTCTTGAGGGCCACCTGATTCAGCAGCGGGTTGTGATTCGTCGCCAACGACTTGTAGTACTCCACATCCTCGATGTTGTCTATCACGAACATCGCCGTGGCCGGGACATACTCCACGGCATTCGATGCCAGCGTATTGTTCAGCGCGTCCTTTATCGTCGAGAGCTGCAGCTCGGCATTCTGCAGTTCGCGTTCGGCCTGCGTCATCATGTACTCGACATAGAGGCGTTCGCTCTTTGCGAGCATGCCCTGCTGCTCGAGGGCGACGGCATCATTCAAATGCTTGCGTATGCCGTCTGCGACCTGGCGCCGCACGTCCACCACCTGTGCCGCCAGAGCCAAGCCGTAGTAACGCTCGACAAGCTCCGAGATCAAGGCGTTGCGTGTCTGCACGCCCTGCTCCTTGACGGTATTCTCGTCGATGCGCGCGGCGCGGTTGGCAACGTTGATCTTGCCACCGAGGAATATCGGCATGGTGATCTCGCCGCCCACGAACCCGAAACTGCGGTCCTGCAGCTTGTATGTCCAGTCGAGCCCCGACATCGCTCCCAGCGTCTGCTGCAGCAGGCCGGCCAACTGCTGGCTTATGATGCCCGTCTGCACGCCTGTCGAGATGAGGTTGCCCGCCGCCGTGCCCACGGGCTCCTTGAGCGAGTTGGCATCCAGGGCTATGTCGTCACCCATGTAGACATAGCTGCCCACGGCGTTTATCTTGGGCATACGGAGTCCGACGGCCGCCTGACGCTGGCGTTTGGCCGCCATCTGCTCATAATCCGACGCCTTGACAGCCGGATTCTCCGTAGTGGCAATCTCGACAGCCTCCTCCAATGACAACAGCCGGCCGTCGTTCTGGGCCGAGACTCCCACGGAGGCGAGCGTCAGACAAATCAAAAACAGATTCTTCTTCATACCGATCGCATTATTTATCACGGCAAATGTATCCATAATTTTCCATTTAGAACATAAAATACCGGAATAGGATAAGTTACTGCCGTTTTCAAACATTTTTCCGTTCCCATATACATAAATCGCACTCAATTGTACTCATTTTGCCCGCACGTTCCACATGCCGGCGCCCGTTCAGGCATCGATAGCGACGCAATAATCCCGCCGCAACATCTTTCCGCATCCGGTCACCGTTCCGACACCAGCACCAAAACTGTTATCTCGGGCCGCGCGCCCACCCGCATCGGGAAGAGGACGCATCCCACGCCGTCGTTCACATACAGGCTGTGTCCGCGCTCGGTGTAGAGTCCGCTCCAGCGCCTGTAGCGCAAGGCCGCAGGCGATATGCCACGCTTCCCGACGGGAATCTTCATCTGCATCGAGTGTACATGCCCCGAAAGCGTGAGGTCGCCGTATCCCGCAGCGACGATATCGTCCCACATCTGCGGGACATGCGACAGCGTTATGTTGAACACTCCGTGCGGCACCCCGACGTATGCCTTCTCTATGCCCGCAGCCGGCAGGTCGGAGGAGTGCTGCGTCTCGGCCCACTCGCGCCGGAACGAGATTCCCGTCAGCGATACGGAATCCTCGCCCCGATGCAGATATTCCGTCCGGTCATCCAGCAGGCGCCATCCCAACGACCGCTCCGCCGCCGACACGCGGCGCGTATTCTCCTCGACGGGCTGCGAGATCGTGTCTCGCACATATACTCCCAGGTCGTGATTACCCAGAACGGAATAGACCCCGTCCCTGGCCCGCAGCCGTTTCAGGATATCGGCTACGGCCGCCGTCTCCGAATGCCGTATATTGATCAGATCGCCGCAATATGCCACCATATCGGCCTCCTGTGCATTGCACAGCCCGACGATACGCTCCAGTTCCCGACGCGGCCGCACCATAGAGCCTATGTGCATGTCGGAGATCTGCACTATGGTGTAGCCGTCGAACGAGGCAGGCAGACGGTCGGAGACTATCTCCACGCGATTGACTACGTAGTCGGTACGCGTCACAGCCATACCGTAGACGAATGCCGCCTCCAGCGCCAACGAGAGCGCGACACCCGCAAGCAGCGCCCACAACCTGTGCGATGCCAGCAGGGCGATATTCAACGGCAGCCGCCCTACGGCCGTCACCATATAGACAAAGAATATCCACATCGACGACATTACCATCGTGGTGGAGTTGTCACGCCAGAATATCTCCGTCACGGCCCAACACAGGAAGGGCAGGGAGTCCGTCACCCACGCTGCCGCCAGCATGATGCGACGGCGGCACGGTCTGTCGGCCGCGCACCGTTTGACCACGGCATGGTCGACGACCATCAACCCGAGCGAAAATGCCGCTATAATCCATATCATACACCCACAGTCGAACCTGAAGCCGCTCCGTCACCCGGCAGCCATTTGGCATATTAGTTGCTTTGTGTTACAAAGATAAGATTTTTACGATGCAATAGTCATCACAATTCAAAATATTCAATCAAAACGACTCGCTTATGAGAAAATTAAGACATTTGTTAGCATTGTCGTTCATTGCGGCATGCGCACTCCCCGTGTCGGCACAACGCCACTACCGCATGCACGGAAGCGATTTCCAGCCGGCGATATATCTCATCGCCATAGAGCGCAACGACAGCATGTACCACAGTCCCACGAGCCGCTACATCGCACAAAGCAACACGGCGGCAAGGAACGTGACGGTGGAATTCGTCGAGACCCGCCGCAGGGGTTTCCAGCAGGTGGAGGACCCGCAGTTCATCTTCACCACCAAAAACAACAGGTTTTCACTCGGTATCGGCGGTTATGTAAACCTTCGCACGAGCTATGACTTCATGGGTGCCGTAGACAACATCGACTTCGTCCCCTACGACATTCCCGTCTACTCCGACTATGCCAACCGCCAGCGCGTGATGATGGATGCCACCACCTCGCGCATCTTCACCAAGGCGGTGATCAACTCTCCGATGCTGGGGCCCGTGATAGCCTTCGTGGACATGGATTTCCGCGGCGGCGCCGAGTTCAGCTACACGCCGCGCCTGCGGTCGGCCTATGTCTCGCTGCTGGGCTTCACCGCCGGCCGCGACATAACCACCTTCTGCGATCTGGAGGCGGCCCCAACGACCATCGACTTCCAGGGGCCGAATGCATATAACTTCAACTTCGCGACACTGCTCCGCTACGAGCATTCGTTCCACGACCGCCACTTCAAGGTGGGCGTAGCCGCCGAGATGCCCGTCGTGAGCGGCACCTACGACGAGAATTTCCGCCCCATATCGCAACGTGTTCCCGACATACCGCTCTACTGCCAGTATGCGTGGGGCGAGAACCGCTCGAGCCACTTCCGCGCCTCGGCCGTGCTGCGCAACATGTATCTCAACAATGCCGTCTCGGGCGAGAACACCAGCCTTCTCGGCTGGGGTGTGCAGGCCAGCGGCCGCGTCGAGACATGCCCCTATTTCACCCTCTTCTTCAACGGCGTCTACGGCAAGGGCATAACGCCATACATACAGGACCTTACGGGCAGCGGCCTCGACTTCACCCCCAATCCGGTGAACCCCGAGCAGATACAGACCATGCCGATGTGGGGCTGGCAGGCTGCGGGCCAGGTGAACATCGTACCTTCGAAGCTCTTCGTCTCGGGAGGATATTCTACCGTGCGCGTGAACATGTGCAACGGATATTACGCCACCGACCAATACAAGCGCGGCACCTATATCTTCGGTAACATATTCTACAATCTCACTCGCAACTGCAAGGTTGCCGCCGAATACCTTCACGGTTCGCGCCGCAACATGGACGACTCGCACAATTCGGCCAACCGGCTCAGTATAATGATACAGTACAATTTCTGACGTCAGACATTCCATACGGCCAGGACGGGCTCCGCATCGCGGAGTCCGTCTTCTTTGTCCCCGTCGCGCGGCGGAATCCAGAACGGTTTTGCCGCAGCCACATTTTTTTACTACTTTTGACCTACATGAAACAGCTTGCGGCCATAATCCTCATGGCGGCGGCGGCATTCCTGCCGCTGCGCCTCGTGCGTTTCCCGGTCAAGGCGGCGGCAGAGGCTATGCCCGCAAGTGCCGTGACGCAACGCCTGCGCATCGTGGCGGCCGGAGACCTCATGCAACACGTGCCGCAACTGACGGCGGCACGCACCGAGCGCGACGGACTTGAACGCTATGACTACGACGCCTCGTTCCGCCATGTCGCACAGATGATGCGCAGGGCCGATCTGGCGATCGTAAACCTCGAGACCACGCTCAGCGATCACGGGCCATATACCGGTTACCCGTGTTTCCGTTCCCCGGCCGCCGTGGCGGAGGCCATGCGGCAGATGCAGATCGACCTGGCGGCGATGGCCAACAACCACTGCTGCGACCGCGGCGCAGAGGGGATACGCACTACGACCCGCATCCTCGACAGCCACGGCATACGCCGCACGGGTGTCTACCGCGACAGCCTTGACTACCGGCTCAACAACCCGCAGTATTTCGAACGCAACGGCATCGGCGTGGCGGTACTCAACTACACATATGGCACCAACGGCCTGCCCGTACCTGCGGGATGTATCGTAAACCGCATGGATACGGCCGCCATGTCACGCGACATCGCCGCCGTGGACCGCAGCCGGGCGGACTGTATCATGGCCGTCATGCACTGGGGCAACGAATATCAAAGGCAACCCGATGCCGCACAGCGCGCCATGGCCGCCTTCCTGCGCCGCCACGGCGTGAATATCATCATCGGCAGCCACCCGCACGTCGTTCAGCCGGCCGAGTGCGACCCGCACGAAGGTGTCACCGTATATTCGCTCGGGAATTTCGTCTCCAACCAGCGGCAGCGTTACTGCGACGGAGGAATCATCGCCACTATCGACATCGAACGCACGGGGGACGGCCCGCTCAAATACAGCCTTGAGATAACGCCCGTATGGGTGCATACGCCCGACTATGCCATCCTGCCGCCCGAGGTGGCCGATACGATACGCATGAGCGACGACGCGCGCCGGCGATACGACCTCTTCATGGAGGACACCCGCAGCCTGCTCGGCATATGATTCGCCACGCAAATCGCACAACACATCACATCAAACAAGGAGCCGCACCCCACGGGTGCGGCTCCTGCATTTTGTTCGGGCGAAGGCTATCAATAGTTCTCCTTCTTGGGCTCGAAATATGACTGCGGATGGGCGCATGCAGGGCACTTGAGAGGAGCCTCCTTGGCCTTGAGTACGTAACCGCAGTTGCGGCACTGCCACCAGATCTCGTTGTCGCGCACGAAGAAGTTGCCGTCGGTGATGCGGCTCAGCAGCTTGAGGTAACGCTTCTCATGCTCGGCCTCCACCTTGGCAATCTGGCGGAAGGTGTTGGCTATCTCGTCGAAGCCCTCCTTCTCGGCCACGTCTCCGAACTCGGCATAGAGTACGTCCCACTCCTCATGTTCGCCCTCGGCTGCCGCCAGAAGGTTCTCGGTCGTGGTGCCGATGATGCCTGCGGGGTACGACGCCGTGATGGTGAGCGGGCCGCCCTCGAGGTACTTGAAGAAACGCTTTGCGTGCTCCTTCTCCTGCTCGGCAGTCTCGAGGAATACCCCTGCGATCTGCTCGTAGCCCTCCTTCTTGGCCACGCTGGCGAAATAGGTGTAACGGTTGCGCGCCTGGCTCTCGCCGGCGAACGACTTGAGCAGGTTCTGCTCGGTCATTGTTCCTTTGATGCTTTTCATAGCTGTCACGTTTTATGCTTGTTAAAGAATAGTTTCCGTTTTTACGTTCCGTTACGGCAAATGTATGCAAAATTTCTGCTAAAGATCAAACTTTTCGATCGGATTATTTTATCGCTCCATCGACATTGCTTATAACGGACATAAAACTCCCCAAACCAGACCTTGACGCCGTACGCCGTGCGGCCGCAGAGCGCAAATTCGCAACGAATATTGGCGAAACGGATTTAGTTTTGTATTTTTGCCGTAATTATCGAAAATCAATAAAAGCAGACACAGCATGGCAGACGAAAAAATAATTTTTTCGATGGTGGGCGTATCGAAGACCTTCACCAATCAGAAAAAAGTACTCAACAACATCTACCTGTCGTTCTTCTACGGCGCGAAGATCGGTATCATAGGTCTCAACGGCTCGGGCAAGTCGACCCTGATGAAGATCATCGCCGGCATCGACAAGAACTACCAGGGCGAGGTGGTCTTCGCCCCGGGATATACGGTGGGCTACCTCGAGCAGGAGCCCAAACTCGATGACACGAAGACCGTAAAGGAGGTTGTCGAGGAGGGTTGCGCCGCCACGGTCGCCCTGCTCAAGGAGTATGAGGAGATCAACGCCAAGCTGTGCGAGCCGATGTCGGACGACGAGATGAACCGCCTCATAGAGCGTCAGGGCGAACTGTACGAACAGATCGACCACGTCAACGGCTGGGAGCTGGACAGCGTGCTGGAGCGCGCGATGGATGCCCTGCGCTGCCCCGACCCCGACCAGAGCGTCAAGGTGCTCTCGGGAGGCGAACGCCGCCGCGTGGCACTCTGCCGCCTGCTGCTGCAGCAGCCCGACGTGCTGCTCCTGGACGAGCCGACGAACCACCTCGACGCCGAGAGCATCGACTGGCTCGAGCAGCACCTCCAGCAATATAAGGGTACGGTCAACGCCGTCACGCACGACCGATACTTCCTCGACAACGTTGCGGGCTGGATCCTCGAGCTCGACCGCGGCGAGGGCATCCCGTGGAAGGGCAACTACTCGGGCTGGCTCGACCAGAAGACCAAGCGCCTGGCCATGGAGGAGAAGCAGGAGAGCAAGCGCCGCAAGACCCTCGAGCGTGAGTTGGAGTGGGTGCGCATGTCGCCCTCGGGCCGCCGCGCCAAGAGCAAGGCGCGTCTGTCGGCCTACGACAAGCTCATGAACGAGGACGTGAAGCAGAAGGAGGAGAAGCTCGAGATATTCATCCCGAACGGCCCGCGTCTGGGCGACGTGGTGATCGAGGCGCACGACGTATCGAAGGCATACGGCGACCGCCTGCTGTACGAGCATCTCAACTTCTCGCTGCCGCCCGCAGGCATCGTGGGCGTCATCGGCGCCAACGGCACGGGCAAGACTACCCTCTTCCGCATGATCATGGGGCTCGAGCAGCCCACGTCGGGAACCTTCACCATAGGTCAGACCGTAAAGCTGGCCTACGTTGACCAGCAGCACAAGTCGATCGACCCCGAGAAGAGCGTATATGAGGTGATCTCGCAGAACAGCGACATCATCACCCTCGGCAACCGCCAGATCCCGGCACGCGCATACGTCGCACGTTTCAACTTCAGCGGCGCCGACCAGGAGAAGAAGTGCGGCATGCTCTCGGGCGGCGAGCGCAACCGCCTGCACCTCGCTCTCGCGCTCAAGGAGGAGGGTAACGTACTGCTTCTGGACGAGCCTACCAACGACGTGGATGTCAACACGCTGCGTGCGCTGGAGGAGGGCCTCGAGAATTTCGCCGGCTGTGCCGTCGTGATCTCGCACGACCGCTGGTTCCTCGACCGTGTGGCCACACACATCCTCTCGTTCGAGGGCGACTCGAAGGTGGTCTTCTACGAAGGTTCGTACAGCGAGTACGAGGAGTGGAAACGCGCTCAGGGTGAAGACGTCACGCCCCACCGCGTAAAGTACCGCAAACTGATGGAATAACCGGCTTACGGGACAAATTCTGGAAATATAATGCCGCCGGACGCGGCGAACAAATAACACCACAAAAATGGCTATTCAGAAACCAAGCATTCCCAAGGGTACGCGCGACTTCTCGCCCGCCGAGATGATGCGCCGCACATACATATTCGAGACCATAAAGAGCGTCTTCCGCACCTACGGCTTCGCGCCGCTCGAGACGCCCGCCATGGAGAACCTCTCGACGCTGCTCGGCAAGTACGGCGACGAGGGAGACAAGCTCCTCTTCAAGATACTCAACTCGGGCGACTACGCCGCCGGCCTCGACAACGAGCAGGTGCGCAACGCCTCGAAGATATGCGAGAAGGGGCTGCGTTATGACCTGACGGTGCCGTTCGCCCGCTATATCGTTCAGCACCAGGGAGAAATAGTGCTTCCATTCAAGCGTTACCAGATACAGCCGGTATGGCGTGCCGACCGCCCGCAGAAGGGCCGCTACCGCGAGTTCTACCAGTGTGACGTGGATGTCATAGGGTCGCGGTCGCTCCTGAACGAGGTGGAGCTTATCGAGATCGTGGAGCGGGTCTTCGGCAAGCTGGGAATTAACGTAACGCTCAAGATGAACAACCGCAAGATCCTCTACGGCATAGCCGAAGCCATAGGCCACGCCGACAAGATGATGGACATAACGGTTGCCATCGACAAGCTCGAGAAGATAGGCATCGACAACGTCCGCGCCGAGCTTTCGGAGCGAGGTTTGGGGCAGGAGGCCATAGACCGCCTGCAACCGATACTCGAGCTGAGCGGCTCGAACAGCGGGAAGCTCAACAAGCTGCGCGGCGTTATCTCATGTTCGGAAACAGGTCTCAGGGGTATCGCCGAAATGGAGGAGATATTCGGTTACGTCGAGGCCCTGGGCATCGCCCTGCCCATCGAGCTCGACCTCTCGCTGGCACGCGGTTTGAACTACTACACGGGCGCCATATTCGAGGTCAAGGCGATGGATTACGCCATCGGGTCGATCTGCGGCGGCGGCCGCTACGACGACCTTACGGGTATCTTCGGCATGCCCGACACATCGGGCGTGGGCATCTCGTTCGGCGCCGACCGCATATACGACGTCATGACGGGCCTGAATCTCTTCCCCGAGGAGGTTGACTTCTCGACCAAGGTGCTCTTCGTAAACCTCGGCGAGCAGGAACGCATGGCCGCCATGCGCATAATGCGCACGATGCGCGACCGCGGCGTCGCAACGGAGATATATCCCGAGGCCGCGAAGATGAAGAAGCAGATGGAGTATGCCAACCGCCGCTCAATACCTTATGTGGTGATTATCGGCAGCAACGAGCTCGAACACGGCGAAGCCACCGTGAAGAACATGCGTACGGGCGAGCAGAAGACGGTCCCCTTCGGCTCGGTATGCGACACGCTGGCATAGCCGTCGCGGGGAGGGGCATGCCGCCCGCATGACGTCACGACAGCCGCAGAAGATAAAACGAATATGCGCCGGCGCGGCCCCTGCCCGCCGGCGCAACCATATAGAGAGATGAATATGAAAGGCATATCATACATATTGCTTCTTGTGCTGTCGGTCGCCGCGCCGCTGGCGGCCGAAGCCCAGCAACGTGACGGCAAGGCGTTCGAACAACTGCAGAAGCTAAACAGGTTCTACAGCTATCTCGATGCCACGTATGTAGACGAGGTGGATATGGAGCCGCTGGTCGAGGATGCCATACGGAGCATGCTCGAGGATCTCGACCCGCACTCGGTATACCTCGACAAGGAGGAGATGCGCAGCCAGAACGAGTCGTTCGACGGCGAGTTCAGCGGCATAGGCATCGAGTACAACATACACAACGATTCGATCATCGTCGTCAACACCGTCGTCAAGGGCCCTGCCGAAACCGTCGGGTTGCAACCCAACGACCGCATAGTGGAGGTGGACGGCCGCAACGTAGTGGGTATCAAGCGCAGCGAGGTGCCGTCGCTGCTGCGCGGCCCGCGCGGCAGCGTTGTGGAGATCGGGGTGGCGCGTCGCGGCACGCCCGAGGTGATGCACTTCACCATCACGCGAGACAACATACCGCTCAACACCATCGACGCGGCATACCGTGTAGATGAAAAGACCGGATATATCAAGGTAAACCGTTTCGGACGCACCACCATGCGCGAGTTCCGCGAGGCATTCGGGAAACTGCAGGGCATAGAGTCGCTCATTCTCGACTTGAGCGGCAACGGCGGCGGGATGCTCGACGCCGCCATCGAGATGGCAGGATTCTTCCTGCCCGAGGGGGCCGTCGTGGTATCCACCGAGGGGCGCACCATTGCACCGCAACGATATATGGCCAGGGACGGAGGACTCTTCGACGGGAATGTCGTGGTGCTGATAAACGAGAACTCGGCGTCGGCCAGCGAGATCGTCGCCGGCGCACTGCAGGATTGGGACCGCGCCGTCATTGTCGGCCGCAGCAGTTTCGGCAAGGGGCTCGTACAGCGTCAGATACCTCTTGGCGACGGCTCCGCCGTAAGGATCACCGTGGCACGCTACCACACGCCCTCGGGGCGTGTCATTCAGCGGCCATACGAGAAAGGGCACAAACAGGAGTACTACGAGGCGCATATCGGACGTCTGACGGGTGCCGACAGCGTCAGGGCGGATACGACGGCGCAGCCCGTATACGAAACGCTGCGGTCGCATCGCAAGGTTCTCGGCGGCGGCGGCATTACGCCCGATGTCATCGTCGAACCCGACACCTCGCAGATCACCGACTACATGGTGGACATCGTCGCCAAAGGCGTATACAACGACTTCATCATGACATATATGGACGACAACCGCACGCGCCTCGAGCGGGACTATCCCGATTTCGACTCCTTCGAGAGGGGCTTCTCCTTCACGGACGACGAGCTGCGGATGCTGGTCGAAACGGCCCGCAAGAAGGGCGTGGAGCCCAACGAGGAGCAGTTTGCAGCCTCGAAAAGCCTTATCACGACACAGCTCACGGCCCTTGTCGCACAACGGTTATATACGGTAACTGAATTCTACCGGTACATCAACCCGCGTGAGAATGAATATTTTATGCGGGCGAAGGAAATTTTGGACAATTGGGAAGATACCGGTATCCCTGTACTGGCACGGCAATAAATGCAATTATTATTTGACAATAAGGAAAATTTTATATAATTTTGGTTTTTGGATCAACCTTTTTTTCCATTATGGCTATAGAATCTGTATCCGGCTCACAACATACGTCCGACAATTTCGGAGAGTCAATTTTCTCAAAGATGATCAAGGCCGGTCACCGAACCTATTTCCTTGACGTAAAGGCTACGCGCAACAACGACTACTTCATGACCATAACCGAGCTGCGCAAGAAAATCACCGACAACGGCACCGAAAACGAACGCAACAAGATTTTCCTCTATCAGGAGGATTTCGAGAAGTTCGCAAAGGGGTTCAGCGATGCGATGGAGTTCGTCAAGCGCAATATGGAGCATGAGGATGGCGAGCGTTGACGCCACGGCATACCGGGGACGACTCCTGCGCAGCGCAGCAACGGAACCGCACCGCCACACTTCATCGCAATCTTCGGGCGACGACCGTACGCCCTCCCCTTCCACCACAATCACCGCCTGGCAGTGAAACATCGCGGCGAGAAGATCATACTCGGATTCAGCGGCGGCATAGACAGTTGTGCCGCTGCCGTTCGTCTTGAGCATGAGGGTTGGGATGTTACTGCCCTTACGCTCGACATGACGCAAGATCGGAGCGTTACGGATCAGGCGCGCCAGCGCGCCGCCGAAGCGGGCATACCACTTGTCGTGAAGGATGTAAGCGCACGGTTCGGCGCCATCACCGAATATTTCCTCTCGGAATATGCCTGCGGACGGACACCCGCGCCGTGTACGCTGTGCAATGCGGCGATAAAATGGCCGTCGCTGGTCGCCGAGGCCGACCGGATGGGCATACGCGCCATTGCCACAGGGCATTATTTCAATACGGAACGATACAACGGCCGCACATATGCGGCACGTGCCGACGACCGCTCGAAGGACCAGTCCTACTACCTGTGGGGGCTGCCGCAATCCACATTGGAGCGAATCGTCACTCCGATGGGACATCTCTTCAAATCGGACCTCATGAAGGGATCCGCGCAAAGACGCGAAAGCATGGGCATCTGTTTCCTGAAGGGTACTTCCTGCAGACAATACATCTCCGCACACCGGCCCGACACCCTGCGACAGGGGAATATAGTCGACACCGACGGCAACATCATAGGCCGGCACGACGGCACGGCATTCTATACGATCGGGCAGAAACGCGGCCTCGACATACCGGCCGACGGGAGATGCATCGTCGCCATCGACGCCCGCAGCAACACGATAACCGTCGGAGAAGAGTCCCGGCTGTATTACACGACGCTTGAGGCGGGATCATGCAACATCGTCGACATGGAGGAGTTGCTCACGTCGAACGATGTCGAAGCCGTGATCCGCGGCATCGGGCGCAACCCGCAGGGATTCGCACGTTGCACCTGTTTGCCGAACGGCCGCATACGCATCGACCTCGACTCTCCGGCATGGGCGCCCGCCGCCGGGCAGCCCGTCGTGTTTTACCGCGGCAACAGGGTAATAGGCGGCGGAATAGTTGAAAAATACCGTTAAATTAAATATATTTGCGACCGGATTCGGACAAGCACGATAATTGGAAAAGCAAGTAGACATGAACATAATAAAACGCCTGTACGACTGGATGCTCTCATGGGGCAACTCACGCTGGGGGGCTTTGGCCCTATTCTGTTTCGCATTCGTCGAATCGAGTTTCTTCCCCATCCCGCCCGACGTTCTCCTCATAGCCCTGTGTCTCGGCATTCCCGCCCGCTCGATGCGATATGCCGCCATATGCCTCACGGGATCGGTTCTCGGCGCCATGTTGGGATACGGCATAGGATTCTTCCTGTGGCAGAACAGCGCCGGAGAGTATACCGCCCTGGCCAATTTCTTCTTCAACCACGTCTTCTCGATGGAGAGCTTCCTCGAAGTGGGGGCCCTCTATGACAAATACAACTTCTGGATCGTCTTCACGGCAGGCTTCACGCCGCTGCCGTACAAGCTCTTCACCATAAGCGGAGGCCTGTTCCATATCAATTTCGCCATGTTCCTCGTGGCGTCGGTTATCGCACGCGGCATGCGTTTCTTCCTTATCGCATGGCTCATATGGCGTTTCGGCTCTCCGATCAAGGGCTTTATCGACAAGTATTTCAACCTGCTGGCCATAGCCTTCACGGTGCTGCTCGTCGGCTCGTTCTTCCTTGTGGCCAAAGTACTCTGATGCCATGAAACGATACGGACTCATAGGGCGCACGCTCGCTCACTCTTTTTCGGCAAAATACTTCACCGAGAAGTTCCGCCGCGAAGGGCTCGACAAGGAGTATTCATACGACCTGTTCGAGTTGCCCGAGATCGGCTGCGTGAAAGAGTTGATCCGCGATACGCCGTCGCTTGCGGGATTTAACGTGACGATACCCTACAAACAGCAGATCATACCCTACCTCGACGCCCTCGATGCCGAGGCGCGCGCCATCGGCGCCGTAAACTGCGTGAAGATCGCCGACGGCCGCCTTACGGGCTACAACACCGACATAGCTGGGATACGCGTCTCACTCGACGAACTGCTCGGGAGCGCCGCCGTGGACGCCGCTCTGATTCTCGGCACGGGCGGAGCGTCGCAGGCCGTACAGTACGTGCTGGCACAGCGCGACATACCCTTCTCGATCGTCTCACGCGACCCGGCCAAAGGAAATTTCACATACGACGACATTGATCCGGCGGTGACGGAATCGCACCACCTCATAATAAACACCTCGCCCGTGGGCATGTACCCGCATGTCGACGAGGCCCCGCAGATACCCTACGCCCTGTTGACTCCGGCGCACTATCTCTTCGACCTGGTATACAACCCGGAGCAGACACTCTTCGCGCGGCGCGGCGCCGAACGCGGCGCACGTACCCTCACCGGTCTGCGCATGTTGTATGCTCAAGCCGAAGCCGCGTGGGATATCTGGAACGCATAGGTCACCCTTCGCTATAGGCATCCAGCACCTCCATTGCCCGTTTCCGATCCTCGGAACGGACCACCAGCTGAGCCGGCATGACGCCTATGGGATATACCGCCGACATGATTTCGTTGCGTATCATAGAATAGATGCCGGCGCCGTCAAGCAGCGACTTGTCCCATTCCGCCTCATTGATCGAATCATATTCCTTGATCACGACCAGACTACTCTCATCCATAGCCCCGATTTTTAGGTTTAAAACAAAGTTAACCATTTTGTTGAAAACTTACAATCTGCAAACCAAAATAATATTTATTTTATCCGTATATTTGCAATGGAGGCCGGAGAGGGGTTATTTCCGGCATTAAATCATTGATAATGAAGATGAAACGAGCTGCGATAATCATTCTGTCGATCATCGTCGCGGCCGCGGTTCTGTGGGTTGCGCTGTGCGCGGGCTGCAACCGCCGCACGGGCTTCGACACCGCCCGCATGGAGAAGGCCGACAGCGCCGTCATGCGCGCCATCGCCGCGGGCGAGACCCCGGGGGCCGTATTGTGCGTGGTCAAACGCGCCGACGACCGAGAGTCGATGGGTGAGATACTCTACCTGAAGGCATACGGCAACATGCAGGTATGCTCGGGCAAGGACCCCGCCACCGGCGAATTGATTGCCGATACGGTGGCCATGCCCGCAGATGCGGTCTTCGACCTGGCCTCGGTAAGCAAATGCCTCGGCACGACGCTCGCCTTCATGCGGCTTGTAGAGGATGGATTGGTAAGGCTCGACGATAACGTCTCGCGCTACATCCCGGGCTTCGAACCGTGGGAGGAGGAGCTGTCGCCCAAGGAGCAGCGCAGGCAGAAACGCAAACCCGAACGTGTTCCCATCACCGTAAGGCAGCTGCTCACCCACACCTCTGGCCTGCCTGCGGCGATTCACGTACCGTCGTTTCTGGCACGATACGAACAATACGGCGATTCCGTCAGGCTGAACTATCGAGACTCTCTGGTGACATATCTGGCGCACGATGCGGCACGCCTCTCCAAACCGGGCGAGGAGTTCCGATACAGTTGCCTGAACTTCATCACGCTGCAGGCCTTACTCGAACGGGTGACGGGAGAGCGGCTCGACCGATACGCCGCCCGCGAGATATTCCGCCCGCTGCGGCTCAAGAATACATGGTACAACGCACTGGACGATGCCGAGCGGCCGTACATGCCCGACACCCCGATCGTCCCGACCGAGGTGCAGGAGGACGGCACACTGCTGCGCGGCGAGGTACACGACCCCACCGCGCGCATAGTAAACCGCGGCGTGTCGGGCAATGCCGGTCTCTTCTCGACGGCGGAGGATATGGCCGTCATCGCCTCGATGCTGATGAACGGAGGCACGATCACCTTCCCCGCCGACGGCATTGCGGGCAAACTGGGCGAAAAGGAGCGCGTACGCGTACTCTCACGCCGCGCCGTGGAGACCTTCTTCACCGCACCCGAAGGATATGAGCAGTTCGGGCGCGCCCTGGGGTGGGATGTCGAGTCGCCATATGCCTCGGGCAACGGCGACCTCTTCACGCCCCACCGCACGGTGAACCATACGGGTTACACGGGGCCCTCGATAGTGATGGACCTCGACGAAGGTGTCGCCGTGATACTGCTTGCAAACAGGGTCCACCCCTACGACACGGGCAGCGTAGGCCGCCTGCGCATAGAGATCGCCGACATAGTGGCATCGGCTTTGGAATGAAACGCATAAACGCATAACGACAATGCACGATTTCGTACATCTGCACGTACACTCGCAATACTCCATCCTCGACGGGCAGGCCAGCATACAGCGTCTCGTCGACAAGGCCATGGCCGACGGCATGCGCGGCATAGCCATCACCGACCACGGCAACATGTTCGGCATAAAGGAGTTCTACAACTACGTCAAGAAGAAGAACGGAGCCCGCCGCGACAAGGTGAAGGCCGCCGGAGAGAAGATCGCCGCGCTGCAGGCGCAGATCGACGAGGCGGGGTCGGCCACCGGGGAGCAGCAGGCGGAGATGGAAAAGCTAAAGGCCGAATTCGACGCCCTGCCGAAGGAGGATTTCAAGGCCATCATCGGCTGCGAGGTATATGTGGCACGGCGCGGCCTGCAGTTCAAGGAGGGCAAGGCCGACCAGAGCGGTTACCACCTCATACTTCTGGCCAAAAACGCCAAGGGATACCACAACCTCATCAAGATCGTCTCGAAGGCGTGGACCGAGGGTTTCTACATGCGTCCGCGTACCGACCATGCGGAACTGGAGAAGTACCACGAAGGGTTGATCTGCTGTTCGGCATGTCTGGGCGGCGAGGTGCCGCGCATGATAACATCGGGCGACCTGGATGCGGCCGAGAAGTCGATACTGTGGCACAAACAGCTCTTCGGCGACGACTACTATCTCGAGCTGCAGCTGCATAAGGCCACCGTCGAGCGGGCCAACCACGAGACCTACCCCATGCAGGTGGAGGTCAACAGGCACCTTGTCGAATTCTCGAAGAAATACGGCATACGCCTCGTATGCACCAACGACGTACACTTCGTCGACGAGGACAACGCCGAGGCTCACGACCGCCTGATATGCCTCAGCACGGGCAAGGATCTGGACGACCCGAAGCGCATGCTCTACTCGAAGCAGGAGTGGATGAAGACGCGCGCCGAGATGAACGCCATCTTCGGGGACATACCCGAGGCGCTGACAAACACGGTGGAGATATGCGATCAGGTGGAGAACTACTCCATTGACCACGCCCCCATCATGCCCACCTTTGCCATACCCGAGACATTCGGGACGGAGGCGCAATACCGCGAGCGGTTTACCGAAGAGGACCTCTTCAACGAGTTCACGCGCGACGAGAACGGCAACGTCACCATGAGCGAGGCCGATGCGAAGAAGAAGATCGACAAGCTCGGCGGCTACGACCGCCTTTACCGCATAAAACTCGAGGCCGACTACCTTGCCAAGCTGACGATGGACGGCGCCCGCAAGGTCTACGGCGACCCGCTGTCGCCGGAGATAGCCGAGCGGCTGAAGTTCGAGCTGCACATAATGAAGACGATGGGTTTCCCGGGCTACTTCCTCATCGTACAGGACTTCATCCGTGCCGCGCGCGAGGAGCTCGACGTCTCGGTAGGCCCGGGACGAGGTTCGGCCGCAGGATCGGCCGTAGCCTACTGCCTGGGAATCACGCAGATCGACCCCATAAAATACGACCTGCTGTTCGAGCGATTCCTCAATCCCGACCGTATCTCGCTGCCCGATATCGACATCGACTTCGATGACGACGGCCGCGGCCGCGTGCTCAACTGGGTGACGCAGAAGTACGGCAAGGAGAAGGTGGCGCATATCATCACCTACGGCACCATGGCCACGAAGATGGCACTGAAGGATGTGGCGCGCGTGCAGAAGCTCCCGCTCAAGGAGTCGGACCGACTGTGCAAGCTGGTGCCCGACCGCATTCCGGACAAGAAGATCAACCTCGTCAACGCCATCGAGTATGTTCCCGAACTGAAGGCCGCCGAAGAGTCTACGGACCCCGTTCTGAGCGACACGATAAAATATGCGAAGATGCTCGAGGGCAATGTCCGCAATACCGGAGTGCATGCATGCGGCACCATCATCTGCCGCGACGACATCACCGACTGGGTGCCCGTAAGCACTGCCGACGACAAGGAGACGGGCGAGAAGATGCTCGTGACGCAGTACGAGGGATCGGTGATCGAGGATACGGGACTTATCAAGATGGACTTCCTCGGACTGAAGACCCTCTCGATCATCAAGGATGCCGTCGCCAACATCAGGCACACGAAGGGCGAGACGGTCGACATAGACCATATAGACATAAACGACCCGGCAACATACAAGCTCTACAGCGAAGGCCGCACGGTCGGCACGTTCCAGTTCGAGTCTGCGGGCATGCAGAAATACCTGCGCGAGCTCAAGCCCTCGACCTTCGAGGACCTCATAGCAATGAACGCCCTCTACCGTCCGGGGCCTATGGATTACATCCCCGACTTCATCGACCGCAAGCACGGCCGCAAACCCATAGTCTACGACATCGACCTGATGGAGAAGTACCTGAAGGACACCTACGGCATCACGGTATACCAGGAGCAGGTCATGCTGTTGTCGCGCCTGCTGGCGGGATTCACCCGCGGCGAGTCGGACACGCTGCGCAAGGCCATGGGAAAGAAGCTCAAGGACAAGCTGGACCACCTGAAGCCCAAGTTCATCGAAGGCGGCCGCAGGAACGGCCACGACCCGCAGATCCTGGAGAAGATATGGGCCGACTGGGAGAAGTTCGCCTCATACGCCTTCAACAAGTCGCACGCCACGTGCTACTCGTGGGTGGCATACCAGACGGCATACCTCAAGGCCAACTACCCGTCGGAGTACATGGCGGCGCTGTTGAGCCGCAACCTCGCCGACATAAAGTCGCTCACGGCCTACATGACCGAGTGCAAGCACATGGGCATAAAGGTCCTCGGGCCCGATGTCAACGAATCGGAGCAGACCTTCTCGTCGAACAAAGCCGGAGACATACGTTTCGGACTGGCAGCGGTAAAGGGCGTGGGCGAAGCCGCCGTGCGGTCCATAATCGACGAACGCGAGGCAAAAGGCCCGTACAAGAACATATACGACTTCGTGGAGCGCGTGAACTTCAATCTCGTCAACCGCAAGTGCATGGAGAACATAGCCTATGCCGGCGGGTTCGACTCGATAATAGATTTCCACCGCAGCAAGTTCTTCGCCGTCGACCCGCGCAGCAGCAGCCCCCTGTCGTTCATCGAGCAGCTCATGCGTTACGGCCAGCGGGTGCAGGCCGAGCGGCAGAACTCGCAGCAGAGCCTCTTCGGCGGGGGTGTCGTCATCGACATACAGCCCCCCACCACCCCTATGGCGGAGGACTGGAACCAGCTGCAGGTACTAAACAAGGAGCGCGAGATGATAGGACTCTACCTCTCGGCGCATCCGCTCGACGACTACGCCTTCATCGTGAACCACATGTGCAAGGCCCACCTGAGCGACCTGGCCGACCTCGAACAGTTCAACGGACAGGAGATCGGCGTGGCGGGAGTGGTCACGGCCGTGCAGGAGCTTACGACCAAGACGGGGCGACACTGGGGCAAATTCACAATGGAGGACTACAACGGTACACACGAGTTCGCCCTCTTCGGCAAGGACTACGAGACCTTCCGCCCGTTCATATACCCCAACTATTTCCTCTTCGTCAAGGGCAAGGTTCAGCCGCGCCCATACGGTGACGGGAATGAACTCGAGTTCAAGGTGCTGTCGATGTCCCAGCTGTCGGAGATGCGCGACACGATGATCAAGGAGATACACATAACCATCCCGATAGAGGAACTCACCAATAGCTTCATCGAGAGTTTTGCGGATGCGATACGCCACAACAAGGGCAATACCATCGTGCGCACGACGGTAAACGACCATGAAGGCGGTGTAAGCCTGAATCTCTATTCAAAGCGCTACAAGGTAACGCTCACGCCGCAGCTGATGGATTACCTCGATACCAACGAACTGAAATATACGTTAGCATAACACCAAAAACAAAACAACTATGGCATTAGCAATCACCAAAGAGAATTACGAGTCGACGATCGCATCGGGCAAACCCGTCGTTATCGACTTCTGGGCCGAATGGTGCGGCCCCTGCCGCATGATCGGCCCCATCGTGGAGGAACTAGCAGGAGAATACGCCGACCGCGTCATAATCGGCAAGTGCGACGTCGAGTCGAACGACGACATCGTGGCACAGTACCGCATACGCAACATCCCCACCGTTGTCTTCATCAAGAACGGCGAGGTTGTGGACAAGGTCGTCGGCGCCACCACAAAGGAGAACCTCAAGGCGAAGATCGAGGCCATGCTCTAATCGCCGATACACGGACAGGAAAGCGGGCGTCTCATATACGGAGACGCCCGCTTATTTCATGCCCGTAAGGAGGCCTCTATCGGCTGCACGGGGTGGATGCCGTCAGCGGCTGCGCCATACCCATGTCTTGCCTTCACCGGGATTCCCGGACGGGATATACTCCCCGTTGTACCACACGCGGAAATCGTTCCCGAGAAGCGACGTTACGCGCAGCTCCACCATACGCCCCGAGCGCCATTTCGCCGACACCTCGAAGCCGCCGCGGGCCTTCAGGCCCGAGAATTCGCCGTCGGGCCATGCCGCGGGCAGCGCGGGCAACAGCTGCAGCACGTATGCCCCACCGTCGTAAACATGGCTCTGCAACAACATCTCCGCAATGCCGGCCGTCGTTCCGAAGTTGGCATCCATCTGGAAGGGAGGATGGAGCGAGAAGAGGTTCGGCATCGAGCAACGCCGCAGCACAGTATCGAGACTGCTCTTTGCCTGTTCACCGCGCAGCAGGCGCGCATACTGTATGATAAGCCATGCGGAACTCCATCCCGTGTGGCCTCCGCCGTGTGCTATGCGGTAATCCATCGACTTGCCCGCCGCCTCCGCCAGATCGGGCGTCGTCAGCATGTTTATCTGTGCAGCCGGATGCACGGCAAACAGGTGCGAGATATGCCTGTGCCCGGGTTCCACCTCCTCGAACTCCTCGGCCCACTCCATGATGCGGCCGTCGCTGCCGATTCTTGTCGGGGCGAGGTTCTCCTTCGCCTCGGCCGTGCGACGCACCAGGTCGTCATCTATGCCCAACTCGCGGCTGGCCATGCCGAAATCGTCGAACAGCTGCCATATCACCTGCTGGTCATGCGTCGGGCCCATGCTTATCTGCGCATGACTGCCGTCGGGCGCCACGAACGTGTTTTCAGGTGATGCCGCAGGCCCCGAAACAAGCAGACCCGTCTTCGGGTCCACCGTAAGCCAGTCGAGATAGAACTCCACGGCACCCTTCAGCACGGGATACATCCTGCGCAGAAACTCCTTGTCGCCCGTAAAGCGGTAATGCTCGCATATGTGCTGGCACATCCATCCCGTACCGCCCGGGTGCATGCCCCACGACGACGACTCGCCCGGAGAGGTATATCCCCATATGTTGGTTATGGGGTGCACGACCCAGCCGCCCATACCGTACTGTACGCGGGCCGTCTCGTGGCCGGGCTTGACAAGCGACTCTATGAGATCGAAGAGCGGGAGCTGGCACTCCGAGAGGTTCGCCACCTCCGAGGGCCAGTAGTTCATCTGTATGTTCACATTGGTATGGTAGTCGCCGTTCCACGGCGTCTGCACCTTGTTGGCCCAAATGCCCTGCAGGTTGGCGGGCATGGTCCCGGGACGCGAAGAGGCAATGAGCAGATAACGCCCGTACTGGAATATCAATTCGCACAGGTGCGGGTCGTCGGCACCGCCCTTGACACGTTCCAGCCGCACGTCCGTGGGAATATCCTCGCCGCCAGACTCTCCCAGACGGAGCGACACGCGCCCGAAATAGGGAGTATACTCCTCAAGATGCGCCTTCAGCAGGGCGGAATACGACTTGGTCTCGGCTGCGGCGATGGCCTGGCGCGTGAGCGTCTCGTAGTCGCGGCCCTTATAGTCGGGATATTCGAGTCTGTAATCGGTCGATGCCGCCAGCAGCAGGATCACCTCGTCGGCATCGCTTACGGTCATGGCATCATCCGAGTATGACACCTCGCCGCCGCGCGTCACGGCCTTCAGGCGCGCCATATAGTTGAGATATGTGCCGCCACGGCCGTCGTTGAGCGCGCCGCGCATCACAAGCTGCCCATCCTCGCACGATGTAGAGAAACTCTCGGGGCGCGTCATGCGGCAGGTGAACGACAGCGCGCCACGCCTGTCGGCCGTCATACGCACCACCATGACCTGATCGGGATAGCTTACAAAAGCCTCGCGGCGGAACCTTATGCCATTCTGCGTATACTCAACCGACGCCACGGCCGTTTCGAGATCGAGGTCGCGATAATAGTCCGTATAGCCGTCCTTACACTCGAAATCTATCCACAGGTCGCCCAGGGTCTGGAAACTGCCATACGGGACATCCTTGCCGTTGCCGTATCCCGAACCTGCGCCCACGCACACCTGCGTGCGGTTGGTAAGTTCCGTGGCCTCGCGATACTTTCCCTCGAAGAGCAGCTGGCGTATTTGTTGCAGGTTTGCGGCCGCCTCGGGATTGTCGCTCTTCTGCGGGCTGCCGGACCACATGGTCTCCTCGTTGAGCTGTATACGCTCCATCGGCACATCGCCGAAGACCATCGCCCCGAGCGAGCCGTTGCCCAAAGGCAGCGACTTGAGCCATTCGGCATCGTCGGTCCAGGCATCCTTGCTGTCGGCAACGGAGGCATCGGCAGGAGTCGTGTACCACAGCTTCATGTGCGAATCGTTCTTCGCCGTACACCCCGCCATAACCAGGCAGGCAAGTACGAGAGTCTGTAACAAAGGTTTTTTCATATACGGTTGTTTTAGGTAGCGGTACTGTCGTCAGGGCGTCGCCCCGACCCGGGGAATGCCGTCACATGCATGCCGCACGGCGCACATATACAAATGTAAGCATTTTTTACGAAAAAAGCGGTGCGGGAACCGATGATTCCCGCACCGCAGCATTTAATGAAGCGGACAGCCGCACACCTTGCAACTATTTCTCGATAAGCGAGATGCTCCGCTGTATGAAATCCGACAGGTTCTTGCCCTTGAGCATGCCGTTCGACAGCAGGGCGAGGTCGATGATCTGACGTACCAGGTCGTTTCCCCGGCCTATCTCGCGCAGGCGCTCGTTGCGCTCGTCACGCAGCGTGACAACCTTCTTCGACAGCTCCTCGCGCATCGTCTTCTCCTCCGGCGTAAGGTCTGCCTCCTTCTTATCCTTGACCGTCTCCTCGAAGCGTTTCTCCTCGGCCACCGCCGCGTCGATCTTCTTGGTCATGGTCTTGAGCTTGTCGCCGTACTCCTTCTCCACCTTGCCCAGGATGTCGATCACGATCGGGTGGTTGCCGTTTACGGCAATGGTGAAGTTATCGGGCATCTGGCCGTAGAACTGGCTCATGCCGCCGCCGCTCACCTTCGCCATATCCTTCATACGGCGCATGAACTCGTTCTGCGTGATCACCACGGGAGCCTCGTCGGCAGCCATCGCCTCGAACGAGATGTTGTAGGTGATCTTCTCGTCCTTGGGCAACTGGCTCTCGAAGACGGGACGCATGATATCCTGCTGCGCCTCCGTGAGCGACATCGACATCGCATCCTCCTTCTGGATGAGCTTCTCGATAACGTCGCTGTCCACACGCACGAACCTTACGTTCTGGTTCTTCGACTCGTACCAGTTGATATAGTGGTTGTCGAGCGGTCCGTTCATCTCCAGCACGTCATAACCCTTCGACTTGGCAGCCTCGAGGAACGAATGCTTCTCGACGGGATCATCCACATAGAGCAACACCACATTGTTGTTCTTGTCGGTCTGGTTCTCCTTGACGAGGTCGACGTACTCCTTGGCCGTAAAATATTTGCCGTCGGTAGACTTCAGGAGCATGAACTCGTCCGCCTTCTCGGCGAACTTCTCGTCGGTGAGGATGCCGTACTCGATGAATATCTTCAGGTCGTCCCACTTCTTCTCGTAGTCGGCGCGCATCGTCGTGAAGAGCTCCTTCAGACGGTCGGCAACCTTGCGTGTGATGTAGCTCGAGATCTTCTTGACATTCGAGTCACTCTGCAGGTAGCTTCGCGACACGTTCAACGGAATGTCGGGCGAGTCGATCACACCGTGCAGCAGCGTCAGATACTCGGGGACGATACCCTCCACCTGATCCGTCACGAAGACCTGATTGCAGTAGAGCTGTATCTTGTTCTTCTGTATCTCGAAGTTGTTGTGTATCTTCGGGAAGTAGAGGATACCCGTCAGCGTGAACGGATAGTCGATATTCATGTGGATATAGAAGAGCGGGTCGTCACTCAGCGGGTAGAGCTCGCGATAGAACTCCCTGTACTGCTCCTCCGTAATATCGGTCGGCTTGCGCGTCCACAGCGGGTCCACATCGTTGATGACGTTGTCCCTGTCGGTATCGACATACTTGCCGTCTTTCCACTCCTTCACCTTGCCGAAGGCGATGGGCACGGGCAGGAAGCGGCAATACTTCTTCAGCAGCTCCTCCACCTTCGACGCCTCGCAGTATTCGCTGCAGTCCTCGGCCACATGCAGGACGATCGTGGTGCCGCGGTCATGCTCGCCCTCGATCTCCTCCATAGAGTACTCGGGCGATCCGTCGCAGCTCCAGTGGACATATTTGCCCTCCTCCTTGTACGAGCGGGTGAATATCTCCACCTTGTCGGCCACCATGAACGACGAGTAGAATCCCAGGCCGAAGTGTCCTATTATGGCCTGATCCTTATACTTGGCCAGGAACTCCTCTGCACTTGAGAATGCTATCTGGTTGATGTAGCGGTCAATCTCGTCGGCCGTCATGCCTATGCCGCGGTCGGTTACCGTGAGGGTCTTCTTATCGGGGTCGACACTCACATGTACGGTCACATCGCCCAGTTCGCCGCCGAACTCGCCCTTTGCGGCCAGCGTCTTGAGTTTCTGCGTGGCATCCACGGCATTCGACACCAGCTCACGAAGGAAAATCTCATGATCCGAATAGAGGAATTTTTTGATGACGGGGAATATGTTTTCCGTCGTAACTCCTATTTTACCGTTTTTCATCGCTTATATGTTTTTGATTTATTTCCTGCACACCTATTGAACAAAGTGTGTGCCAGCGGCCCGCGAGTGACATTTTGACACACACGGGCAACACTTGGCAGATATGGACGATGGCTGAATGTCAGTCGCGACTGATGTTGCGGCCGATCATAAGGTATGCGAATATGCCCTGCGCGGCATAATAGGTCGCCATGACAAGCTCATCCTCGCACGGCACCGTTCCGACATATTTATTGTAGACGATCAAGGAGTCCGACACCACGAACAACAGAGCCGCCACGGCATACCATGCGGCATGGCGCCGCTGCTGCACCACGGCTGTCGCCGCCATGAAGAATATGACAACTCCGTATATTCCCACGGCCGCCATTTCGGCTGCCGATTCGATATGGCTCAGCACAAGCCACAGATACCCCGCCGTCACAACGGCCAGGACGGCAACGCGCGGCCAGCGGCCCCGCCACGACGCACAGCGGCTGAAATCGACGATATAGAATATGTGTGCCAAAGCGAAATATGCCACCTGCGCGATGAAAATGCGCTGCGCCCCCATCAGGTCGCCTGCGGCCGAGGCCACCAGCGCCAGCGGGATGAAGATACCACCGCGGCGGTAGTGAAGCAGCGTAAACACGGCCGCCACGATCGTGGGCAGGGCCACGATCCAACGGTTGGCGGCATATGCGGCGGAATATCGCACTGCGAAAAATGCCACGACAGAAGCCACATATACGCACACCGCCCATACCACACGGTGGCTGCGATCCTTCACCTTCAACTGCGCCATGATATCCCCCTACTCCTGATTAGTACGGTCTTCACGTTTCTGCCGCTCGACATATTCACCGAGCGCCGTCATGAACCACTCCGGCGCACGGCACGGACGCCGCGTGTCGGCATGCATGAAACCCAGAGTCACCGAGCCGCGGTTTATCAATGCCCCCTTCTCGTTGAACACCTCGCTGCGGATGACCATCTTCGCCGTGGGCATCTCGTCCAGACTCACACGCACCGTGAGCACCTCGTCATAATACGCCGGAGCCAGATAACGCGACTCCACCTCGATTATGGGCGACATTATGCCGCGACGCTCTATCTCGGCATAGGTAATACCTATGTCACGCAGCCATTCCGTCCGCGCCATCTCGTAGAGTACGATATAGTTCGAGTGGTGCATGATACCCATCTGGTCGGTATCCTTATACCTCACACGCACCTTGTACTCGTATGAAACGATTGCCATATTTATCGCTATGTTTTCTGTTTTCCAAAGAGGCTACAACTCGATCTCGGCCCTGCCGCAGAATCCCGTACGGCATATGCGCAACGCCCCATCCCCGACCGCGACCTTCGTCGCCGCACCGTTCACCGAAGCATCGTACACACCGTCCATGGGCAGCAGCTTATGCGCATCGATCCCCGACACGGAACCGTCCTCATGCTCCTGACACAAAATCAGATATGGGTGCCCCAACAGGCGACATGCCTTCTCCATCATACCCTTCGTCACGGCCTGGCGCACTATCGTGGAGCTGACCTTGCTGTGCGCGATCTGCTGCTGTTCGACCATATGTACGTCGAGTCCCGCGCTGCGGGCCTCGAGATAGTTGTAGTCACCCTCCTTGTTGTATCCGAAGCGGTGGTTGTACCCCACTACCAGCGAACGGATACCGCTGCCCACGATGTCGCGTTCGATAAATTCGCGCGGCGACGTGTGGCTGAATTCCAGCGTAAACGGGACCACCACGACCGCATCGATTCCGGCACGCTCCAGCAGTACGATCTTCTCGTCGAGCGTACTCAACAGCCGCAACTTATCACCCGAGCCCAACACATATCGCGGATGCGGCTCGAACGTCACAACCATGCTCTCGCCCTGCACCTGCCGTGCGATCTCCGCCACACGGTGCAGCAACGCCATATGCCCGCTGTGTACACCGTCGAACGACCCTATCGTCGCCACGGCATGCTTCATCTGCGGGATCTCTCCGAATCCGTTGAATACTCTCATTCCTGCAATAAAATTCATCGTCCGGCACGGTGTCGGCCTCCGCCGGACGGCATGTCAGTTCTTGTCGTCGCGCTCGTCCGACTCCTTGACAAAGTATGCCACCTTCTCCAGGATAGTGGTTATGTCGTAGTTCTCCGACACGATGCCGTGCGGGAAACTCAACGGCGCCGAGGTGAAGTTCAACACCCCCTTGATGCCGGCATTGATTATGGGCACCACGAGCGACGGCGCCACACGCGTCGGGGAACATATCACCGCGATGCTTATGTCCATCGACGAGACGATCTCCTCGAAACGGTCCATATGGTAACACGGTATCTCGTCGATCGACGCGCCCACCTTCTGCTCATCGACGTCGAACGACGCCACGATGCGCAGTTTGAGCCTCTTGCCGTTGAAATACTTCGTTATGGCCTGCCCGAGGTGGCCCATGCCGATGATGCCTATGTTCATGACATTCTCGCTGTCGAGAATGTTGTTTATGAACTCGATGAGCACCTTCACGTCATACCCCTTCTTCGTGTCGCTCGAGAAACCGATCAGCATGAGGTCGCGCCGCACCTGTACGGCCGTAATGCCGTGCATTCCCGCCAACACGTGCGAGAAGATGTGCGTCACCCCCTGCTTGTGGCACGAGAGCAGCGTACGGCGGTATTCGCTCAACCGTTCGATCGTCTTTTCGGGTATGATATTGTTCGACGTCGGCATCGTTATTCGAGCGTAATCGTGTAGTTGCTGTTATAGTTCACCCTCATCCACTCCTGATTGACGTAGCGGCAGCCCTCGCTCGACTGGCGGAACTTGTACTCGGTCTGCAGCGGGATGTAGCGTTTGTCGAGCATACGGTAATCTATGTCCGAACGCATACCCTCGCCGAAGATCATCGCCGCGTCGTAGCCACGGTACGAATAGAGCGACGGCAGCATGCTGTATGCCTCTATATAGCGGCTGTCGAAGTCGCGCACGGCAGCCGAGTCGCGCTTGGCATGATAGGTCGATATCATCACCACGTTGTTGTTGAAGAACGACGTGTGGTCGATGTTGTTGAAACGGCCCCAGCGCGAGGTGCCCAGCACCACATACTGCGCGCTTTTGGTTCCGCGTTCGACGATCGAGGTGTTGGCCGACGAGATCGTACCCAGGATACGGTCCACGTCGATCTCCGAATTGGCCAGCACGATGAACAGACACGGCCGTTCGCCCTTCAATACATCAGCCATATCCGATATGGCGGGCGACGAACCGTCACGCGGCGTGAATATGGACTTCTGGTTATAAGAGTACGTATAGCTGTAACGGCTCTTGCCCTCCAGCTCGGCAAGGATCTCCCGCTCGAACTCGCTGTCGTTCGACGAGGCATATATGAGATATATGTCACGACCGCCGTCGATCAGGTTGTCTATCTTGTCGTATTTCGTCTCGGGGGCGGGCGAGAGCTGGTATATCACGGGGCTCTCCACGGCCGACAGGTTGGCCAGGGGCGACACTACGGGCACACCTTTCTCCTCGGCAAACTCCACCACGGGATTCAATTCGTCCTCATACACGGGACCAACGATCAAATCGGTCGAGGCGAAAGCCCCGTCGCGAACGATCTGCTGCACCTTCAGCTGGTCATGGCCCGTATTGTAGAGCGTGAGGTTTACCGCACCGCGGCCCTCCTCCTTCAGCCTTTCGAGACCCAGCAGGAACCCTTGATAGAATTCGACATAGCTGGCATTGGGTTTCGAGCCCACCTCGAGCGGCAGCATGAGCGCTATGTTGAGCGGTCTGTCCGACTCTATGGCCCGGAACGACACGTTCCCGCTGCGGTGCGCCGCATCCCCGGCAGCAGCATCTTTCGCCGCCTCGGCCTCCACGATCTCCGCCACCTGCTTGATATTGTGATCGGGGTCGGGAACGCGCACCACAGATCCCGACTTCAACCCGCCGTCCACATCGTTCATGGCCACGAACTCATTCTCCGTAAGTCCGTAACGCCGTGCGAGCGAATATACCGTCTCCCCGGGCATCACCACATGGTATATGTATCCGTCATCGGCCGCCTTGTTGAGATTCTCGGCATACTCCGCCATGTCGTCCTTCGCCTCCTGCTCCGACGACGACCCGATCTCGGCCTTGCGCACCCACAGCGTCTGGCCTATGGTCAGCGTCTGGGGATTCACGTCGGGATTGTCCTCCATGAGCGTGGCCACCGAGATGTTGTAGTCGCGCGCTATGCCGTAGAGCGTCTCGCCCGACTTGATCTTGTGGTTAAGGTATTCGCGTTTGCGTTTCTTCTCGGCACGGGCCTCCGCCTGCACCTTCTCCGGCACGGGAATCTTTATCGTCTGGTCGATCTTCAGACCGTCGGCCGCCGACGGGTTGCACTCCCGAATAACCGACTCAGTCACCTCGTACGCCTTGGCTATCGAATAGAGCGTATCGCCGGCCTTGACCGTATGTATGTAATACTTCTTGCCGTTGATAAAGACTATGACAGCACTCCTGTCCACCGGCGGCAGGGCCTGAACGCCCACCCAGCCGACGACGGCCGTCGAAAACACCGCACAGGTTATCAGTCGCTTGAACAGATTCATATGTCTAACTTTTCTTGTCGCGGCACCGTATCTCCGTAATCACCTTCTTGGTGTACAGCGGGAAGTCGCCGTTCATCATCCACGAATAGTAGCTCGGCTCCTCGGCGAAGACCTCGCTCACCACGCGACCCTTGTGCTTGCCGAAGGCGAAGACCTCCTCGCCCTTGTCGTTATATACGATGCGGCCGGCATAATCGACCGTCTCGCCGCGGGCCGAGAACTCGGCCAGATACTGCACGTCGTTCTGCAACTCGGGATAGCGGTCCAGCTGCGCCTTCAGCACCTCGTATGTGGCCATGGTGTCGGCTTCGGCCGAGTGTGCGTCGGCCAGCTCCTTGCCGCAGTAGAACTTGTATGCCGCCACCAGCGTGCGCTGTTCCATCTTGTGGAATATGTTCTGAACGTCGACAAAACGGCGGCGCTTGAAATCGACATCCACCCCCGCACGCAGAAACTCCTCCACCAGTACCGGAAGGTCAAAACGGTTGGAGTTGAAACCGCCGAAGTCGCATCCCTCGATAAACTTGTACAACGACTTGGCAATCTGGGCGAACGACGGCGCATCGCGCACGTCGTCGTCCGTAATTCCGTGTATTGCCGTCGATGCCTCGGGGATGTGCATCTGCGGGTTGATACGGCGCGTACGCACCTCTTCGCTGCCGTCGGGCATGACCTTCACCATGGAGATCTCGACGATGCGGTCCTTCGCCGGATCCACACCCGTCGTCTCCAAATCGAAAAAGACGATCGGGCGCTTGAGGTTCAACTCCATCTGTCGAGGGTATTATGCGTTTATCATCATGGGCATGAGCAGCATCAGCGTCTCGCTGTTCTGCCTGTCGTCGTACACGGGCTTGAATACGCCGGCACGGGTCGAATCGGCCAGTTCGACGGTAACCGTCGGAGTGTCGATATTGGAGAGTATCTCCACGAGGAATGTCGACTTGAATCCGATGGTCACGGGGTCGCCCTCATAGCTGCACGAGATGGTTTCGTTTGCCGATACCGAGAAATCTATGTCCTGTGCCGTCAGATCGATGCGATTCGAGGCGATATCCATGCGGATAAGGTTTGTCGTGGGGTTCGAACATACCGCCACGCGCTTGATGCCGTTGAGGAACTCCACGCGGTCGATAAGCACCTTGTTGGGGTTTGCCGAAGGAATTACGGCGTTGTAGTTCGGGTAGTTGCCCTCGATGAGGCGGCACACCAGACGGAACGACTTGAGCTCAAACGTCACGTTCTTGGCATCGAACGACACCTGCACGGGCTCCTCTTCCTTAAGCAGCAGCGTCTTGAGCAGGTTGGCCGGTTTCTTGGGCAGGATGAACGACGACGAGAAATCGCCGTTGTTCTCGGCCGTATACTTCACCAGTTTGTGGGCATCCGTGGCCACGAAGGTAAGGCTGCCGGGCTCGAAATCGAAATATATGCCGTTCATGACGGGACGCAGTTCGTCGTCGGCCGTGGCGAATACAGTTTTGTTGATGCCGTTGACCAGCAGATCCACATCCAACGCCAGGGCCTTGTACTCCGCCCCTACGCTCTGCACGCCCGGGTAGCTCACGGCGCTGGCGCCCGGAATCGAGAGGTGGCCGCTGTTCCACGTGATCTTTATCTCCCACGTAGCCTCGTTCACCTCCATGACCAGAGGCATCTCCGGGAACTCCTTCAGCGAGTCGAGCATCAGCTTGGCGGGAGCCGCTATGACGCCCTCGCGCTCCACGTTGTCGACGGCGATTGACCCGATGAGCGTAGTCTCCAGGTCCGACGTCGTAACCGTAAGCTGCCCATCCTTGAGCTCCATGAGGAAATACTCGAGAATGGGTATTGAACTCTTGTTGCTTATAACCTTGCCCGTAGTCGCCAGAAGCGACAGCAGCGCAGAACTTGATACTGTAAATTTCATCTCTGATTATTGTGTTTTCTATAGTTGTTACTCATTCTTCTTCGGGAAGCGAGCAGAGCTTCTCAAGCGCCATGTCGATCATACGCTCCACATAGGGGCGGTAATCGGTGTCGGCATCGCGCGAGACTCGCTGTGCAATAATGGTGCATAACGTTGCGGCACGGTGTCCCATCAGCGCCGACAGTCCGGCCAGAGCCGAGCCCTCCATCTCGAAATTGGTTATGCAGCGTCCGTCGTAGCGGAACGACTCGATCTTGGCATTGAGATCGCTGTCGGCGGGTTCGAGACGCACCCAGCGACCCTGCGGGGCATAGAATCCCGGCGCGGCGATGGTGATACCCTCTCGCGTGGTATCGGCGAAGAGCCTCAGCAGTTCGGGTGACGCATCGACGAAATAGGGCTTCGGAAGCAGGTCGCTCCAGCCCGTGTGGGCCATGAAGGCACGCTCGATGTCCAGGTCGCACACCCCGTTGCGGCCCTTGTAGTAGTTCAGCAAACCGTCGAATCCGACAGAGGTGCGCGAAAAGACCACATCCCCCAACTCGATATCGGGCTGCAACGCCCCCGAGGTGCCGAGACGCACCAGCGTCAGACGGCGGAAACGCTCCTTGACCGTACGCGTCGCGAAGTCGATATTGGCCAGCGCGTCGAGTTCCGTCACCGAGATGTCGATGTTACCCACACCGATACCCGTCGACATGACGCTCATGCGCTTGCCGCGGTACCGTCCCGTCACCGTGATGAACTCGCGGTTTGCGGCGCGGCACTCCCGTTCGTCGAAACGCGCCGCCACCTGCTCCACGCGCGCCGGGTCGCCGACCAGAATCACCGTATCGGCTATCTGCTCCGGCTTGAGGTGCAGATGGAACACCGTTCCGTCGTCATTGATAATCAACTCGGAAGAAGGTATTATTCTCCTTGACATTTGTCGAATTTTATCGATTTACCTTTTTTATGTGGCATAAAAATAATATATTTACATCGAATTACAAAATAAAACAGCCATTTTCACCCCGCAACAAATTACACAGAATACATAGCAAAATGACACTAATCAAATCAATTTCAGGTATCAGAGGTACCATCGGCGGCGCTCAGGGCGACAACCTGACCCCCATCGATATCGTCAAGTTCACAACCGCCTACGTGCGCTTCATGAGCGAAAAGAAGGGAGGCAAACGACTCACGGTCGTGGTAGGCCGCGACGCCCGCATCTCGGGAGCCATGGTGAACGACATCATCGAAGGCACGCTCATGGGGTGCGGCGCCGACGTGATCAACGTGGGGCTCTGCACCACCCCGGGCACCGAGATGGCCGTAATTACGAACAAGGCCGACGGCGGCATAATCATCACCGCCTCGCACAACCCCAAGCAGTGGAACGCCCTAAAGCTGCTCAACGAGCACGGCGAGTTCCTCAATGACGCCGAAGGGAAACGCGTCCTCGCCCTCGCCGAGCAGGAGGATTTCGATTTCCCCACGGTAGATGCTTTGGGTAAGGTAATATCACGCGAGGAGTTCAACGACACGCACATAGCACAGGTGCTCGCGCTCGACATGGTAGATGTCGAGGCCGTGCGCAAGCGCCGCTTCAAGGTTGTGGTCGACGCCGTCAACTCGGTGGGCGGCATCGTCATCCCGCGCCTGCTGCGCGAGCTGGGATGCGAGGTCGTTGAGCTCAACTGCACCCCCGACGGGCACTTCGCCCACAACCCCGAGCCGCTGCCCGAGAACCTGACGCAGATATCGGAAGTAATCGTACGCGAGAAGGCCGACCTGGGCGTCGTGGTCGATCCCGACGTAGACCGCCTCGCGCTGGTATGCCAGAACGGCGACATGTTCGGCGAGGAGTACACGCTCGTGGCCGTTGCCGACTACATACTTTCGGCATGCAAGGGGAATACCGTTTCGAACCTCAGTTCGTCTCGCGCACTGCGCGATGTCACTGAGGCCCACGGCGGTAACTATGAGGCCTCGGCCGTAGGCGAGGTGAATGTCGTGGCCAAGATGAAACAGACGGGCGCTGTCATCGGCGGCGAGGGCAACGGCGGAGTAATCTACCCCGCCCTGCACTACGGACGCGACGCGCTGGTAGGTGTGGCACTCTTCTTGACGTTCCTCGCAAAGAAAGGCATGACCATGACCGAACTGCGCGCCACATATCCCGCATACTTCGCCTCGAAGAACAAGATACAGCTCACGCCCGAGATCGACGTGGACAAGGTGCTGCATGAGATGAAGACTCGTTATGCCGGTGAGAAGGTGAACGATATCGACGGCGTGAAGATCGACTTCCCCGACAACTGGGTACACCTGCGCAAGTCGAACACCGAGCCCATCATCCGCGTCTACACCGAGGCGCGCTCGCCCGAGGAGGCCGATGCGCTGGCCGCACGTTTCATCGCCGAGATAAAGGGCATATGCGGAATCAAGTAATGCAAACACACACCCACCTGTATGGAAAAAGCAAAGCAATACATCGACCGTAACGGCGACAGATTTCTCGAGGAGCTCTTCGAGCTTCTGCGCATACCATCGATAAGCGCGCAGTCGGAACACAAGCCCGACATGCAGCGCTGTGCCGAGTGGCTCGCCGCGGCTCTGGTCAAGGCCGGCGCCGACCATGCCGACGTGATGCCCACGGAGGGCAACCCCGTGGTCTTTGCCGAGAAGATCGTAAACCCCAGGGCCAGGACGGTCCTCATCTACGGCCACTACGACGTGATGCCCGTAGACCCGCGCGAAGAGTGGCACACAGACCCCTTCGAACCCGTCATAAGAGACGGCCGCATCTGGGGCCGCGGCGCCGACGACGACAAGGGACAGTCGTTCATGCACGTAAAGGCGTTCGAGGCCATGTGCGCCACCGATTCGCTCCCCTGCAACGTCAAGTTCATGCTCGAGGGTGAGGAGGAGATCGGATCGCAGAGCCTCTACAGGTTCTGCGCCGAGAACAAAAAGATGCTCAAGGCAGACATAATCCTCGTATCGGACACCTCGATGATCTCGATGGATACCCCCTCGATCACCTGCGGCCTGCGCGGCCTCACGTACATGGAGGTCGAGGTTACGGGGCCCGACAAGGACCTGCATTCGGGTCTCTTCGGGGGTGCCGTGGCCAATCCGGCAAATGTACTTGCACGGCTGGTGGCATCGCTCATCGACGAGAACGGACGTGTCACCATTCCGGGCTTTTACGACGACGTGCGCGAGCTTACGCCGGCCGAACGCAAGGCCTTCAACAAGGCTCCGTTCTCGCTGCGCGACTACAAGCGTTCGCTCTCGATAGGCGACGTCGAGGGCGAGGCGGGCTACAACACCATGGAGCGCACGGGCGTGCGCCCCTCGCTCGACGTGAACGGCATCTGGGGCGGCTACACCGAGGAGGGCACCAAGACCGTAATCCCGTCGAAGGCTTCGGCCAAGATCTCGATGCGCCTGGTTCCGAATCAGGACTTCCGCAAGATAGCGCGTCTCTTCGAGAAACATTTCAAGGCCATCGCTCCGAAGAGCGTGAAGGTCAAGGTGAGCTTCCTGCACGGAGGCATGCCCTACGTGGCACCCACCGACATGCCGGCATACAAGGCTGCCGAGAAGGCCATCCTCGACACCTTCGGCAAGCGGCCCCTGCCCTTCTACTCGGGCGGCTCGATACCCATCATCAGCGCCTTCGAACAGACGTTGGGCATAAAGTCGCTGCTCATAGGTTTCGGCCTCGCCGAGGATGCGATTCACTCTCCCAACGAGAGCTACGGACTCGACCAGTTCCGCAAGGGCATCGAGACGATACCATTGTTCTACAAGTACTTTGCCGAGTCCAAATAAAGCATCGGTCGAGGCAACGGCAACATCACGTCGGGCGGAATCGGTCAAGATTCCGCCCGATCTGTTTCGACAACCACACGTCGCACCCGTACGCAGCATACGGCAACAATATGCAAATATGCATATAAATTCATGCCACCGGAGAAATGAAGGGCCGGCGACGAGGTGAAGTTAAAAATTTTTAATAATTTTGAGAATCGAAAAACCGTCACTGCTATGGTAAAGAAAAACATACTCTACACCATCGGCTCAACACCCATGGTCCGCATCAACTCGCTATGCCCCAACCCGCGGGTAAACATCTATGCCAAACTCGAGGGATTCAACCCCACGGGCAGCATCAAGGACCGCATAGCCGTACGCATGGTGGAGGCAGCGCTCAAAAGCGGCCAGCTGACGCCGGGCAAGACCATCATCGAGCCCACGTCCGGCAATACGGGCATAGGACTTGCCATAGCGGGTATCGTTCTCGGCTTCCCCGTCGAGATCGTAATGAGTTCGGCCGTGTCGGTCGAGCGGCGCAAGATAATCCGCTCGTACGGAGCCAAGGTGATACTGACGCCGGCGGAGGACGGCACCGACGGAGCGATCCGCCTGGCGCGGCGCATGGTGGCCGAGAATCCCGACAAATACTATATGCCCGACCAGTTCGCCAACGCGGCCAACTACCTGACGCACTACGAGAATACGGCTATCGAGATATGGCAGCAGACCGAGGGCGAGATCGACTATCTGGTATGTGCCGTGGGCACGTCGGGCACACTTATGGGGCTGTCACGCTTCCTGCATACAATGAAGCCGGACATAAAGGTCGTGTGCGCCCACCCCACGCGCGGACACTACATACAGGGATTGAAAAACATGGAGGAGGCCATCGTGCCGCAGATATACGACCCGTCGCTCATCGACCGCCAGGAGATGATCGAGAGCGAGGAGGCCATAGAGATGGCCCGCCAGATCATCGCCCGCGAAGGCATCTTCGCCGGCATGAGCAGCGGCGCCGCCATGATAGCGGCCATACGCACGGCACAGAATATCGAGAGCGGCAACATCGTGGTAGTATTTCCCGACCGTGCCGAAAAATACCTCAGCACAAGCATGTTTGACCCGTATGGCGACTGATGCGGGCCGACTCGGGCCGGAAACGACATAATACGGGCGGGGACCGAATGGTCTCCGCCCGTATCCATTTTCCGCCGTCATCGTACTATTTGTCCGAGACGCCGATCAGCTGCTGCAGCTTCTGCGACAGCTCCGTGTTCTCCATAATGCCGTTTATCTGCTCGGCACCTGCACCGTAGAGGTATACGGGCACCATGATTCCCGTGTGGCCCGAAGTGCTGAAGTCGTAGCTGATGCCGCTCTCGGGAAGGGTGAAGTCGGTCTTGTTGCTCGGGATCGACATGCCCGAGGTCTCATGGTCGGCGCATATTACCACGAGCGTTCCCTCGTGCGTATCGGCATAGTCCATGGCCACCTTTACGGCCTTCTCGAAGTCACGCATCTCGTCCAGCACGCCCTGCACGTCGTTTGCATGCGAACGGTAGTCGATCTGCGAACCCTCGACCATCATCACGAAACCGCGCTTCTTGTCGGCCTTTACGTTGTTCGTGAGTATCTCGAGGGCCTTTTCGGTAGCATGTGCCAGATAGTCGCCGCGGCCGTCCTTCATCTCGGGAAGGTTTTCGTCGGCAAAGAGTCCCACGACACGGCCCGACGAGATATTCTCCATATCGGCCTCGTCGTATATGACCTCGTAACCATTGTCCTTGAGGAGTGCCGCGTAATCCTCGCCGCTCTCCTTGTATGCCTCCTCGAATACCTTTTTGCCGCCGCCGAAGGCCACATCCACACCGCTCTGCATGAAGTCGCGCGAGATCTGGTCCGAATCGCCGCGGCCCTTGACGTGGGCATAGAACGCCGCAGGCGTGGCATGCTGCAGGTAGCAGGTCACGACAAGTCCCGTGGCATAATCATCCCGGACGGCCTTTGCCATTATCGACTCTACGTGCGTGCCGTCGGGTTGCTGGCCCAGCGTGCCGTTGTCCGTCTTGTAACCCGTTGCCAGGGCGGTACCTGCCGCGGCCGAGTCGGTGACACGGTTATTGGCCGAATGGGTTTTGATCAGGGCGAGGTTCTGCGCGCTGTCGAATGCCGTAGGGGCATATCCGGCCTCGATCTGCAGCATTGAGACGTGGCTGAGACCCATGCCGTCGCCGATCATATATATGATATTCTTGACCTTGGAACTATTCTGCGCGGGCTTCTTGGCCTCGACGCACTGACCTGCCGCCACGAGCAGCAGTATCAAGATAAAGACCCTTTTCATAATGTTTGTATTGTTATCTGTTGGCAAAGTTACCTTTTTTTCATATTTTTACAAACACAATCTCCTTAAGATTTCTTTTCATGGATGTTAAAATCGCAGCCGACTGGAAGGCTTTGCTGCAAGAAGAATTCGACAAACCCTATTTCGAGGAACTGACCCGTTTCGTGCGGGCCGAGTACGCGTCGCGGAGGATATTCCCCGCCGGGCGCAACATATTCCGCGCATTCGACAAATGCCCCTTCGACCGGCTCAAGGTAGTGATCATAGGCCAGGACCCCTACCACGGCGAGGGCCAGGCAAACGGGCTCTGCTTCTCGGTCAATGACGGCGTGGCATTTCCGCCCTCGCTGCAGAACATATTCCAGGAGATACGCGACGACACGGGCACGCCCGTACCCGAGAGCGGCAACCTCGACCGCTGGGCCGAGCAGGGCGTGCTGCTGCTGAACTCGGTGCTGACGGTGCGGGCACACCAGGCGGCATCGCACGCGGGACACGGCTGGGAACAGTTCACCGACGCCGTCGTGAGGCTTATCGCCGAGCGCAAGCAGGGAATCGTCTACATGCTGTGGGGCAACTACGCCCAGCGTAAGGGACAGATCGCCGACCCGAAATGCAACCTCATACTGCGCAGCGTGCACCCTTCGCCGCTGTCGGTCTACCGGGGATTCTTCGGCTGCCGCCACTTCTCGCAGGCAAACGCCTACCTCGAGAGCATAGGCAAGAGCCCTATCGTGTGGTAAGCCTTCCGCTGGAGGAGAGTCCGATTATGATTTTCCGGCCCGGCACCTTTCACGCGCAACTGGAATAAACGGCATACGCCGACAAACTCAAGCGAGCCGCCCATCGGTTGGGAGGCCCGCTTTGCCATACCACATCAAACGGCTCTCAATCCAGCAGCCTGTCGATAGCCTCCGGAAGGGCCTTGCCGTCGACCCACAGTCCCGGCACGTCTTCAGGCAGTACGTTGCCTTCGCGGTCGACGAGGATATGCGTCGGATAACTCGTCACGCCGAACTTGTCGACCAGCAGCTGCATCTGCTTGTCGGGAAGGTTGAAATGCACGATATTGGGCGCCGTCATCCCCAGCTCGCGGATTACGTTCAGCCAACTCTCCTCGGGCGACATGTACGCAAAGAATACGAATACGACATCCCTGCCGTCATATCGCGCGGCCAACACCTTCACCGCCGGCATCTCCTCGCGGCACGGCACGCACCACGTACCCCAGAAGTCTATGGCCACAACCTTGCCCCGGTACCGCTCCGCAATCCGGTTCCAAAGCTCCCCGGCATCGGTCTCGGCGGCATACGGTTCCGACGGCATTATGCTCGCAGGACAGTCGAACCCCGTATTCTCTATCGCCAGATATTTCTCGTTCTCGGCCTCGATACAGCGGCGCAGCACCGGGTCCGATATGCGCTTCTCCATCTCCGAGAACCACAACTCCCCCATCGAATGCTGCCTGTAATATATGTCCTCCATAAAGAGGTTGGCCGCACACAACTCCTCGAAACGGTTGTCCACGCCGCTCTCGGCAATCTTCTCCAACGGGTCGAGGATCGCCATACGCACATCCACGATCTCCCCTATGAACTTCTCGCCCTTCTCCTTGACGAAGGCCTGCATCTCGTCGCCCGACCACAGCGCCATCAGGCTGTCGTTCGCGGCCCTGAAGCTATCGGGCAGGGTCTCGGCCGTTATCGCACCGCTGCGCAGGGCATCCATACCCTCGTTCCACGTCTCGATATACCCGCGTTCGGTCTCCGACAGAGACCTGATCCCATGCTCGTCCATATACCGCAGCGTCTCCGCAACCACCCAATAGCTCTTCGAGCCGCGGGTTCCACCAGTACGGGTGTTGAAATAAACGTCCGGATCGGTCCACAACATACGGAACTGCGGCGGCAGGGCTGCAACGACGCTGTCGAGGTATGAAGCGTAACATTCAGGCAGGCGGTCGCGGCCGTCACCCCGCAGGGCGAACCTGCGATATGCCGCATAATTTATCATCGAGTACAGTTGCGACGCCATGTTCGACTCCATAAAACGGCGCGAGAGCGGTCCCGACGCAGCGACGAAACCGTCCAAGCGGCGGCGGCCGCCGGCCTCCACCTCGCTGCGCACACGGTCGAGATACGCTTCATGCGGAATGGTATCGTAATAGTCTATGTCCACATAGTCGTTCTTCTCCTCCACATAACGCCGGTAGGCCTCCTCCTCGTTGTAGAGCCGCGCATATTCCCCCATGACGAGGGTGCGGCCGGACACCGTGTCCCGTGTAACCATCACCACATCCCCGGGCGCGCAATATATATGCCCGTACACATTTCCACACTCCACAATCAGCTCCGACAGGCAGACGCAGGGCAGCCGGGTCTCAAAACGCCCGCATGAATCGACACTTGACATGACACTGCCGAAAGTATTGTCGTTATGTATTATATTCGATATCGACAGCGTCACATTCGCCCCATCTTCCACACCGGGCAAATACCCCCGCACCGTCACCGAGTCCAGCACGAGCGACGGGTTACCCATAGCACGGTTGTCAGCGCTGATCGCCGCCACATAACCGGCCGAACGCACCAGCGGCCGCCGCGAGAAGAGCCCCCGGCGCTCACGGCACAGGCTGTCCGCAGCATTGTCCCGCAGCAATACCACCCGTTTCGATTCGCCGTCCCGATGCAACACAATCTCGGCGCGCGATGCCGTCACCGCAACAGATTCGTAACTCCAGAAATCACCATCCGCAATGGCCATACCGTCATAAAAGCCGTACCGCCACTCGCCCGTACGGCAGTCGGTCCAGTTGCCCGCCACAGGCATGACAGAATCTGACACCACATCGCCCCCGCCGCATCCCGCAGCCAGAGAGCACAGCGCCAGCGCAGCAACAAGATAGCTATGTTTCATAGCAAAAAGTTCAGGCAGATATAAATCCGGGTTCTGTCCTTTCAATTTATTCTTGCTTCGGGCGATAGAACCCTTTGACCGTCCCGGGCAAGATGGCATGGTGCAAAATTAACTAATTTAATTTCCCCCCCCCCAAATAAATTTTGCATATTTGAATATATATCTTAATTCTGTCCTATCGAGGGGGGGGGTAGGCTGAAGGCGCATAATTCGGGTACATCGGAAGAGGTGCAGATCTACTGTCTTGGCGACAATTGCGTTGGCGGGAACCAATGACCGAACCGACATCATTGATACGGTCCCCGTTGAACCAAAGCCACCGAAAGACAAGTATATGGGAATCCGGACGCCGGGACAAGCCCCAAACCGTCGCTCCCAGAACTCATGCGTACCGAAACGCCTCCCGCATCAAAAGAAACACCGACCGTCCTTTACGCAGGGCGGCCGGTGTCAAAGCCGACATGCGCGCCGGTAGCACGACGCGCACATCCTATTTTATCCGAATATTATCCGAGATACGATTTGAGCAGCTTGCTGCGCGACGAGTGGCGCAGGCGGCGGATAGCCTTCTCCTTGATCTGGCGCACACGCTCACGCGTGAGGTCGAACTTCTCGCCAATCTCCTCGAGCGTCATCTCCGAGCAGCCTATGCCGAAGAAGTACTTGATTATGTCGCGCTCACGCTCCGTGAGGGTCTCCAGCGCACGGTTCACCTCCGTAGCCAGCGACTCGTTGATAAGGCCGCGATCGGCATTGGGCGAGTCGGTATTGACCAGCACGTCGAGCAGGCTGTTGTCCTCGCCGTCGGCGAAGGGGGCATCGACCGAGATATGGCGGCCGGCCACACGCAGCGTATCCGACACCTTCTCCTTGGGGAGCTCCAGCTCGTTGGCCAGCTCCTCGGGCGACGGCGTACGCTCGTACTTCTGCTCGAAGCTGGCGAAAGCCTTGTTTATCTTGTTGAGCGATCCCACCTGGTTCAGCGGCAGACGCACGATACGCGACTGCTCGGCCAGCGCCTGCAGGATCGACTGGCGAATCCACCACACGGCATACGATATGAACTTGAAACCTCGCGTCTCGTCGAACTTCTCGGCCGCCTTGATCAGGCCGAGGTTGCCCTCGTTGATAAGGTCGGGCAGGCTGAGCCCCTGGTTCTGATACTGCTTGGCTACCGACACGACGAAACGCAGGTTGGCCTTGGTAAGTTTGTCCAGAGCCTCCTGATCGCCCTTGCGGATACGCTGGGCGAGTTCCACCTCCTCCTCGACGGTGATGAGGTCCTCCTTGCCGATCTCCTGAAGGTACTTGTCCAGCGACGCGCTTTCGCGGTTGGTTATCGATTTGGTAATCTTTAATTGACGCATATCGTACAGTTTTTATTTATTGACATTTGGGTCCGAACGGTTCTTGCACTCTCTCCCGAATCCGTTGAATTTATTACGAAAAGCGGGAAGCCTTTGTTTCATCCATCGCACTTTTTTTTACAAAAAAATTAAAAAACCGTCTTCCGACCCGATTACATAACGCATGCGGGGCAAAAAAATTCTATTCCCGATAATTTTTTTATCGGCGCCATTGCGCTGCGGCAGCCCCTCATAACAAATATCGCGCCGGGAAGTGCAGCCGACACTTACGAATGCAAAAAAAGCGTCCGGCAACCGATTGGGTTGCCGGACGACATCTGCTTGTTACTCTCCGTCGTGCATATTACCATGCGAAGAGCGGGTATCCGCTCATCAAGGCATTCACATCCTTGCGGACGGCGGCGATGTTTTCCTCATTTTCGGGATCCTGCAATATGCGGTCGATCAGTTCGACGATATAAGCCATCTTCTCCTCCTTCAGGCCGCGCGTGGTGATTGCAGGGGTGCCGAAACGCAGGCCCGACGTGAGGAAGGGCGAACGTGAATCGAACGGCACCATGTTCTTGTTGGTGGTGATGTCGGCCGCAACGAGGCAGCGCTCGGCCAGCTTGCCCGTCAACTCGGGGAACTTCGTACGCAGGTCGACCAGCATGAGGTGGTTGTCCGTACCGCCCGAGACGATCTTGTAGCCGCGCTCGACGAAAGCCTCCGCCATGGCGCGGGCATTCTTCTGCACCTGCATCTGATACTCCTTGTACTCGGGCTGCAGAGCCTCGCCGAAGGCTACGGCCTTGGCGGCGATGACATGCTCCAGCGGGCCGCCCTGGATTCCGGGGAATACGGCCGAGTTGATTATCTGCGACATCTTCTTCACGACACCCTTCGGAGTGGTCTGACCCCACGGGTTGTCGAAGTCATGTCCCATAAGGATCAGGCCGCCGCGCGGGCCGCGCAGCGTCTTGTGCGTGGTCGAGGTGACGATGTGGGCATACTTCACGGGGTTGTCGAGCAGGCCGGCAGCGATGAGTCCCGCCGTGTGTGCCATGTCCACCATCAGCAGCGCCCCTACCTTGTCGGCGATCTCGCGCATGCGCTTGTAGTCCCACTCGCGCGAGTAGGCCGACGCTCCGCCAACGATGAGCTTGGGACGGCACTCCAGAGCCTTGCGCTCCATGGCATCGTAATCGATCTGACCCGTAGCCTCGTCAAGCTGATAGCCTACGGCCTTGAAATACTTACCCGACATGTTCACCGGCGAACCGTGCGAAAGGTGTCCTCCGTGCGCCAGGTCGAGACCCATGAAGGTGTCGCCGGGCTGCATCACGGCAAAGAATACGGCCATGTTGGCCTGGGCTCCCGAGTGGGGCTGTACGTTGGCATACTCGGCGCCGTAGAGTTCGCACACGCGTTCGATGGCCAGACGCTCCACCTTGTCCACCACTTCGCAACCGCCGTAATAGCGTGCTGCGGGATATCCCTCGGCGTACTTGTTGGTGAGTACCGATCCCATTGCTGCCATAACTTCGTCGCTGACGAAGTTCTCCGATGCGATAAGCTCTATGCCGCGCATCTGACGGGCACGCTCCTCGGCGATCAGGTCGAAAATCTGAGTATCCTGTTTCATGTTGGGTATATAAATGTTTATAGTAACTATATTCTTACTCTCCTGCCGCGATGCCGCCCATGCGTCACCGCTTGCGCCACAAAGATATGAAAAGGTGTGGGGAGAACAAAATATTGAAACTTGTTTCAGATATTTTTTATTCCGAACCGCACCCCATCATGTCAAAAGGCAGGAAAAGGTGAGCGAAGAGCCAAACGGATGTCTTGTTTTCGGATACTTTTCCGCACGCCGGAGCAATCTGCGTTCTCGAAACATACGGATGCCGTATGACTTTCCGCCCTCTAATCTTCCGACTCTGACTCCGCCGCAGCGCCGCCGTCCTTCCGCATGCGGTCAAGATCCCCGACACTCAGGGAGCGGTCCCACACCACATCGAAGCCGAACCCCTCGCCTACCATCCCGACATATTCGGCCATTGCCGGCAGATTCACACGGCTGCGGCGGCGGTCCAGGCTCCGCGGCCGCACCACGGGCCACACATAGCACGCGGTACTGTCGCCCCGGGCGAAAGATACGGTCTGCGTACCGTATATCTGTCGTTTGCCCTCATGCATAAGGATACGGTCGCGCAGCGTAACCGGCGAACTGCGTTCCACGTCTCCACGCCGCGCCGCCCTGACCACATGGCGGTAATAGCGTTTCTGTGCCCCGACATCGGCATGGTCTATAACAAGGAATATGGCCGAGCTGGCCTCATGGGAGAGACCTTCCGGCCATCCCCCGGCATCGAGTATGCCGAATACGGTGCGTTGGTTTTCGGCATCCGCGCGTTCCATCTCCTCCGAGCACCACAGCACACTGTCTACCATACCTCTCGCATAGTAGTCCATCAGGTCAAGGCGCAGTTTCTGGTCACGCTCGCGCACCGCACGCAACAGCGAGTCTACATCGCGATGCGGCGCCTGCGCATCGACATGCATTCCCGTCATCACAGCCATCACTATGGCGAGAGCCGATTTCAACAGCGTTTTTTTCATTACTTCAGTTTTTTCATAACACTTGCGCATCCATCGGAGACAGGACAAAGGTAATCAAAAAATCATTGCGTCAGCATATATAATCGACGGAGACAGATCCGCAATCATTATATATATGGAGTCATCTGCTGTCCGAGCGGCGTATGGAGAGCATAGCGATACATATGAGTTGCCGCGAGGCCCATTATTAAAAAAAATCTGTATCAAAATATGCAGTCATAAAATCACGGCCCGTGTCATTATGATGAAATTATCGGGTAATTTTGTTTTGCAAACCTAAAACCTCGCAAACATGGCAACCAACCGCTTCGTCGCGGTCGACCTGGGAGCATCTAGCGGCCGCGTCATTCTTGCCACACTCGACCGCGGCTCGATCTCGATGGAGGAGATACACCGGTTCCCCGACCCCATAATCGAGATGTGCGGCCACTTCTACTGGGATTTCCCCGCAATCTACCAATCCGTCATCGACGGGCTGAAGAAGATCGCGGCGCGAGGCATCGAGGTCGATTCCATAGGCATCGACACATGGGGTGTGGACTTCGCCATATTCGGCCGCGACGGCGAACTGCTCCGGCTGCCCTACTGCTACCGCGACCCGCATACGGCAGGCGCCCCGGAGGAGTTGTTCAAGCGCATGTCGCGCAACATGCTATACAAGAAGACCGGCATCCAGATAATGGATTTCAACACCGTATTCCAGATAGACACGCTGCGACGCAACGGCTGCTCGGCCCTCGAGGCGGCGCGCAAGCTGCTCTTCATACCCGATGCCCTGGCATACCTGCTCACGGGACAGACCGTCACCGAGTACACCATAGCCTCCACGGCCCAGATGATAGACCCGCGCACGCATACATGGGACGCCGACATCCTGCGAATGCTGGGACTCACCTCGGCCGATTTCGGCCACATAGTGATGCCCGGCACCGGGATCGGCACACTCAGCGCTGACATACGGCGCCAGACGGGAATGGGGGCCGTTCCGGTGGTTGCCGTGGCAAGCCACGATACGGGCTCCGCCGTGGCTGCCGTGCCGGCCGAAGACGAAAACTACGCCTACCTCAGTTCGGGGACATGGTCCCTGATGGGAATCGAGTCGCCCGAGCCGATAATCACGGAGCGCAGCTTCGAGATGAACTTCACAAACGAAGGGGGCATCGACGGCACGTCACGCGTGCTGAAGAACATCTGCGGCATGTGGCTTCTGGAGCGGTGCCGCAAGGAGTGGCCCGATACCTCCTACGAGGAGTTGATCGAGGCCTCACGGCAGGCCGAGCCATTCCGCAGCCTGATCAATCCCGACGACGGCCTCTTCGCCAACCCGCCCTCTATGACGCAGGCCATAGCCGAATACTGCCGCCGCACGTCGCAGCCGGCGCCCGAAAGCGTCGGCCAATACGTCCGCAGCATCTTCGAGTCGCTCGCGCTGCGATACCGCCAGGTCATAGAGATGCTCAAGGAGCTTTCGCCACACCCGATAGACCGTCTCTACGTCATCGGCGGCGGCGCCCGCAACGACATGCTCAACAGCTTCACGGCCGATGCCACGGGAATCCCCGTCGAGACGGGATCGCCAGAATCGACGGCCATAGGCAACGTGATGGTGCAGGCGCGCCATGCCGGCATTGTCGGTACGGCGGCCGAGATGCGGCGCATGATACGCGCATCGCTCATCGACAGCCGCCGCTACGAGCCCTGCGACCGCGAGAAGTGGGATGCTGCATACGAACTCTACGTCAAACGCACGTCGTAACGTCCGCGCCGGATACGGCCGGCAGCATACATACCGGAACAAACAAATCACAAACAAAACAATAAGGACATGAAAAGAGAAAACATCGAACAGGCATACGCCATGGCCAAGGAGCGTTATGCCGCACTCGGAGTAGACACCGACGCCGCTCTGGCCAAGCTCCAGAAGATATCGCTCTCGCTGCACTGCTGGCAGGCTGACGACGTGACGGGGTTCGAGAATCCGAACGCGCAGCTCTCGGGCGGCATCCAGGCTACGGGCAACTACCCGGGCAAGGCACGCAACATCGAGGAGTTGCGGCAGGACATCCTCAAGGCCACGTCGCTCATCCCGGGCCGTCACCGGCTGAGCCTGCACGCCAGTTATGCCGACTTCCGCTCGACGGGAGCCGTCGACCGCGATGCGCTGCGCCCCGAACACTTCGCCAGCTGGATGGATTGGGCCGAGGCCAACGGCATGAAACTCGACTTCAACTCCACGTCGTTCTCGCACCCCAAGAGCGGCATGCTCACCCTCTCAAATCCCGACGAGGGTATCCGCCGCTTCTGGATCGAGCACACGAAACGCTGCCGCGAGATAGCCGAAGCGATGGGACGCCGCCAGGGCGACCCCGCCATGCTCAACATATGGATACACGACGGTTCGAAGGATGCCACGGTCAACCGCCTCGAATACCGCCGGCTGCTGAAGGAGTCCCTCGACGAGATCTTCGAGGTCGAGTACGCCAACATGAAGGACTGCATCGAGGCCAAGCTCTTCGGCATCGGCGCCGAGAGCTACACCGTCGGCTCGTATGACTTCTATCTGGGATACGGCGCCAAGTACGGCAAGATCGTGACGCTCGATACGGGTCACTTCCACCTCACGGAGTCGATCGCCGACAAGGTGTCGTCGCTGCTGCTCTTCACGCCCGAGATCATGCTCCACGTCAGCCGCCCCATCCGCTGGGACTCGGACCACGTGGTGATCATGAACGACGACACGCTCGACCTGGCCAAGGAGATTGTCCGCTGCGACGCCCTCGACCGCGTACATATCGGTCTGGATTACTTCGACGCCTCGATCAACCGCATCGGCGCCTATGTTATCGGCTCGCGCGCCACACAGAAGTGTTTGCTGCAGGCGTTGCTCGAGCCGCTCAAGAAGCTGCGCGAGTACGAGTCATCGGAGCGCTACTTCGAGCGTCTGGCGCTGCTCGAGGAGGCCAAGAACCTGCCGTGGAATGCCGTATGGGACATGTTCTGCCTGCAGAACGACGTACCCGTCGGGGAGGCGTTCATCGCCGACGTGGAGCAGTACGAGAGCGAGGTAACATCCAAACGGGCATAGTCATCTACCGCATGGTTTCGCACAAGGCCCGCCATTACGGCACACGGTGCCGCAGGGTGATCGCGGCGCCTTACGAAACGGCATATTGATTTCCCAACATTGTCAGATACGACTATGGAAATACTTTTAGGTCTTCTTATAATAGCGGTGGGCAGCTTCTGCCAGAGCAGCAGCTACGTGCCCATCAACAAGGTGAAGCAATGGTCCTGGGAGAGCTACTGGCTCGTCCAGGGCCTCTTCGCATGGATCGTATTCCCCCTTGTCGGAGCATTGATAGCAATGCCCGAAGGGTATTCGATATCCGCCGTCTTCGCAATGGAGGGGGCCGGCAAGGCCGCCTTCTACGGCATGCTGTGGGGCGTGGGTGGCCTGACCTTCGGACTGTCGATGCGTTACCTCGGCGTAGCGCTCGGGCAGTCGATAGCCCTCGGCACCTGCTCGGGCCTCGGGACACTGCTGCCCGCCATCTTCGCCGGCGAGAACCTCTTCCGCGGCGACGGTCTCATACTGCTCGTCGGCGTGGCCATCACGCTGGCCGGCATCGCCGTGATAGGATATGCCGGATCGCTGCGCTCGCGCGTCATGAGCGAGGAGGACCGGCGAGCCGCCATCAAGGACTTCGCCCTCACGAAGGGGCTGGCCGTAGCCATCCTGGCCGGTCTGATGAGCGCATGTTTCAACCTCGGCCTCGAGGCCGGCGCCGGCATCTCGGAGGAGTTCGCCGAGATGGGAACGAGCGATCTGTTCGTGACGCTGCCCGCAACGCTTATGGTGACGCTCGGCGGCGCCCTGACCAATATCGCATACTGCCTCTACCAGAACGTGCGCAACAAGAGTTTCGGAGACTATGCCAAGGCATCGGTATGGGGCAACAACCTCCTCTTCTGCGCCCTGGCCGGGCTGCTGTGGTATTCGCAGTTCTTCGGGCTGGCCGTGGGCAAGACATTCCTCGCCTCGTCGCCCGCCATGCTGGCCTTCGCGTGGAGCATACTCATGTCGCTCAACGTCATATTCTCGAACGTATGGGGTCTTATCCTCAAGGAGTGGCGCGGCGTGGACTCGAAAACGATCGTAACACTCGTATCGGGTTTGGCGATATTGATTTTTTCACTAATTTTCCCGAGTCTTTTTAACTGAAACGATATATGACGACAAAATCAGTACTCGACGGCCGCCCCGCACTTGCGGCCGAAGTCGAGAAGGTGGCCGAAGTTGCCGGCTACCTGTGGCAGAAAGGGTGGGCCGAGCGCAACGGCGGCAACATATCGGTAAACATAACCGAACATGTCGACGAGGCGATACGCAACATGCCGGCAATCACGGCGCCCATAGCCATCGGCAGCACGCTCCCGCACCTGAAGGGATGCTACTTCTTCTGCAAGGGCAACAACAAGCGCATGCGCGATCTGGCGCGGCGCCCCATGGAGAACGGCGCCGTGATACGCATCACGGAGGACTGCGCCCATTACGAGATCGTGGCCGACAATCCTGTCATGCCCACCTCGGAGCTGCCCTCGCATCTGGCCATGCACAACCATCTCATAGGCCGCGGGTCGGACTACAAGGCTGCCCTGCACACCCATCCCATCGACCTGATAGCCATGTCGCACACGTCCAGGTTCCTCGAGAAGGACGTCCTCTCGAACCTGCTGTGGAGCATGATCCCCGAGACCAAGGCATTCTGTCCTCGCGGACTGGGCATCATACCCTACCAGCTGCCCGGGTCGCAGGCTCTGGCCGAGGCGACGCTGCGCGAGTTGGATGACTACGACGTGGTGATGTGGGAGAAGCACGGCGTGTGTGCCGTCGGCAAGGACATATTCGAGGCATTCGACCAGGTGGACGTTTTGAGCAAGTCGGCCCAGATATATATCTCGGCCCGCTGCATGGGATACGAACCCGACGGCATGTCACAGGAGCAGATGCAGGAGATGACCCGCGCATTCAATTTACCGAAGTAGGAACCTTTTCACCACGCATGGCATCATGAACGCAGCAGGCGATCCCGACATCAGAATTCATTATCTCATACCCAACCGCACCGACGAAAGCTACGGCTGCGTGGTCAACACCGTCGGGGCACAGGTAATCGCCCCTGGAGAAGATTACCCGACCAAGAACCATCCGCCCGAATACATGTTCGATCCGGCGCGCGGACGGGTCCTGCGCGAGTACCAACTGCTCTATATCGTCAGCGGCAAGGGCGTATTCTCCAACGACGAGGGCGAGAAGGAGGTGACAAAGGGTACGATCATACTGCTGCGCCCCGGGAAATGGCATACGTACAAACCCCTCAAGGGTGAAGGCTGGAGCGAATATTTCATCGGGTTCGGCGGCGATATGGCCGACCGCTCGATCGGGATGCTCTTCCCGCCGGAGCGGCAGATATTCAACATCGGTCTCAACCGCGAAATGGTGGATCTCTACCAGCGTGCCATCGAGATTGCCGACGACGACAAGCCCTCGACACAGCAGCTGCTATGCGGCATCGTGATGCATATGCTCGGCGCAATCAACTTCTCGATACGCAACAGTTCCCTGGCCACCGACCGCATGGACCAGATCATGGAGCAGGCGAAGGCCATCATGCAGGAGCGCGTGTTGCAGAATCTCGACCCCGAGGCACTGGCGGCGCAGCTCAACATCAGCTACTCGTGGTTCCGCAAGATATTCCGCGACTATACGGGGTATCCGCCCGCGAAATACTTCATGCTCGTAAAGTTGCGCCGCGCGCAATATCTGCTCTCGAACACCGACCAATCGATCAAGGCCATAGCCTTCTCGCTGGGGTTCAAGTCGACGGAACACTTCTACACCACCTTCAAGCGTGTGACGGGTTCCACGCCCAACCTCTATCGCAAATTCTCGGCACCAGAGCAATAGGCGGCCGTACAGGCCACATGTGAAAATGCAAAGGAGCGGCCCCCGAGATCGGGAACCGCTCCTTTCATCCCCGACAGGGAACTATCGGTGTGCCTGCAGGCTGTCAATCAGGCCGTCGCACCCGTCCTCGAGCAGATCCAACACCAGCTCGAACCCCTCGCGCCCCTCGTAATAGGGATCGGGCACATAACTCCACTCCGGATGATGACGGCAGAACTCCACGAAACGATAGAGCCGATTCAAATGCTCGCGATCGGGAGCCAGACGCGACACCGTCTCGTAGTTCATGTCGTCCATGACGACGATCATGTCGAAGCGGTCGAAATCCTCCTCCACGATACGGCGTGCGCGATGCGTAAGCGTATAGCCGCGGCGCGCCGCAGCAGCCCGCATGCGCGGATCGGCCTTGTCACCGCTGTGGCCGCCATATGTTCCCGCAGAGTCTGTCCCGATCTCGTTTTCGAGGCCGCGCGCCGCAATACGGGCATTCATTACGGCCTCGGCCGCCGGCGAACGGCATATGTTGCCCAGGCAGACGAAAAGTATCTTTTTCTTCATAACGCATCCTGCTATTTTCTCCCGCAAAGGTAACACAAAAATCCGGTCCCGGAAACTTCCCGTACGGGCAGCCGCCCCCGGCAGAGGACTCATGCCGTACCATCGACGTGCGACGCGTCGCACGTCGATGCGGCCATATCGCACGGCATCGCATTCTCCATAAGGATAACAATAATGTTCCGAATTGACAAAATAAGGATCCAAAGAGCCTTAATTTACCGAATCACACAATTTTTTCATACTTTTACGCCGTTTTAACGATATTGTCACAAAAATATCACGACCATGAAGAAGAGAATGATCATGCTGGCCATGATGCTTTGCGCATCGATGGCATACGCACAGGAGCCGCAACTGCCGCACAAGGTCGACAACGTCGAACTCGAAGACCTCTACGGCGAGAAAACCATGCTTCCCATGTGGGGCGAGAAGAATCTGCTTATCTTCTACATCGACCCCGACAAACATAAACAGAACTACCAGTTCACGGTAGACCTCGAGCAGAACCACGCCGCCAGCGGTGACAACATATACGGGTTCGGCATCGTCAACCTCAAGGATTCGTGGTACCCGGTACCCGACAGCACCATCCGCTCGATGGCACGCAAGCGTACCGAGAAGAACGGCGCGACGGTCATCACCGACCCCGACCGCATACTGGCACAGAAATGGGGCCTCGGCGACTGCAACAACCAGTTCGTACTGATGATCGTCTCGAAGGAGGGCGAACTCGTCTATATGAAAAAGGGCGAGTTGTCGAAAGCCGACCAGGAGGAGTTCTACGAGGTGGTAAAGAAGTATCGTTAACCTCCGCCCATGCGTGCGACGATTCTCCAGGCCATAACAATTCTCGCCGTCGTCAATACGGCTGCGGCGCAGGAGAATCGTCGCGCCGCAGCCGATACCCTCCGACGCGACCCACAGCAGGCAGTGCAGCCGGCACAATCGGCACAGGTCGTGTACGGTGACCCCATAAATTACGCCGCCGTGCGGGAGCAGCTTGCCAGGGCATCACGCCCGACACTTCTCCAGCGTGCAGCCGACCGTCTGCGTCGTCCGCTGATATCGGCCTCGCCGTCGGACAATTTCGACATATCGGGCACGGCAGGCATAGGATACACGCAGGAGACGGGAGTTGCCGTTGCGGCGGCCGCCACGGCGCTTTTCTCGACCGGCGGCAACGATTCGCTCACGCCGCCATCGAGCTCCACCCTCGCCGCCTCTGTCTCGGTCACGGGATTTTACCGTTTCCGGTCGACTGGCAACATAGTGTTCCCCCGCGGCAGAGGACGCCTGACATGGGATCTCGACCTTGCGTCGCTGCCGATGCGATTCTGGGGCCTGGGATACGAGGCGGCCGACAGCAACCCCTACACGCGATACACGCACAAGGGACAGCGGGCGACGACGCGTTATACCATGCGCGTGGCGGGTCCGTTCCATGCAGGCATAAGCCTCGACGTGCGGCATGCGGAGGCCGCAGGGCTCGATGCCGCAGGTGAACGATATTTGGCGGCACAGCGGCAACCGCACCGGGCCCTGTCGACGGGTATCGGCATCACGGCAGAGGTGGATACGCGTGACAACCCCGTCCGGGCCACGAATGGCATATACCTTGCCCTGCTTGCCGAGATACGTCCCCGCGCGCTGGGCGACTGCACCTCGACGCTGTGGCACATAACGGCCACAGCCGACTGGTACCACCCGCTGTGGCGCGATGCCGTGATCGCTGCGGATCTATATGCCGACCTGTGGTCATCGGCCACGCCGTGGCTTTTCTGGCCCTCGGTCGGCGGCACGAGCCGCCTGCGCGGGTACTACACGGGGCGATACACCGACCGCAAGATGGTGTCGGCGCAGGTGGAACTGCGCCAAAGGATATACGGTCCGATAGGCGTATGCATATGGGGAGGCGCAGCAAACGTATGTGCTTCGCACAAACTGTTCGACTGGTCGGAGATACTGCCCAACTGCGGTCTCGGAATGCGTCTGGCTCTCGGCGAACGAACCTCGCTGAGAATAGACTACGGATTCGGCCGCCGCTCCAACGGCCTTGTCATAAACGTAAATGAAGCGTTTTAACGGAGAATGGACATGAAAAACAACATAACACGCAATGCCGTCGCCCTCGCCGCCGCCAACATCGTGGCGCTCATGCTGCCCGTAGCGATCCTGGCATATACCGAAAAGAATCCCCTGTGGGCCACCGTCGCCGGCATCATGCTGCCGCTGGGCGCCTACACGGCCTTCACCTCCCTGGCCCGCAGGTCGGGAGTGATGGTATGGTGCGGCATATTCTTCATCTTCCTCAGCGCCTTCCAGATAGTGCTGTCGTACCTGTTCGGCAACTCGATCATCGCCACCGACATGTTCCTCAACCTCACGACCACAAACCCGGGGGAGGCTACGGAACTGCTCAGCAACATATACCCGTCGGTAATCGCCGTCTGCATAATATACATTCCGCTGCTGTGGATCGCCACGATGCACATACGCCGCCGCATAGAACTGCCCGCACGCACACGGCGCACAATGCTGCACACGGGCGTGTCGGTCATGGCCGCAGGTGTCGTCGTCCTGCTGCTCGGCTGCCGGGGTGAGGTCCGACACGTACTGCGCGACGAGGTATTCCCCGTGAACGTATGCTACAACATGGGGCTCAGCATATCGGAGACACGCAAGATCGACCGCTATGACCGGACATCCGAGGGATTCTCCTTCGAGGCGCGACACACCCCTGTCGACAACGGCCGGCGCGAGGTCTATGTTCTCGTCATAGGCGAGGCATCGCGTGCCGCCAGCTGGCAGCTCTACGGATACAACCGCGACACAAACCCCGAGCTGTCGAAGATGAAGGGCATAGCGCTCTTCCGCAACGTACTCACGCAGAGCAACACCACACACAAGAGCGTCCCGATGATACTCTCGTCGATCCACACCTCGCAGCACGAAGAGCTCTATCGCCGCAAGGGGCTGCCGCAGCTCTTCAACGAAGCGGGATTCTCGACATACTTCATATCGAACCAGTCGCCGCAGGGCGCCATGATAGACAACCTTGCACATGACGCGCAGCATATCGTCTACGTCGACTCGCCGCGGTTTGACGGGCAGATGGTCGACTTCGTCCGCCAGGCGCTCAAGGAGGACCGGTCGGAGCGCATACTCTTCATACTCCACTCCTACGGATCCCATTTCAGCTATCACCAACGTTATCCTCGCAAATATGCCACCTTCCTGCCCGATGACGATGTGGCCATAAGCCCGCGCAACATGGACAAGATCCGCAATGCCTACGACAACTCGATCGTATATACCGACCACGTCATCGCCGAGATAATAGGAGCCATTTCGGCATCGGGCGACTGCAGCGCGCTCTTCTATTGCGCCGACCACGGCGAGGACCTGCTCGACAAATGCGACCAGCGGTTCCTCCACGCATCGCCCACGGTGACCTATTACCAGCTTCACGTGGCATCGCTGGCATGGTTTTCACCCGAATACGAGGAACTGTTCCCGGAGAAGGTGCGCGCCGCACACATGAACTGCTACGCCCCCGCCACGAGCTATTCGGTATTCCACACCATGGCCGACATTGCGTCGGTAACCTCACCCTACTGCAACGAGAAGGCCTCTCTGGTGAGCCCCGACTTCGACCGCGACGCCACACGATACTATCTCAACGACCACAACGAGGCCGTACCCCTTGACGAACGGATAGGCATAGATGCCATGCAGCGCGATGCCTTCGCCCGCATGGGAATAATGCTCCAGCAGAGGCAGACGGAGTAAACGGGCACCGATGGACAAAAAGCAGCGAGGAGAGTTCTTTATGAATTCTCCTCGCTGCTTTTCGTATGCTGAGAGACTACTTCTTGGCCTCGTCAACCGACATCTTGCGGAAATCCTTGAGAAGTTTCGTCAACTCAAGAGCGGCCTTACGGGCACGCACACCGGCTGCCTTGTTATTCTTCTCAACCTGGGCATTCGCATTGGTCGAGAAAGCCTCGTACTGCGCTGCGATCTGTTCTATCAAAGTCTTCATAGCTTTTATTTTTGTTTAATGGTTTGATATCTGTGCAAATATACAAAAATTTCCAACAACCAAACAATTTTATTGAAAAAACGCCAGAAGAGGCCTCCATACTACCCAACGATCATTACTACTGATACATATAAGCGTCCGAATGCGACACCTGCCCAGCAACCCCTGTCGCGACGAATTTCAAAGGTTGCTGCCATAATCAGTATCTTTGATGCCGTCCAGAATGTGCCTCGGTACAGCCAAATATCGAAAACTCCATTTCCGATTTGTCTCTGCTCTCACCTTTTTTTATCTTTGACCCGACCAAAAGATTACGGCATGGACTGGCAAGAGATAACGGTAGCAGTCATAGGTGTTGTAGTGGCGGGGATCGTCCTGCGCGCTATCGTGCGCCGCATAACCGGCCGAAACGTCTCCTCATGCGCATCGTGCAGCGACACCGGGTGCCCGCTCCGCGAGATAAGACAGACAACGCCCCCAAAAAAAGCAAAGACAATAAAAGAGCGCCGGAGCTGCTGCAACCGGCGCCCGAATCGATAACGGCAAACCCGTATGCCGAGAATCAGGCCGCAAGAATGAGCATCTGCGCCGTCAGTACGCGCAGAAACATCACAACGGGATATACCGTCGCATACCCTACGGCCGGCATGTCGTTCCCCGCAGCGCCGCTCGCATATCCGAGTGCGGGGGGATCGGTCGTACTTCCGGCGATAAGTCCCATCAACGTATAGTAGCTCATCTTCAGCCGGAAGCGGGCAAACAGCCCCACCAGGATTAATGGAACCACGGTAATGATGAATCCGTAGCCTATCCAGCGATATCCTCCGCCGACAATGGCGTCGATGAAACCGTCGCCGGCACTTATGCCCACACCCGCGAGGAACAGAGCAAGGCCCACCTCGCGCAACATCAGATTGGCACTCATGGTGGTATATGTCACCAGATGGAAGTGCGGCCCGAAGCGGCCGATAAGGATGGCCACAATAAGCGGACCGCCGGCAAGGCCGAGCTTCACCGGCTGCGGGATATTCATCAGGGGTATCGATCCGAGCAGCACTCCCAGCGCTATGCCGAGGAATATGGTCAGCAACTGCGGCTCGCGCAACTTCTTCAGGGAGTTTCCAAGCACTCCGGCAACCTGCTCGATGGCATTCTCGTTGCCCACGACCATCACGCGGTCACCCATCTGCAGCTCCATGCCCTGATACGGTATCAGGTCTATGCCGGAACGGTTTATGCGGGTTATATTGATACCGTACTTTGTACGCAGGTGCAGATCCGAAAGACGTTTGCCGTTGATTTCGGACTTGGTTATGATGATGCGGCGCGACACGAGCTGCTTTTGCGAGAGCTGACCTGCGCCCCACTCCTCCATCGACATGTCGATACGCTGCCCGAGGAATGCGACAATGGCCTCCGTATCCTCCGTAGAGCAGATCAGACGCAACTTGTCCCCTACCTTCAGCACGCTGTCCCCGTCCGCGATGGTTATGGACCCGTCCTCGTGCATTATGCGTGATATCACGAACGAGCGGTTTATGAGTTCGCTCAGATGGGCTATGTTCTGCCCCTCCAGCGCATCGTTCGAGAAGACAACCGAAAGGCGATCGGCATAGTTGCGCTCGCCGCTCATCTCTTCGAGAGCCCTGTTCTCATCGGCGAAATTCACACGCGTGGCCACTCGCAGGAATATCATCGAGAGGATTATTCCCACCACGCCGAGCGGATAGGCCACGGCATACCCCAATGCGATCGTGGGGTCGTCGATACCCGTGGCATCGGCATAAGCCTGCTGTGCGGCACCCAGCCCGGGTGTGTTGGTCACGGCGCCCGACAGCACTCCCACCATCGTCGGCATGGGGGTATCCGTCACGAGATATATCACATAAGTTGTAGCCACGCCGAGCAAGACAATCGCCACGGCGCACCCGACGAGTTTTATGCCGCCCTCCTTGAGCGAAGAGATGAATCCGGGACCCACCTGCAGGCCGATCGAGAAGACGAAGAGGATCAATCCGAACTCCTTGATGAAATTGAGGGTCTGCGGCTCGACGGTAAACCCGAAATGTCCCGCCGCGATGCCTACGAACAGGATCCACGTTACGCCGAAGGATATGCCCTTGACCTTCACCTTACCCAGAAGTATGCCCAGCGTTATGACCAGCGAGATCACGATAACCGTATGGGCAATACCGTCGCCCGTGAAGAGATTGTACAACCACCCCATGACAGAAAATTTAGTTTGACCTGAAAACAAAGCGCAAAGTTATCATTTTTAAATAGATTTATAAACTATCTTGCGAAAAATATGCCTTTCGGCACTTTTTGATACGACCCGCACCCCGGCCGAACTCGGCAGGAGCGCCGCGAACAAAACAGCCCCGCACTTCGGTGCAGGGCAAACGGTCGCAATATTTTATCGGGACAGCCCGACGCAGCGGACGATCAATAGAGGAATCGGGCGATAATTGGTGCCAGCACGGCCGTAGCCACTCCCATCAGCGCCATGGCCAGGCCGCTCAACGCCCCTTCGACGGCGCCCTGCTCGATCGAGCGGGCGGTACCTATGCCGTGCGCTGCCGACCCCATTGCCAGGCCGCGCGCCACGGGATCGTCGATATGCAGCAGCCGCATGAGCGAGAATCCTATCAGGGCCCCGAAGATACCAACGACGAAGACCACGACGGATGTTATTGAACTCTCGCCGCCGATGTTTTCCGATATGGTGACGGCAATGGGCACCGTCACGGACTTGGGTACCAGCGAATCCTGAATCAGACGCGACGCCCCGAGAAAACGGGCTATGTATACAACGCTCAGAATACCCACGACGCTGCCCGTCACCACCGACGCGAGGATGGGCAGCACCTGTCCTTTCATACGCTCCTCCTGCTCGTAGAGCAGGTACCCCAACGCCACCACCGACATGCCGAGGCCGAAGTCAAGGATGCGCGTCGCCTCGCGGTACGACTCGTACGGGATGTCGAAGGCCAGCAGGAACCCGATCAGGGCCAGGAAGGTGATCACGACGGGATGCAGCAGCGATATGCCCGTGCGGCGGTAAATGGCCATTCCGGCACAGTATATTGCTATCGTGAGTGCGAGGAGGAATGTCTCCGACTCGAGGAACTGATGTATCATCTTTTGCGCATTTTCTGACAAACGAACCCAATGACGGCAATCACGAGTACGGTGCTAACTGCTGCAGCGGCCACCACGGCGACGAGGTTGTCGGCTATAACCTCGTACGAGGTCATCAGCCCGACACCGAACGGCACGAAGAAGAGCGCCATGGCCCCGAGCAGGAACCTGGCCACGGGAGCCACCTGCTCGGCCTTCACCACACGGTAGTGCAACGCCGCATAGAGCAGCACCATACCTATGACGTTCCCCGAGACGTATCCGCCCGTGAGCATGCTGATGAGATTACCCGCTCCCCAGCACGCGAGGATTGCAAAAATTCCGATCATGGCCGCAAATGTAGCGACAAAAGCGATTCGATGTAAAAATATTTCACTATTTTTGCAGCGTCTGATCGGGGGCGACCGGTTTTGACAGCTTGCAGAGTCTGATCGTAAGCACGTCGAGCTTTGTGTGGTGGCTCGTAAATCTCAACACTCGAACTACAAATGGCAATAACAGCTACGCACTCGCTGCCTAATTTTCAAGGAGAATCGGGCTTAATCATCGGGTCCCAGGCGATTCGATGACGAGTATCCCGAACGGGGGCCCTGCCCTTGGCAACCGTTCACACGGGGTATCATCAATTAGGGGATAGTGCGGCGGAGGTCTCGGCCGCCGTGCGAAAACAAAGAGACTGCGGCAAGGGTCAGGCCGTCTGCGGCCATCCCGAGCAAGAGGATTAATCGCAGAATAAACGTGTAGAAAGCCTTCGGGTTCCTTGTTTGGACGCGGGTTCGACTCCCGCCGCCTCCACAAGCCCCACAAACGGACAACACCCGCCGACACATGCCGGCGGGTGTTTTTTGTGAATGGATGGGCGCCGCACAAGCCGTCTCTCCGTACAACACACCTGCTGTTCCCAGCCGCATCTCCATATAGATATAAAGCATCGGGCGGCGCCCGTCACAAGACAGACACCGCCCGAGACAACATAGCCCGCTCCGCAGCTACTCTTCGGGAGCGAACATCGGATCCCACGCCGGCAGCAGCACGGGCTCCTGATCCAGCATGTCGAGCACATCCTGCGGGACATACTTGCGCTCCACCACTACGCGGAACATGTACTCGTCGAACCACTCGTCGGTCATGATCAGGCAGCCCTGATATCCCGACGCGGCACCCCAGCTGTTCTCGACCATCCACTTTTTCGGTGCGCCCGCCTCGTCGAGGTCGACGGCAATGAGGGTCATGGCGTGCGACGAACCGCTGGCGTATGTCTGGATACGCTCGCGCTTGTCCATCGTGAACGAGGTGCCGAACAGCGATGCGTAGTCCATGTTGGCCACGTCGAGCGTACCCTTCGTGCGGTCGAGGAACTTGCCCACGTCGCACGAGAAGTACATCGCCGTATTGTCCTTTATCGAGGCTATGGCCATCTCCTTGATACGTTCGATCGGCAGATTAACATAAAGCCAGTTCTCGCCGTCGTATACATGGCGGTCGTACTCTATCTCGTAGACCTTGCCGTACTCGCGCGAGGGGTCGTTCATCACCATCACGTAGTTTTTCTCGAGGTCCTCGCCTATGTACTCGTCATAGAACTGTTTAGGCGTATAGCGGCGTGTCTCGACGGGATTGCCGTCCTTGTCGCAGCGCGTCCACTCGAACTCCGTCGGCGGCACGCCGAGACACTCGACCAGTATGCGGTAAATCTCCGTAAGCATCTCCACCTTGCGTCCGGCCGCCTGCGAGGGTTTCATGCCGCGCAGTTCGAGACCGTACTCGCGCAGCTTGAGCGAGAGGATCATGGTCATCTGTCCCGTGTTGTTGCTCTGGTAGGTCTCGGGCATGGCCGACTTGGGCACCACGCCGTACTTCATTATCAGGTTCGACACGCCGGTAAACTGTCCTCCGTCCCCTATCGGGTGCTGGAACAGCCACGTCACCTTGCGGTCCTCCATCGGCTCGTCGCGCGTGTCGATCACCGCCTGCAGGAAGAGGTTCGACTTCTCCAGCAGGTCGTAGAACGAACAGTAGTTCTGCGAGAACTCGAACGACGGCAGGTCGTATTTGTCGATCATCTTCGCACGCAGCACGTTCAACCCCGTGAAGAGCCAGCAGCGGCCCGACGACTTCTGGTCCGTTATGCCGCGCGTGGTGACACGGTCCGAGAAATGGGTGTCGCACATGGCCAGATTTTCCGAATTTATCGCCAGCGTCGCTATCGACGTCGAGGCCAGGGCGTTCTTCACCGCCTTCTGCTCGGGCGTTGCGGCGTATCCCTGGCGGATCTTCGCCAGCATCGCATCGTTTATGCCGCCGCCGTCGGTCTGCGCCACGGCGCCTGCGGCCCCCAGCGCAAAGCACATAAGAATCAAGGTTTTCTTCATAACATATTGGTATTTGACAAAATTTCAGGTCAGACACAGGCCTGTCATCCACGCCCGCCGAGGGGCCTCTCGAAGGCCAGACGCCGGCTCTCGATTGTCACATCGCCGCAATATGTGAAACCGCATTTCCGTATAAGCCCCTGCATGGGGATATTATCCGGGTGCGTATCTATGCGGATACTCGCCACGCGGCCCCGCACATATTCTTCAGTCCGACGCATGAACTCCGTAGCGCAGCCGCGGCCGAGCCGTCCTTCCGCCACGCAAAGCCTGTGCACCACGGCATAGGGCCCGTCGGTGAGCCACCGCCCGCCCCGTATATGGTCGTATGCCGGCTCGCCCGTAAATATCACGGCGCCGTATGCCGCGATACCATCCTCATCGCGCAGGGCCATGCCGACGCCGGCCGCGACATCGGCCTCGATGCTCTCACGGCACGGGTATCCCCGCTGCCACTGGTCCACGCCGCGGCTGCGCAGACGCCCCTTCGCCGCCTCGACAATACGCATGACGTCGTCAATGTCGGCCCGGCTTATTTTCCCGTACTCCATAACTGCCATTCGCTCGCTGCACCCCTATGATCGCGGTGCAGGATCATACAAAGATAACGCATTGCGCCGAATAAAAAAACAGGGAGAAGCCGTTTTCGCGACCTCTCCCGTCAGGTTGAGCTACCGAGATTCGAACTCAGAATAACAGAACCAAAATCTGCTGTGTTACCATTACACCATAGCTCAATCAAGCGCTCGTAAGCGGCACAAAAGTAATGCAAAAAAATCAATAGTCAAAATTTCGGCCCCATTATTCGGCATACGGCGGATACCGCGTCAGCAGCCCTGCGGAGGGACGCGCAGCCTCCGCACGCGCTATGCGAGCCGGCCCATGAAACGCTCGCGGTCGACGACAAAACGCACGTGGCGGCCCTCGCCTATCGTTCCCTTGTCGTCCCACGCCTTCACCTCGAAGGTGAGCTTGCGGCCGTCGACCTCAACCATCTCGGCCGAGGCGGTAATCGCAGCGCCCACAGGCGACGCCTTCACGTGCGAGACATTCATCTCTACGCCCACCGTAGCGGCTCCGGCATCCAGCTCTGCGGCCACGGCATTCATGGCGGCATTCTCCATCAGCGCCACCATCGCCGGCGTGGCAAATACGGGCATGTCGCCCGAGCCCATCGTCGCCGCCACATTCTCCTTCGACACTACAGTGCGGCTCTCGCTCTTCAATCCTTTTTCAAGCATATTTTCCGTTTTTTGTTTATCTGAAACCATCAGTGTCGCAAAAATAGTTTTTTTCGCCAGATTTACCCACCGTTTCATGCGGGAATGGTTATTTTTGCGTTATATTAGGGAGAACAGCAACCACGCCGTCACATGCGCCGCATCATCATAACGCTCCTGCTGCTCGCCGCAGCCGCCCAAGCCTCCGCCCAATATCTCGGCAAAGGCTACTGGGACGTATACTGGGACCGCGACAAGCGCACGGGCGACTCGATCGTACACTTCCAGCTGCTCCCCGTATATGTCTTCGACCGCGGCATCGACCGCCGACGCTACATGAAGATGATCCGCGCCGTGCGCAAGGTCTACCCGCTGGCAAAGAAGGCACGCGAGGAGATGGCGGCCCTCGAGGCCGAGCTGTGCTCGCTGCCCACAATCCAGGCACAAAAGGAGTTTACGAAGGAGGTGGAGAAACGCCTCAAGAAGACATACACCCCCGTACTCTACGACATGACCCGTTACGAGGGCCGCATCCTGCTCAAGCTCATCGACCGCGAGACCGAATACACCGCCTACCAGATAATAAAGGACTTCCGCAGCGGTTTCGTGGCGGGATTCTGGCAGGGCATAGCCCGTATCTTCGGCAACAACCTCAAGAGCGAGTACGACGCCGAGGGCGACGACCGCATGCTCGAGCAGATCGTCGTATACTACGAGGCGGGGCTGCTATGACACGGCCGCGGCACGGGCCATGACAACAAAAAGGAGAATGTGCGACGCGACACATTCTCTTTTCCGTTACCGCAGCAATATGCCGGTCAGTTCACCTCCAGCTCCAATATACCCACGGCGGCATCCTTGCGCGGCACGATCTTCAGGCGCAGGGCGTCGGCCGTGACGGCCTCGTCGGGATGCACCATATTGAACTGGTCACGCTCCACACCGAAACGGTCGGTCGTATAGGGACGGTACTCGTGCCACTCGTCCTGCGAACGGTACTCCATGGACCACGACACCGGCACCTGCACTCCCCCGTTGTCATCATACCAGTATACGGCCACGCTCTCCAGCTCCATCGGTTTGGCCAGCGTCACCTCGACCTGCTGCTCGCGCCCCGTCTCGGGCCAGCTCGTCCAGCGGGGAATCGTCGTATCATACGAGCTGTCTGGCAGCTGGCCGTCGGCTATGGCATAGACATCGTCGTTCTCGTATGTGAACGAGGCCTTGACACCCGATATGTTGCGGGCGAAACGGAACCCCGACGCGCGGGCCGTCTCCTCCGAACGGGCAAACCAGACGTTCATGGCATCGTCACCGCGGTTGTCCCATGCATAATACGGTATCAACGTAAGAGTAGCGGGACTCGTCCCCTCGCCATTCACCACCTCGGCCCCGATACGGGCCGCGGCTATACCCTTCAGCACACCGTCGGGGACGATGTATACCGAGTCGGGCTCGACGCTCTTGCCTGCGACGAAATATTCGTTTACGGGGAATTCGTTGTCCGCCGTCTCGGCGCAATATACCAGCGGGCCGCGCGTAATGCAGCGGCGGTCCGTATCATCCTTTACACGCTCGTCCGCCGCGCTGCTGCGTACGGGCATCGGGAGCGACAGCAACACCTTGTCGCCGCTGCGCCACTTGCGCCGTACGGGGACGAAACCGCGGACGGCACGTTCACGCACACGGCGGCCGTTGACCTTCACTTCCGCCTTGCATGCAATGCCGTCGTCATAGCGGTACAGTTCCCCGGGAACGAATCCCTCGCCCGTACACCACGTAGGCACACGCAGCCACAGGGTGAACTCGGCACCGTCGTTCTCGGGCGCGACCTCGATCTCCACCTCTCCCGAGAAGGGATACTCCGTACGTTGCGTAAGCGACACCTTGCCGCACGACATGTCGAGCGTCGTCGAAGAGCCGGCATAGAGGGCGCAGAATATCTCGTCGTCGGTCTGCGAATATACCATTCCGGGCACCTGCGGGATCAGACGCGCCAGATTCGACGGACAGCAGGCGGTGCCGAACCACGGCGAACGTCCGCGGTGTCCCTGATTGAACGCCTTGCGGCCGTCGGCCTCCAGCGGATTGACATAGAAGAAACGGTCTCCCGCAAGGTTCACTCCCGCCAGCACGTTGTTGTAAAGCGCCACCTCGGCCACATCGACATAGCGGGCGTCGCGTTCCATAAGGAAGAGACGGTAGTTGAAGAACACGTTGCCCACGCCGGCACAGGTCTCGTCGTAGGTGTTCTTGTTCGGCAGCACATAGTCGGGACCGAAGCCCTCGATCCCGGGCACGGCACCCAGGCCGCCCGTTATGTGCATCTTGCGATCCACTATGTCGTGCCATATGGACTCCAATGCCGGACGCATCGTCGTGTCGCCGGTCAGGGCCCCGACGTCGGCCATGCCAGAATAGAGATACGTTGCGCGTACTGCGTGTCCCACGGCCGTGCGCTGCTCGCGCACGGGCATGTGCTGCTGCGCATAGTCGGGTGCCATGACGCCCTCGCCGTCGGGACGGTAGGTCACGCCGCGTATGTCGATGAAGCGGCGCGCCATGTCGAGATACAGCGAGTCGCCCGTCACGCGGTACAGCTTCACCAGCGCCAGCTCGATCTCCTCGTGTCCGGGGGCCTGGTTCACGGGTTTGCCGTCGTTGTATGCGGGGTCGCCCTCGAAAAAGACATGGTTTATGTGGCGCGCGCTCTTCTCGGCGGCATCGAGCCACTTGCGCTTGCCCGTAGCCTGGTAGTATGCCACGGCCGCCTCGTACATGTGTCCCATATTATATAGTTCGTGGCTGTGCACCACCCACGAATAGGGTTTGTCGCCCGTACCGCCGTCGAAACCGTTTATCATGGCCGTGCCGGTGATATGCGGCTCATAGAGGTAGCCGTCCGGAGCCTGCGCCGCCACGATTATGTCAATAATCTCGTCCATTTGGCGTTCCAGCTCCGCATCCGGCTCCACCGTGAGAAGGTATGCCGCACCCTCCATCACCTTGAAGAGGTCCGAGGCCACATAACGCGCCAGCGGCAGCAGCTGCTGGCTTCTGTCGCCCCGCAGATATGCCGCCGTGCGCCGGAGGTTCTCCACCGCAGGCTCCGTCTTGCCGAGGGCGAAGGGGACGAGCGTGTGTTTCTGTGTCTTGAGCCGCGGGAGCCAGAAACCGTCCTCCAGCGTCACCGTTTGGAACGGCACGGGCTGCAGCGCCCCGCCATCCTGTCCGACGGCATCGCTGCTGCCGCCACAGCCCGCAATTGTGCCGCCGGCGGCACACAACGCCGCGACACGGAAAAATCGTAAAACAGATATCATAAAGAGTCAAAGGTTATTGTCGTGGAACTTACACACGGGCCGCCGCCCCATCGGACCGCAGGCCTGTTATCGTACACAAATATATTGCTCGAGGCACGAAATTGCAAATTTCATACGTCTCAATATTTCCACGCGCCCCATTCGGGCCTCGGGACATGCCTCCGAACCGTTTCATGTCGATCCGCCGTCATCGCGACTTGTCCGCAATCCCCGCTTTGAATTCAAAAATATTCGATATTTCCACAGCAATAGAAGCGATTTTTGCTACATCGCAATTTTGTAATATATTTGCGCAGTTTTTTAACGCACGGAAACATTTGGCATGAGAAACATTATTATCATTGCATTACTGCTTCTCTCGACAGTGCCTGCTTACGCGCGCACATCGCACGACGAGGTCCCCGGAACCGCGCCGCATCATGTCATGCGGCAGAACCGCCCCGCCCCGCTGCCGCAACTCCGTTCCGACACTACCGGTGCCGCCGACATTCAGGCCGTGACTTCCGGCACGGACACCGCGACCCTTGCCACAGCCCCGGCAGACGGCAAACAGACAAAAAAACGCACGAGCTACTGGCACCGCCTCTTCAAGGGCAATGAAGACCACACTTTCGACAAACGCTTCGACGTAAGTTTCATCCTCTCGCCTTCCTATACGCGCGAGGCCAGCTTCGGCATCGGAGGCCTGGCATCGGGACTCTACCGTCTGGACCGCACCGACTCGCTCATGAAACCCTCGGATGTAAACATCATGGGCAACATATCCCTGTCGGGACTCTACGTCATAGCCGTAGGCGGAAACAACTACTTCAAAGGCAACCGCTCAAGGCTCTCATACGAGGTGGCCTTCGCCAACCAGCCGCTCAAGCTGTGGGGCATCGACTATGCCGCCTGCGCCGAAAACCCCGCAATAAACTATACGCGCCGCAAGGTGATGGTAGACATACAGTACCTCTACCGTATCGTGGACAGGCTGCTGCTCGGTGTCAGAAGCGAGATATCGTATGCCCACATCATCAAGATCGACGACCCCTCATATCTTCAGGGGCAGGCCATGTCCTATACCTTCACCGGCATAGGAGCGTCGCTGCAATACGACAGCCGCGACTTCATTCCCAACCCGCAGCAGGGCATATATGCCATGGCGGAGATCACACTCTACCCGAGCTTCATCAGTTCGTACGACAGGACGCTGGCACGCACCACCCTTATCTTCGACACCTACAACAGGGTATGGGAGGGAGGTATCATCGCGACCGACATATACGGACGCTTCAACGGCAAGCACACGCCGTGGATCCTGCGCGAGCAGCTCGGCGGCAGCACCCGCATGCGCGGATACTATGCGGGACGATACATCGACAACAACATTCTCTCGTGTCAGGTAGAGCTGCGCCAGCGCATATACAAACGCATCGGCGCCACGGCCTGGGGCGGGTGCGGTACGGTCTTTCCCGATTTCAAGGGCTTCGACTGGCGCAACATCCTTCCCACCTACGGCGTGGGTCTCCGCTGGGAGTTCAAGCACCGCGTAAACGTGCGTATCGACTACGGCTTCGGCAAGCACACGAGCGGCTTCATATTCAACGTAAACGAGGCGTTCTGACACAAGTCGGCAGCCACAGTGAACACCCCGTTCGCAGGACCTGCAGGTTCTGCGAATATATTTTACGTACCAACGAATAACGTGTATCACCCCGTTTAATCCCCCGTTTTTTTACTACATTTGCGGCCGTAATGATCCCGTTGAAAACATACATACCCTATTACAAGGAGAATCTGCGGCTCGCGCTGCCCGTCATTCTCTCGCAGGTGGGACAGATATCAGTACAGCTGGCCGACACGGCCATGGTGGGATGGTACGGCGGCGACGACCCCACGCCTCTGGCGGCCGTATCGTTCGGCACCAGCGTCTTCTACATAATATTCATCACGGCGATGGGGCTCTCGTTCGGTCTGACGCCTCTGGTCGGAGAGCACTTCGCCCGTGGCGACGAACGCCACGCCTCGCACCTGCTGCTGAACGGAATCATACTCTTCACCATAACCGGCATAATAACCTCCGGCATACTCATCGCCGTGCGCCCGTTGATGCAGTGGATGGGCCTGGCCATGATAGACTCGGGCGGCGACGCCTCCGTCACGGAGGTCATCGAGGCCGCCCTGCCATACTACGACACGCTCGTCTGGGGAATGATCCCCATAATCGTCTTCTGCACCTTCAAACAGTTCCTCGAGGGCGTAGGAAACACCCGCATAGCCATGGTGGTAATCATCACCTGCAACCTGATAAACATATTCCTGAACTGGGTGCTTATCTTCGGCAAGTTCGGCATCGAGCCAATGGGGGCCGTGGGGGCCGGCATCGCCACCTTCGTGGCACGATGCTGCATGTGCGTCATGATCGGCGGGTATGTCCTTCTCTCGCCCCGCTTCCGCCACTTCATACGCGCCTTCGACCGCGCCGCGATACGCCTGCGCACCATGTGGGAAATACTTAAGGTGGGAATTCCCATAGCATTCCACATGTTCATGGAGGCCAGCGCCTTCGTTGTGACGAACATCCTTGTCCTGTCGTTCGGGGCCCACGCCATCAGCGCATACCAGATATGCACCAACATGATGCAGGTAACCTTCATGATCGTCCTGGCCATCGGGTCGGCAAACACCATCCTCTGCTCGCACATATTCGGACGGCGCGATTTCGGGCAGCTGCGCAAAACGGTATACTCGGCCTATCATCTCGGACTGGTGTGGTGCATCACCGCCGCCATCGGCTTCGTCGCATTCCGCTACACCATCCCCACGCTCTTTTCCTCGAACGCGCAGGTGATAAGCCTCACGGGAACGCTGCTCATATACATAGCCCTGTTCCAGATTCCGGACTGCCTGCAGACACTCTCGATCAGTGCGCTGCGCGGCCTGCAGGACGTACGCATCATCATACCCATCGTATTCATCTCGTATGTGCTGATAAACATCCCCGCCGGCTACCTGTTCGCCTTCCCGTGCGGATTCGGGGCCGTAGGGCTTATTCTGGGCCTTATTGCGGGTCTCACCTGCTGCGCCCTGCTCACCATACGGCGCCTGCGCCGCGACATGGCTTCACTCGAGAAGAGAACCGGCATATCGGAGCAATGACTGCCGCCTTTGCTGTCGGGATGAGATGCCGGCCGCAGGGATGCAAAGAGTGAACGACATGGCCGACATATGAATTTTTTTTCATATATTTACACAAATTTTCGCATACCGATGAGTTGCTCTAAAAAACATATACCTGAAATGGGCCGCGGCTTCTGCCTCTGCGACTGTGGTCCCGAACTCAATGTCGAGCCGGTCGAGGGGTGTTTCAAACTGCATGAGACGCCGTGGCTGGAGGCATATCCTCAAAATATACCTACCGACATATACGAGGTGCGCTTCAAGAATACGCGCCGTTCGTACTACCAGAATGTCAACAATCTCAACCTCAAGCGCGGCGACATCGTCGCCGTGGAGGCATCACCCGGCCACGACATAGGCATCATATCGCTTACGGGCGACATGGTGGCCAAACAGATACGCCGCACGGGATTCACCCCTTTCAACGGCGAATACAAGAAGATTTACCGCAAGGCCAAACCATACGACATCGAACGCTGGCAGGAGGCCATAGCCCTCGAACACGACACCATGATACAGTCGCGCCAGATTGCGGCCGAAATGGGCCTCGACATGAAGATCGGCGACGTCGAGTACCAGGGCGACAAGATCAAGGCCATCTTCTACTACATAGCCGAGGGGCGCGTCGACTTCCGCGAGCTGATCAAGGTGTTCGCCGAGAGGTTCCACATACGTATCGAGATGAAACAGATCGGCGCACGCCAGGAGGCGGGCCGTATCGGCGGCATCGGGGCCTGCGGCCGTGAGCTGTGCTGCGCCTCGTGGGTATCGAACTTCTCGAGCGTCACGACCAATGCCGCCCGCGTGCAGGACATTTCGCTCAACCCGCAGAAGCTGGCGGGACAATGTTCGAAGCTCAAGTGCTGCCTCATGTATGAATACGACGCCTATGCCGACGCCCGACAGACGATTCCGCGCGTGAAGGAGCCGCTGCAGGCCATGGACGGAGAGTACTACCTCGTCAAGACAGACATTCTGGGCCACACGATGACCTTCAGCAGCAGCAAGGATGCCATGGTCAATGTCATTACGATACCCACGACGCGAGTCCGCGAGATCATTGCCGCCAACCGCGCCGGCAGGAAGGTAGAGTCGATAGCCGACAAAAACGACGCTCCGCAGACGGAGGAACCGTCATTCCGCACGGGCGAGGACAGCATCACACGCTTCGACAACGTAGGCAAGCGCCGCAAGAACCGCAACCGCAAGGATCAACGCCGTCAGGAAAAGGAGCCGGCCGAGGCGACGGAGAGGAGAGCGTCTGCCGACGAGCCGGACAAGGAGAAGGAGCCGTCGAACGGGAACATTAACGGCAGCAATAACGGCAACGGGAATACGAACCGCAACAACCGGGGCGAGGGCCGCAACCGTTCGGCCCGGGCCGAACACCGGCAGGCAAACGACGAGGGCTCACGCCCGGGCCAGCACGAAGCGGGTCAGGCCGAGGGCGAAACGTTGCGACGCCGCGACGAGAGACACGGCCGCAACCGCAATCAGGGACAGAACAGGAATCAAACGCAGGGAGAGACTACGGACAGCCGCCGTTCCGACAATACGCCGAGAGCGGAACGCCCACCGAGAGGCGAGAGAAGCGAAAGGGGCGAGAGAGGCGAAAGGAATGAACGAGGCGAAAGAGGTGACCGCGAGAATACGGCGCCGCGTCGTCGCGATCCCCGCCGCGAACGTCATAACGACGCCCCGCAGCAGGATAAGGAGGAATAAAGACCGAGTCGCGTGCAACGCACAAACCGACATAGAGGAGCAATGGTATCGGCCGTGATAGCATGCCTGGCCATGGGTATGGCGTGCGGTACGGAACCGTGCAGGGTGACAATGACGGATGTCGACAGCGGACATTGGGAAAAGGACGCAACCGTCGTCTACGACAATACGGACACGTCAACGCTCTTCGACCTCACCATAATACTACACGTCAAGCCGGACTTCGAGCAGCGACAGCTGCCGCTCGACATCGAGATTCTGTCGCCCGACTCGCTGCGCGTGCGGGAGCGGCTCAACCTTGCCGTTCTCGACGGACACGCGGCGCCGTCGGCATCATACGGCAGGGATGTGGAGATACCCTACCGCCAACGCATACGCCTGCGCCGCGAGGGTGCATATACCATACGCATAACGCCGCGCCAGGCAATCTCGGGAGTGGAATCGGCCGGAGTGGCATTTCTACCCGCAACACTATAGAACAAGCATACCGTGGGAAAAGACAAACTGAGAAGATTCGCCGAAAATCTCACATTCAAATGCCTCGTACAACCATCATTCGAGGAGATATTTCATAAGGACCATCCGCTCAAGGGGCGATGGAATGCCGATTTTTTCGGCAACGACCGCCCGATCATACTCGAACTCGGCTGCGGCAAGGGCGAATATACCATAGCGCTGGCACGCCGCAACCCCCAGTACAACTACATCGGTGTCGATATCAAGGGGGCGCGCATGTGGCGCGGAGCCAAAACCGCCACGGACGAGCATATGGACAATGTAGGATTCCTGCGCACACGTATCGAGTTCATCGACTCGTTCTTTGCCGAGGGGGAGATCGCCGAGATATGGATCACCTTCCCCGACCCGCAGCTCAAGACGCGCCGCGCAAAGAAACGCCTCACCTCACCGCTCTTTCTGGAATATTACGCACATTTCCTGCGTGCGGACGGCTGGATCAATCTCAAAACCGACTCGCAGCATCTCTTCGGCTACACCAATGAGGTCATACGGCGCTTCGGACTGCCGTGCGAGGTCTCGAACGACGACATCTACGGCACGGGCTATGCCGACGAGACCCTCTCGGTAAAGACGGCATACGAGACGCGTTTCCTGCAGCTCGGGCTGCCCATAACCTATACGCGTTTCTCGCTCGGCGGCATGCGGCACTTCGAGATGTTCGACTGGGAAGAGGACGAGAAGGCCGAAAAGGACAACGAAGAGGCCAGGAAATAGCGGACATCCGACATGTGGAGGATAACGTAAAGGGGCGGACCGGTATCGGTCCGCCCCTTATATCCATCGTCTATGCCGAACACGACGGATGCCACGGACATCTCCCATACAAAAGGGAACCCCGACGTCACAGACATCGGGGTTCCCCACCTAACCTAACCTTACATGAAAGCCTTTATCGAGTTTCTATGAATTATTTCCTTACGATCCGTTACTGTACGATCATATAGCTTGCGGCGCGGCCGTCGGGATAGATTCCGTCGATCGACTCGATCTTGTCGGTCATACGCTCCATATCGCTCACCGAAGTGATCTGACGGTCGTTGATGTGCGTTATGATGAATCCCTCACGTACGCGGGCCCTCTCGAGCAGACCGCCACGCTTGATACCGACTACCTGCACGCCGCCGCGGATCTCCAGCTTGTCGCATATCTTCTTGCCTGCATCGGCGAACTTGCCGCCCAGTTCGGCTGCCACATCCACCATCTCGCGCGTCATCATCTCGTTCTTGCCGACCTTGTTCTTCAGTACGGCCACAACCTCCTTCTTGTCGCCGTCACGCATGAGCGTGATCTTGACCTTGTCGTTGGGACGGTGCTGCGCCATCTTCTCCATCATGGTAGACGAGTCGTCGGTCTTCGTGCCGTCGATGGCCACGATTATGTCGCCCTTGCGGATGCCGGCCTCCGAAGCGGCACTGCCATCCTCTACCGAAGCCACATAGAGTCCGCCCGGAGTCTTGATACCGGTCTCCTCACCCATCTGCTCGATGAAGGTCTGATCTATGGGGCGGTATGATACGCCAAGCATTGCACGCTGTACCACGCCGTACTCCTTCAGGTCCACGACCACCTTGCGGACGATCGTCTCGGGCACGGCGAACGAATATCCCACGTAGCTGCCCGTAGAAGACTTGATGACAGTGTTGATACCTACCAGCTCGCCGCGCGTGTTGATCAGTGCGCCGCCCGAGTTGCCGGGATTGACGGCGGCATCGGTCTGTATGAACGACTCGATACGCGCCTCGTTGGGAATCACACCCAGGTCACGAGCCTTGGCGCTCACGATACCCGCCGTGATGGTAGACTGCAGGTCGAAGGGCGAACCTATGGCCAGCACCCACTCGCCCAGACGCAGTTCGTCCGAGTTGCCGAAGGGGAGCGTCGGCAGATCCTTGCCGTCGATCTTGATCAGGGCGATATCGGTCGTGGGGTCGGTACCGACCAGCTCCGCATCGAAGAGACGCCCGTCATTGAGTTTGACCTTGAGTTTCGTAGACTCCTCTACCACATGGTTGTTGGTCACGATATAACCGTCGGCCGAGATTATCACACCCGAACCGCCCGCACGCTGCTCGCGCGTCTGGGGCTCGCCGCCATAACCGTAGGGGATGCCGAAGAAGTCGAAGAAGGGATCGTACGAACGGCTGCCGCCGTACTGCACCTCGCGTATCGACTCGATATTGACCACGGCCTTCACCGCATTCTCGGCGGCATAGGTCAGGTCGGGATACTGATCCGCCTGATATGCCGTAAAGTGGTTGCCGGCTTTCGGCATGGTGTCACGCACACCCTCCGATCCCTCTTTTGAAGGGGTATAATATATTGCGCCGGCCGAATCTTCTGCCGTAAACTTGTTTATGCTCCACCCGGCAAGGCCGCCTGCGGCTGCCGAGACAAGGATTGCTCCCAAAAATAAAAATGCCGTCTTTTTCATAATCACAGATAAGTTTAATTACTTTTTGCTTTTATTTCCAAATTAGGCAAATTTTCTCATTCAGTCATTATTTTTTTGTTACGCACTAATAACGCATGCCGCCGTCGGTTTATTATGATATTTTTGAAAAATATTACAATAAAAAGCACATATCGGCGCCACGGAAGCGATTCACCCCTCATTTTGTCCGTTTCGCCTTGCATGCGGCATCGTAAGTCTGTCTTTTTATTACTTTTATGACAGGGAATAACCAGCCGACGAATGTCATCACACAAGAATAATATCAGCAGAGCCGATTTTCTCAAGATCGGAGCGGCCGCAGCAGGAGCCATGACCGTGGCGCCGCTGTTCACCTCGTGCAACGCCATCCGCAACCGCAACAACGACAACCGGTCGAACTTCAAGGGTGTCCAAATGGGTGCCATCACGTACAGTTTCCGCGACATGCCGTCAAGCACGGCCGGCGATACGCTTCTGTACACGCTCGGAGCGGGGATCGGGGCCGTGGAGTTGATGGGAGGTGTCGCAGAGAGTCATGTCAACAGGCCGCCCATGCCCCAAAACGCCCCGCACGGCAGTCGCGGCAAAGGTCGTATCGCGCCACATTCCATACGTCAAGAGGAGATGCGCATGACAACGCCCCCGACCGGATATCTGGACTACGATGCCTATGCCCGTCTGGCGGAGCTGTACCGTCGCGCCGGCGTGGACATACATATAATAAAATATTCGCCGTCGGAAACCATGACGGACGAACAGCTGGATCACATATTCTCCGTATGCCGCGCCATGGGCGCCGTGGGCGTCACGACGGAACTGAACGAGGAGACGGCACAGCGCGTAGCCCCCTTTGCGGAGAAATATGACTGCTACCTCATCTTCCACAACCACTTTCAGGCGGCAAAACGCAGCTGGAGAGGTTACGACACCTATCTTAAGTACAGCGACAAGATCATGATCAACTTCGATGCGGGGCACTACTTCGGCTGCACGGGCAACAACCCCTGCGACATCGTGCGCGAATACCACGACCGCATCGTCTCGATACACGTCAAGGACAAGACCTCGCCGCGCCATGGCAACCGCAACATGCCGTGGGGCGAGGGCGAGACACCGCTGCCGCAGCTCTTCGACCTCATAGCCTCGAACGCCGGCAAAAAGGGGTGGCCCGTGTATTGCGACATCGAACTCGAGTACCCGATACCCAAGGGCTCCACATCGGTGGAGGAGGTGGCACGCTGCCTGGAGTACGCCCGCACGTGCATCATGGGTTAACGGCTCATAATACTACTTACTCATATACTCATACATTAATACGGGACGCCTCCCGCGCCAACTGTGCGCGGGAGGCGTTTTGACGCGATGTCGACATGTGTGCGCCCCTGCCCCTACCGGCTTTTCCGCCCTGTCGACACACCGTGCCGCGTCCCTGCAACCGCCAAACGCAAGCATCGTTACAACATTCGTTTCATCTTTTTTTAACCCGGAGTAAACAGAATCGTAACATGCCGCAAATACTTTTGCGCCAGCATTAACCAATTCACGGAAAGATGAAAAGACTTTTACCCTTACTTTTGATCATGGCGCTGGTACCGGCGGTACGCGTCGCCGCACAGAACGTCGGAGTAATATCCGGCTCCGTAATCGAACAGAAGAGCGGCCGGACCCTGCCCGGAGCCATACTGCGCCTTGACAAACACAACCGGTACACCATCTCGGACAAAAACGGAAACTTCGAGTTTCTCGACGTCCCGGTCGGCCAGTACGAAATAGAGACCTCCTACCTCGGATACAAGATGTCATACACGCCTGTCCAGGTTACTACGAACGACAATGCCTCCATCACCATAGCCATGGAGGAGGATGCCGTGACCGTGGGCGCCGTAGTCGTCATGGGCGACATGCTGCGCGGACAGGCAAAGGCCTTCAACCAGCAGCGTACCAACCGCAACATAACAAATGTCATATCGTCGGATCAGGTGGGACGCTTCCCCGACTCGAACATAGGCGACGCCCTGAAGCGCGTACCGGGCATCACGATGCAGAACGACCAGGGCGAGGCGCGCAACATCATCGTACGCGGCCTCGCGTCGGAGCTCAACTCGGTAACGCTCAACGGCAACCGCATACCCTCGGCCGAAGGCGACAACCGCAAGGTGCAGATGGACCTCATCCCGTCGGACATGATACAGACCATACAGGTGAACAAGACCCTGACGCCCGACATGGACGGTGACGCCATCGGCGGATCGGTGGATCTGGTCACGCGCGCCGCCTCGGGCGGACAGCGCATATCGCTCACGGCTCTCGGCGGCTACAACCCCATACGCAGCGGCGCCACGGGATCGGGATCGTTCGTCTACTCGAACCGTTTCGCCAAGGAGAAGGTGGGAGTCGTCTTCAGCGCCTCGTACATGAACAAGGACTACGGCTCGGACAACATCGAGTCCGTATGGGCCGAAGACGACCATGACAACGTCTATGTCGAGGAGATGGATATCCGCAAATACGACGTACAGCGCGTACGCCGCAGCGCCTCGCTCAACCTCGACTGGAAGATCGACGCCAACAACACCATCGCCGCCGACCTCATGTACAACTGGCGCGACGACCGCGAGAACCGTTACCGCACCACATTCAAGGATATCGAGCCGATATACGACAACAACACGATAACGGGATACACCGGCGAGATCTCGCGCGAGACCAAGGGCGGCATCGACAACTCGCGCAACAGGCGCCGCCGCCTCGAGGATCAGCGCGTGCAGTCGTACGCCCTGACGGGAACGCACCTCATATCTCCCAAGTTCGACCTCGACTGGAACATCAGCTATTCGAAGGCGAGCGAGGACCGTCCCCACGAGCGCTACATAGAATACGTACAGGAGGGCGCAGCCATCTCGCAGGATCTCACGGACACCTACCTGCCCTATGTCTCGGCACCGGGCCAGAGCCCCGATCTCTTCGCCTTCGACAAGCTCACCGAGCAGCACGACTACACCGACGAGACGGAGTATGCCGCCAAGGTGAACGCCCGCATCCCCTTCTCGGTGATCGACGGACAGAAGGGACGTCTTCACTTCGGTCTGCGCGCACGCCTCAAGAGCAAGGAGCGCAACAACAATTTCTATGAATACACCCCCGTAGAGGGCATGCCCTCGCTGGCCGGTATCGGCAACGTAACCTACAACTCGCCCCTCACGCAAGGAGACCGCTACGTTCCCGGCACGTTCGTCTCGAACACGTGGCTCGGCAACGTCGATCTGTACGATCCCGTCAAGTTCGCGCCCGAGGCCGACCCGTCGGAGTATCTCGTGAACAACTACAACGCCAACGAGCAGATCTATGCCGGTTACCTGCGCTGGGACCAGGACATCACGCCAGACCTCACGTTCATTGTCGGAGCCCGCATCGAGCATACGCGTGTCGACTATGAAGGCAACTACGTCCTGAACGAGGATTACGACAATGCCGACAGCCGCAACGCCGGCAACAGCTATACCAACGTACTGCCCAGCCTTACGCTCCGCTGGAACGTGAACGACCGTTTCGTTGCCCGCGGCGCCTTCTCGACGGCACTGGCACGCCCCAACTACTATGCGCTGATACCCTTCGCCGACGTACAGGCCGACAACCGCGAGATCTCGGCCGGCAACCCCGACCTGAAGGCCACCTACTCGTACAACGCCGACCTGATGGGAGAATACTACTTCCAGTCGGTGGGTGTGCTCTCGGCAGGAATCTTCTACAAGCACCTCAATAATTTCATATACAACTACCTCGACTCGAGCTACACCTCGGAGAAGTTAGCCGCCGACTTCCCCTCGCTGCCCAACCCCATCCCCGCAGGCGAGCAGTGGGAGTTCGTGCAGCCGCTCAACGGCGATCATGTAGACCTGTTCGGCGTGGAGATCGCCCTGCAGCGCAAACTGGACTTCTTCACCTCGCGGTTCCTGCGCAACTTCAGCATCATGCTCAACTACACCTATACGCACTCCATAGCACAAGGTATCTACAACGAGGACGGCGAGGAGCGCACCGACGTCGAGTTCCCGGGCACGGCACCCCACATGTTCAACGCCTCGCTGGCATGGGAGAACACGCGCTTCTCGGCACGATTATCGCTCAACTACACGGGCAGCTACCTCGACGAGGTTGCTGGCAACGCCTTCGAGGACCGCTACTACGGCGGCCAGCTCTTCCTCGACGCCAATGCCTCGTACCGCATCTACCGCGACCTGCGCATCTTCGTCGAGGCGAACAACCTCACCAACCAGCCGCTGCGATACTATCAGGGAATACGCAGCCGCATGGCGCAGCTGGAGTACTACAAGCCTACGTTCAACATAGGCGTAAAGTGGGATTTTTAGGGAACGTACAATTGACAACAAACATATAACCGAAATAAAAGGACATGATCATGAGAAGTAATAGAGTCATATCGGCCATAGCGGCGCTGCTTGCCGCCGCAGCCGTAACATTTGCACCCTCATGCACGCCCGCGACAGGCAACGCAGGCACACAGGCGGCACACCTCGATTCGCTGCCCGACGACAACTTCAACTTCATCGTGGCGAACGACCTCGGCCGCAACGGCTACTACGACCAGAAGACGATAGCCGAGGAGATGGGACGCCTGGCCGAGAACGTCGACATAGAGTTCGTGGCCGCCGCCGGCGACGTACACCACTTCGAGGGTGTGGCCAGCGTGGACGACCCGCTGTGGATGACCAACTACGAACTTATCTACTCGCACCCCGAGCTGATGATCGACTGGTTCCCCGTGCTCGGCAACCACGAGTACCGCGGCAACACGCAGGCCGTGCTGGACTATGGAAACGTAAGCCGCCGCTGGAATATGCCCGGCCGCTACTACGGCATGACGTTCGATCTGGACAATGACGCCACGCTGCGCCTGCTCTTCATCGACACCACCCCGCTCATTGACAAATACCACAAGGAGGCCGAGGAGTCGTACCGCGACGTGGCGGCACAGGATATCGACCGCCAGCTGCAGTGGATCGATTCGACGCTCAACGCATCGGCGGCAACATGGACCGTGGTCATAGGCCACCACCCCATCTACGCCCAGACACCGAAGGACGAAGTCGAGCGCGAGGACATGCAGCGCCGCGTCGACCCCATCCTGCGCAGGCACGGCGTCGACATGTATATCGCCGGCCACATACACAACTTCCAGCACATCAAGCCCGAGGGCAGCGACATAGACTATGTGGTCAACTCGTCGGGATCGCTCAGCCGCGACGTGTCGCCCATCGACGGAACGGTATTCTGCAGCTCGGAGCCCGGGTTCTCGGTCGTATCGGCCTCGGACAGGGAGCTGAAGCTCTACATGCTCGACAAGCACGGCAACATCCTGCATACGGTGACCCGCACAAAATAGCTGTCGGGGCATAGCCTCATGAAAACGGACTCTCCGCCATGCGTGAGAGTCCGTTTTCTTCATGCCACCCGTCCGTCTGTACAAAAACGGATCGGGCCTCCGCGTGCCGAAGCACGGGAAGCCCGATCAAACGCTCCTGCCATACGGCTACAGTCCGAACTCGCTCTTTATGCTCTCCACGGCATCGAGGCGCTCCCAGCCGAAGAACTCGATCTCGCGCTCCGTCTCGCGGCCGTTCTCCCACACCTTGACGCTCTTGGTGTAGGGGCGGTTGCCGAAGTGGCCGTACGAGGCCGTCGCCTCGAAGATGGGGTTCTTGAGACCGAACTTGCGCACGATCGACGCGGGACGCAGATCGAACAGTCGGCCTATATGCTCGGCGATCTCACCGTCGGACATGCCCTCCAGCGCCGCAGGGCGCTTCGACCCGTAGGTGTCGACATATATCGACAGGGGCTGTGCTATGCCTATGGCGTAGCTCAACTGCACAAGCATCTGGTCGGCCACACCGGCCGCAACCATGTTCTTGGCGATGTAACGCGCCGCATAAGCAGCCGAGCGGTCCACCTTCGACGAGTCCTTGCCCGAGAAGGCGCCGCCGCCGTGCGCGCCGCGGCCGCCGTACGAGTCGACTATAATCTTTCGGCCCGTGACGCCGGTATCTCCGTGGGGGCCGCCGATGACGAACTTGCCCGTGGGATTTACATGCAGTATGTAGTCGTCGCCGATAAGGTCGGCCAAGCAGTCGTTCGCACGCTGCAGACGGGCCTTCACACGCGGGATGAGGATCGTACGCACATCCTCGCGGATACGCTCCTGCATCTTGCGCTCGGCCTCCTTCTCCGTCAGGCCGTTGCCGGCCTTGACGAACTCGTCGTGCTGCGTAGAGACCACGATGGTATGCACGCGCACGGGCTTGTGCGTTGCGCTGTCGTACTCCATCGTCACCTGGCTCTTGGCATCGGGACGCAGATAGGGCATCACGGTGCCCTCGCGGCGTATTACGGCCAGCTCCTTGAGGATTACATGCGAGAGAATCAGCGTTGCGGGCATATACTCGCGGGTTTCGTTGCAGGCATATCCGAACATTATGCCCTGGTCGCCCGCACCCTGCTCCTCGGCATCCTCTCGCACGACACCCTGATTGATATCGGCCGACTGCTCGTGGATCGCCGAGAGTATGCCGCACGAAGCGGCATCGAACTGGTACTCGCTGCGGTTGTATCCTATACGGTCGATAACGCGGCGCACGACGCTCTGTATATCGACATATGCCTCCGAACGGACCTCACCGGCCACTACCACCAGGCCCGTTGTGCAGAGCGTCTCGCACGCCACCTTCGACTGGGGGTCGTGACGCAGAAATTCATCGAGGATTGCATCCGAAATCTGGTCCGACACCTTGTCGGGATGCCCTTCCGAGACCGATTCCGAAGTAAACAGATAATTTGCCATACAATTAAAAGTTTATAAAGTTAAACCGTTAAACGTATGGAAGACGAGACTGTCGTTGAATAGAAACATTGCTGGTTTAGCATTTTTTTCGTGGTTGCAAGCAGTCCAAATCCTTCCACATCGAATGTCGCCGCAAAAGTAATACTTTTTTCGGAAAATGAAAAGCCGCGGCAAAAAACTATCGCCATCCGCCACCATATGCCGTCATATCGCAATCTCCGCCACCCGCTCGGCCGTTGCGGCACCGGCGCGCTGCCCGCATACGGATTACCCGCGCTGCCGGCAGAGGGGTGCGCAGACCTCCTTCACCAAAGCGCATGCCGTCTTGAGTCCGATACTGCCCGTATTTATCATAAGGTTGTAGTGGTGCGGCTCGCCCCACTTCATCCCGGTATAATACTCATAATGTGCTATACGGTTGCGGTTCACGCGTTTGATCTCGGCCGCGGCCCGCTCGCGCGGGATACCGTACTCCCCGACACAGCGCTCGCAGGCACTCGCCGCATCGCAGTAACAGAATACCTTCACCACATTCGGGCGGTCCTTCAGCACGAAGTCGGCACAGCGCCCCACGATGATGCACGGGCCCTGCTCCGCCAACTCCTGTACGATGCGGCTCTCGGCAACGAACAACACGTCGTCCGGCGAAAGGCCGTGCTCGATCGAGCGCTCATTGTTCATTGCAAAGATGCATTTGAGCCAGAACGACGGTATCGACTGCTCGTTTTCGAGGATATAACGCTCATCCATGCCGCTCTTCTGCGCCGCCATACCTATGAACTCCCTGTCGTAGAGTTTCATGTTCAGTTCGCGCGAGAGCATCTCGCCGAGTTCATGGCCGCCGCTGCCGTACTCGCGGGCGATGGTTATAACCACACCGCCGCCACCGGCCGCGGGCCCGGAATTCCGGGTCTGTGCCGAGCGTCCGATCCATCCGTCGAGACGTCTGTAATAGGGGCTTATCACATGCACGATGGGCCCCACCAGAAGGGCCGCCGCAACCGTACCCTCACGCACGCCGCGCACCTCCGACATGAACGCCAGCGACAGCAGGCACGCCGTGACCACAAGCGTTATGTCGAAACCGAGTTTCACATATCCGAAATCACGACGCAACCGCCGCGATATGGCCTTCACGAAATACTCGCCCGCCATCATGGCTATGTCGGCCTCGACCTCCAGCGCTATGCCGGCAGAAAGGATCACGCACCCCGCGAGCAAGACGCCGACGCGGCCGGCATACCCTGCAGGCTCAAGCCAGAAGAGCGCATTCATCGACACGTCGATGAACATGCCGAAGCACAACGATATGGGAATCTGCAGCAGATACATGCGAAGGTCCGTCTTCAGGTCGCGGCGCGACATGAAAAAGAGCTCCAGCACAACGAACAGGATGTTGAGTATGACGGTCCACTGCCCCATGGTCAGGGGTGTGAACATGCTCGACACGTACGTTACGCTCGTTATGGGCGAGGTACCCAGCGACGCCTTGGTTATGAATGCAATGCCGAAGGCATTGACGAAGAGCGAGACGGCGAACAACAGATAACGCCTTACGGTAAATTTTTCCATGCGATATGTATTTCGGATGCAAAGATCCGCCGTTTTTTCGGTTCGGGATAATAAAAGCAGGACCTATATTCGTCGAAAACGAAACAAAACGGTAACTTTACGGTCAAAACGCCGCCATATGCACGGAACACACACGCCGCAGAAACGCGTAAAAGAGATATCCCGCAGCACCATAAGCCGTCACGACCTGCCGCACGGCAGGTGCGTGCTCGCCAGGGGGTTCCACATATCATTAGTCACAAACGGAACAGCCAAGATATCCGACACATACGACCTTGCCATACGGGCACATGACCTCATCATACTCACGCCCGGCATGCGCGCCGTATTCGACGCCATGGACGATGCCTTCGAAATGACATGCCTACGCATAGAGCCCGACTATTTCGACTCGCTGCGCGACGGACAGACCATGTACACGCAGCTGTCGCGATTCATACGCGAATACGGATATCCCGTCCTCCACCTCGACAGCGACACCTTCGAATACCTCGGCCGCACGATGGAGCTCTTCTCCGAGCACATGGACGCCTACAGCCACAGCCGCAACGCCATTGCCGACCGTCTGTGCGGGTTCCTGCTGCTGTAGACAGCCGACCTGCTGCTCGGGAGCCGCGGCACACGGGCCCCGCTCTGCGTACAGCGCTCCGACGAGATATTCCGCCGCTTCAAGAAACTGCTGACCGAAAATTACAGACAGCACCACAGAATAGAGTTCTACGCCGACGCGCTGCATATATCTACGACGTACCTCTCCCGGACGGTCAAACACACCACAGGCCATACGGTCCGCTTCCACATTGCCGAGCTGCTCGGCGCCGACGCCCGCCGCCTGCTCGAATCGACCGACATGGAGGTGAAACAGATCGCCGACATGCTCGGGTTCTCCGACCAGTCGGTCTTCGGCAAGTTTTTCAACAGGATGACCGGGCTGCCTCCGGTAAAATATCGCATGCGGCGTCAATAACCGACATATATTCCGCATATGCAGGCCGACAGGCTTCCCAATGGGTTGCTTTTCCGGTCCCGAATAGCTATATTTGTTGCAACAAACCATAAACTGCAACTCGAGATGAAACGAACCTTTCTACTGCTGGCGGCCGTCATGTGCCTTGTCAGCTGCGCCTCGAATGAACCTTTTACCATAGGCAAAGGCGTAAACATCAGCCACTGGCTCTCGCAAAGCGATGCCCGCGGCGAAGCCCGCAAGGGATATTTTACACGTGACGACGTACAGGCCATCGCCGAAATGGGATTCGACCACATACGCATCCCCATCGACGAGGAGCAGATGTTCGACGAGGATCTCAACCCGGAATCCGAAGCCTTCGGGCTGCTGCACAGCGCACTCGGCTGGTGTGAGGAGTTCGGACTGCGTGCCGTCGTCGACCTGCACATCCTGCGTTCGCACCACTTCAACGCCGCCGAGAAACCCCTCTTCACCGACCCCGCGGCACAGGAGCGGTTCTGCGAATGCTGGCGCAAGCTCTCGGCCGAACTGAACAGATACCCCCGTTCGATGGTCGCATACGAGCTTATGAACGAACCCGTCGCCGATGAGGCGGACCAGTGGAACGACGTGGTGAACAAGTGCCTCGCGGCCGTGCGCGAGAAGGAACCCAAACGAACCGTCGTCATCGGCTCGAACCGCTGGCAGTCGTTCGACATGGTGGAGAAACTGAAGGTTCCGGCCGACGACGAGAACATCATCCTCAGCTTCCACTTCTACAATCCGTTCATGCTCACGCACTACCGTGCCTCATGGACCGACATGAAGGACATTCCGTGTGCAGTACACTACCCCGGTTCGCTTATCTCGGACGAGGACTACAATGCCATGAGCGACGAGATGAAGGGCCGCTACGGCTACGGTGCCGGCGAGAGCGGCTATAATGACCGTGCCACGCTCGAGAAGCAGATCGCCCGCGCCGCGGATGCCGCCGCCAGGATGGGCCGCCGTATCTATCTGGGCGAATTCGGCACAATGTCCACCACCCCCGAGGATGACCGTGTACGGTGGTTCGAGGACGTGGTATCGCTCTGCAACGAGCGGGGAATAGCATACGCAGCATGGGACTACAAGAGCCGCGACTTCGGCGTGGCCCCCGACGGCAAACCGCTGCAGAAGATCGTCGAGATACTCACGCGGCCATAACGGCCGACACATAAAAATAAAGATTGCGGGACCTGTATCACACGATACGGTCCCGCATCCGTTTCGGCACGCCCCCTATTCGGCCTGCTCCGCCGCCGCCACCGGAGTCCCGGCCTCGGGTTCCACCTGCTCCGCCACACCGCGTCCCGCGGCATTGAAACGCTCGATCTTGCCTATCAGGTTCTTGAAGTAGCTCTTCGAGACGGGGATGGGCTTTATTTCGCTGTTGTCCAGAACCACATAGCGCGCCTTGCCCTTCTTGCGGATGTTGTTTATCTTCATCACGTTCACCATATAGGAGCGGTGGCAGCGCACCATGCTCGTCTCGGCCAGGTTCTCCTCGATGGCCTTGGTGCGGCAGCGCAGCATGTAGGAGAGCAGCTTGCCGTGATTGCTGTAGAATATCTTGACGTAGTTGTCCTGCGACTCCATGTAATAGAGCGAATCGGCATTTATCGTAAGCTTCAACGTACCGTTGTAGTCGTAGAGATTAATCAGCGAAGGATATGACACCGCGGCCTGCTCGCCGCCGAGCGACATCTCGTACTGGAGCATCTGCAGCTCCTCGGTCTTGGCGCGGTATGCCGCATAGAGAGTCTGAATAGTATAAGGTATGGCCATTATCATGAGCACGCACCATACGGCCTTGAGCAGGATGACCCACGAGGGCTGCTCGAACGGCGCGATGAAGACCGACGTAAAGAGCGTATAGAAGAGCGATACCGCCACCACCTCGGCCAAAAGCCACGAGACATATTTCGCGAAGGTGAAACGCACACGGTCCTGCACGCCGTACATCAGACGCTTGCTTGCCGACATGATCAGCAGCGCTCCGACATAGAAGCACACCGTAAGCAGGAAGAGGCGCATGTTGGTAAGGCTGAACCACGCCGTAAAAGAAAAAGGCGTATATATGGCCATAAACAGAAACGAAAAAGTAAGGATGAACACCACCGAGCCGAACAAATATTGTTTGTCGAGTAGAAACTTTGGAATTTCCCTGCTTTTATCTATTTTTGCCATGATTTTTTCACAGTTTGGGTTGAGCAAAGATCGTAAAATATCCTCAAAGTGCATAACTTTTACCACACATAATGCCACTTTCGTCACAAAATATCGTTTTTACCCCCATATAAGTGGTTATTTATAAGGTTTTGAATATTTTTGCATCGCCGCTTCATACGGCACCGCTGTCGCTGCGCAACACCGCACGAAAGGTTATTATTATAAAATAAAGTTTGAGTAAATGAAAATTATCGGAACGGGCAGGGCCAACCCCGCCAAGATCGTTACCAACGCAATGCTCGAAGAATTTCTCGACACGAGCGACGAATGGATCAGAGAGCGCACGGGTATGACCGAGCGCCACGTAATCTCATCTGAAAAACTCGAAGATCTGGCTACCGAGGCTGCTCTCAAAGCCATCGAGAACGCAGGCGTCACGCCGGCGGACATCGACTACATTATCTGCTCGAATGTCGTAAACGAATACATCACCCCGGGACTCAGTTGCATCATACAGGGCGCTATCGGTGCCAAGTGTGCCTGCGTCGACGTGAATGCCGCCTGCTCGGGCTTCATATACGCCCTCGACATGGCCGACGACCGCATCAAGAGCGGCAAGGCCAAGACCATCCTCGTCGTAGCCGCCGAGGAGCCCACGCGCATGGTCGACTGGAAGGACCGCAGCATCTGTGTCCTCTTCGGCGACGGTGCCGGCGCTGCCGTGGTGACCGAAGGCGACGCTCTGATAGGCTCGCGCCTGACCACCGTCAGCAAGACCGAGTGCCTGCACTATGTGCGCACGCTGGAGCCCACGCCCTACATCACCAAGGAGGAAGAGGCCAAGCCCATGTACATGAACGGCCGCGAGGTGTTCAAGACCGCAGTACTCTCGTCGTCACGCGACATCCGCACGCTGCTTGACGAGGCAGGACTCCAGCCCGCCGATATCAAGTATTACATACTCCACCAGGCCAACATGCGAATCATCGAGGCCATCTGCGGACAGCTCAAGCTCGACATGTCGCACTTCCCCACCAACGTCGCACACTACGGCAACACGTCGTCGGCGAGCGTTGCCATACTTCTCGACGAACTCAACCGCGACGGCAAGTTGCAGAAGGGTGACAAGTTGGTATTGAGCGCATTCGGAGCAGGATTCACCACCGGCGCATGTATTATCGAATGGACAAAATAAAATCAACAGGCATGGAAAACAATAATAACAGAAGAGTAGTCATCACCGGTATGGGCGTAATCTCGCCCGTGGGCAACAACGTTGCCGATTTCTGGAACAATCTGACGGCAGGATATTGCGGAATAGATTTCATCAAGGGCTTCGACGAGTACGATCTGCCCGTCAAGGTGGCAGGTCAGGTCAAGAACTTCGACCCCTCGATCAACGGACTCGATGCCGCCAACGTGCGCCGCAGCGACATATACTGCCAGTATGCCATGGCAGCCGCTTACCAGGCCATGATGGACAGCGGTCTGGTCAGCGGTGAGAACATCGCCCCGGAGCGTCTGGGTACATACATCGGCTCGGGCATCGGCGGCCTGCAGACCTTCGTCAACGAGACCGAGAAGCTCCTCAAGGAGGGTGTACACCGCATCTCGCCCCTGTTCATCCCCATGATGATCGCCAACATTGCCTCGGGCAACGTGGCCATCAAGTTCAAGGCCCAGGGCGTATGTCTTCCCGTGGTTACGGCCTGCTCGACGGGAACCCACTCGGCCGGAGAGGCATACCGCGCCATCAAGTACGGCTATGCCGACGCCATCATCACGGGCGGTTCGGAGGCATCGGTACACCCGCTTGCCATCGGCGGCTTCGCAAACAGCAAGGCCCTCTCGCGTTCGGAAGACCCCAAGAAGGCTTCGATACCCTTCAACATCAACCGCAACGGCTTCGTGATAGCCGAGGGCGCCGGCGTCCTCGTATTCGAGTCGCTGGAGAATGCACAGAAGCGCGGCGCCAAGATCTATGCCGAGGTATGCGGCTACGGCAACACCTGCGACGCACACCACTACACGGCTCCCCATCCCGAGGGAATCCCCGCATCGCGTGCCATGAAGCAGGCGCTCGACGAGGCCGGATTCGATGCCGAAAAGGATACGCTCTACATCAATGCGCACGGTACGAGCACCCCGCTCAACGACAAGACCGAGACGGCGGCCATCAAGCTCGCAATGGGCGAAGAGGCGGCACGCAAGGCCATCATCAGCTCGACCAAGTCTATGACCGGCCACATGCTGGGCGCAACGGGTGCCGTCGAGCTTATCGCCTCGACCCTTGCCCTGGTCAACGGCGTCGTACCCCCCACCATCGGCCTCACCGAGCCCGACCCCGAGTGCGACCTCGACTACACGCCCAACAAGGCGCGCAAGGCCGACCTGACCATCGCCATGTCGAACACGCTCGGCTTCGGCGGCCACAATGCAACCGTAGCGCTGCGCAAGTGGGAATAGTCCGATAAAACGAAGTGAAATTAAAAAACAGATAACGAAAATGAAACTTCTGGAAGGAAAGGTGGCTCTGGTAACGGGAGCCGCACGCGGCATCGGCAAGGCCATCGCTCTGCGCTTTGCCGAGCAGGGCGCCGACGTGGCGTTCACCGATCTGGTGATCAACGAGGCTGCCGAGCAGACCGTGGCCGAGCTGCAGGCCATGGGCGTCAAGGCCAAGGGTTACGCTTCGAACGCCGCATCGTTCGAGGAGTCGCACGAGGTGGTAAAGCAGATCCTCGAGGACTTCGGCCGCATAGACATTCTGGTCAACAACGCCGGCATCACCAAGGACGGCCTCATGATGCGCATGTCGGAGGCACAGTGGGATGCCGTCATCAACGTCAACCTCAAGTCGGCGTTCAACTTCATCCACGCGGTTGTTCCCGTGATGGCGCGCCAGCGCGGCGGTTCGATCATCAACATGTCGTCGGTTGTAGGTGTTTCGGGCAACGCCGGACAGTGCAACTACTCGGCCTCGAAGGCCGGCATGATCGGTCTTGCCAAGTCGATCGCCAAGGAGATGGGACCGCGCGGCATCCGTGCCAACTGTATCGCCCCTGGCTTCATCATCACCGACATGACCAACCAGCTCTCGCAGGAGGTGCGTGACGCATGGGCTGCGCAGATTCCTCTGCGTCGCGGCGGCACGCCCGAGGATGTGGCCAACGTGGCGCTCTTCCTCGCCAGCGACCTCTCGTCGTATGTCAGCGGCCAGGTAATCCACTGCTGCGGTGCCATGAACTGCTAAAAGCGCTGCCGCCAGACGGCAACACGAACATAGAGAAAAGGCTGGACTGTTCCGGCCTTTTTTTACGTCGTACGTTGTTGCGCGTCTCGCAAAAAAACGCTAATTTAGCCCTCTGAAAAGCTGTGTAACAATCAAACCTTATCATACGATGAACCAGAGAGATGTAATAATCGCCTGCGACTTCAGCAGCGCCGCTGCCACGTTCGATTTCCTCGACCGCTTCACGGGCCGCAAACCTTTCGTCAAGATAGGCATGGAACTCTACTATGCCGAGGGCCCCTCGATCGTGCGCGAGATAAAGGCGCGCGGACACAAGATATTCCTCGACCTGAAGCTCCACGACATACCCAACACGGTGAAGAAGGCGATGGCCGTACTCTCGCACCTGGATGTCGACATGTGCAACCTGCACGCCGCCGGTACCATCGACATGATGCGCGCCGCGCTGGAGGGTCTCACGCGTCCCGACGGCACGCGGCCCCTGCTCATTGCCGTGACGCAGCTCACCTCGACGAGCGAGGAGCGCATGCGCCGCGAGCTGCTCATCGACGCCTCGATCAACGACACCATCATCCACTATGCCCGCAACGCAAGGGAGGCGGGTCTCGACGGCGTGGTATGCTCGCCGCTGGAGGCCGGCATGGTCAAGGAGGCGTGCGGCACGGATTTCATCACCGTAACGCCTGGCGTGCGTTTTGCCGACGGCGAGGTAGGAGACCAGGTCCGCGTCACGACCCCTGCCCGCGCCCGCGAGATAGGCACCGACTACATCGTCGTGGGAAGGCCCATCACGCAGGCCGCCGACCCCGTAGCGGCATACGAGCGCTGCATGAAGGAGTTCGTGGGATAGCATCGCGAGGAGGAGGACACCGCGAGGAGGGCACCGCGAATCGAGAACACACAGTAAGGATATAAGGATATGAAACCCGTAAAACTCTTCTACCTGAAGAATTGCCCCTTCTGCAAGAAGGCACTGGCATATATCGACTCGCTCAAGGCCGAGCATCCGGAACTGGCGGCAGTCGGGATCGAGATGATCGAAGAGTCGGAGCAGCCGGCACTGGCCGACAGGTTCGACTACTACTATGTGCCGACCTTCTATGTCGGCGGAGAGAAGGTGCACGAGGGCGGCATCTACCGCGAGGAGGTGGAGGCCGTACTGCGCAAGGCGCTGGAATAGCGCAGAGCCGGGGAAATGCATACGGCATCTGCACAAGGTGCTGGAATAACGCAGGGCCGGGGCCATGCATGAACACGGCGTCTGCGCAATCCGGCAGACGGGCGCAGCAGGAGAGCCATACATGGCGGGCCTGCACGAACGATAACGAAAATACGGATACAAAAACGAATACTTGTTTTATGGAAAAGACCATTGCCAAAGACCTGCTATCGATAGGCGCTGTATTTCTGCGCCCCGAGCAGCCGTTCACATGGGCCAGCGGTATCAAGAGCCCCATATATTGCGACAACCGTCTGACGCTGACGGCGCCGCGCGTGCGTGATGCTGTCGAGAAGGGACTCTCGGAGCTGGTAAAGCGCTACTACCCGCAGTGCGAGGTATTGATGGGCACCAGCACTGCAGGCATCGCCCATGCGGCCATCACGGCCACGATTCTCGACCTGCCGATGGGATACGTGCGCAGCGGCGCCAAGGACCACGGCCGCGCCAACCAGATCGAAGGACGCCTCGAGAAGGGACAGAAGGTCGTTGTCGTGGAGGATCTGATCTCGACGGCGGGCAGTTGTGTCGAGGTGGTAAACGTGCTGCGTGAAGCCGGAGCCGACGTGCTGGGCGTGGTGAGCATCTTCACCTACGGCATGAAGAAGGGTCTCGACCGTCTGGCCGAGGCGCATGTCGAGAACCACTCTCTCTCGAATCTCGATGCGCTGGTTGAGGTTGCCGCCGAGGAGGGTTACATCAAGCCCGAGGAGTGCAAACGCATCCTCGCCTTCCGCGACAACCCGTCGGACGAAAGCTGGATAAACAAATAACAATCGACGTTATGAGACACCTGATAGATACCACGGACATATCGGTCGCCGAAGTCGACCAGATCCTCGAGACGGCGCTCGACATCATCGCCGACCGCAAGAAATACAGCGAGGCATGCAAGGGAAAGAAACTCGCCACGTTATTCTATGAGCCGAGCACACGTACGCGTCTGAGCTTCACGTCGGCCATGATGGAGCTTGGAGGCAACGTACTGGGCTTCTCGGACGCCGCCTCGTCGTCGGTAAGCAAGGGCGAGACCGTCGCCGACACGGTGCGCGTCATCGGATGCTTCGCCGACATCATAGCCATGCGCCACAGCAAGGAAGGTGCGCCGATGGTGGCCTCGCACTACTCGGATGTGCCTATCATCAACGCCGGTGACGGCAGCCACGCCCACCCCACGCAGACGCTCACCGACCTGCTCACGATACGCCGCGAGAAGGGCCGCCTGAACAACCTTACGATAGGTTTCTGCGGCGACCTGAAGTTCGGCCGCACGGTGCACTCGCTCATCAAGGCGCTGTCGCGCTATACGGGCATCAACGTCATCCTCATCGCCCCCGAGGAGCTGCGCCTGCCGTCGTACATACGCCGCGAGGTGTGTGACAAGAACCACGTGCCCACGCGCGAGGTCGAGACAATGGAGGAGGTAATGAGCGAACTCGACATACTCTACATGACGCGGGTGCAGAAGGAGCGTTTCCTCGACGAGGAGGAGTTCGAGCGCCTGAAGGACAGTTTCATACTCAACCCCGAACGTCTTCGCAACGCCAAGAAGGACATGATCATCCTCCACCCGCTGCCGCGCGTCAACGAGATCACGCGCGCCGTCGACAACGACCCGCGCGCCGCATATTTCCGTCAGGTGGAGAACGGCAAGTTCGTCCGCATGGCCCTTATCTACACACTGCTGAAGTGGGCCGAGGAGCGTCCTGCGACACCTACGCCGCGTCTCGACCAGTCGCTTGTCAACAACGATCTCCGCTGCTCGAACCGCCAGTGCATATCGAACAGCGAGGATGTGGACCATCTCTTCCGCACCACCGAGGACGGAGACCTGCGGTGCGTATATTGCGAAGCGCGTGTAAAATAAAAACCGGTCGTAATGGTAAAGATAGGAACCCCGTTTACGCCTTCGGGTAAAAAGGCACTGCTGTGCGGCTCGGGCGAACTGGGCAAGGAGGTAGCCATAGAATTGCAGCGCTACGGCGTGGAAGTGGTTGCGCTCGACAAGTATGCCGACGCTCCCGCCATGCAGATTGCACACCGTTCGCACGTGCTGCCCATGACCGACGGCAAACGGCTGCGGGAGGTGATCGAAGCGGAGAAACCAGACTACATCATCCCCGAGATCGAGGCCATAGCCACCCCCACGCTCGTCGAGCTTGAGAAGGAGGGCTATAATGTCATCCCTACGGCCCGCGCCGCGCTGCTCACGATGAACCGTCAGGGTATTCGCACCCTTGCGGCCGAGGAGCTGGGACTGCCCACTTCGCCCTACCGTTTCGCCGCTACGCGCGAAGAGTTCGACGAGGCGCTGCGCGAGATAGGCGTACCGTGTGTCGTCAAGCCCATCATGAGTTCGTCGGGACACGGGCAGAGCGTCGTCCGCTCGCTGGACGAGGCCGACAGCGCATGGAAATATGCGCAGGAGGGCGGCCGTGCCGGCGGTGGCAGCGTCATAGTCGAGGGCTTCGTCAGGTTCGACTACGAGATAACGCTGCTCACGGTACGTCACAGCGGCGGCACCTCGTTCCTCGAGCCCATCGGGCACCATCAGGTCGACGGCGACTACCGCGAGTCGTGGCAGGCGCAGCCCATGAGCGAGACGGCCCTTGCGCAGGCGCGCGACATTGCCTGCAAGATAACCGATGCGCTGGGCGGCTACGGCATATTCGGTGTGGAGCTGTTCGTTGCGGGCGACAAGGTCCTCTTCAGCGAGGTGTCGCCGCGGCCGCACGATACCGGCATGGTGACGATGATATCGCAGGACCTGTCGGAGTTCGCGCTGCATGCACGTGCCATACTCGGCCTGCCCATACCGTCGATACGGTTCTACGGCCCGAGCGCCTCGAAGGCCATCGTCGTCGAAGGTGACAGCAACGAGGTGGTTATAGGAAACCTCGACGCCGCACTTGCGGAACCCGACGTGCAGATACGTCTCTTCGGCAAGCCCGAAGTGAAGGGGCACCGCCGCATGGGAGTGATACTGGCCCGCGGGGAGAGTGTCGTGGCGGCCTTGGCCAAGGCCGAACGGGCATACGCGAAACTCGAGATCGAGGTTAAGCCGCGCCGCAAATGAGCAGCGGGGGCAAGATGACGGTACGCCGCGCCGTCGTGGAGGATGCGCCGTCCATAGCCCGCGCCATAATCATGGCCTTCGGCGAGGATATGACACGCCGCCTGTGCGGAGACCGCGGAGAGCAGATCATCGAGCGTATCGTACGCATGGAGAATACGCAGTACAGCTATCGCAACTGCGCCGTATGCGAGGTCGACGGCGTTGTCGCGGGTGCGGTCTGCGGCTATGACGGTGCCAGCCTGCATGAGTTGCGCCGCCACGTGCTGGAGGTCCTGTACGAGGAGTGCGGAGTGCATATCTCGGTCACCGACGAGACCTCGGCCGGAGAGTTCTACATCGACTCGGTTGGCGTCATGCCCGGGATGCGCGGGCGCGGTATCGGGGCACGGCTTCTGGAGTGGATGCGTGACAACGCCTTCGATGCAGGGCACAAACGTGTCGGACTTCTCGTGGACGACATTAACCCCAAGGCCGAGAGGCTGTACGAACGTCTCGGCTTCCGCCGTGTGGGTGAGGTTTCGTTCATAGGCCACACGATGCACCACATGCAGTGCGAGAAACCGTAATCGGGTTCATGCCCACCACAAAACGGAAGGTTCCTCCCCGGGACTTTCCGTTTTTTCATATGCCGACGTCGGCGCAGAAGCAGCAATGCGGAAAATAATCGCTACCTTTACGGTTGTCGGGCAAGCCTTTTGCACACATCCCGAAAAAAACAGACTCGACCATGCATACCATACTCGGAGCAAACGGACAGATCGCGACCGAAATAGCGAGGGAACTCCACCGCCGCGACATCCTCGACATACGGCTCGTAAGCCGCGCACCGCGACGCATTGCCGACACCGACAGCGTCGTGTCGGCCGACCTTACGCACGCCGACATGACGGACAGGGCCATTGCCGGTAGCCATACTGTATATTTCGCCGCAGGGCTGCCCCTCGACACAGACCTGTGGGAGGCATCGTTTCCCGCGATGATGCGCAACGTGATCAATGCCTGCGAACGGCACGGCGCACGGCTGGTCTTCTTCGACAACACCTACATGTACCCGCAGGACGGCACGCCGCTCACCGAGACCACCCCCTTCCGTCCCGTCGGGCCGAAGGGCGCCGTCCGTGCCCGCATGGCCGGGATGCTGCTCGAGGAGATGGCACATGGCAGAATCGAGGCAATGATATGCCGCTCGGCCGAATTCTACGGGCCGGAGAATACGCAGAGCATAACCAATTCACTGATATTCCGCCGCATGGCGCAGCACCGCGAGGCTTCCGTCTACTTGAGCGACTCGACCCTGCGCACACTTATGTGGACCCCCGACGCCGGCCGTGCCGTTGTCCTCGCCGCCCTGGCGGACGACGCCTACGGCACCACGTGGCATCTGCCCTGCGACGACAACCGTCCGACATACCGGGAGTTCATCCTTGCGGCGGAGCAGGCGGCCGACACCCCGATACCCTACCGCGTCCTGGCGATGGATGAGCTGGAGCGCATGATGGAGGTAAACCCGCGCGTGCGCGAGATCGAAGAGCTGCTGCCGCGCTACGGTACGGACTGCATATTCGACTCGTCGAAGTTCAAACGCCGCTTTCCCGACTTCCGTGTCACGACATATGACGAGGGCATACAGAGAATCGTAGACGAGATACCCGTACACGTACATTAATGAACCCACGAAAATACGACCACAATATGAAGAAAACCGTCATCACACTCTTTGCCGCACTCTTCGCCACGGCACTCATGGCGCAGGACATCGACCTGCCGTCACCGCACCGTAAGGGCGGCATGCCCCTTATGGAGGCGCTCGCACGCCGCCACTCCTCACGCGACTTCGACAGCCGGGCGCTGCCGCGGCAGACCCTCTCCGACTTGCTGTGGGCCGCATGGGGATACAACCGCCCGGACAAGCGCACGGCACCCTCCTCACGCGACAAGCAGGAGATCGAACTCTATGTCGCCCTGCCCGAAGGGTTATATCTCTACGATGCCGAAGCGAACCGCCTGCACATGGTCTCGGACGAGGACCTGCGGCTGCTGACGGGAACACAGCCCTTCGTTGCGGAGGCCCCGCTCAACATCATATACGTATGCCGCAAGCAGATGATAACGGGCAAGACGCCCGACGAACTCATCGCCGCCACCTATGCCAATACGGGCTTCATCGCACAGAACGTCTATCTCTTCTGCGCCTCGGAGTCGCTGGCAACGGTTGTCCGCGCCATGGTCGACCGGGAGAGGCTCGCCGAGGCCATGGACCTGCCAGACCAGAGCATGATAACGCTGGTGCAGAGCGTGGGATACCCCGCCGCCGAGTGACGAAAAAGAGACGGGCTGTTTCGCAACAGCCCGTCTCTCACTTTCATAGACCCGGATCCCTATGCCTGTTTCACACGGTGCAGGAAGCATTCGATCGTATTCTCCATAAGGCAACATATCGTCATGGGGCCGACACCGCCCGGCACGGGCGTTATGACCGACGCCTTGGGCTCGATGGCGGCAAAGTCCACATCGCCGCACAGTTTGCCCGTCTCGGGATCGCGGTTCACACCCACGTCGATGACGACAGCACCATCCTTGACCATATCCGCCGTGACGAACTTCGGGCGTCCGATAGCCACAACCAGGATATCGGCGCGGCGCGTCACCTCGCCGAGGTTCTTCGTACGGCTGTGCGTCATCGTCACGGTAGCGTTCTCATCGAGCAAAAGTTTCGATACGGGAAGGCCCACGATATTGCTGCGGCCGATGACCACGGCCTCGCTGCCCTGCAGCACGACTCCCGCACTCTTGAGCATCTTGATGATGCCCTTGGGCGTACAAGGCAGCGTGCAGGGCTGCTTCTGCCACAGCGCTGCCACGTTCAGGGGGTGGAAACCGTCCACATCCTTCGACTTGTCAATCGCGGCGATAACCTTGTCCTCGTCGATATGTTTTGGCAGGGGCAGCTGCACGAGGATGCCGTCCACCCCGTCGTCGGCATTCAGTTCGGCGATCATCCCCAGCAACTCCTCCTCCGATATGGTGTCGGGGCGGCGTATGGTGGTATTGCGTATGCCGACCTCCTCCGACGCCTTGGCCTTGCCCTTGACATATGAGACACTGCCCGGATCGTCACCCACAAGGATCACAACCAGATGGGGCACGCGTCCGTACCTGGCGGGAAACGTGGCCACCTGCTCCGCCATCTCGGCCTTGAGTTTGGCCGACAACTCTTTTCCGCTTATAATCATAGATTCTTCATTTATTCATTATACAACATTTATCCCTGCGCGGCTGCCGCATGCAAACACCCCGCAGCCGTCACCGCATGACGCCGCTACTTCCCCGACAGCGCCCAATGGCCTATGTCGGTGCGGTGGAAGAGGTTGTCGCACTCGATACGCCCGACATCGCGCAACGCCGCCTCGCGTGCCTCGGGAATCGTAGCGCCACGACCCACGACGAAGAGGACACGCCCTCCCGCCGTGACGATCCTGTCGCCGTCGGCCTTGGTACCCATATGATAAACGGCGCCCTCGACCTTGTCGAGCCCCCTTATCTCGAAACCCTTGTCGTACGATCCCGGATAGCCCTTCGATGCGAGCACCACACCCAGCGCGGCAAAGTCATGCCACTCGAGCCGCGCGTCGCCGCCCTCGGCCACGGCACGGAATATATCCACTATGTCGCTCTTCAGACGCGGCAGCACGACCTCCGTCTCGGGGTCGCCGAAACGGGCATTGAACTCTATGACCTTGATCCCCTGCGGCGTCTTCATCAGACCGCCGTACAGAACGCCCTCGAAGGGACAGCCTTCGGCCACCATCGCCGCCGCCGCGGGTTTCATTATATGCTCCAGGGCGTACGCCTCATCCTCGGCCGTAATGAACGGCAGGGGCGAATAGGCACCCATGCCGCCCGTGTTGGGGCCCTTGTCACCGTCGTAGGCGCGCTTGTGATCCTGCGCCAGCACCATGGGCCACACCTTCGTCCCCGACACGAAACACATGAACGAGAACTCGGGTCCCGTAAGGAACTCCTCGATGACCACACGCCCGCGGCCGAACTTGTTGTCGAGCAGCATGTCGCGCAGCGCCTCATCGGCCTGCTCCTGCGTCTCGGCGATGACGACACCCTTGCCTGCCGCAAGACCGTCATACTTCAACACCGTGGGCAGAGACCCGGCCTTCACGTATGCCGAAGCCTCGTCGTAGTTGTCGAAGGTACGGAACGCAGCCGTCGGGATATCGTACTTGCGCATGAGCTCCTTTGCGAAGTCCTTGCTGCTCTCGATGCGCGTGGCGCTCTTCGTGGGGCCGAAGACAGAGAGTCCCGCCGCGCGGAACACATCCGTCACGCCTGCCGCCAGCGCCGCCTCGGGACCTACGACCGTAAGGCCAATGCCCTTCTCCACGGCCAGGTCGCGCAGACGCTCCACGTCGGTATCCTTGATTGCGACGCACTCGGCCTGACGGGCTATACCCGCATTACCCGGTGCGCAGTATATCTTCTCGACCTGCGGCGAACGCGACAGCGCGTCGACTATGGCGTGCTCGCGGCCGCCGCCGCCTATAACCAGAACCTTCATCGCCGTCAGTGTTTGAAGTGGCGCTCGCCCGTGAATACCATCGTAATGCCCTTCTCGTTGGCGAGTTTGATCGAGTCCTCGTCACGGATGCTGCCGCCGGGCTCGACGATCGCCGTCACGCCGTACTCGGCAGCCATGGCAACCGTATCGTCGAAGGGGAAGAAGCCGTCCGACGCCAGTACGAGATCCTTGTCGAAGCCTGCGGCCTTCGCCTCCTTGAGTGCGATCTCGGCCGAACCGACACGGTTCATCTGACCGGCGCCGACACCCAGCGTGCGGCCGTCCTTCACGACGACGATGGCGTTCGACTTGACATGCTTGACGATCCTCCAGCCGAAGTTCATGTCGGCCAGCTGCGCAGCCGTAGGCTTGGCCTCGGTGACGCACTTGTCGGCCACGACCTCCGCCGTCTGACGGTCGAGCTGCTGCACCAGAAGCCCGCCGTTCACACTGACATACTGCATGGGCACACGGTCGTCGCGGCTCATGTCCACCTGCAGCAGACGCAGGTTCTTCTTCGTGGTCAGCACCTCCAAAGCGCCCTCCGAGAACGACGGCGCCATGATTATCTCGAGGAAGATGGGCTTCATCAGCTCCGCGGCCTCGCGCGTAAGCTCGCGGTTCACGGCCACGATGCCGCCGAAGATGCTCACCTTGTCGGCCTCGTACGCCTTGGTCCAGGCATCCACGACATCCTTTCCGACAGCCGCACCGCACGGGTTCATGTGCTTCAGTCCCACGCAGAAGGGCTCGTCGAACTCGCGCACGATGCACAGCGCCGCATTCGCATCCTGGATATTGTTGTACGAGAGCTCCTTGCCGTTGAGCTGCCTGGCCGTAGCCAGCGAGTAGGCGCCGGCATCGGCACTGCCGTAGAACTTGGCCTGCTGGTGGGGGTTCTCGCCGTAACGGAGCGACTGCACCAGATCGAAGTCGAGGAAGAGCTTTTCGTTAAGGCCGGCCTTGCCGCGCAGATAGGTGGCGATGCAAGAGTCGTAAAGCGCCGTATGGGTGAATGCCTTTGCCGAGAGCTGCAAACGGGTCTCGACCGTAGTGTTGCCCGTAGACTCGATCTGGCCGATCACGGTATCGTAGTCCTCGGGGTCGCACACCACCGTCACATCCTTGTAGTTCTTGGCGGCGCTGCGCAGCATCGACGGGCCGCCGATGTCGATATTCTCGATGGCATCCTCCATCGTCACGTCAGGCTTGGCTATGGTCTGGCGGAACGGATAGAGGTTCACGCACACCATGTCGATGAACTCGATGCCGTTCTCCTTCAATGCCTGAAGGTGGCTCGGATCGTCACGGCGCGCCAGCAGGCCGCCGTGTACCTTCGGGTGGAGCGTCTTCACGCGGCCGTCGCATATCTCGGGGAATCCCGTCACGTCGCTTATGTTTATCACCTCCACGCCCTTGTCGCGCAACAGTTTCATCGTACCGCCCGTGGCGATAATCTCCCAGCCAGCAGAGCGCAGGCGCTGTGCGAACTCCACCACGCCCCGCTTGTCGCTGACACTGATCAATGCTCTCATTTCAAACAGTTTTTATTATTTCAACAACTTATTTATCGTATCTATGTACAGTTCATGCTCGATGGCGTGAATCGCCGCCGTCAGCTCCTCGATGTCGTCGCCCTCGTATGGCACGGCACGCTGCGCTATGATGCGCCCGCCGTCGAGCGACTCGTCGACATAGTGTATCGTGGCACCGTAGACCTTGACGCCGAACTCCAGCGCCTGCTCGATGGCATGCGCCCCCTTGAACGAGGGGAGCAGCGACGGATGCAGGTTTATTATACGGCCGCGGTAGGCCCCGAGCAGCGTCTCCCCCACGATGCGCATATACCCGGCAAGGCATATCAGTTCGACCCCCGCCCGACGGCAGCGGTCGACGATCTCACGCTCGAAATCGGCCTTCGAGGCATAATCCTTCGGGGTGAAGACAAAACTACCCACACCCATCTCGCGGGCCACCGTGCAGACGCGCGCCGCAGGCTTGTCGCATACCATCAACACCACTTCGGCGTCGATACGTCCCTCGGCCGCAGCCCGCGCTATGGCCTCGAAGTTCGATCCGTACCCGCTCGCAAATACCGCTATTCTGTGCTTTCCCGACATCGGTCGTCACTTTACGGTTACGCCTTCGCCGGCAACAATGCGTCCTATGACCGAAGCACGCTCGCCGTGCGAGGCGAGTATGTCGATCGCCTGCTGCGCCTGCGAGGCGTCCAGGGCGATGACCATGCCGATACCCATGTTGAAGATGTTGAACATCTCGCGGTGCGCGATCTTGCCGTACTTCTCCAGGAACCGGAACACGGGCAGTATCTCCCACGTACCCTCGTCGATCTCGATACCCTGCCCCTCGTTCACGATACGCGGGATGTTCTCGTCGAAACCGCCGCCCGTGATGTGGCTGATACCGTGTACGTCGCAGTTGCGGATAACCTCCAGCACCTGCTTCACGTAGATGCGCGTAGGCGTAAGCAGCACCTCGCCCAGAGGTTTGTCCCCCAGATCCGCATGCGGTTCATGCAGGTTGAAACCGTTGTCCGACACGATCTTGCGCACGAGGCTGAAACCGTTCGAGTGGACACCCGTCGAGGCTATGCCCACCAGCACGTCGCCGACCTTGACCTTCGAGCCGTCGATCAGGCGCGAGCGCTCCACCACACCGCACGTGAACCCGGCGATGTCGTACTCGCCGCCGCCGTACATTCCCGGCATCTCGGCCGTCTCGCCACCCACAAGGGCGCAACCGGCCTGACGGCATCCCTCGGCCACACCCGCCACGATGGCCTCGATCTTGGCAGGCTCGTTATGCCCCACAGCCACGTAATCGAGGAAGAAGAGCGGTTCGGCACCCTGTGCCAGCACGTCGTTCACGCACATGGCCACGGCGTCGATACCGATCGTATCGTGCTTGTCCATCTCGAAGGCGATCTTGAGTTTGGTGCCGACACCGTCGGTACCGCTCACCAGGATCGGCTCCCTGACATTGAGCGACGCCAGATCGAACATGCCGCCGAAGGCGCCTATGTTGCCCATGACACCCGGGCGCGAGGTGGAAGCGACGTGCGACTTTATCCTGCGCACCACTTCGTATCCGGCTTCGAGATTCACGCCGGCCTTTTCATAACTTACAGCCATAACTTATATGTTTTTGCATTAAAATTTTCCATCCTTGTTTGCCTCCTCTATCGTCGAGTAGAGCGCCGTGGGATACTTGCCGTTGAAACATGCCATGCACATGTCGTCGCGCGAGCGCGCCGCCGCGAACAACGCCTCCTCCGAAATAAAGGCCAGGGAGTCGGCACCGATTATGCGACGCACCTCATCCACGCTCTTGTGCGCACACAACAGTTCGTCGTATGTCGATATGTCGACACCGTAGAAACACGGGTGCGTGATCGGAGGGCTCGCTATGCGCACATGCACCTCCGTCGCTCCCGCCTCGTGCAGCATGTCGACGATACGTTTCGATGTCGTCCCTCGAACGATCGAGTCGTCGATCAGCACCACGCGTTTGCCGCGCACTATACTCTTCACGGCCGACAACTTCATCTTGACACCCTTCTCGCGCAGCGCCTGCGAGGGCTGGATAAAGGTGCGGCCGACATACTTGTTCTTTATGAGGCCCATCTCGTACGGCAGGCCGCCCTCCTCGCTGTAACCCATGGCCGCGCTGAGGCTCGAATCGGGCACGCCGACAACGATGTCGGCATCGGCCGGAGCCTCGTGCCACAGCAGCCGCCCCGTCTCCTTGCGGAAGGCGTGGACGTTGCACCCCTCGATGTCGCTGTCGGGACGCGAGAAGTAGATATACTCCATGGCGCACATCTTGCGCCGCTTGTACTGCGAGTAGTCGTTGCTGCGCAGGCCGTGGTGGTCCAGCGAGACGATCTCCCCGGGTTCCACGTCACGCACGAACTCGGCGCCTATCGTGTCGAAGGCGCAGGTCTCGCTGCTGACGACCCAGCCGCCGTTCAGCCGGCCGAGCGACAACGGGCGCAACCCGTACTTGTCACGGCAGGCATATATCCGTCGCGGCGTCATGATCAGAAAGGCAAAGGCCCCCTCGATCATGTTCAGCGCATCGATTATGGCATCTATGCGCTGCGCCTCATGGTTGTTCTTCTTTATCAGGTGCGCCAGTATCTCGCTGTCCGATGTCGAGTGGAACAGGCTTCCGTTCTCCTCGAGATAGTAGCGCAGCTGCTCGGAATTGACTATGTTGCCGTTGTGCGCCAGGGCAAAATTGCCCGTATGGTGGCGGAACGTGAAAGGCTGCACGTTGTCCAGGCCGCCGCCTCCGGCCGTGGAGTATCGCACATGGCCTATGGCTACCGATCCCGTCAGATGTTCGAGCTTCTCACGCGAAAAGACCTCCGTCACCAGTCCGAGACCCTTCTCGCGGTGCATCGCCTCGCCGTCGAAGGTGACGATTCCACACCCCTCCTGCCCGCGGTGCTGAAGGCTGTGCAGCGCGTAATAGGTTATGGAAGCGGCATTCGGGACGCCAAAGGCGCCGAAGACACCGCACTCCTCATGCAGGGAACCGAATATACGATCGCAATCCATATCTTCCGAAACCGTCATAAAACACATCTCTCACAAAGCCAGTCCCACGACTCTGGACAGCCGCACGTAGATCTCTTCGTAAGCCTCGATCACATGTCCCAGATCGCGGCGGAAACGGTCCTTGTCGAGTTTCTCGCCCGTCTCCGCATCCCACAGGCGGCAGGTGTCGGGACTAATCTCATCGGCAAGGATTATCCTGCCATCCTCCGTGCGGCCGAACTCGATCTTGAAATCGACAAGCGTGACGCCAGTCGAGGCAAAAAGAGCCTTCAGCGTCGCGTTGATCCTATCTGCCATATCGTATATGACGCGCAGTTCGTCATATGTGACGATACCCATAGCCACGGCATGGTGGTCGTTGACAAGCGGATCGCCCAACGCCTCGGCCTTGTAGCAGATATCGTATATCACATTCGGAGGTATGGTCCCCTCCTCAATGCCCAAACGCCGGGCCATCGACCCTGCTATGACGTTGCGTACGACAACCTCCAGCGGTATGATCTCCACACGGCGGCATAGCTGGTCACGGTCACCGAGCGTCGAGATGTAGTGGTTCTCGACACCGGCATCCCGCAGACGGCCGAATATCATGGCCGAGATCCTGTTGTTCAGCACCCCCTTGTTGGCTATGACCGCCTTCTTGACGTTGTTGAAGGCCGTAGCGTCATCCTTGTACCGAATGATGACCTTGTCCCTCTCGTCGGTGAGATAGACCTGTTTCGCCTTGCCTTCGTATAACATCCCGAGCTGCTCCATTTCCGCCGTCGATTTCAATACATGGTCCATGATCCGCCCCTCGCCCATGCCTCCCTGCCGCATGGCTGTCGGCACAACATCGTGCCGCCGCGTCCACACGGCCTGCAGGCCCGGCATTCGGCGGATATTATCGGTTGCCCCTGAAGTAATTCACCGCATTGGCGAATATCTCCTGCACCTTGTTGCCGGCGATATTCTTGAAGAGGCCCTCTTCGTAACGCTCCGTGTGGCCCATCTTGCCGAGGATATGTCCGTCGCGGCTGATGATGCCCTCGATGGCGTAGCTCGACCCGTTGGGGTTGTAGGGGGCACGCAACGTCGCATTGCCATCCGGATCGACATACTGGAACGCAACCTGGCCGTTGCGGAAGAGCTCCTCGGCCATCTCGTCGCTCACGACGAACTTGCCCTCGCCGTGGCTGACGGCAATGGAGTGCAGCTCGCCCACCTCGAACGACGACAGCCACGGAGAGTTGACCGTAGCCACACGCGTCGAGACGATCTGCGACACGTGGCGGTTTATGTCGTTGCGGAACAACGTGGGAGACTCCTTGCCCACACATCCGAGGCGTCCATACGGCAGCAGGCCCGACTTGACCAGAGCCTGGAAGCCGTTGCATATGCCGAGGATAAGTCCGCCGCGGTCAAGCAGGGCGTGGATCGCATCCGTTATCTTGGCGTTATTAAACACGTTGGCTATGAACTTGCCGCTGCCGTCGGGCTCGTCACCCGCAGAGAAGCCTCCGCTCAGCACGAATATGTGGCACCCGTCGATCATGCGTTTCATCGTGTCGATCGAGGCGAATATGTCGTCCGCCGTAAGGTCGCAGAAGACACTCGTCGAGACATGCGCTCCGGCACGCTCGAAAGCCTTGGCCGTATCGTAGTCGCAGTTCGTGCCCGAGAATACGGGGATATATACCTTCACCTCGTCCACAGGCTTGCCCGCATACCTGACCTCGCGGCGCTCGGGCATGCTCGCACGCGTCGTGCCGCCCTCGATGCCGCGGTCGGGATATACCGAGCAGAACTTGCGCGAATTGACCTTCTGCAGCTCGTCCACCGCAAACTTCTCGCCGTTGAACGTAACCTCTGGCGCAGCCACCGTAACTCCGATCTTCTCCGCAGCGGGGAAGTCCAGCTCTGCGGCAGCCTCCACCACGATCGAACCGTAGGCATAATCGAACAGCGCATGTTCGTCCATCCTTACGTCGGCACCGATGCGGTTGCCGAACGACATCTTCGACACGGCCTCCACGACACCGCCGAAGCCGACGGCGTATGCGGCGACGATATCACCGCACTCGATTGCCGTGCTGACGAAATCGAAGTTGCGCTTCAGGGCCTCGCTGTCGGGCATATGGTTCGCACGGGGCGTATGGCGCACGACATATATATTATGGCCGCCTGCCTTGAACTCGGGGCTTATCACCTTGCGGGCATCCACCGTGGTGATACCGAATGCCATCAGCATCGGCGGGACGTTTATATCCTGGAACGTACCGCTCATCGAGTCCTTGCCGCCGATCGACGGAAGTCCCAGCTCAATCTGCATGCGCAGCGCACCGAGCAGTGCCGCCAGAGGCTTGCCCCACGACGCCTCGCCGTGCATGCGCTCGAAATACTCCTGATACGAATAACGCATCCTGTCATACCGCGCACCCGCGGCAACCACCTTGCTCGCGGCCTCCACGACGGCATATGCCGCGCCGTGATACGGGCTCCACGAAGTGATATACGGGTTGTAGCCGAAGGCCATGATGCTGGCCGTATTGGTCACGGCATTGCCCACGGGCAGCTTCTGCACCGACACCTGCGTCTCTGTGTTCTGCGTCACGCCGCCGAAGGGCATCAATACGGTCGAGGCGCCGATCGTCGAGTCGAACATCTCGATCAGACCGCGCTGCGACACCACGTTGTCATCCTGCAGATCGGCCTCGACGCGCTCGCGCAGCGTCGCCCCCTTAATCTCGCGGCGGAAGGGGTCACGATCCTCGACGGCAGCTACCCGTATCGACGTATAGTGCTTGGCGCCGGCGCTGTCTATGAACTCGCGCGACAGGTCGACGATCTTCTCGCCGCCGTAGAACATCTTCATGCGGTTGGTGTCGGTAACGTCGGCGACATATGTCACCTCGACATTCTCCGAATGACAATACTCCATGAAGCGCTCCATGTCCTTGCGCTCGACAACAACCGCCATGCGCTCCTGCGACTCGTTTATGGCCAGCTCCGTAGCATTCAGGCCGCTGTACTTCACCGGCACGCGGTCGAGATATATGTCCAGTCCGGGGGCCAGCTCGCCGATGGCAACGCTGACGCCGCCCGCACCGAAGTCGTTCGATTTCTTGATCAGGCGCGTAACCTCCTCACGGCGGAACAGACGCTCGAGCTTGCGCTCCTCGGGGGCATTACCCTTCTGCACCTCCGAGCTGCACTCCTCGATCGACTTGACATTGTGCTCCTTCGACGATCCCGTCGCGCCGCCTATGCCGTCGCGGCCCGTACGCCCGCCCAGCAGCAGGATAACATCCCCCGCCGCAGGCGACTCGCGCCGCACGTTCTCCGCCTTGACGGCACCTACGACGGCTCCCACCTCAAGACGCTTGGCCACATAGTCGGGATGGTATATCTCGCGCACGTGCGTCGTGGCAAGGCCGATCTGGTTGCCGTAGCTCGAATATCCGGCCGCGGCCTTGGTGCTGATTATGCGCTGCGGAAGCTTGCCCTTCAACGTCTCGGCCACGCTCCTGTATATGTCGCCGGCACCGGTCACGCGCATCGCCTGATATACGTAGCTGCGGCCCGACAGCGGGTCGCGTATGGCGCCGCCCAGACATGTCGAGGCACCGCCGAAAGGCTCTATCTCGGTGGGATGGTTGTGCGTCTCGTTCTTGAACTGCAGCAGCCATTTCTCCGTGCGTCCGTCCACATCCACATCGACGAAGATGCTGCAGGCGTTGTTCTCCTCGCTCTGCTCCATGTTGTCCAGCACGCCCGTCTTCTTCAGATAGCGCGCACCGATGGTGGCAAGCTCCATGAGGCACAGGCTCTTCTGCTCGCGGCCCAACTCCTTGCGTATGCGGTGCAGCGTCTCGATCGACTCATTGAGCTCTTTACTCAAAAACGACTCGTCGACCGTGATGTGCGTGATCTCCGTCGTGAAGGTCGTATGGCGGCAGTGATCGCTCCAATAGGTGTCGAGGATGCGCAGCTCCGTCTCCGACGGGTCGCGGCCCTCGCGCTTGTAATAGTTGACCACCTCGCGCAGGTCGTCGGCATTCATCGCCAGACCGTAGCGTTTGCAATATGCCTCCAGCTCCTCATCCTTCAGAGCCGTAAGGCCCGTCAATACGGGTACGGGCTTCACCTCGGCGTGCTCCATGTCGGTCAGCACGGCAAGGTCCTTGCGGCGCGACTCCACGGCATTGATATAGTAATGCTCGATACGCGCCATATCCTCGTCCGAGACGGTGTCGTCGAAGATCAGCAGCTTCGAGCTCTTGATGCGGATGTCTGCCGTAGGCTCTATCAGGCGCACGCACGCCACGGCCGAACTGGCCCGCTGGTCGAACTGCCCGGGCAGGTACTCCACGGCCAGATACCGCTTGCCTGCAAGGTCGCATTCGTCACTTACGCAGTCGGTGACGATCTCGCCGAAGACGGCATACCGGCTCTTCTCGAGCAGCTCCTCCGTAAAACCGAACAGGTCGTAGACGTTGAGCAGCCGCAACGCCCCGATGTGCAGTCCCAGATTGTTGTTCAGCTCCTTGCGGAGAGTCTCGGCCTCGACTTGGAACCGAGGATACTTTTCGACGAAAATACGATAGTTCTTCATATTCGAATGGTCTGTTGTTTTTCTATCCTTGCGCATGTTTTCTACTCCTTGGCGAAACGGCCGCTCCATTGCGACTCGTACTCCCCGCGCGTCATGCCAACATATGTTATGTGGCCCATCTTGCGGCGCGGACGCGACTCGCTCTTGCCGTAGATGTGTACGTATACGTTTTCGTCTCCTTCGGCGGCGACACGCTTCGCCTCCTCCAGGTCGCGGCCCAGGATGTTCTTCATTATCGTGGGCGCCTTCAGCTGCGGACGCTCCAGCGGCATCTCCAGCAGGTAGCGGCACAGTTCGCGGAACTGGTTCGTGGTACACCCCTCGATGGTATAGTGGCCGCTGTTGTGCGGACGCGGAGCCATCTCGTTGAAGAGGATCTCGCCGCCGCGCACGAAATACTCTATGGCGAGGATGCCGCGATAGCCGCAGTCGCGCATGAAACGCTCGCTCTGCTCCACCATGCGGCGGCGCACGTCGTCATCCATCTCCGGTGCGGGCACTATGCACAGGTCGAGAATACCCTTGCTGTGGATATTCCGGCCTATGGGGAACGACACCAGGTCGTCGCCCTCGCCCACCATTATGATGCTCGCCTCGTAATCGAAGTGCACGAACTCCTCGAGGATGCACGGCACCGAGAGCATCTTCTCCGCCGCGGGCAGATCCTCCGCCGACCGCAACAGGCACTGCCCGTAGCCGTCATATCCCAGCGTGCGGGTCTTCAGCACGCACGGGTAGCCGAAATCGGCCACCGCCGCATGCAGCTCCTCCGCCGTCGATACAGCCCGGTAGTTCGGGCAGGCAAGGCCGTGGCTGCGGGCATTGTCCTTCTCGCGCAGGCGGTCCTGCGAATCGAACAGCGGGCGGAAGCCCTGCTTGATGTTGTATTTCCGCTCCAGGTCGACGAGCAGGTAGCCCGGGACATTCTCGAACTCGTATGTCACCACGTCGCTGCGGCGGCACAGCTCCTCCAGCGCCTCGCAGTCGTCGAATTTGGCCGTAATGTGTTCGTCGCACACGGCAAAGGCGGGCGCGTCGTGCGACGGATCGAGGCATATGGTGCGTGCCCCGAGTATGCGGGCCTGCTCGGCTATCATCAGCCCGAGCTGGCCACCCCCTATGATACCGATCGTACGCATCACAGCTCGGCTTTCATTACCTGCTCCGTCTGACGGCGGCGGAAAGAGTCGAGACGCTCGGCCAGGGCGCTGTCCTGCAATGCCAGGATAGAGGCTGAGATAAGGGCCGCATTCTTGGCGCCGTTTATGGCCACCGTAGCCACGGGCACGCCCGCAGGCATCTGCACGATCGAAAGCAGCGAGTCCAGTCCGTTCAGCGCACGCGACTTGACGGGCACGCCGATGACGGGCAGCGAGGTCATGGCGGCCGTCATGCCCGGCAGGTGGGCGGCACCGCCCGCACCGGCGATGATGACGCCGATGCCGCGCTCACGCGCCGTCGAGGCGTAGTCGTACATGAGTTGCGGCGTGCGATGCGCACTGACCACACGTTTCTCGTACTCTATGCCCAGCTCCTCGAGCATATCTACCGCCGCCGACATCACTTCCCAGTCGCTGGTCGACCCCATAATCACTCCAACTTTCATAATATCAGTATAATAATGTTAAAAACGCAGCCGCTGCAGAATGCTGCAACGGCTACATTTGTCCTATCCGTTTGTTTACGTCGTCAAGATGCGCGCCGCAACCCGTTCCAGACGCCGCGCAACACGACGTCGCGGATTCGGCACCTGCCCGCAGCGCAGACGATCGTCGCACATATCGGCACACCCCGTCTCCGAGACCCGCCGCACGCCGCATACGACCGTATGCATGAATGGCTCGCGACAAAAAACAGTTCCCCGGAACCGTATGTCTCCCCTTCGCATTCATGAATGCAAATGTACGCCATTTTTTCGACAAAAGGAACGAATCGTCATACAAAAATATCAACAAATTGTCCACGATACGACCGTCCCGACACCTCCGGGCGGGATACGGCGCAGAAGCCGACGCGACACGACGCAAAAGCCCGCACCCGACATGTTCGGCCCGCACCCTGCGACCGCCCGCACCCACCGCACGACAACACCGTAAAACAAAATGGGGAGACGCCGTTACAGGCATCTCCCCCGTCGCGATACGGCGACATCCGGAGGGTCCGGACCGCTCTTTTACATTTCCGTCGTCCGGATCCGCACGGTCTCCGGCATTTCTTACCGGAACTCGAATCCATCCCGACTGCAGGCAGACCGGAATCCCCGCCCTGCGCATATCGCGGCCTTCACTTGAACTCACCTGCGGCGGCGCATCGCTGCGGTACCGCAGAAAACCTCCGCCTCGCGGCGGTGGCGGCTCACAAACTATTCATAAAACAAACAAAATAAACCCTTTGAAACAAACCGATCGGCCGATCGGCCAGTTTCACATTGCAAAGGTCTTATTTCCGGACCGCACCCGCAATCGCCAAATAGAGTGATTCTCACCGGCACCTTTCACCACTTGTGATGATTAGCACATATCGTAAAAATTTGTATTTTTGCCGGTGATAACAGGAATCATTTTTCACTCATATCGAACATGCTACGGCCATAACCGGCAAAAGTACGGTTCGCCGGCCATACAAAACGCTGATGTCAAGGGACTCCTGCCATACGACAGAACACGGGCCGACCCTCACGGCAGCGCCGCTCCGGACACGGGACAGCGCCGCGACAGTGATGCCATACGTTCCGACGGCACACAACCCGAACAACCGACATGAGAAATCTCGCATAAGGCCGCAAACCGACAGGAACAACCGCCGGAACCCGCTCCGGTCGATCATATGCCCCGTGCTGGCGGCAGCAGCCGTCATTGCACATGCGCTGGCGCCCCAAAACGCCACGGCACAGACCGTCGAGCGCCAACGTCCGAAGGAGTGGGACAGCCTTGTCGAGGGAGCGCGTTTCATGGACCGCATCCTGCCCATGCCCGAAGGCCGCAAGGGAAAGAACGTATGGGGCACGTCCGGGGTCGCCGGACGCTTCGTCGACAACGGCATCGAGATGCCCGACACGTCGTTCTGGGGCGGGAATATCCTCAAGGACGGAGACGGGCTCTACCACATGTACGTATGCGGCTGGCCGGAGAACTCACCGAAGGGACACATGTTCTGGCCGAACTCGACCGTCTACCACGCCGTATCGAAACACCTCCACGGCCCATATAAGATACGCGGCACAGTAGGCAAGGGGCACAATCCCGAGGCATACCGCCTCGACGACGGCCGCATCGTCATATATGTCATCAACGGATATTATGTCGCCGACTCGTTCGACGGCCCGTGGCAATACGGGCAGTTCGAGTTCGACCGGCGCGACAGACCCGTAATCGAGGGGTTGAGCAACCTTACCTTCGCACGCCGCGACGACGGTTCGCGACTGATGGTCTGCCGCGGCGGCGTGTGGATCAGCCGCGACGGCCTGGCCCCCTACCGCCAGATAACCGAACGGAGAATATACCCTCCGGTAGACGGGGAGTTCGAGGACCCCGTGGTATGGCGCGACTCGCTCCAATACCACCTCATCGTCAACGACTGGCTCGGACGTATAGCATACTACCAGCGATCGCTGGACGGGGTGCATTGGGTGACGGAGCAGGGAGAGGCATATATCCCTGGCGTATCGATCCATAAGGATGGCTATGTCGAGCAGTGGTTCAAATACGAACGTCCGAAGGTGTATCAGGACGGGAAGGGCCGCGTCGAGCAGATCAACTTCGCCGTGATCGACACCATCAAGTGGAACGACCTGCCGAACGACCGCCACAGCTCGAAAAACATATGTCTGCCGATGAACAAGGGGATACTGATCGAGGTGCTCAATCGCAAACCCATAGATGCGACGACGCAGAGCATCGAAGTGCTGATCAAGGGCGAAAAGGGCTTCAGACCGGCACGCGACCTCGACATGGAGTCGCTGCGCTTCGGTTCATATACCGCCGTCAATTTCGGCGGCGGCAGCAAGGCCGTGAAGGTGGAGCGGCGCGGCAATGACGCCGTGGTGACGTTCGATGCCAAGGGCAGCGGCATCGACGCGACGGAGTTCGCGCCCAAACTTCTGGGCAAGGACCGCAAGGGAAAGAGCGTATTCGGGTATGCCGCCCTGCCGTATGTGGATTACCGCCCCGCCATCCTCTCGAGCCGGCGCCCGTCATACGACGCCGCAGGCGGATACGTCACCATGGAGATCGAGAACTTCGGTCTCTCGGACTCGAAGGAGGCCGTAGCCGTAATCACGGCTGCCGACGGAACAACATACACGGCAAATGTGCCTCCGCTGAAGCCGTACGGGAAGAGCGACATACGCATAAAGGCCGCAGCGGCCGACCTGACACGATGCGAGGTCACCGTCACCTGCGGAGACAAGGAGGTACACCGACAGAAATGGGAGTGATGCCGCCGCTGCGGCACCGGCTGCCGGACTGATTGAGAGAAAACAAAGTAGCGAAATATGTTTCTATCTGATTTGAAGACCGACGAATCGGCCGTTGTCATCAGGGTTCTGGGACACGGCGGATTCCGGCGCAGAATACTCGAGATGGGATTCGTTCGCGGCCAGAAGGTGACGGCGATACTCAACGCCCCGCTGCGCGACCCCATCAAATACAGCATCATGGGTTACGAGGTGTCGCTGCGGCGCAGCGAGGCCGCCATGGTGGAGGTTATCACGCAGCAGGAGGCGCAGCGGCTCTCGGCCGAGTGGGGCGACATGTCTACCGCCGACAACGAGAACGGCTACGAGAAGGTCATCGACCGCAAGATCCGCGAGATCAACATCGCGCTGGTGGGAAACCCCAACAGCGGCAAGACATCGCTTTTCAACGCCCTCTCGGGACGGCGCGAACACGTGGGCAACTACAGCGGCGTCACGGTCGACGCCAAAAGCGGATCGTTCAAATACAAGGATTACAGAATAAACATCACCGACCTGCCCGGGACATACGCCCTGTCGGCATATACCCCCGAGGAGCTGTACGTTCGGCGCCATCTGGTGGAAAAGCTGCCCGACGTGGTCGTGAACGTGGTCGCGGCGTCGAACCTCGAACGCAACCTCTACCTCACCACCGAGCTCATGGATGTCAACCCGCGCATAGTTGTCGCGCTGAACATGTACGACGAACTGGAGCAGGAGGGGGCGCATCTCGACTACGACTGCCTGGGACGTATGATCGGCGTTCCTATGGTACCTGTAGTGGCACGCGAACACAAGGGGCTGGACCATCTGCTCGACGAGGTAATCCTCACCTTCGAGAACCAGAACCCGAAGGTGCGCCACGTGCATATCAACTACTCGCCGTCGGTGGAGGCCGAGATCGCGGCCCTGTCGAAGATGATGAAGACACACATCGAGGAGCTGCCCAAATGCTTTCCGCCGCGCTACCTTGCCATAAAGATGCTCGAGGGCGACAGCGAGATCGACGCCATGCTCTCGCACGCAGAACACTTCGGCAACTGGAAGGCGCAGGCCGAACGCGGTGCCGAACGGATCGTTTCCGCCCTGAACGAGGATGTCGAGAGCGCCATCACAAATGAAAAATACGGATTCATCGAGGGAGCGCTGGCCGAGACATTCACCCCCAGTGCAAAGGAACCGAACCAGCGCACGTCGTTCATCGACCGCATCGTCACGAACAAATACGCGGGATTCCCGCTCTTTCTGTTCGTGATATTCCTCATGTTCTGGTGTACATTCACTTTGGGCGCATATCCTCAAGCGTGGCTTGAATCAGCCTTCGCCTGGTTCGGACAAACCGTAAGCGGCATGATGGGAGACGGGGCGCTGCGCGACCTTATCGTCGACGGCATCATCGGCGGCGTAGGCGCCGTAGCGGTATTCCTGCCCAACATACTCATACTGTACCTCTTCATATCGCTAATGGAGGACTCGGGCTACATGGCCCGCGCAGCCTTCATCATGGACAAACTGATGCACCTGGTGGGACTGCACGGAAAATCGTTCATACCGCTGGTCATGGGCTTCGGGTGCAACGTGCCCGCAATCATGGCCTCGCGAACCATCGAGAGCCGCAGCAGCAGACTGATAACCATACTCATAAACCCGTTCATGTCATGCAGCGCAAGACTTCCGGTCTTCATACTCCTGGCCGGCACATTCTTCCCCGAACATGCCGGAGCGATGCTCTTTATGATCTACATGCTCGGGTGCGTCGTGGCCGTCATTACGGCACGCCTGTTACGCCGCTTCATGTTCGGACCCGACGAGACGCCCTTCGTCATGGAGCTGCCGCCATACCGCGTCCCGACACTCAACGCCACCATGCGCCACATGTGGGAGCGCAGCGAACAGTACCTCAAGAAGATGGCCGGACTGATCCTTGTGGCTACGGTGATCATATGGTTTTTGAGCTACTATCCGCGCGTCGATAGTGCCGCGCAGGCGCCCCACACGGCCGCAACCACGGCCGTAACGCCAACATCCGCCCCATCCGACGGTGCGGGCAACGCCTCGGCACAATCCGAGAACTCGTATCTGGGACGCATCGGCAAATTCTGCGAGCCGGCAATGGAGCCGCTGGGCCTCGACTGGCGCGCCAGCGTGGCAATGCTGTCGGGCGCCGCAGCAAAGGAGATCGTGGTATCGACGCTCGGCGTACTCTACTCGGTCGACAATGCCGAGGACGACAGCGCCTCGCTCTCGCAGCACCTCCTGGCATCGGGCAACTACAGCCGCGCCGCAGCGCTCGCCATGATGGTCTTCATACTGCTGTATTTCCCCTGCATAGCCACCGTCGCCGCCATAGCGCAGGAGGCCGGAGGATGGAAATGGGCCGCCTTCTCGATCATATACAACACCGTCGTGGCATGGGTGGTAGCATGGGCGGCATACCACATAGGAACCACGCTCGGGCTGTGACGCCGAAGACAAACCGTAAAAACACGATATCGGGACGATGAAAAGCTACAAGACCGACAACAACAACAGGGCTATACTCTCCGAGCAGATGAAACTCATCGAACTGATCGATGCCGACTACAGTCTGCTGTCGATAATCATGCGCCTCGACATACAGTTGCCCTTCGGGGACATATCCGTCGAACAGATGTGCCGCCGCTACGACATGTCGCCGCGGCTGTTCATGATAATATGCCACATATACTCCGACGAAGAGTATATCCCCGACACCGAAGGGCTCACCATCGGCGACATGCGGCACCTGATAAGGTTCCTGCGCTCGTCGCACCGATACTATCTCGAGACGATGATCCCGCGCATAAGCGACGGCATGCAACGCATCCTCGCCTCGTGCGAACGGCGGCAGAGCGACATCCTGCAAAAATTCTGCGACGACTACATATCGGAGATCAAGGCCCATCTCGACTACGAGGAGAAGACCATATTCCCCTATGTCGAGGCTCTGGCTTCAGGCCGCGGCGGCGGCGAGGCGGCCATGGCCCGATTCATGGAGAGCCATACGGACATATGCGACAAGATCGACGACATGAAGAGCGTCGTGATAAAATACCTGCCCGAGAGCTGCCCGACGCAACTGCGGTGCGAACTTCTCTTCGACATATTCCGCATGCGGGACGACCTTGCCAGACATACGATCATCGAGACGTCGCTCATGACACCCGTAGCGATGCGCGCCGAGGAGGGCGCCGAGTCATGAAACGCTACCGTTTGGCCATAGTCGAGCAGTCGGAGATAATAACCGAAGGGCTGTGCGCGATGTTGCGTGGCGACAGCGACTTCGAGGTAGTCTTCACCGGCACGGAACTGCGTACGCTCGGCGAACGGCATGCCGTCATCGGGCCGGATGTGGTCATAGTCAACTCACAGATAGCGGGCGCGCTGCCGCAAAGCATCCGTTCGGCCTACCCCAATATGCAGAACACGGCGCTCGCGGCACTCGCGACGACGGTGCGCGACGAGGAGTCGATGCGGCAGTACGACAGCGTGATAAACATCTTCGACACGCTGCCGCAGATTCTGCGCAAACTGCACGGCGCCATCGAACAGTGCAGCGCCAACCCCTATGCCGAGAGCCACGACCTGTCGGAGCGCGAACGCGACGTGCTAATCCTCGTCGCCAAAGGCATGGCGAACAAGGAGATCGCCGAGCGGCTCAACATATCGATACACACGGTGATGTCACACCGCAAGAACATAACCCACAAGACGGGTATAAGGTCCGTCGCCGGACTTACGGTATACGCCCTGCTCAACAATCTCGTCGACCAGAACGACATGACGCTTTAGCTGTACCCGAGCGGATGCGGCCGCCATCAATTTTGCAACCGTGTTGCATGCGTTATGCGATATATTTGTACCCGACAAGTGCGACGAATCCGAAACAGTCGCACGGAAAGAGAAAATGGTGCACATACACGATCATAACGGCCACGGGCATCATCATGCCGACCCGGCGCACGTGACGCGTGCCCTTGTCATGGGCATCGCACTCAACCTCGCATTCGTCGCCGTGGAGCTCGGCGCAGGCATACGGCAGCAATCCATGGGCCTGATATCCGATGCGGGCCACAATCTGAGCGACGTGGTATCGCTCCTGCTGGCCCTGCTGGCGGTAAGGCTGTCGCAGGCGGCCAAGAGCGACCGATATACTTACGGCTACCGCAAAAGCACCGTTCTGGTGTCGCTGGTCAATGCCTGCATACTCATGGCCGCCGTGGGCATAATTGTATGGGAGAGCATAGAGAGACTTCTGCACCCCCACCCCGTCGACGGCGGTGTCGTAGCCTGGGTGGCAGGCCTGGGCATTGTCGTAAACGCCTTCACCGCCTGGCTCTTCGTAAAGGACAGCAAAGAGGACCTCAACATCAAAGGCGCTTACCTTCACATGGTGGCCGACACGCTTGTATCGGCGGGCGTCCTCGTGTCCGGGATCGTAATATCCCGAACAGGATGGTACGTCATCGACCCGATCATAGCCCTGACCGTTGCTGCCGTGATATTCGTCTCGACATGGGGCCTGCTGCGCTCCAGCCTGCGGCTCACGCTTGACGGCGTGCCCGAAGGAATCGATATAGGCGAGGTGCGCCGGGCCATAGGTGCCGTAAACGGCGTGGCGGCACTGCACCACCTGCACGTATGGGCCTTGAGCACCACAGAAAATGCCGCGACGGTACACGTCGTCATCAGAGGCGGAGCCGATGCGTCACGCGTAAAATACGACATAAAGCGCTCGCTGGCCGACTTGGGGGCCGGGCACGTCACCGTCGAGATCGAGACCGAAGGCGAGCCGTGCTGCGACGATCTGTGCCGAAACCGGACAACGGCCGGGTGAAAGCTCACCGGCACGGAAACGGCACGGTGCAAAGTGCGAATTTCGCCGGCAGGTTTACGTTTCTTGAAAAAAATTCCTATCTTTGCGAAAAGATAAAGAATCGCACATGACCGAACTCACAGAAAATATCTCGTCTTTCATATTCGGTATGCGCCGTATGTCGCGGCGTTCAATGCGAATGTGCCGTTAGGCACTCGATCTTTTTCAGGCGGCCACGCACCGCCGCGCGTCACAGACGCGAACCATCCCAACAATTTTTTATCCGTCAACATTATACCATAGAAATATCATGTCCGACAACAAACTTCGTTTCGAGACCCTCCAGATCCACGGAGGATACCATGTAGATCACACCGGCTCACGCGGAATAGCCATATACCCCACCGCCGCATACCATTTCAAGAGTTGCGATTATGCGGCACGCCTCTTCGAGCTGAGCGAGGGCGGCAACATATACACCCGACTCCAGAACCCGACCACCTCGGCATACGAGGAGCGCATCGCAGCCCTCTACGGCGCTGTCGGCGCCCTGGGCGTATCGTCGGGAATGTCTGCCATACTCGTCACGGTGACGGCGCTCGCCCAGGAGGGAGACAACATCGTCGCCTCGCCGTTCCTCTACGGCGGCACCTACAACCAGTTCCGCATATCGCTGCGCAAGCTGGGCATCGACTGCCGCATAGCCAGCAGCGAGTCACCCGAGGCGTTCGAGGAGCTCATCGACGACCGCACCAAGATGATATATGCCGAGAGCATGGGTAACCCAACATGCGACGTGCCCGACCTGGAGGCTCTCGGGGCGCTGGCCAGGCGCCGCGACGTACCCCTGGTGATAGACAACACCTTCGGGGCCGCAGGCTTCCTCTGCAACCCCTTCGAGTGGGGCGCCAACATCGTCGTGGACTCGGCCACCAAGTGGATCAACGGCCACGGCACCGCCATGGGCGGCATCATCGTCGACGGCGGCAACTACGACTGGGGCAACGGCAAGTTCCCCCAGATCGACGGCCCGTCGGAGGGATACCACGGCCTGAACCTGTACAAGGCCTTCGGCAAGGCCGCCTTCGTGGTCAAGTGCCGCGTGGACGGGCTTCGCGACTTCGGCTGCTGCCCCTCGCCCTTCGACGCATATCTCATGCTCATAGGCCTGGAGACCCTCTCGCTGCGCGTGAAGCACGAGGTGGAGTCGGCACGCCGTCTGGCCGAGTACTGCCGCAACCACCCGCAGGTGGAGCGCGTGAGCTACATAGGCTTCGACACGCACCCCAGCCACGCCAACGCACAGAAATATTACCGTTACGGCGCCTCGAGCGTCTTCACCATCGAGCTGAAGGGATCGCTCGACTCGACGGTACGCTTCGTCGAGGCCCTCAAGCTGGCCGGCAACATGACCATGATCGGCGACTCGATCACCGTGGTGACACACCCCGCCTCGACGACACACAAGCAGCTAAGCGACGCCGACCTCAAGGCTGCGGGCATCACCCCCACGCTGCTGCGCATATCGCTCGGACTGGAGAATGTCGAGGACATAATCGACGATTTCGAACAGGCATTCGCTAAAGCCCGATAGGATGGCCCGATATTACACATACGACCACCCTTTCACGCTCGAGAGCGGCGTCACGCTGCCTTCGGTAACCATCGCCTACGACACCTACGGGCAGATGAACGCCGACCGCAGCAACGTCGTGTGGGTATGCCACGCCCTGACGGCCAACTCGGACGTCGCCGACTGGTGGCCGCACACGGTCGAGCGGGGCAAGTTCCTCGACCCCGACCTCTACTTCACCGTCTGCGCCAACTTCCTCGGCTCGCACTACGGTACGACGGGACCGCTCACCGTAAACCCCGCAACGGGAGAGCCGTGGTACGGCGATTTCCCCAAGGTGACCATACGCGACATGGTGCGCTGCCACATGCTGCTGGCCGAGCACCTCGGCATCGACCACGTCGAACTGCTCATAGGCAGCTCTATAGGCGGGTTCCAGTGTCTCGAGTGGTGCGTCATGTATCCCGACTTCGCACGCCGCGCCGCCTTCATCGCCACCACGCCCCGCACCAAACCGTGGGCGTCGGCCTTCAACGAGTCGCAGCGCATGGCCATAGAGTGCGACCGCACCTTCGGAGAGAGGTCGGCCGAGGCGGGTCTCGACGGCATGGCCGTGGCGCGCAGCATAGCCCTCATAAGCTACCGCGGCGGCAAGGCATACGACAAGACACAGGAGGATGCCGACCCCGACGAGGCGTCATTCGAGAGGCGGGTACTCTCATACCAGCGATATCAGGGCGAGAAGCTGCGCCGCCGCTTCAACGCCTACTCGTACTACAGGCTTTCGCAGGCCGTCGACTCGCACAACCTGGGGCGCGGCCGCGGCCGCACGGAGGATGTGCTGGCGGGAATACGCACCCGTTCGCTGGTGGTGGCCATCAGTTCCGACATACTCTTCCCGCCGTCGGACCACAACATTCTCGTGGAGAACATACCCGACGTGGAGTATCACATCATAGACTCGGACTTCGGGCATGACGGCTTTCTGGTCGAGCACGAACAGCTCAACGACATAATAACGAAATTCATGAACCGCAAATAACGGAAAAAGACCTTTACCATGAACGGCAAAAAACTCAACATCGGACTCTTCGGTTTCGGAACCGTCGGCCGCGGCCTATATGACGTACTCCAACGCATAGGCAACAAGAACGTCGAGATAAAGCGCATCTGCGTGCGCGATATCACCAAACAGCGCTCCGTCCAGGCCGACTTCACCGACAAGGCCGACGACATATTCAACGACCCCGGCATCAACTTCATCGTCGAGCTTATCGACGATGCCGATGCGGCCTATACCATCGTCAAGCGCGCCCTGCAGTCGGGGCTGCCGGTGGTCTCGGGCAACAAGAAGATGCTCGCATACCATATAGAGGAGCTTATCGGCCTGCAGGCAAAGCACAACGTGGCGCTGCTCTACGACGCCTCGGCCTGCGGCAGCATCCCCGTCATCCGCAACCTCGAGGAGTATTACGACAACGACCTGCTCACCTCGGTGAAGGGTATCCTGAACGGCTCGTCGAACTTCATCCTCTCGAAGATCTTCAACGAGAAGATGTCCTATGCCGACGCTCTCAAGCTGGCGCAGGACCTCGGGTTTGCCGAGAGCAACCCCACGCTCGACATCGACGGCTGGGACTCGCTCTTCAAGCTCATCATAATCACCGTACACGCCTTCGGACTCTATGTGGCCCCCGAGGAGATATTCACATACGGCATCTCGAACATGAACGACGACGACATACGCTTCGCAAACGAGAAGGAGCGCCGTTTCAAGCTCGTGGCACACGTCGAGAAAATCGCCGGCAACCGTCTCATCATGTGCGTAATGCCGCAGCTAATATCGCGCAACAAGTACATATACAGCGTCGAGGACGAGTTCAACGGCGTGGTGATCAAGGGCCTCTTCTACGACAAGCAGTTCATGTTCGGCCGCGGCGCCGGCGGCTACCCCACCGGCTCGGCCGTATTGAGCGACATCACGGCATGCCTCTACGACTACCGATACGAGTACAAGAAACGCAACGACTCACAGCTGCCGGAGTTCACCAACGACCACCTCTTCCGCGTATATTACCGTTATACGGACAATGAAGATCTCGCACTGGTTCCCTTCGAGTCGATAAGCGAAAAGTATTCGTCGGAGAGCTACAAGTATGTCGTCGGACGCGTATCGCTCGGCGCCCTGCACAACATACAGGAGGAGCTGCGCCGCCGCAACGTCTTCATCGCCGCATACCCCAACGACTGACCGAAGGCTGCCCCGCAGCCGGTACTGAGAAGCAAAAGAGGAAGGGCCGACGCCCTTCCTCTTTCCGTATCATGACGAAAGACCCGCCGAATGAATTCGGCGGGTCTTTCATTCGAGGCCGTACGGCATCAGAAACCGATACGGTTGAGGTTCTTGTCTACCAGAACGCCGTCCTTGGCCTCAAGGTCGAACTTCACGCTGCGCTTTGCCTTCAGGCGAATGACGAACAGTTCGACATCGCCCTCGACAGCAGGCTTGTCCCCAACGTTTACAAAGGTCGGATAGAGAGCCTTCGTACCGTTGGTATGCAGACGGTCATTGGTAAAGTTCTCCATCGACTTCACGGCCACAGGCTCCACACCCGCGAACTCATACGACTGCTGGTCGTAAGGCAATGCAAAACTGATGGCATTTACGGCCTTCAGGCCGCGGCCGCTGACACGGATTTCAACCATGTCGCCCGCATTGAAGCTCGTGCCGTTCACCGCAAGCGAGATCTCTCCCGCAACATGCTCCTGACGGTTATGCTGCACGCCGCCCTCGAGCTGCGTCGCCGCAACCGATATGTCGTAGGCATCGATCAGGTTGTTGCCGTCGATGTCGCCGCGGCTGATATATCCCTCGAAGTCCGAATCGCCGAGACGCAGACCCGTATAGTTCATATACGAGGTGAGGTCGTTGCCGTCGATCTTGCCGTCGTTGTTCACGTCACCCTGGATATAGCTCTCCGTGCCCGGTACGCGGAAGACATATATCTCGCGGCCCGAACCATAGTCGCCGACGGCCTTCGTCACGCTCAAACGTATGTAACGTGCCGACGGATGTCCCTCAAAGGTGAACACCTTGGTCTCCGAATCTCGGTTCCACGTGAAGGCACCCGCCTCGGTCCACGTATTGCGGTCCATGCTGTACGCCACGCTGCCCTCGAGAATGGTACCGTTACCCGAATCCAGACGCGGCAGGTAGTGGAACTTGTCCAGAGTGTTTACCGCATGCAGGTCTATCGTCACCTCGAACGGCACGGCCTTGGCATTGTACTTCGTGTGCCATACGTCGCCCTTCTCCACGAAGTCGAACAGGCGTCCTACGCCGGCACCGCCCTGTGCGGGAACCGATGCCATGCCCGTGATGCCCTCGATGGCGAACTCCAGCGGGTTGACCTTCGTGCGCAGGGTCTGCTCACCCCACTCCGACACCCCGTCGGCATTTACGGCGCGCACGCGGAACGTGTAGTCGGTCTCGGCCTTCAGGTCGGAGAAGAGGAGCTCCGTAGGACGTATCGTCGAGTAGAGCATGCTGTCGAACTCCACCTCGTAGTAGTCGGCATTCTCCACCTCCGACCATACGGGCGTTACGGCGTATGCCTCTACATTCTCTTCGGGTGTCGAGAGTACCGGCGCCGTCAGCGCACCGCGCTTCGAGAGCAGGCGGTTGGCCGGAGCGAACTCGAATCCTGCCACTACAACCCTCTGCTCGACAGCCGTAATGTCGGCCTCGGCCAGCTTTACATGCAGAACGGGATTCTTCACCACCTTGACATCGGCGAACTCGCTGCCCTCGGTGGCGAAGCGGTTCATGTCGGGAGCCTCCTCGTAATACCATGCGTTCGCGGCCGCGGCATATTCCCCGGCCGTGGCGGCCCGGGCGAGCTTCACGCGACGCCCCCCGACATATGCCTTCACGCCGTCCGGCTCGGCCGTCACGTTGATACGCAGCTCGGTGCGCTTGTTCGGCTCGAAGCCCGTGAAGCCACCCTCGGCGGGGTGCAGCGTGACGGTTACCTCGTCGCCGTCCACAGACGATTCGATCAGCGTCGTGGCATACTCGCCGCGACGGTAGGCCTCGGTCCTGCCGTCATCGTCATACTCCGTGAACGAGGTCTGGCCCAAAGGATATATGTCGTACATACGCAGCGTGCGATCGATCTGCGCCACATTGTTGTTGGGGGCCGTCATGGGTATCACGGCGCCGTTGCGCACGAACAGAGGCAGTTTCCACAGCGGAGCCTCATAGCTGTTTATGACGCGGCCGCCTTCGTAGAGGTCGCCCGTGAAATAGTCGATCCATTCGCCTGCGGGCAGATAGATGCCGTCCCGGATATCGTTACCCTTGTCATCGGCGGCCGTAGCCTGGTATATCGGAGCCACGAGGAACCACGGGCCGTACATGTACTGGTATCGCGTAGCCGTGCCGAGAGTATAGGCATTGGGCCACTCGAGCATCATCGCCCGGATCATGGGCATCCCGTCCACGGCCTCGTGTGCAATAGAATAGGCATAGGGCATGATCTCCGACTTGAGCTTCAGGTACCAGCGGTTGATCGACGTCGCCGGCTCGCCCAGAGCATGGGGATACTTCTCGTTTGAGCCCCAGCCGTCCATGTTGAGCTCCATCGGAGAGAAGGTCTTCCACTGGAAGTCTCGGGTGTTGACCACGAGGTTGCGGCCGCCGAAGATACCGTCCATGTCAGAGGTGATATTGGGCTGTCCCGAGAGGCCCGAGCCGATATATGTCGGGATATGGAAACGTATGTACTCCCACTCGCCGCCCGTCTGGTCACCGGTCCACACACCGGCATAACGCTGCGTGCCGGCCCAGCCGTCGAGCGAGATGATGAAGGGGCGCGCATCGTTGCCATAGTAAGGCATGATCTGCGCCACGTCGGCGATGCCGTTCAGACCGAACGAATACCCGGCGCCAACCCATGCCACGTCGGTCTTGAGCACGCGCACGCCGGCATCACGCACCTCCTTTACGATGTCGCGCTGCAGCAGCGCGCTCACCTCGGGTTTCGGGTGCAGGTCCGACTGCGTCCAGAGACCTATCTCGACACCCTTCTCGCGGGCATAGTCGCCCAGAGCCTTCAGGTTGCGGATGTTGCCGTCGAGCGTCTCCTCCTGGCCATAGCCGGCGCCGTAACCGTCGTTGGGCAGCAGCCACCCGAAAGGCATGTCATGCGCCGCATAGCGGTCGATGACGGCACGTGCCGAGAACTGATAGTTATCCTTCTCGCCGTTGAGCGACTCCTTCACGCCTCCGTTGTCGCGCTGGCTCTCCTTGTAGCGCTTGCCGTCCTCGAAGAGTATGCCCGTCTCGTCCTCGACCCAGTAGTCGCGGTTGTAGGCATTCAGATGACCCTGATAGAAGCCGAACTTGGGCAGCAGAATCGGATTGCCCGTAAGCTGGTAGTAGTCGTTCAGCAGCGCCACGGGCGTGGCATCCACCATGAAGAAGAGATCGAGATAATCGGTCTCGTGCGACAGGGCCACACGTCCCGCCTCCGTCGCGCCGAAATCGTATGCACCCTTGCGGAAGGTATACCACATCACGCCATAACCCTTCGTAGACCAGTAGAAAGGCGTAGGCGATGCCACACCGCCATCGGTCCAGCTGTTCTGGTTCTCTATGGCGATGATCTTGCCCTTGTGCGAGAAGCGGCCGTTCTGCACGCCGCCGCCGTAGAAATACTCCTGCGGCTCCTCTTTCAGGACTATCGACACGCCCTCCTCGCCGAACGCTACGGGCGCAACCTGCTCGATAACCGCGCAGCCGCGCTCCTTGTCGGTCAAGGTCATAAGACGCGTCGTCTTGTCCAGCGATACTGCAATACGGGGCGTAGAGATAACAACGGCGTCATCCCCGTCGCTCACCTCAAGCGACGACACCTCGCGGCGCGGATTGTCCACAAGGATCTGCGCCTCGGGCCGCGCCTCGGGATCGCGTATGATGCCTCCCGTATTATCCTGGAAGAGTCGGAAGATGTTGTCTCCGTAAAAATCGAACGTCATGCGCTCGCTGCCGAAGACCACATCTACCGTCGTGGGGTTGATCTTCACGGCCGAAACCGACATTGCCTGCTGTCCCCGCGCAGGCATGGCAGCCGCCACACAAACCATGCACGACAGCACCGCCGCGAATCGCCGAAGCAAAATGGAATGAGTTAACAGTTTTTTCATTGGTTGGAATTTTTATTTAAGATTGCAATCATAATACCCCTTTCAAGCAAACAAAAGTAATCAAAATTTGAAATATGACAAAATATTCGACACATATCGTCCACATTTTCCGACAGAAAGGCCCCTTGCCGTGCGGCGGCACCGTCGCATGACGTCGTATCCTTTCAAAGTTACCCAAAAAACCCGATATCGCCGCTCTTTTTCAAGGATATGTTTCCGTCTTGCGAAATTTTCAGCGTCTTCTGCCGCGCGTCGCTGCTCCGACACGGCCGCAGCCATCCCAAAAGCGATTTTTCTCTTGCCTTTGCGCCCTACATTCATTACCTTTGTATCTGATATAAACCTATATTTTCTCATGAATATAATTCGACGAATCATCATCCTCGCCGCCATCGGCTCGACGTTGGCGGCATGCACACAGCAACAGGGGGCGCACATACGCGCCACGGAGGAGGGCTTCGAGCTTACCGTCGACGGCAACCCCGTATTCATCAAGGGTATCGGCGGCACGAACCGTCCCGACATCGCCGTCGCCAACGGCGCCAACGCCTGCCGCACATGGGGCGGAAGCATCGACGAGATAGCCGCCACGACAGCCATGGCCGCACAGCACGGCATGTACGTCATGCAGGGCATATGGCTCCCGAAAGAGGCCGAAAAGTATGCCGACGAAGAGTTCAAGGAGCAGATGCGCACATTCTGCCGCGACGCCGCAGAGCGTTTCAAGGACGATCCCAACCTGCTCATATGGGGCATCGGCAACGAGGTGGAGCTGAGCGGCAATAACGGCAGCACGGTGTGGAGTTTCATCGACGAACTATCGACAATAATAAAGTCGATAGACAAACGCCACCTTACGTCGACCGTTATCGCCCACAACCCCAACGCCCTCGACTCGATCGCCCGCTACGCCCCCTCGCTCGACGTGATCGGCATAAACAGCTACGGCCCGATAAACGAAGTGAAGTCGATGGTGGCGGAATCCGACTACAAAGGTCCCTATATCATAACCGAATGGGGTCCCACGGGATGGTGGGAAACCGGCAAGACATCGTGGGACGCCCCGATAGAACAGTCGAGCGAAGAGAAACGCAAGGTATACGAGGCCCGCTACAACAATGCCATACTGGGCGATCCGCGCTGCCTCGGATCGTTCGTCTTCCTCTGGGGTCAGAAGGAGGAGCGCACCCCCACGTGGTTCAGCATGTTCGTCGAGGGCAATGTCGAAGGATTGCCGCTGAAGGGTGAGAAGACCCCGTCTGTGGAGGCCATGCAGCGTGTATGGACGGGTGAGGAGCCGCAGCAGCACGCCCCCGTCGTTACGGACATCACCATCGACGGCAAAACGGCTGCCGAGAGCCCCGAAGCAGGACACGGCAAGCCGTTCAGCGCATGCGTGACGGCACAGGACAACGACGGCGACACCTTGCAATACGTATGGGAGATACTGCACGAAGCCACCGTCCTCGGCTTCGGCGGTTCGTACGAGCCGCGTCCCGAGCGCTACGGCGAGGTCATAACCACCACCGAGCCCCGGGCCGAGTTCACCATCGACGAGGCCGGCAACTATCGCGTGTACGTATATGTACTCGACGGTACGGGATACGCCTCTACGATAAATTGCCCGGTACGCATAAACTGATCCGGCATATCCTAAACGAACAGGCGGCGGTCAAAGAAGACCGCCGCCTGTTTTTATCCCATACCCGTTTGCAGGCTACCTGCGCAACAGATACTTTATAAAGAGATACCCGCCAACGATCTGCAAGGCCATGCCGGGAATACCGAGCCGGAAGTCCTGCAGGGCAGCCATCAGGCTGCCCGTCATACCCCACTCGACGACCGAGCCGACGATCTGGTAAAAGAGAACCACGGCGGCCATGATCGAGAGCGATACGCGACGGAAGCGTGCGGCGGCATATCCTGCGGCCAGGGCCAACACCACCGACTTCACCAGAATCGGGGCCAGCATCTGGGCGGGCGGCATGCCGAACAGGAGATGGTTGGCCAGGGGCGACAGCACCGCCGTCAGAAGGCCCACGCGCCACCCGTACTTGTATGCGCCGATCAGCGTAAAGAAGTATATCGGCAGGAGGATCAGCCCTCCCTGCGGTACCAGATGACAAAACTGCGGCAGAACGATATTTCCGGCCACGAAGAGCAGCGCCGCACCATATGTCGCCGTCTGCCTGTAGTTCAATGAGTAAAATTTAACGCTCGTTGTCTGCATAATCAATATTCATTTTGTTTTTCAGTTTCACAATCGTCCCGACCGTACCGCCGCAAGGCAAACGATACGGCTCATTGCCGAAAACGGCCTATTTCGTGCGGAGAGTGCCGGGCGCCGAGGATCCGGCCCTCATGCGTTCGATAAAGCCACGGATTCGCACGAGGCACTCCCCGGCCGTAGCGGCATCATAGCACAACCGCTCGAGAGGACACCAGTCGCTGTGCGTGCGGTTGATTATATGCGGCACCTGCTCGTCGAAGGTGATCTCCAGAGCGGTACCTTCGGCCAACGCCAGCGCCGGAGAACTTATCACACCCGTATGGAGACGCTGCACGCCGCCCAGAATCATAAGCGACACGGCCGCCTTGCCCACAACCTTGTCCGCGATCCATGCTCCGTGCAGGAACTCCGCATCCTGCGCAAGCAGGTCATAAAGGTCGGCCACGCCGCGCTGGGTAAACACCCTCTGCACACCGCCGTTGCGTATGACGCACGAATAACCGCCTTCGCGCAGCGTACGTATCAACTCCTCCATCGTCTAAAACTCGAGTTCCTGCTTGAGTTTCTCGGTAAATTCGTCTATGCGGCGCATCTCGCGCGGGATGTCGATACTCTGCGGGCAGTGCGGGTTGCACTGTTTACACCCCGTGCATCGGTCGGCCTGACGCTCCTTCTCGACGCTGCGCAGATATCCCACCAGGTAGGCGCGACGCGCCTTGCGGTAGTTCTCGTCGCCCGACGAGGCAGGAAGGTTGCCTTCGTTTACGCACTTGTTGTAATGGAGCAATATGCCCGGGATATCCAGACCGTAGGGACACGGCATGCAATACTGGCAGTCGTTGCACGGAATGGTGGGATATTGCAGCATCAGTTCGGCCGTCTCGTAGAGGAACTCGTTCTCCTCCTCCGTAAGCGGCACGAGGGGCGAATAGGTGCGTATGTTGTCCTGAAGATGCTCCATATATGTCATACCACTCAATACGGTAAGTATCAGATCCCTGCTCCCGGCGAAGCGGAACGCCCACGAGGCGACGCTGTTGTCGGGCCGTGCCGTCTTGAGTCGCGTGGCGATATGGTCGGGCACGTTCGACAGACGTCCTCCGAGCAACGGCTCCATGATGACGATGGGTATCGACCGCTTCTCCAGCTCGGCATACAGATACTCCGCATTGACGTTGTTGCCGCGGGCGTTGCGCCAGTCCGAGTAGTTCAGCTGTATCTGCACGAAGTCCCAATGTACCTTCTCGTGCATGGCCAGTATCTCGTCGAAATTCTCCTTGCGGCCGTGGAACGACCATCCGAGGTTGCGGATACGTCCCGCCGCACGCTCCTCAATGAGGAAGTCGAGCATGCCGTTGTCGATGTATCGCGAGTTGAAATCGCCCATGCTGCCGCCGATCGAGTGCAGCAGATAATAGTCGAGATAATCCGTCTGCAGCTCCTCGAACGAACGGCGGTACATGGCCATGGAACTCTCGCGCGTATGGTTCGAGAAATTGGACAGTTTCGTAGCCAGATAGTACGACGAGCGGGGATGACGGCTCAAGGCTATGCCCGTAGCCCTCTCCGACCAGCCCTGCACGTATGCGGGCGACGTATCGAAATAGTTCACACCGTGACTCAAGGCGTAATCGACCAGTTCGTTCACCGTCTCCTGGTCTATCTCGTTGCCGTTGCCGTCGGCACGCTTGCGCGTAGGCCAGCGCATGCAGCCATATCCCAGGATCGAGACACGGTCGCCATTCGCCTTGTTGACGCGGTAGGTCATCTTGTCCGTGGGGACCTCCCCCACATTGCCCGACGTTGTCACGGCACCATTGTCACACCCCGTCAGGGCCACAGCCGTAACGGCAGCACCTCCACCCAGACGCTTGAGGAACTCGCCGCGGCCGATCAGATTGTTCGCTTTTATCTTGTTGTTCTTCTCCATCTCTATGCCTCGTTAAATCGTTCGATGATTTTGGTGTCCTTCGACATACATGGCGCTGAAGGGACGCGAGGGACACAGATTCTCGCACGCCCCGCACCCGATACAGCGTTCGACGTTCACCGCGGGTATCTTGCGCGAATGGCGGTTGCCAGGGTCCAGCGGCACCATGGTGATGGCCTCGGTCGGACAGTGGCGCGCACAGTTGTCGCAATCCTGATCGTCACGCAGCACAATGCAGTTGTCCCGAATCCATACGGCATGTCCCACCTGTATCGAAGACTTTTCGGGAACGGTAATCTTGACGATGGCTCCCGTAGGACACACCTCCGAACATGCTACGCATTCGGGACGGCAATATCCACGCTCGAAGCCCATCTCGGGTTGCAGCAGCGTCACAAGGCCGCCCGACGGACGCAACACGCCGTTTGGGCATGCCGCCACACAGAGCTGGCATCCCGTGCAGTGCGCCGCCACATTGTGCAGCGACTGCGCACCCGCAGGCACGATACGCGTCTCGCGCTTGGGCACCTTCTTGGCGATGATCTCGGCAAAGCCGCCGTCAACCTTCATCTCCTGCGCCCGCACGGCAGATACTGCCAGCAGACCGGCACCCGTAATGAAGCCCTTGCGGCTGAGTGCATCGGGGGCCTTCGCGGCCACATCCGCCGCAGCCGGCTTCGCCCCGGCAGCCTTGGCGCCGCCCTTGGCAGCGGCGTTCCCGGCCTCCTTCTTCGCCACCGCCGCAGCCTTGGCCTTCGAACGGAGGCGGAAGCTGACGGCATCCTTCGGGCAGACGTCGATGCAGTCCATACATACCACGCAGCGGCTGTAATCTATCCTGTGGTTCGCAATGTCGATACATGCCGACTTGCAGTTGCGCGAGCATATCTTGCACGAAATGCACTTCTCGATGTCGATAACGGGAGCGAAGACCGACCAGCGCGACAGCAGGCCCAGCAGCGTACCCACGGGACATATCGTGTTGCAATACGTACGGCCGTTGCGCCACGCCAGCACGGCCAGCACCACCAGGGTGACCACAGCCACGACAAACGTGCCTACACCCTTGATCCATACCTCACGCGGATAGAATGCGTAACTGCCGACGCGCTCCGAGACATATGCGAGCAGGTTGTTGCCCCAGGCATAGACGGGCGCGAAGAGATTCGACGCGATGCGCCCGAAAGAGCTGTACGGAGCCAGAATACCGGCCACGCTGCTCACGCCGCCCACCAGCGCCGCAATGAAAAGCACGAAGACCGCATAACGCAGCACCTTGCGCTCGGGCGAGTAGCTGTAGCGGTTCTTGCGGCTCATCTTGCCGAAACGCGCTATGACATCCTGCAGTATACCCAACGGACATATAACCGAACAGTATACGCGGCCCAAAAGGAGCGTGAGGATCACCAGAGCGACCACCACGACAAAATTCAACGCCAGGATCGCGGGCAGCAGTTGAATCTTGGCAATCCACCCCAGCCAGAGGTGTGCCGCGCCGCTCACGTCCACGAACAACAGCGTTGCGGCCAATATCACCAGAATGGCCAATACCAACCGCACTCGTTTCAATACCGACATATTTTATCTTGTTTTATGAATGTTTGCCCATATTTCCCAATCGGCCGGAGTTGTCGTGCCAGGACATTTCCAGCATCTCAAAAATATAAAATTTATATCTTACGGCCACATACACAATACCGTTTTTCATACCAATTTTACGGTTTCGGGCATCATTATGCCTATCGGGTGCCGCCGCTGGCATCGCAGCGTCCCGGCACATCGCCCGGCCATACGCCATAAGGTATGCTGCACGCTACCCTTCGGGCCTTCTATACCCGTAGCGCGGCATCACTTGTGTCTCAAGGCCAGCTCCCGCTCCATGTCCTCGATCGAGCAACCCATCTGCTCCATCAGCACCAACAGGTGGTAGATAAGGTCCGACGCCTCGTATATAAACCTGTCACGGTTGCCGTCCACGGCCTCGACGATGCTCTCCACGGCCTCCTCACCCACCTTCTGCGAGATCTTCTTGACACCCTTTATGAAGAGTTTCGTAGTGTACGACCCCTCGGGCATGTCGCGGTGGCGCTGCTGCACCACACTCTGCAGGCGGCGTATGAACCCCTCCTCGTCGGGCGTGTCGAAGCAGCTCGTCGTGCCCCGATGGCATGTCGGCCCCACCGGCCGCGCCTTTATCAGCAGCGTGTCGCCGTCGCAGTCGGCATACATCGATTCTATATAGAGATAATGGCCGCTCGTCTCGCCCTTGGTCCAGAGGCATTGCCGCGTACGCGAGAAAAAGGTAACGCGCCCCTCGGCCACGCTGCGGTCGAACGCCTCGCGGTTCATGTAGCCCAGCATAAGCACCTTCAGCGTCACGGCATCCTGCACGATGACGGGAAGCAGCCCGTCGGGGCACTTCGAAAGATTGAATTGGTCGAATGTCATATCCTCACATTTATGTTCATTTGCTTCAACTGCCGTTTCAGGTCGCCTATCGTGATCTCGCCGTAGTGGAAGATGCTGGCGGCGAGCGCCGCGTCGGCGCGGCCCGCCGTGAGCACCTCGGCTATGTCGGCCACCGATCCCGCACCGCCCGAGGCGATGACGGGGATCGACAGCATCCCGGCCAGACGGGCGAAGGTGTCGCACGGATAACCCGATCTCGTACCGTCGTGGTTCATCGACGTGAAGAGTATCTCGCCGGCACCGCGCTCCTGCGCCTCATGTGCCCACGAGAAGAGCTCCCGGTCGGTCGGTCGGCTGCCGCCGTGCGTGGTGGCACGCCATATGCTATCCTCCATGCACCGCGCGTCGATGGCCACCACGACGAACTGGCTGCCGTAACGCGACGCGATGCTGTCGATAAGCGCCGGCGACGCAATGGCCGCGCTGTTTATCGAGATCTTGTCGGCGCCGGCGTCGAGTAGCCGCGCCGCATCCTCCAGTGAGCCGATGCCGCCACCGACGGTGAAGGGTATGTTTATCTCGTCGGCGATACGCTCAACCAGACTGGTAAAGGTGCCGCGCTCCTCACGCGTGGCGCTTATGTCGAGGTATACAAGCTCGTCGGCGCCACTGCGGGCGTAGTAGCTGCCCAGCTCGACCGCATCGCCGACGTCGCGCAGCCCCTCGAAGTTGATTCCCTTGACCGTGCGGCCGCCCTTCACGTCAAGGCACGGTATTATGCGTTTTGCGACCATCTCTCTATATCTTTCAATGTTATCCTGTTTTCATATATGGCCTTGCCAACGATCACGCGCCGCAGCGACAGCTCGTTCAGACGTTCGATGTCGGCCATCGAGCCTATGCCTCCCGAGACGGTAAAGTCGACCTTGTCGTATCGGCTCTGCAACGAGGTGTAGAGGTCGAACGAGGGCCCCTCCAGCATTCCGTCGCGCGAGATGTCGGTGCAGATAGCCTGGCAGAGACCGTGCGGCAGAAACTCCTCGACCATATCCTCTATACCTATGGCCAAATCCTCCTGCCAGCCGTTTACCGAGACCTTGCCGTCACGCACGTCGGCGCCGAGGATCATCCTCCCGCCGCCGAACCGCAACAGCCACTCGACAAACAACTGCGGCTCGCGCGCCGCAACGCTCCCCACTATGGCATAGTCGGCACCGTAATCGAACAGCGCGCGCAACGCCTCCTCGCTCTTGATGCCGCCACCCCACTCGATCTCGACATTTGCACCCACAGCCATTTGCTCGAGCGTCCTGAGATTCTTCGGCGACGACGACTTGGCGCCGTCGAGATCGACCACATGTATACGCCTTACGCCGCAGTCGGCATACCGTTTGGCCATATCCACGGGGCTGGCGTCATATACCCTGCGGCGGGCGTAATCGCCCTGCGACAGACGGACGCAACGTCCTTCGATTATGTCTATTGCGGGAATTATCTCGATCATAGCTTCAAAAAGTTTTCGATTATCCTTTCGCCCACGTCACCGCTCTTTTCGGGATGGAACTGCGTACCGTAGAAGTTTTCATATTTCAACGCCGCGCTGAACATCACACCGTGGTCGGCCGTAGCAATGGTATCGGGACACAGCTCCGGATAGTACGAATGTACGAAATAGACATACTCGCCACCGGCTATGCCCTTGAAGAGTTTCGACTCGAGATTGCCTATGCGGTTCCATCCCATGTGCGGCACCTTGAGATCCGCTGCCGGAACAAAGCGCCTGACGCGGGCATCGAAAAGGCCTATACAGTCGGCATCCCCCTCTTCGGTATGGCGGCACATGACCTGCATGCCGACGCATATGCCAAGCACGGGACGCCGCAGACGGCGTATCACCCCGACCAGATCGGCACGGCGCAGATTCTCCATCGCCTCGGCCGCATTGCCTACCCCCGGCAGCAGCACACGCTCCGCCGACATTATCACACCGGCATCGGCAGTGACGCAGAAGTCGGCCCCCAAACGCCGCAAGGCATTCTCCACCGACCGCAGGTTGCCCATTCCGTAATCCACTATAGCTATCATGAAATCATATTGTTTTTCTGTTATACCATAACTTCATTTACACGAGGCCATATTAATATATTCCAGTATATTAAATGCCATCATATAAACATATGCATTATATTAAAGCCCCCCTACAATACACCTTTGCTCGACGGCAGCTCACAGCTGAAGACATCCCTCCGCACGGCCATCTTCAACGCACGGGCGAAGGCCTTGAAGACCCCTTCGATCATGTGGTGGTTGTTCTCGCCGCGCGCCTCGATGTGGAGATTGCAGCGCATCGCCGTACAGAGCGACTTGAAGAAGTGGCTGAACATCTCCGTCGGCACGTCGCCTACATATTCGCGCGTAAAGGGCACGTCCCACATGAAATCGACCCTGCCGCCGAAATCGATGAGCACCATGGCGCGGCTCTCGTCCATCGGCAGCACGAAACCGTAGCGGTCGATACCGCGTTTCGACCCCAACGCCTCATATATGGCCTCCCCCAGGGCTATGGCCACATCCTCCATCGTGTGGTGTTCGTCCACCTCCAGATCGCCATGGCAGACAACCTCGAGCGAGATGCCGGCGTGATGCGGGATCTGGTCCAGCATGTGATCGAAAAATTTCAACCCCGTATCTATCTTACCGTCACCCTTGCCGTCGAGATCCACCGCCACGCGGATATCCGTCTCCGACGTGCGGCGCACGACCTCCGCCCGGCGGTCGGTGCGGCGCAGGAACTCCGCCACCTCGGCCCACGAATCGGTCATCAGCACGCAGCTTGCGGCAAAGGGTTTCTCCGCCAACATCTCACGTCCCGCATCGGGCCGCTGCAACAGCACGGCACGCGCACCGAGGTTGTACGCCAGCTCGACATCCGTAGCACGGTCGCCTATGACGTAACTCGAGGCCATGTCGTACTCCCCGGTCAGATATCGCCCGAACATCCCCGTACGCGGCTTGCGCGTGGGGGCATTCTCCTCGGGCAGCGAACGGTCTATAAGCTGGTCGGCGAAGGTGACGCCCTCGCCCTCGAGCGTCCCGAGCATCTTGTTGTGCGCCGGCCAGAAGGTATCCTCCGGGAACGACGCCGTGCCCAGCCCGTCCTGATTCGAGGCCAGCACCAGGTCGTAATCCAGCGCCGCAAGCGACCGCAGCGCCGAGATCGCCCCCGGCACGAACTCCAGCTTCTCGAGCGAATCGACCTGCAGATCCTCTACAGGCTCGACGATGATCGTCCCGTCGCGATCAACGAACAGCGCCTTGCGTTTCATACGTTCCAAGTGATTTCAACAGTTTCTCGTTCTCCTCCTTCAACCCTATGGTTATGCGCAGGCACCCTTCGCACCCCTTCACACGGTTGCGGTTGCGCACGATGATGCCGTCGCCGATCAGATGGTCGTAGACAGCATCGGCATCGTCGAAGCGTACCAGCAGGAAGTTGGCATCGCTCGGGTATACGTGCTTGACGAACGGGAAACGAGACAACGCCTCCCCCACCGCGGCCCGCTGCGCCTTGATCTCGGTGACCTGATCGTCAACGGGAAGGTCAAGCAGCTCCTTCACGATGCGCATCGTAGCCTCGCTTATGTTGTACGGGTATTTCACCATCGACATCAACTCCACGATACGTTTGTCGGCCAATGCCAGTCCCATTCTCAAGTCGGCCATGGCCCACGCCTTCGACATGGTCTGCAGCACCATAAGACGCGGCCGTGTGAATATCTCGTCCTTGAGGCCCTCGGTATCGGAAAAATCGATATACGCCTCGTCCACCACCGTGATCCCGCCGAACGAGTCGGCCAGGCGAAGCATCTCCTCGCGCGGAAAGGCATTCCCGGTAGGATTGTTGGGCGAACAGAGAAACAGGGCCTTCGTCCTTGCGTCGGCACGCTCCAGAATAGCATCCACCGGCAGCGAGAAGTTCTCGCCGAGCTGCACCTCACGCACCTCGATGTCGTTTATCGCCGCCGCGACCTTATACATGCCGTAACTCGGCGCTATGGCTACGACGTTGTCCTCGCGCGGCTCGCAGAAGATGCGGAATACAAGGTCTATGGCCTCGTCGCTGCCGTTGCCGATGAATATGTTCTCGGCAGGAATCCCCTTTATCGCCGAAAGACGCGCCTTCAGCCGCCGCTGATGCGGATCCGGATAGCGGTTGTATCCGTTCTCATAGGGGCTCTCGTTGGCATCGAGGAAAGTCCCCAGCTCGCCCTGATATTCGTCCCGCGCCGTAGAATATGGCGTCAACGAAGCTATGTTATGCCGCACAAGGCGGTCTATTTCACTCCTGTCCATATCGATCGTATCATTTTCCGTTATCGTTCATTCTTATCCGCACAGCCTCGGCATGGGCCTGCAGCCCTTCGGCATCGGCCATGGCGACAATCGTCGGAGCAAGTGCCGCAAGGCCTTCGCGCGAGAGTTCCTGTATGGTCATCTTGCGCATGAAGCTGTCTATGTTTACACCGCTGCACGAATGCGCCCAGCCCGACGTGGGAAGCGTGTGGTTAGTGCCCGAGGCGTAGTCGCCGGCACTTTCGGGCGAGTATGCCCCCACGAATACCGATCCCGCCGCCGTAATGCGGTCGACAACCGACCACGCGTCGCGCATCATCACGATAAGGTGCTCGGCCGCATACGCATTGGCAAAGTCTATCATCCGCGCCCTGTCGTCGAAGACCACCACACGGCTGTGCGACAGCGATTCGGCGACAAACCCCGCTCGCGGCAACGCCGCAGCCTGCCGTGCGACCTCGGCCGCCACAGCTTCGGCAAACGACCTGTCGTCGCATACCACCATCGCCTGACTGTCGCGGCCATGTTCGGCCTGCGAGAGCATGTCGGCGGCAACAAATGCCGGCGACGCCGACCCGTCGGCCATGACCATCACCTCGGACGGCCCGGCGGGCATGTCTATCGAGGTGTTACGGCCGCTGACGATCTGCTTGGCTACGGTCACATAGCGGTTGCCCGGGCCGAAGATCTTGTCCACCTTGGGCACGCTCTCCGTACCGTACGCCATGGCAGCCACGGCCTGCGCGCCTCCGGCCTTGTATACGGCACCCACACCGCACCGCCGCGCCGCATAGAGCACCTCTGCCGCCACACGTCCGTTGCGGTCGGTCGGGGTACACATGACCACCTCGCCGCAACCCGCTATCGAGGCGGGCAGAGCCAGCATCAGCACCGTCGAGAAGAGCGGCGCCGTGCCGCCAGGGATGTAAATGCCGACACGCCTTATAGGCACGGGACGCTGTATGCAGGTGACACCCGCCACGGTCTCCACACGCACCTCGTGAGGCATCTGCGCACGGTGGAATGCCGAGATATTGGCCACGGCGACATCCATGGCGCGCTTCAGCTCCTCGCTCACGGCCTTCTCTGCCGAGGCAAACTCCTCCTCCGACACCTTGAGCGAGGCAAGACGCACGCCGTCGATCTCCTCGGCCAAAGCATACAGGGCCTTGTCTCCCTCGCGCGCCACGCGCGCCACGATAGCCTCGACACGCGCGGCTATCTCCCTGTCGTCGCTGCCGGCACGCAGGCACAGCTCCGGCCACCGCTCCTGCGGCGGATTGACGAATATATCCATATGACGTTAAGGTATTATCTTGTCCAACGTAAGCACCAGTATGCCTTCGGCCCCGATAGCCTTCAACTGGCGCACCTTCTCCCAGAGGTCGGCCGCATCCACCACCGAGTGGAGCGAGCACCACCCTTCGGCCGCCAGCGGCATCACAGTCGGACTGCGCATGGCGGGCAGGATCTTCACCGCCTCGTCCAAAGCCGAGGTCGGGATATTCATGAGCAGGTACTTCTTGCCGCGGCTCACCTTCTCCGACTCGATACGGAACAGCAGTTCGTCGAGCAGCGCGCGGTCCTCGTCCGGCAGATTGCGGCCGGCGATCAGCACCGCCTCCGACTCGAAGACGCGCTCCACCTCCTTCAGGCCGTTCGAGACGAGCGTGCCGCCCGACGACACGATGTCGAAGATGGCATCGGCGATACCTGCCGCGGGGGCAATCTCGACAGATCCTGTTATGACCTCCAGCTCGGCCTCGACACCGCGCTCCTCAAGGAAACGGCGCAGGATGGCGGGATACGACGTAGCGATGCGCTTGCCGCGGAAATACTCCACACCGGCGTACTCCTCGCCCTTGGGTATGGCGAGCGAAATGCGGCAGCCGCCGAAGCCCAGCCGCGCGGCGATCTCAACGTCGAAGCCGCGCTCGGCCACCTCGTTCAGTCCCACGATGCCGAGCGACGCCGTGCCGTTGGCCACCACCTGCGGGATGTCATCGTCACGCAGGTACAATACCTCGATGGGGAAATTCGACGCCTTCGACAGGAACTTGCGCTTGGCCTCGTCCACGTTTATGCCGATCTCGCGCAGCAAAGCGACGCTCTGCTCATTGAGCCGGCCCTTGTTCTGAATGGCAATTCTCAACATAAAATATCTTTTTCGTTATAAATATCCGTATTCCGCTCCCGCAATAGATCCGGGCCACAAAAAAACAAAAACAGGCTTACCGTATGCGGTAAGCCTGTATGGGAATCGTCACGCCACTCCACGACCTACCGTACCTTTCGCAAGATATGGTGGTGATGGATATGGTTGAAACGTATCATGGCTGCATTTTCTATCTGTACTCTCACGGCATCTGCGGCGTCATTACGTCCGATGTCAATGCAAATATAGCGATTTATTCCGAAAACGCGAACCTCGCATGCGAAAAATATGGATGCGCAGCCACAAACATGCATAAAAATGCCATAACGGCCGATTTGAGAGGTAAAGATGGCGCATATCAAAATAAATTAGTTACTTTTGATATCGAATACATAACCAAACAACCTATCAAACGATGAAAAAAGCACTTCTTATCCTGACCATGATGTTAATGGCAGGTAGCGTTATGGCGCAGGACAACTGGTTCTTTCCGGCACAGGGAAAGGTAAACCGATATAAAACCACGGCTTCGACCATAGCCGGCTCACAAACCATGTATTCCACCATGGAGGTCGTTTCGGCCGATGCCGACAAGGTGACAGTGGCAACCGACGTATACGTCTCGGCCGACGCCGCAACACCGGCACAAAAAACTTCTGTGGACTATAACGTCAAGGATGATGCCTACGTCATAAATCTTAAGGATGCATTCGCGTCGGTAATCGGCACGATGGAGGATGTAAACATAAGCGAACTTTCGGGCGAGATGATCTATCCCAAAGACCTTGAGAAGGGCAAGGACTGCGGCAACGCCACAATCAAGTTCGCGGCAAAAATAATGGGAATGGACATAAGCATGAGTGCCGAAATAAAGGATCGCACGGTGACGGCTGCCGAAACCGTAGAGGTTCCCGCCGGCAAGTTCGACTGCCTGAAGTTGGAGGAGACAACCGTAGTCGAGACCATGGGACAGACCATCGAAACCAAGACCACATCGTGGATGGCCCGCGGCGTGGGTGTGGTGAAGCAGACGACCGACTCGATTAACGGCATGGTTACAACCACAATGGAGCTCGAATCCGTCAAGGACAAATAATCCGACGCGAATCATAACATATAAAGCGGGGAGCGGATCGGAACCGCTCCCCGTTTTATTACATGCTTCGCCGCATCATCATACCGCCGCCACGCTGAACAGCGGCATCGCGGATACATCCACGCCGCCGACCGCAAGCGGCGCGATTCCTGCCTCCATTATTGCACACCGCAACCGCTCCGGCACCTCCTCGGCACGCGCCGACAGGCGGCCTTCGCGCAACAGCGCCACGATACGCCGGTGCAGGAAACCGTCGCCCACGGCAAAATCCGCTGCACATAGCACCTCGCCGACCACACGTGCCGCCTTGCGGTATTCCGCGCCGCACGCGGCAACGATATTACCGTCGAAATAATCTTCCGGCACCTCCGCAATACCAACCTCCGAAGGTATGCGCAAAGCGGCATCCGAATGACGCCATATATTCCATTGTCCGGCGGCCGACGCGCGACGCTCCGTACTCACAGCCGTCATACGCCCGCACAGCCACGCCGCATCATCCGCCGAACAGACCGCCAAAGAGGGATAGCGCACGGGATATTTCAACCGCGGCAGCACATCCCCGACACGCACTTCATAAAGCGCCACATCGGCAGCCAGGGCGCATACCATATAATACATGATGGTCTCGTCCACATCACCGCCGTGCCACACCGCCACCTTGTCGTAACCTCCGAAATCGATCCCGACAAAGGCGTGCAACGGGTCAAAGGCCCCGACGCAACCCGTCAGCCGCTCCACCTCTGCGACATACCTGCGCAGTTCGGCTTCCCCGAAATCACGGAACAGCGACCCGTAACGCAGGCCGCACGGAAATGCCGCGACACTCTCGCCGCACCGCCCCTGCAGGCCAGCCTTAAGCGTACCGGCGGCAGAGGCACCGCCGACAATATGCAATATCCCGCCCATAGGGAACAACATCAAACCGTGTCACGACTCGGGCGCCGAGCCGTCGATGCGCACCTTAACGTATTTGTATCCGAGACGCCGCAACGCTATCGAGACACCGAGACGGTAAAACACCTTCGCCGTACGGGCGAAGACATGGAACGCCATGGCGCTCTGCGGCTCGATCTGCTCCTTGCGTATCATCGACAGCGCCGTATGGGAGGCACGGCGCACCGCGTCCTCGATCTTCACCGCCTCCGCGCCGCCGAGCCTATACCCGAGCAGGCACTCGGTGACATACTCGTCCATGCAGTCGAAGCCGCGCGGCGAGGCGATCAGCGTGTACCAGTCGTCGGTATCCTTGTACTCGCCCCACGACTTGTCCCACAGCACGGCGGCACCCATGCCCAGATAGCATGCCCACGCCACCGCAGCCGAGGGATAGTCGGCAATCTGCGGCACCGCAGCGGCCATATATTCCGGCGCCGACGTGCGCCACTTGCCGTCGAGATCCTCGACCTCCAGCATCTGCCCCTCGAGCAGGCCGTCGGCCGTACACGACTCGACCAAAGCCTTCGACATGCGCCGCTCGAATGCGTCGAGATATTCACGATCCTTCGTATCCATATTAAAATTGAATTATACCCTCCCGCAGCATCATACTTATTGCCCTTACGCAACAATACGGCATATAACGGGTCGGCAACAACATAAAAAAGGGGGTCGGCAACCGAAACTCCGTCCCCCCTCTGCAACATTCCGTCCTGTCAGAACGTTCCCGTACGGAAGACGATCTTCTGGCAATAGGTCTCGCCGGGCTTGAGCACCACCGACGGGAAGTCGGGATGGTTCACCGCGTCGGGATAGTTCTGGCACTCGATCGCCACGCCCGCATAGTCCTCATAGCGGCCGCCCGACTTGGTGACGGGGCAGCCGCCCGCAAGCCAGTTGCCAGTGTAGACCATTGCGCCGGCCTGCGACGAGAGAACCTCCACCTTGCGGCCCGTGGCCTCGCAGCGCAGCTCGCCCATGCGGCTCAGGATGTTGGGACGCCAGTTGTCCAGCACGAAGTAGTGGTCGTAGCCGCGGAAATCCTTCATGTGGTTGAACTCCGAGTCGATATCGTCGCCCAGACGGCGCCACGTCGTAAAGTCCTGCGGCGTACCCTTCACGTCGAGGTAACGTCCCGTAGGTATCTGCGTGGGGTCCATCTCCAGCACGCGCGAGCAGTCGAGCTGCAGCTCGTGGTCGAAAATGGTCTTGCCGCTGCCCTCGCCCGCGAGGTTCCAGTAGACGTGGTTGGTGAGGTTCACCACCGTCGTCTTGTCCGTACGCGCCATGTAGGTTATCTCCAGAGCATTGTCGTCGTCGAAGTAGAACCCTGCCTCGACATACAGCTCGCCGGGATAGTTCTGGTCGCCGTCCGCCGACACCAGCGAGAAGACCACGCGGTTGGTCTCCACACGGCTCTCCCACAGGCGGTTGGCAAAGCCCTTCGAGCCGCCGTGCAGGTGGTTGACACCGTTGTTTATCTCGAGGCGGTACTCCACGCCGTCGACCGTCATGCGGCCGCGCGCGATGCGGTTCGCAACACGGCCCACGCTCTTGCCGCTGGCCGCGCCGTCGCCGAAATAGCTCATCGGGTCCTTGTATCCGAGCACCACGTCGTCGATCTTGCCGTTACGGTCGGGAACCTTTACCGACACGATCGAGGCGCCTATGTTGCAGAGCTGCACCTCGCAGCCCTTCGAGTTGCGTATCGTATAGAGTACGATAGCCTCGCCTTCGGGGGTCGAGCCCCATACTTGCTGTAATATCTCCATTATTCCACAGGTTTTAGATTGGCCAAAAGATAGTCTATGCGGCGCAGCGTCTCCTCCTTGCCGAGGAACGACGTGACGTCATACATGCCCGGGCCCTTGCCCGCACCCACAAGCGCCAGACGCAGCGTGTTCATGATCTGACCCATGCTGTAGCCCTTCTCGGCGATCCACGCATTCACGATGCGCTCGGTATTCTCCAGCGAGAAGTCGTCGATCGAGGCCAGCACCCCGCGCACCTCGACAAGACGGGCGGGGTTCTCGCCCTTCCAGTACTTCTTCACCTGCTTCTCGTCATACTCGTGCGGAGCGATGAAGAAATACGACGTGAGGTCCCACAGGTCGGTGATGAACGACGCACGCTCCTTCATGATGCCTGCGGCGCGCCCGGCCACCTCGTCCGACACCTCCACGCCATGCTCGCGCAGGATGGGCTGGAAGAGTGCCGCCAGCTCGGCGTCGCTCTTGCGGTGCATGTACTGTGCGTTGAACCACTTCGCCTTGTCGGGCTGGAAACGCGCGCCCGACTTCGAGACGCGATCCAGCGAGAAGGCATCTATCAGCTCCTGCATCGAGAACAGCTCCTGCTCCGTACCTGGGTTCCATCCCAGCAGCGCCAGCATGTTGACGAACGCCTCGGGGAAATATCCGTCCTCGCGGTATCCGCGCGCCGTCTCGCCCGTCGCGGGCGAACGCCAGAAGAGCGGGAAGACGGGGAATCCCATCTTGTCGCCGTCACGCTTCGAGAGCTTGCCGCCGCCCGTAGGCTTCAGCAGCAGCGGCAGGTGGGCGAACTGCGGACGGCTCTGCTCCCACCCGAAGGCTCGGTAAAGCAGGTAGTGCAGCGGCAGCGACGGCAGCCACTCCTCACCGCGTATAACGTGCGATATCTCCATCAGGTGGTCGTCGACAATGTTTGCCAGATGGTATGTCGGCAGGGCGTCGACACTCTTGTAAAGTACCTTGTCGTCGAGCGTCGAGGTGTTCACCTTGACATGGCCGCGGATCAGGTCGTCCATCTCGACCGTCTCGTCGACGGGCATCTTGAAACGTATGACCCACTGGTCGCCGCGGTCGATGCGCTCGCGCACCTCATCCGCCGACAGCGACAGCGACGTGGGCAGCTTCTCGCGCACCGTGTAGTTGTATGCGAAGGTCTCGCCGCGCTCCTCGCACTGCTTGCGCAGGGCCTCCAGCTCGGCCGCCGTATCGAAAGCATAGTATGCCCACCCCGCCTCGACAAGCTGCAGGGCATATTTGAGGTATATCTTGCGGCGCTCGCTCTGGCGGTAGGGCGCGTGCGGGCCGCCGACGCCGACGCCCTCGTCGATCTCGATGCCGCACCAGCGCAGCGACTCGATTATGTAATCCTCGGCTCCCGGCACGAAACGCTGCGAGTCGGTATCCTCTATGCGCAGGATCATCTTGCCCCCGTGGTTGCGGGCGAATAGGTAGTTATAAAGTGCGGTACGCACGCCTCCCATATGAAGGGGCCCCGTGGGGCTCGGCGCAAAGCGCACCCTTACTTGCTGTGACATGATTTTTATTAATGATTGTGTATTCTGTTTTCCTATTTATGGTAAGTTCAGTCAGACGTTGAACAGGAAGTGCATGATGTCGCCGTCCTGCACCACGTAGTCCTTGCCTTCGATGCCGATCTTGCCCACGTCGCGGCACGCCTTCTCAGACCCGAGCGTCACGTAGTCGTCGTACTTTATAACCTCGGCACGGATAAAGCCGCGCTCGAAGTCGGTGTGTATGATGCCGGCCGTCTGCGGCGCCTTCATGCCGCGCACGAAGGTCCACGCGCGGCTCTCGTCGGCACCCGTGGTGAAGAAGGTCTCGAGGTTGAGCAGACGGTATGCGGCCTTTATCAGACGGTTCACGCCCGACTCCTCAAGCCCCATGTCCTGCAGGAACATGCGGCGCTCCTCGTAATCCTCCAGTTCGGCGATGTCGGCCTCCGTCGCCGCCGCCACGATCAGCATCTCGGCATTCTCGTCGGCGATGGCCGCACGCACCGCCTCGGTATAGGCGTTGCCCGTGACGGCACTCTTGTCGTCGACATTGCAGACATACAGCACCGGTTTGTCCGTAAGCAGGTTCAAGTCCGCCACCAGCTTGCGGTCCTCCTTCTCCAGAGGCACCGTGCGGGCGCTGCGGCCCTGCTCCAGCGCCGCCTTGTAGAGCGACAGTATCTCGAACTGGCGCTTGGCCGTCTTGTCTCCCGCCGTGGCCTGCTTCTGGCACTTGCCTATGCGGTTCTCCACCGTCTCGAGGTCCTTCAGCTGCAGCTCCGTGTCGATGATCTCCTTGTCGCGCACGGGGTCTATAGACCCGTCCACATGCGTAATGTTGCCGTTGTCGAAACAGCGCAAAACGTGGATTATGGCGTTCGTGTTACGTATGTTGCCCAGGAATTTGTTGCCCAGGCCCTCGCCCTTCGATGCGCCCTTGACCAGGCCCGCGATGTCGACTATCTCGATCGTCGTGGGGACCACGCGCTTGGGGTTGTCGATCTTGGCCAGGCGCACCAGTCGCTCGTCGGGAACGGTGATGACACCCACGTTGGGTTCGATCGTACAGAACGGGAAATTTGCCGCCTGCGCCTTGGCATTGGACAGGCAGTTGAAGAGAGTCGATTTGCCAACGTTCGGCAGACCGACTATACCGCATTGTAAAGCCATGAATATCTAAAATTTCAATTTACATTCAAAACAGCAGCGCAAAGATACGAAATGCCGAGCGCAAAGACAAAATAAAACCGTGTTTTCTGATCCGGTTCCGCCTGACGCACACATCGGCAGAGCCGAAGATACCGGATACGGCACACGAGACAGGAGTGAATTCAGCGTTCGGGCAGGGTGCCGGAGTTTCACGTCCGGCGGAATCCGACAATGTACGGAGCCGCCGGCACATGCTCCCGCACGGTCGCCCGGATCATGCGGATGAGGGCCACAAAGAGACGAGGCATCGCATAGAAATCGCATAAAAACCCATTATGCGGGTCATTGCCGCGGCACGGCGCTCTTCGGGGGCTTTTTTCTTGCAAAAAAGTGGCCAAATTCATACATTTGCACCGTTTTGGCCCGTGCGGCCATCCCAGAACCAAATATTTGTAAGCGATATGTACAGCAGAAAGGTTGCATCACAACTTCGGGAGTTGGAGACTCCGTTCTATCTTTATGACATAAATCTTCTCCGGCAGACGCTCAACAGCGTGGTATCGGAATCGAAGAAATACAACTACAAGGTCCACTACGCAATAAAGGCCAACTACGACGACCATCTGCTCTCGATAATCCGCGAATACGGCCTGGGCATCGACTGCGCCAGCGCCAACGAGGTACGCAAGGCCATAGAACTCGGATTCGACCCCAAGACCATAGTATATGCAGGCGTGGGCAAACGCGACAAGGAGATACGCTACGCCATCGAGCAGAATATCCTTGCCCTGAACTGCGAGTCGATCGAGGAGCTGCAGGTTATAGACGCCATCGCCGGCGAGATGGGACGCCGCGTAGACGTGGGCCTGCGCGTGAATCCCGACATCGACCCCAAGACCAACCACTGCATCGACACCGGACAGGCCGACAGCAAGTTCGGAATAGCATACGACGAGATCCTCGACAACACCGAGCTAATCAAGTCGCTCAAGAACATAAACATCATCGGCCTGCACCTGCACATCGGATCGCAGATACGCGAGCTGCATGTCTTCGAGAACATGTGCAACAAGGTAAACGCCATCGTCGCAAAGCTCCAGTCGCACGGCTTCTCGTTCCGCATGGTGGATGTGGGCGGCGGCCTGGGAATCAACTACGACGTTCCCGAGAACGAGCCCATACCCAATTTCGCATCGCTCTTCGCCATCGTACACGAATACCTCAACGTGGGAGACCGCGAGGTACACTTCGAGTTCGGCCGCTCGATCGTGGGCGAGTGCGGCGAACTCATAACGCGCGTGCTCTTCAACAAGACCACCGCCACGGGACGGCGCCTGCTCATCGTCGACGCCAGCATGACGGAACTCATACGCCCCATGCTCTACGGCGCGTACCATAACATCGAGAATATCACCTCACAGGACGAGACCCGCATGAAATATACCGTCGTGGGCACGGCTTGCGAGTCCACCGACGTCTTCGACGAGAACGTCAGCCTGCGCAAGTCGCAGCGCGGCGACCTGCTCGCCATAAAGTCCGCCGGCGCCTACGGCCGCTCGATGGCATCGCAGTACAACCTGCACGACCTGCCAGCAGCCGTCTACAGCGACCAGCTCTCGGGCAAGTAACGCCCCTGTCACGCTGATATTCCGCACCGTGCGGCACAGCAAAATCATACCGCACCCGGCAAGACACGGCATGGCTCCCCGCATCGGGGAGCTATTTTTGTATAAAGAGAATTGGTATCTCGGCAAATTTGCGTATCTTTGAACGATCTTTTATACCGAAAGATATGAATATCGAATTTATCAAATCGGAATTTGAAAAACTGACGCTCATACTCCGCTCGTGGAAAGAGGATCAGAATATTTCAACCATCGAGCGCGACATCGTACTCGACAAACTCAAGAACATATACGACGCGGTGCGTTTCGCCGATGCCGCAACGGCCCCGGCCGCAGACGCTCCCGCTACAACCGCTGCCGCCATGACGCAGACAGGCAAACCGATGCGCGACACGTCCGCCGGCACCGATCTCACGACCGCAGCGGCGGCACCCGGCACGACAATCCCCGATACGGAGGAGGCCGACACGGAAGAGGAGGCCGACGAGGTGGAGGTCGAGTTCATATTCTCGGATGACGCACGGGAGGAGAGCGCGGACGAGACCGCCGCAGAGGAACAAGAGGAACAAGAGGGGCAAGGGGACCGAAAGGAGCAAGAGATTCCCGAAAAGCCCGAGAATTCCGGGATCAATGATAATCCGGAGAGCCAGAATCCCGGGCTGGTAAAGCCATTTGAAACGGATATTGCAGCGGCGGGCGACACGCCGGCCGCGGCTACCGCAGCCGCGGCATCCGGACAGGCCGGGACGGCTGCCACGGACGCGACATTCCACTCACAACCCGATATCGAACCTGCTGTCGTATCGGAGACGGAAGAGTGCCCCGCGCGGCATGAATCGGCGGAGGCCGCAGACGACAGCGCCACGCAGGACACGCAGGAAGAGACTCCCACGCAGGCAGCCACGCCGCAGGGAGAGCCCGAAAGGGCGCAGCGGCCGCAGCATCCGATGAACAGCCTCTTCGGCGCCAACGAGGTGAAGCGCAGCCAGCCCTCGCGCCATCACCGCATGATGTCGATATATGACTATGATACGGAGAGCAAACCGGAAAAGGTGGTCGACATATCGAAGATATTCGAAAACGACGACTATGCCCCCGATGCAAGATACGAGTCAGACACATACGAGACGCCGGAGTACCGGCACAACACCCCCGCACCGCAGGCCGCGGAGAGCGAGCCCGTGCGCATAGCCGCGCCCGAGGAGAGCGTCACCACCCTGGCCGACGCCATGTCGGGATCGCAGCATACGCTTGCCGACACCCTGGCCGGTCCCGAACCGCTGGCGGAACAGATAACGCACCGCGCCACCACGTCGCTGCGCGACGCCATAGGCATCAACGACAAGTTCCTGCTCATGCGCGACCTGTTCGACGGCGACGAAAAGGAGTACGACAAGGCCATCGGCGAACTCGACTCGTTCGACAATCTCGACGACTGCATGATCCACATCGTCGAGAACTATGCGTGGAATCCCAATTCAGAGGGTGCGAAATTCATAATGCAGCTTTTGGAGAGAAAACTGTCGTGACCGAATGTCCAAGCTCTATATCGTACCCACGCCGATAGGCAATCTCGACGACATCACGCTCCGCGCGATAAAGGTTCTCGGTGAGGCCGACTTCATCCTTGCCGAGGATACCCGCACCACGTCCTTCCTTCTCAAACATCTCGGCATCGAGAAACGCCTCTACGCACATCACAAGTTCAACGAACACGCCACGGCGGCATCCCTCGCCGAGACAATAGGCGAAGGACGTACCGTCGCACTGGTATCCGATGCCGGCACTCCGGGCATATCGGATCCCGGGTTCCTGCTTGTGCGCACCTGTGTCGAAGCCGGCATCGAGGTCGAGACGCTGCCCGGAGCCACGGCATTCGTACCGGCCCTGGTGCAGAGCGGATTCCCGTGCGACCGGTTCTGCTTCGAGGGATTCCTGCCGCAGAAGAAGGGACGCTCGAAACGCCTCGAGGAGCTGCGTGACGAAACACGCACCATGATATTCTACGAGTCTCCTTTCCGCGTAGTCAAATGCCTCGAGCAGCTGGCCGAGACATTCGGAGGCGAACGGCAGGCATCGGTATCGCGCGAACTGACGAAGAAATTCGAACAGACCGTACGCGGCACCCTTGCGGAGCTGGCCGACCACTTCCGGCAACATGAGCCGCGCGGAGAGTTCGTCATCGTGGTGGCGGGCGAACCCAAGGCGGAACGCCGCCGCACGAACCGTTATGCCGAGACGTGCGCAGACCCCTCCCGGGACGACACGCGTCAGGAGGAGGAGCAGTAACCACAAAACCGATGCATGAAGAAAATGAACGACTCTCATAACGACATGTCCCTCCGACAAAAGATCGAGACCGAGATACTGTGGGTATTGTGCCGGTGTTTCGCCAGGCTGCCGCGGCTGGTCCGGCACTATGTCTTCGGCGTACCGGCATACCTGATACTGCGTTACGTCATACGGTACCGCCGCAAGGTCATCATGACCAATCTGCGCAATTCGTTCCCCGACAAAAGCGAACGCGAACTGCGCCGCATCTGCGGACTCAACTACCGCAACCTCACCGAGCAGATCATAAACATCATCAGCCAGTCGGGCATAAGCGACGAACGGCTGCGGCACCGCATCCGTTTCAACAATGCCGAAGAGGTCATGCGCGAGGTGGGTGACCGCAACGCCATCTTCATGACGGCACACTACGGATCGTGGGAGGCAGGCAGCACGATAAGCCTCCAGACCGCGGGCCACACATTCGTGGCGGCATATCACAAGATAGAGGATCCCGTCTTCGACGAACTGATGAAGCGCATACGCCAGCACACAAACGTCAAGCTGGTTACGATGAAGCGCATGATAAAGTATTTCATCGACCACAAGGACCGCAGGCCCATAATCATGGGTCTCATATCGGATCAGAACCCGACGTTGAGGGTAAATTCGCACTGGTACCGCTTCCTCAACCAATGGACCGTCTTCCACAACGGGGCGGAGGTGCTGGCACGCAAATATTCGCTTCCGGTATACTACTTCTGTCCGCACCGCATCCGTCGCGGCGAGTACGAGGGAGAACTGCGACGCATATACGACGGCAACGAGCCCATCGAGGAACACGTCATAACGGAACGTTACGTCCGCATGCTCGAAAAGGACATAATCGACGTACCCGAGATGTGGATGTGGTCGCACCGCAGATGGAAATTCACACCGCCGGCCGAGCTGCTGGCACAGAAGATATGATGCGTACGGCCATCGTCATACTCAACTGGAACGGTCGGAAACACCTCGAGCGCTACCTCGGCAGCGTGACGGCGCACACCGTGCCGCCGACACGCATCATCGTCGCCGACAACGGCTCGACAGACACTTCGCTGCAATTCCTCGCCGAATGCTGTCCGCAGGTGGAGGTCGTGCGGCTCGACCGCAACTACGGATTCGCCGAGGGTTACAACAGGGCGCTGCAACAGATCGAGGCCGACTGTTACGTGCTGCTCAACTCCGACGTGGAGGTGACCGAAGGGTGGCTCGAACCGCTCGTGGCCACGCTTGAGGAGAATCCCGACGTGGCGGCCGTATCGCCCAAAATACTGTCATACACCTCACGCGGCAATTTTGAGTATGCCGGCGCATCGGGAGGCTTCATCGACATCCTGGGCTACCCGTTCTGCCGCGGCCGCATACTCTCGCACGTGGAGTGCGACACGGGGCAGTACGACACGCCGCGCGAGGTATTCTGGGCCAGCGGCGCCGCCTTCTGCTGCCGTGCGGAGGTATTCCGGGAACTCGGAGGCTTCGATGCCGACTTCTTCGCACACATGGAGGAGATAGACCTCTGCTGGCGCATGCAGATCGCCGGATACAAGGTGCGGGTGGAGCCGCGCAGCCGCGTATACCATCTCGGAGGCGGCACCATGCCCAACGAGTCGCCCGACAAGCTCTATCTGAACTATCGGAACAACCTGGCCATGATATTCAAGTGCGCCCCTGCCCCGCAGCGGCTCCTGGCCGCCGTGGTAAGGCCCTTTACCGACATGCTCTCGACGGCAATATACATGTTGAAGGGAGATTTCCGCCTCGCCGGCGCCACACTGCGCGCATACCGCGATTTCATGGCATGGCACGGCGCCCTGGCACGCAAGCGGCGCGAGGTGCGGGCCACGCGACGCGCGGAATCGTCGCAGATATACCGCGGCTCGATCGTGCTGCGCTATATGGCAGGCCGCAAAACCTTCGACAACATAATGTAGGAGTCAACATGAAGAACAGGATCGCCGACATATACCGTTCGCTTGCGCCCGATGCCCTTGTGGCGTTGTGGCTGGCCGCATGGTGGGTTCTGAACCTCATCGAGGCCGGATGTACCGAACTGGCCAATGACGAGGCATACTACCACCTCTTCGCCCTGCAGCCCGCATGGGGATACTTCGACCACCCGCCCGTGACGGCCATACTCGTATGGCTGGGCGAAAGGCTCTTCGGCGGGGAGCTGGGCGTGCGGTTCTTCTTCACCCTGCTGCAACCGATATACCTATACATATTCTGGCGCACGATACGCCCCGCCGACGCCACACGGCGCGACGCGGCGCTCTATACGATGATATGCGCCGCGATGCTGGTGCTGCAGCTCTACGGCTTCATCGCAGTGCCCGACGGCCCGCTCATGTTCTTCACGGCGCTCTTCCTGCTCACCTTCAAACGCTTCACCGGGGAGCGGCGCGCGGCATGGCTCCCGTTGGGATTGACCCTCGGGCTGCTCGCCCTGAGCAAATACCACGGGGCTCTGGTGCTCATATTCGCACTGGCGGCAAATGCCGGACTCTTCATCCGCAGACCGAAGCTCATCATGCGGCTCGCTCTGGCGGGCATAGTGGCTCTGGCCGTCATAACACCCCACCTGCTGTGGCAGTACCGTCACGACTGGGCATCCTTCGCCTACCACCTATCGGGCCGAAACGGATATTTCGAGATGTCGAACATAACCGATTTCCTGGCCAACATGCTGGTGGTCTTCTCGCCCTTCTACGTACCGCTGTGGGTACAGGCATACCGCAAGGTGAAGCCAGCAACTCCCGTCGAGCGCACGCTGTGGCTCTACCCTGCCGCCTTCATCGGTTTTTTCCTTCTGACCTCGCTGCGCGGATACGTCCAGCCGCAGTGGGCCATCGTGGCGGTATTCGGCCTCGTATGGCTGCTCTTCAGTTATGCACGTATACACGAGCGCACGCGCCGCTATGTAATGCGCGCCGGATGGGTGACGATAGCCCTTGTGGCGATAGTGCGTCTCGAGATGATATTCAACCCGATAGGCCTCAAATTCGAGGTCTTCGACAACCGCGCCTCATACGGAGCCATCGCCGAGGCGGCAGCAGGGCGTCCCGTCATCTTCGACAGCAAATACGCCGTGGCGGCAAAATACATGTACTACACGGGCTGCGAGACCTTCAGCCAGCCCAACGTCAGCCACCGCACCTCGCAGTGGCAGTACCGCGACGACGACCGCCGCTTCACCGGACGCGACGTGCTGGTCGAGGTCAATCCCGCGAAGTACCGCGCCGAAGCGGAGGCCGATCGTCTTCATACGATACACATGGCCAACGGCAAGGACTTCAATTACGTCGAGGTGGCGGATTTCCACCCCACGCGAGACCTCGTAATCAAGGCCGAGAGGCTCGACCTGCCCGAAACGGTACACGGCGGCGAGGAGCTTTCATTCACGCTCCGCATCGACAACCCCTATCCCTATGACATAAGGGTTGACGGCCGGAACTACATCCTGCAGATGCTGTGGGGATGGAGGAAACAGGAATACCTGTTCTTCCCTCTCACGCAGGGATTTACCGTCCCCGCACGCGGCACGTGCGACGTGGAGTGCCGCTTCACCGTTCCGAAGAACCTGCGCGAGCAGCCCTACGCCGTGGGCTTCGCCGTGCGCGGCGCCGACATGTATACGTGGTTCAACGGCGAGAGCCTGCAAACGCACTTCGCGGCCGAATAACACGGCGTTGCGACAACCGATAAACGACCGAACGCATGACACTCCTTACCGACAAGATAACCTTCCTCACCGACAGGATACTCCTCGAAAAGTTCCTCAAGTTCTGTGTCGTGGGCGGATCCGGCGTCTTCGTCGACTTCGGCATCACGTTCGTCTGCAAGGAGCTGCTCAAGTTCAACAAGTATGTGGCCAACGCGCTGGGGTTCATCTGCGCCGCGACGTCGAACTACATTCTCAACCGCATGTGGACCTTCGCCAGCACAAACCCCCACATCGCCGAGCAATACCTGCGTTTCATCGGCATCTCGGTCGTGGGCCTGGCGATAAACACCTCGGTCATATACCTGCTGCACGGGCGCATGAAGTGGAACTTCTACATCGTAAAGCTCTTCGCCATAGGCGTGGTCACCATCTGGAACTTTTTCATGAACTACCTGTTCACGTTCTGACCCCCGCCGGGACCGACGGTGCATAACCGGATGAGATGACATGCGACGGCAAAACAAGACGGGAGGAGAAATGCAATGTTTCTCCTCCCGTCGGTATCCTGACGTCACGGCCGTCGAGACCGTGCGTTACCTGCGCGATGCGCCACTGCGACCGCGTATTGTGCGAAACGGCAGCCGCAACACTCCGAAAAATGCCTCACCGAAGATTCCGCCGCTCATCTTCGAGGCGCCTTCGCGCCGCTCGGTGAAGACGATCGGCACCTCGCCTATCTTCAGACCCAGACGCCATGCCGTGTACTTCATCTCGATCTGGAAGCCGTAGCCCTTCATCTGCACGGCATCCAGGTCGATACTCTCCAACGCACGGCGCGAATAGCATACGAATCCCGCCGTAGCGTCCCGTACCGGCATGCGCGTCACCATACGCACATACATCGAAGCGAAATACGACATCAGCAGACGCGACATGGGCCAGTTGACCACATTCACGCCGCAGACGTACCGGGAACCTACAACCACGTCATTTCCGTTCTCCACGGCCGAGGCGTAGAGACGCTCCAGATCGTCGGGGTTGTGCGAGAAATCGCAGTCCATCTCGAAGACATAGTCGTAACCGCGCTCCAGCGCCCAGCGGAATCCTGCCAGGTAGGCCGTACCGAGCCCCAGCTTGCCACGGCGCTCGATCATGAACAACCGTTCGGGGAACTCCTCCTGACGCCGCCGAACCACATCGGCCGTACCGTCGGGCGACCCGTCGTCGATAATCAGCAGATCGAACGCGCCCGCCAGAGACATCACCTTGTCGATCATCGGCGAGATATTGGCGATCTCATTATAGGTGGGGATTATGACTAACTTCCGCATGGCCTTAGGCTTTAATCTTTAATATTGTTCCTTTTCGTTAGGGAAATCACGGCTCTTCACGTCGCCCACATAGCGGCTCACGGCATCGCTCATGATACCGTTCAGGTCGGCGTAACGGCGCAGGAAACGGGGCGAGAAGTCGTTGGTTATGCCCAGCATGTCGTGTATGACCAGCACCTGGCCGTCGACACCCGAACCGGCACCGATACCGATCGTGGGCATCTTCACCTCGCGCGTGACACGCTCGGCCAGCGCCGCGGGAATCTTTTCGAGGACAAGGCCGAAGCAGCCCGCCTCGTCCAGAAGATGGGCGTCATGCAGGAGTTTCTCGGCCTCGGCCTCCTCCTTGGCCCGCACGTTATAGGTGCCGAACTTGTGTATCGACTGGGGCGTGAGTCCCAGATGCCCCATGACGGGTATCCCGGCCGAGAGGATGCGCTGCACCGACTCGAGGATCTCCTCGCCGCCCTCGATCTTCACGGCGTCGGCCTCGGTCTCCTTCATGATGCGCACGGCCGAGTCGAGCGCCACCTTCGAATTGCCCTGATAGGTTCCGAAGGGAAGGTCGACAACGACAAGGGCCCGGTTTACCGCCCGCACGACCGAACGTGCATGGTATATCATCATATCGAGCGTGATGGGAAGCGTGGTCTCGTATCCGGCCATGACGTTGGCCGCAGAATCGCCCACGAGGATCACATCGACACCCGCAGCATCCACGATCTTTGCCGTGGAATAATCGTATGAGGTGAGCATGGCGATCTTCTCGCCGCGCTGTTTCATCTCCGACAAACGCAGAGTCGTGACGGCTCTGACTGCACCTGCTACTGACATAGTTTGGTTACATTTTTTGTTTTGGTCTGCAAATGTATGCAAAATTTGTGTCTATACGAAATTTATCCCGTCCAATCCTCCGCCGTCAGCGCAGCGACGCACGCAATGCCGCAAAAAAGGGCCACAGCACCACGCCTCCGGCCACCGACACGTTGAGCGAATGCTTCGTTCCCGCCTGCGGAATCTCGATGGCGCCGTCGCACATGTCCACGGCCTGCTGCCCCACGCCCTCGACCTCGTTGCCGAAGACCAGAGCGTAATGCACCCCGGGATCTATCTCCAGACTGTCGAGCATGACGGCCCCCTCGACCTGCTCCACGGCCAAAAGCCGGTATCCGCGGGCCTTCAGGCCGGCAAGGCACTCCTCGGTCGAGGCGTGGCGGCTCCACGCGACGGTCATCTCGGCCCCGAGCGCCGTCTTGTGTATCTCGCGCGAAGGCGGCGCGGCCGTAATGCCGCACAGGGCAAGGTGCTCCACGGCAAAGGCGTCGCACGTGCGGAAAAACGCCCCTACGTTCTGCGCCGAACGTATGTTGTCCGCCACCACCGTCACCGGAATGCGCCCCATCGAGGCATACTCCTCGACCGAGGGGCGGTGCAGCTCGTCATTGGTTATTTTTCTCATTTTTTACGTCTGTTTGAGCGGCAAATGTAATACAAATCGGAGGAAATACATTAACTTTGCCGATCATATGTTTACAGTTCAGGCAATGAATCGCATCTTACGTCTGTCGCTAACGGTTGCGGCGCTTCTGGTCGCCGGCACGGCACTCCGCGCACAGGAGGATTTCAAGGTCGTTCTCGGCGCATCGTTCGACACATATTTCGACAACCGCGAATATGTCGACTGCCGTTTCGGCGAGTCGCAGACACTCTTCTCGTCGCGTCTCACGCCCGAGGTCGGGATCCAATGGAACGACAAGAACCGCCTCATGTTCGGCATGGACCTCTGGTCCGACTTCGGAAACAACACCGTCGTCTTCGCCAAGGCGCGCCCCCAGGCATACTACCGCTTCAAGAGCGACAAGGTAGCCGCATACGCCGGAATATTCCCCCGCGAGAAGATGCTGGGCGACTACTCCGAGGCCATCCTCAGCGACTCGATGCGCTTCTTCGACAACCGCATACAGGGCTTCATGGGACAGTACGAAGGCCGCCGCGGATATGTCGAGATGTCGGTCGACTGGTGCGGCATGTTCTCGGAGGAGTCTCGCGAGAAGTTCCGCATACTCTCGGCAGGCCGCTACTGGTTCGACAACTACCACCGCCGCTTCTACGGAGGCTACGCCTTCATGATGTTCCACTTCGCCGGCAGCAAGATAATACCCCACTGCGTGAACGACAACCTCACGCTTAACCCCTATGTCGGCACGACGTTCAACGCATATTTCGACTTCGACATAAAGCTGCACTACATACAGACCTTCCAGCGCGACCGCGACAACGAGGAGAAGTACCGCACGCCGGGCGGCGGCATGCTCCAGGCCCGCATGTCCAAATGGGGCGTCTTCATCGACGAGCAGCTATACCTGGGAGCCAATCTGCAACCATACTATTCGTCGTTCCGCAGCGAGGAGTTCCCTCACGGGTACGGCGGCGAGCTCTATTCGGGCGAGACATTCTTCGGCACCACCGAAAACATATACTCATGCACCAAGATAGGCTTCGACCGCGCCTTCTTCGACGATACGGTGCGAGTGAAGGCGTACCTGGCCATGCGCTACGACGGCACGGGCTGGGGAAACCAGCAGGTGGTGCAGCTCTCGGTGCGCCTGCTCAAGGACATATCCCTGGGCCGCAAGCGATAGAATCATACAACCGCAACAGAATAACGATACAAAAAACAATATCTGAAAATGGACGCAAATACACAGACAACCGAGCCCAAAGAGAAGCTCAACTTTCTGGAGGAGATCATCGAAGAGTCGATCGCCAAGGGTGAAAAACGTGTTCAGACGCGTTTCCCGCCCGAGCCGAACGGCTACCTGCATATAGGTCACGCGAAGAGTATCTGCATAAACTTCGGCCTGGCCAAGAAATACGGCGGCAAGTGCAACCTGCGTTTCGACGACACCAACCCCGTAAAGGAGGATACCGAGTATGTCGATTCGATCAAGCGCGACATACAGTGGCTCGGGTTCCAATGGGCCGAGGAGCGTTATGCGTCGGACTACTTCGACCAGCTCTACGAGTGGGCCGTAGAACTCATAAAGAAGGGTCTCGCCTATGTCGACGACCAGTCGCAGGAGGAGATACGCCTTACGCGCGGCACAATCTCGGAGCCGGGCAAGGAGTCTCCGTGGCGCAACCGCCCGGTGGAGGAGAACCTCGACCTGTTCGACCGCATGCGCCGCGGCGAGTTCCCCGACGGGGCGAAGGTGCTGCGCGCCAAGATAGACATGGCACATCCCAACATGCTCTTCCGCGACCCGATCATGTACCGCATAATCCACGCCGAACACCACCGTACGGGGAACAAGTGGTGCATATATCCCATGTACGACTATGCCCACGGGCAGTGCGACTCGATCGAGCACATTACACACTCGATCTGTACGCTGGAGTTCGACGTACACCGCCCGCTCTACGACTGGTTCATCGAGGCGCTGGGCATATACCCGTCGCACCAGTACGAGTTCGCGCGACTGAACCTAACCTACACCATGATGTCGAAGCGCAACCTTCTCAAGCTCGTGAAGGAGGGTGCCGTCATGGGCTGGGACGACCCCCGCATGCCGACCATCTGCGCCCTGCGCCGCAAGGGCTACACGCCCGCCTCGGTACGCGCCTTCGCCGAGATGGTGGGCGTGGCCAAGCGTGACAACGTCATAGACCTCGGCAAGCTCGAATACTGCGTGCGTGAGGATCTGAACAAGGTGGCCGAGCGCCGCATGGCCGTACTCAACCCCCTCAAGGTGGTAATCACCAACTGGGAGGAAGGCAAGGTCGAGATGCGCAAGGCGGTGAACAACCCCGAGGATCCAGAGGCAGGCATGCGCGACGTGCCATTCTCGCGCGAGATATATATCGACCGCGACGACTTCATGGAGAACCCGCCCAAGAAATATTTCCGTTTGAGCCCGGGCGGCGAGGTGCGCCTGCGCTACTCGTACCTTATCAAGTGCGACGAGGTGGTAAAGGACGCCGAGGGCAACATAGTCGAACTGCACTGCACATACGACCCCATGTCGGGCGAAGGCTCGTCGAGCGACGGCCGCCGCGTGAAGGGCGTCATCCACTGGGTGTCGGCCCCGCATGCCGTCGAGGCCGAGATACGCCTCTTCAACCCGCTGTTCCGCACCGAGGACCCCTTCGACACCTCGGCCGGACAGCAGTCGTGGGAGGACAACCTCAACCCCGACTCCATGATCAAGGTTACGGGTTACCTCGAGCCCTCGCTGAAGGACGCCCCCGTGGGACAGACATACCAGTTCGAGCGTGTAGGCTACTTCTGTCCCGACACCGACTCCACGGCGGAGCGCCCCGTCTTCAACCGCACGGTGACGCTCAAGGACTCTTGGGCCAAGATAAACAAATAGCCGCAGGCGACGCACTGCCCCGGCAATGGAGTGCCCCCGCAGGCGAATTGCCTGCGGGGGCATTTTCGCCAATACCGGCACGCGCCGCCCAACGACGCGACAACGAACGGATACGACAAGGATAAACGAGGATAAGGGTACGCATACCGATAATCCATATACGCCGACGTATTCCCCTTTTACACTATTTTTGCATGGCGGGAACCGCATGTCCGCGACGATACACGACATGAGCGGCCCGCACACACGGACAATGAACAGACACATATGCCTGACCCTGGTCCTGTGCCTTGCTGCCATGGCTGCAGCGGCGCAGAAACCCGCACGAACAGATAGCCTCGACACTCAAAAGGCACACGCCATAGACCGGGTGGTCGTGACGGGCACACGCAACAGCACCGACATACGCCACCTGCCGATGACCGTCACCACGATCGACCGCGCGTCCATCGACCGTGCCATGCAGCCGTCGCTGCTGCCGCTCCTTACGGAGCAGATACCGGGACTCTTCGTCACCGCACGCGGAGTAATGGGATACGGCGTCTCGGGAGGCGCTGCCGGAGCCATGTCGCTGCGCGGCCTGAGCGGGGGATCGGGACGCATGATGGTGCTCATCGACGGCCATCCGCAATACATGGGGCTCATGGGGCACCCCATAGCCGATGCCTACCGTTCGGCCGCAGCCGAACGCGTCGAGGTGCTGCGCGGGCCGGCATCCGTCCTCTACGGGTCGAACGCCATGGGCGGCGTGGTCAACATAGTGACGCGGCAGATGGAGGGCGACGGCATACGTACCGATATCGAGATCGGATACGGGTCGTACAATACCCTGCAGACGGAGGCGACGAACCGACTGCGCAAGGGCCGCTTCTCCTCGACCGTCGACATCTCATACGACCGCACCGACGGCCACCGCGCCGACATGGGATTCGACCAGACGGGAGGGTTCGTAAAGTTGGGCTACGACATGTCGCCGGCATGGGACATCCGCGCCGATGCCGACATCAACCACTTCAACGCCTCACAACCCGGCAGCATCTCCGAGCCGCTGCTCGATGCCGACCAGAGCATCACACGCGGCATGGCATCGCTCGCCGTAGAGAACGATTACGGCACCACGTCGGGTGCCGTCAGCCTCTTCTACAACTGGGGCCGGCACCGGATAAACGACGGACATGCGGCCGACGAGGCGCCGCTCGATTACCGGTTCAATTCGCGAGACATGATGACGGGAGCCTCGATATACCAGAGCGTACAGCTCTTCGCAGGCAACCGCCTGACGGCCGGTGCCGACTACTACCGCTTCGGCGGCAGGGCCTGGAACCGACATGTCGAGGGAGACAACGCCGGACAGGACTCACAGATCGCCGACAACAGCGCCCACGAGGTGGCAGGATATATCGACTTCAGGCAGCATATCGGTCATGCTGTGACGTTCGATGCCGGCCTGCGCGTCGACCACCACTCGCATATCGGCACCGAGTGGGTGCCGCAGGCAGGTCTCTCGCTCCACCTGCCCCGAAACGTCGAGGTGAAACTGTCGGCGGCAAAGGGATTCCGCTACCCTACCATCCGCGAGATGTACATGTTCCCGCCGCAGAATCCCGACCTGCAGCCCGAACGCATGTGGAATTACGAGGCGTCGCTCTCGCAACGACTCCTCGGCGGGAGATTATCATACGGCATAAACATATTCTACATCGACGGCACCGACATGATCGTCACCGTTCCCCGCCAGGGAGCCACGCCGCTCAACATGAATACCGGCAAGATAGACAATGCGGGTGTCGAGGTCGAGGCTGCATACAGGATCGGCGCCTCGTGGCAGGCAAGCGCGAACTACAGTTTCCTGCACATGGAGAATCCCGTCGTAGCCGCCCCCGAGCACAAACTCTACGCCGAAGGCCTCTACTTTCACGGGAGATGGAACATATCGTCGGGAATACAGTATGTGGCGGGACTCTACACCGCCGTCCCGACGAACGGCAGCGGAGAATACATCACCGAGAATTTCGTGCTGTGGAACCTGCGCGCCGCATTCCGCGCCGCCAGACATGTTTCGGTATGGGTCCGCGGCGAGAACCTTCTGGCCCGGCGCTATGAGATAAATGCCGGATACCCCATGCCGCGCGCCACAGTCATGGCAGGCGTGAAATTCGATTTTTAACACGGGCGGCGGTCACGACATCCACATCCGTACCGGCACCGCATAGCCTTTCACGCCTACGACACGATCACGCCTCGGCGACGCTCTGCTCGGGCGCAAGTCCCGTCATCCTCTTATATATGAACCTGAAGGAGTCCTCCGACGCAAATGCGAGCTGTTCGGCGATCTTGCCCACCGACAGGCAGTGCGACGAGAGCATGCGCCGGGCGGCATCGATACGCCTCGCCGCCACCAAATATTCGTGCGTATGCCCCGTCACGAAACGGAGCATATCGCGCATGTACGCCTCCGACATGCCCAGCGCCGCTGCACATGCCGCCGCCGACGGGATACCGTCACGGCAGAGCCGCCCAGACCATATGTAGTCATCGACAAGGGCGGTATAGCGTGCCGACATGTCGCAACACGCAACCTCCCGTACGGCGAACTGACGTTCGTAGAAACGCCCTATGTAATCCATCATGCGTATCGCATGACGCGACAGTATACTCCTCTTGTAGCGGTCCTCCTCGTGCGGCAGTTCTCGGCACATGTCATCCACGCACTCCGACAGCACATCATACTCCGCAGAGGAGAGATGCAACGCCTCACGCGGCGCATAGCCGAAGAAGGTGTAGCCGTAGGCCCCCTTCGGAGGCGTCATTGGAACAGATGACGGCGTACATGCCGTCATCAGCAGCCACCTGCGGGGCACGACGCCCGACAAGCAGTACGACATTCCCCCGACGAGGGATGGAGCCATGCAGAACATCGTGTAATCGTTGAAATCGGAACGCGTACGCCCCGTCGCGCTGCCGTCCACGGCCGAGGCCTCGGCAACAGCCATGACATAATACCCATGCCGCAGAAGAACCGGCGCGACGCTGCCGTCGACATCGCGCGCCGCATGAAGGCCGGCATATCCGGCCGACGATTCCATTCCCATATCAAAACGCCATTCGAGACGGCCGCCTCCTGCGGCCACGGAGAAAATTTCGGCTGCAGACGGATTACGACCGGGTACGGAACTCATTGGGAGTACATCCCGCCACGCGCTTGAACATGCGGCTCAGATGCTGCGGATACTGGAATCCGAGTTCGTATGCGATCTGGCTCGTGGTCATGTTCGACGAAAGGAGATACTCCTTGGCGCGCCCTATGATCTTGCGCTGGATATACTCCGATGCCGTCTGTCCCGTCTGGCGGCGTATCATGTCGCCGAAATAGTTGGCCGAGAGGCACACGCGATCGGCGAAATACTTCACCGACGGAAGACCATGCGTCTGTGCCGTGCCGCTGTCGAAATATTCATCCATCAGACGTTCGAAACGCGCCACGATATCGCTGTTCACGGCACTGCGTGTGGAGAACTGCCGCTCATAGAAACGCATGCAGTAGTCGAGCAGCAAGCCTATATTGGCGGTGATCAACCGTCTGCTGTGCTTGTCGATGGCGTGGTCGAGTTCCGCATCTATCTTATGCAGGCAGTCCATTACCGTCTGCCGCTCCTGTTCCGAGAGGTGCAGCGCCTCGCGCGTCTCGTACGAGAAGAAGGTGTAGTTCCGTATCTCATGTCCGAGCGCCGTGCCGCGAATAAGGTCGGGATGGAACAGCACCCCGTGCGCCCGCGGCTGCGTCCCGGGCCTAATCTCCGACATGGCCACCTGCCCTGGCGCGAAACATACGACGGTGCCCTCCTGGTAGTCGTATGGCTGCCGTCCGTACATTATGTCACCGCATCTGGTATCTTTCAGGTAGAGCGCATATATGCCGTAATTGACATTGAGCTTTTCGGGCCATGCGGTGGCTTTCGACAGATCGACCACACTCACCAGCGGATGCTTGGTCGGAAGACCGAACATCTTGTTGTACATGTCCACACTCTCGAGTTTCATTATGTTTTCCATTCGAAGGAGATAATTTGGTTAAACCGCGACACAGGCGGCTTGCCGTCATGCCGTCACTACAAAAGTAATCCATTCCATCCGTAAAAACCACACTCCGACGGCAAAAACCGGGATATTGGTTGCCATATCCGTAAATCATATACGGTGCCGCGGCATCGGAGGGGATAATTTTGCAACAAGGGCGCAATGCCCGGGCATTGCAGCAAACAACACATAATATACAGTCATGAAAAAACTATTAACCATGTTGGCCGCAACCGCAGCCATCTCCACGGCGGCGGCACAACAGACAGAAAACGGCACCACGATGGACAGGACACAACGATGCAGGCAGAACTATACCGCCCTGTTCGGCGGCGAGGCTCTCACGGGAGAGGGCACCGACCCCGAATTCATGGCCATACTCCAGAAATTCATCTTCGGCGATGTCTTCGCCGTGGGGAAACTCGACATACGCACGCGCGAACTCATCACCTGCACCTCTCTGGCGACGATGCAGACGCTGCCGCAACTCAGGGCACACGCTGCCGCCGCGCTCAACGTCGGTGTCACGCCCATAGAGCTGCGCGAGGCGATATACCAGTGCGCCCCCTTCATCGGATTCCCGCGCACACTCAACGCAATCGCCGTCATAAACGAGGTATTCGCGGAAAGAGGAATACGGCTGCCGCTCGAACCGCAGGCAACGGTCTCCGAACAGACGCGCCTGCAGCGCGGCACAGAGATACAGAAGCCCCTCTACGGCGATGAGATCGCACGCAACATGGCAGACGTCCCCGACGGCATGGGCGCCGACGTGGCGCGTATGCTTACCGAATACTGTTTCGGCGACATATACACCCGCAACGGGCTCGACGTAAAGACCCGCGAGCTGCTCATATATTGCATCATCACGACAATGGAGGCCGACAGCCAGCTTGTCTCGCACGCCGCAGGCAACATGCGCCTGGGCAACGATGCCGCGATCCTTACGGCCGCGGTCATACAGTGCCTGCCGTACACGGGCTTCCCGCCGGCGTTCAAGGCTCTAAACGCCATAAAGAGCGTCGCAAAACAGGGTGTGGAGCCAATAAGGTAATACCTCCCCAACGACCGCACACCGCCATCCCGGCAAAGGCCTCATGGCCGCAAATATACCGAACGGCATAGATGCCGCACTCAGGCGCCCCGCACCCCTCCCCGCTGCGGGGCGCCGTCGCACCATGCCACATGCGGCCGCCGTTACCTCCCCGGATCGGTCATCCCGCCGGCCCCGATCTCGATTAGCGCGATTTTTGCATGTCCCCCACTGACGAACGCACCCGGCGCCCGCAGGACATCCTGCCACTGATTTTCGTGTCGGGCGCACCTTCGGCACACGACGTGCGACACCGCGGCAAACGTCCCGCCGCAGTATCGGACAATATTGTATCCGGCAGCAAAACACACTTCCGGAATACGGGGAGCGCGACTCGTCGGAACGTAAAACGTCAAGCATGCGTCCAATCGGTGCAAATATTTCCAAATTGTATGCAGCAGTAGCATTTATTTACATTTATTATTCGTACATTTGTTCCCGGAAAACGCGTTTTGCGCCGGAAGCCGGCCGAGTGGCGTTTCCGGCACCCGGCGCCGGCCGCATTTCCGATCCGGAACAATTGCACAAGCCGATAACAATCACTAAATTCGTTTGCAAACATGGATATGCAGAAACTCGTCCCTTCGCTCCGAACAATCTACAACTCGATGTCGGGTATCGAAATCGAAGGCTTCGGCGACGGTTGGGTCAATATGGCGGGATTCGGATTAGAGCTCTCTCGGTACGGAATAAACTACAGACATTTCGGATACGAAAAACTGCGATTCATGATCGAAGCGATGCCGGAAATGTTCGAGATATACCATGACGACGCCATGCAGCCTCCCGTGTTCTATATCCGCACGCTGCCGCAAACGACACAACCCTCCTCTGCCGCAGCGCACCAGACATCGGCGCCACGCCTTGTCGACTGGGCCTGGCTCGGACATTTCCAGAGCGTCATCCAGGATCTGGCGGAGATGGCCCTCGACGAGACATGGGATTTCAACGATTCGGGCAACTTCCCGATACTGGTAAACTACCTTACATACACCTTCTTCAGGATATACGACGAAGGCAAGATCGAATACTCCGACGACGGCCGCTGGGCCGCCTTCAATACGGGACTGGTAAACAAGGCATACAAACCGATATTCGCCCTCTTCGACAAGAACCGAAACGAGGGACAGCAAGAATGGCATCTGTATGACTTCTGTGTCGAAGGAGAGGAACGCGCCGGCAAGATACTTGTAAGCGAGTTTGCCGCACCACCCGAACCGGCCCGCTACTTCAACTCGATATACGACCTGCTCTACGATACACAACAGGGAGTACCGTCGATCGATCACCATCACATAATAATCGAGAGGCTCGAACGCTACCCGTACCGCATACTCAAAGAGTTCGCCCCCGAAGGGTTTGACATGATACGCCCCGAGAACCTCTCGGAGCAGCAGCGCGCCACATTCTTCCGCAAACTCAAGGAGAGCCTCGAGAACGACACCGTCAGTTACAACAGGTTCAAGGAGAGAATCGACAATGCGCTGCGTCTGGCACTAAAACGGGTGCAATGGAACTACAAGTCGGCCATACCGATGTACTACCCCAGGACCAGAGGCATGTGTCTGTTGCTGCCGCTGAGCCTCAAGGACCAGCAGCATGTCGATCTGGCGCTGGTCGTATCCAAGGAGATGAACGGCCGATACAAGGGCGAGACGATCTATCCGCTCGACTGGGCATACCGCAACGCGCGTCTCGTATGCCGTCCCGACAGCGACTGGCTCTCCGTCCGGTCGATACACAACACGGAAAATCAGGACAACCGCCGCATGTCATACCCCTCTCGGTAGAGATGCCCGTCAGAGACGAAAAACGGAGACAGAAGCCGGCTTCTGTCTCCGTTTCATATCGGTTCACGTGTTATAAGCATCACCTCCCGAGGGCGCCCCGCTGCCGCAAGTTCTCCTCCACCCAGCGCGTAAGCGCCACAAAATCGGCTACCGACAACTGTTCCGCTCGCAGAGAGAAGAATTCGTGTTCCGTGCCGAAGTCGCCGAAGGCCGCCCGCAGAGAGTTGCGCAGCATCTTACGCCGCTGGCCGAACGATGCCTTCACCACCTTCACGAAGAGCCCCTCGTCACAATCGAGCGACCGCACACCGTTGCGGCGCAACCGTATGACGGCACTCTTCACCTTCGGGGGCGGATTGAACACTTTCTCCCCAACGGTAAACAGATATTCGATATCGTACCATGCCTGAAGCAGCACGCTCAGGATACCGTACTCACGCGAACCGGGCGGTTCGGCTATACGCACGGCCACCTCGCGCTGTACCATGCCGACACATTCGGGAATCAGATCCCGGTTCTCGATGATCCTGAAGAATATCTGCGACGATATGTTGTATGGGAAGTTGCCTATGACGCGCACCCCGCCGCCGAAACGTTCCCGAAGGTCCATCTTCAGGAAATCGCCCTCGATCAGACGGGGGCCGAAGTCGGGATAATGTTCATGCAGATACTCGACGCTCTCGGCGTCGATCTCGGCACCGTAGACGACGATGTCGTCGCGCTGCAGCAGAAACTGCGTCAATACGCCCATGCCGCACCCCACCTCCAGCACCGTGGCCGGAGCCTCCGCAGTACCGCCCGCAAGCGACCCGCATATCTTGCGCGCTATGTTCAGATCGGTCAGGAAGTGCTGACCCAACGCCTTTTTGGCTCTTACTTGATCCATACGCGACAAAGGTACGAAAAGTCGGCCGAAAACGGCACGTCCGTTCCGCCTTTTTACAGTGGGTGAAAGAAGCCTCCGCAAGAGAGGTCTCGCCCATTTTCGGAAAGAGGTTCGGGGTTATCCGCGCACATCGCCCCCGCGCCGCGCCGCATCACGCGACAGACGTACGATCCACCTTATCCACAGCCAGGCCAGCAACGGTGCGACAACAACCACCGCACGGTTGTAGTGCCATGCCCCGACGGGATCGAGATACGCCAGCGAAGCCAGTGCGCGCGTCATGCCGCACCCGGGGCACTCATGTCCCGTTATGTTGCGGAAGAGGCACAGCGGATGCCCTTCGGAGAATATCCACCCCCTGGGGACGAGATATACCGCGAAGGGTGCCGCCGCCACCGCCGCCGCACGCCAGTATCGCAATATACGCGTCACGCGACAATGTTACTTGTTGCTTACGACCTTGCCCTCGCCGTCCTTGTAGCTGCCGCAGAGGAGCATGATAAAGTCGACGAGCGTCCATATTCCGCATCCGCCCAGCGTGATGAGCTGAACGACTCCTATGGCTATCTTGCCCGCATAGAAGCTGTGAACGCCCAACGTACCGAGAAAGAAACACAACAGCAGCGTCGTAAGCCAATCCTTACGGCTCTTGTTCGGGTCGGGAGCAGTCTCCTTCAACGGACTGCCGCAATAGGGACACGTCTGTGCCGAATCCGACACCTGCTTTCCACAATCCCTGCAATAAATCAAGCCCATAACATATTCATTTTAATTGTTGTACACTACCCCGCCGCCGCGGCATCCCGATCTGAAGGGAACATGCGGCCGGAGAGGATCCGATTACACATGCAAATATATAAATAATTTTTACTATTATGCAATACAAAATAGCGGTAACCGGATAAAATTTTCCTTTTTCCTCACTTCTGCCAGCCCTACGGGGCAGATTTTCATCGCAGTCAATATTTCCAGATCCCTCCCCCTCATCATGAGATATCCACGTATGTCCTCCACAAGCTGTACGGCAAAAAAACAAGGACGGGCAAGTCAATACCCGCCCGTCCCGCATGCACCGGTAACCGCCTCCGCGATCAGTTGCCCATCTCGCAGAGGAACTTTATGCGCACGAGGCGTATCTCCTCCTCCGTGTAGTCGCCGCCCAACTCCTCGACGGCCTCGTCGAGCGAGTCGCTCTGGGCATCCTCCTTGAAGTAGAGGTATATGTCCTCCGCCTTGTCCTCGTCCATATACTGCTCGATATAGTACGATATGTCGAGCTTCGTACCCGAATTGACTATACCCTCGATATCGGTGAGCAGCTCGTCGAAATCGAGATTTTTCGCCCGCGCGATATCCTCGAAGTCCATCTTGCGGTCTATGGCCTGGATGATGAATATCTTGTTGCCCGACTTGTTGGCCACCGACTTCACAACCATGTCCTGCGGGCGCACGATCTCCTTCTCCTCGACATACGCCTTGATCAGCTTGACGAACTCCTCGCCGAACTTACGCGCCTTGCCTACACCGACGCCCGTGATGTTCTGCATCTCCTCGATCGTAACGGGATACTGTATCGCCATATCCTCGAGCGAAGGATCCTGGAAGACCACAAACGGCGGCAGATCGTGTTTCTTCGCCACCTTCTTGCGAAGGTCCTTCAACATGGCGAACAGCTCCTCATCGGCGCCTCCGCCCTTACCCATCGTTGCAGACATGGCCTCTTCCTCCTTCTCCTCCTCGTCGTAATCATGGTCGAGCGTAATGCTCACGGGCGTGGGCGAAGCGATATACGCGCGCCCCTTGTCATTGACGGAAATAAGTCCATAATTCTCGATACTCTTGTCAATGAGCCCCATGATCAGTCCCTGACGTATCACCGCACCCCAGAAACGCGCATCATGCTCCTCACCGGCACCGAACCACTTGAGCTTGTTGTGCCCGTAGCTCTTCACCTGGGCCGTAACCTTGCCCGTGAGCACCGCCACGAGGTGGTCGATCTTGAACTTGTCGCCGATTGCAGACAGGGTCTCGAGCGCCAGCTTCATCTCCTTCTGCGCCTCGATCTTGGGCTTCGGGTTGACGCAGTTGTCACAACAGCCGCAGTTCGGCTCCGTATACTCCTCGCCGAAGTAGTGCAGCAGCGTCTTGCGGCGGCACATCGAACTCTCGGCATACGATACCGTCTCCAACAGCAGCAGCTTGCCGATCTCCTGCTCTGCCAGGGGCTTGCCCTGCATGAACTTCTCGAGTTTCTGTATATCCTTGTAGCTGTAGAAGGCCAGACAGTGCCCCTCTCCGCCGTCACGCCCCGCGCGCCCCGTCTCCTGATAGTATCCCTCGAGCGACTTCGGTATGTCGTAATGGATCACATATCTCACGTCGGGCTTGTCGATACCCATGCCGAAGGCTATCGTCGCCACGATGACATCGACGCGCTCCATAAGGAAATCGTCCTGATTGTTGGCCCTGGTCTGGGCATCCATGCCGGCATGATACGCCAGAGCCCTGACGCCGTTGGCCACAAGCAGCTCGGCCAGCTCCTCGACCTTCTTGCGGCTCAGGCAGTAGATGATACCGCTCTTGCCAGGACGCTGCTTGATGAAACGTATGATATCACGCTCGGCGTTGTACTTCGGGCGTATCTCGTAGAAGAGGTTCGGGCGGTTGAACGACGACTTGAACACCGTGGCATCGGTCATACCCAGATTCTTCTGTATGTCCATCTGCACCTTCGGCGTGGCGGTTGCCGTGAGGGCTATCAGCGGCGCCTGCCCGATATCGTTTATGATGGGACGGATACGACGGTACTCGGGACGGAAATCGTGCCCCCACTCCGATATGCAGTGCGCCTCGTCGATGGCATAGAACGAAATCTTGATTTTGCGCAGGAACGACACGTTGTCCTCCTTGGTGAGCGACTCCGGGGCAAAATAGAGCAATTTGGTCTTGCCCGCCAGCACATCGCTGCGCACCTGGTTGATCGCGGTCTTGTTGAGCGACGAATTGAGGAAGTGCGCTATGCCCGACTCCGTGGAGAAGGTGCGCATGGCATCCACCTGATTCTTCATCAGGGCGATCAGGGGCGAGATGATAATGGCCACCCCGTCCATTAACAGCGCAGGCAACTGATAGCACAACGATTTTCCGCCGCCGGTAGGCATCAGGACGAATGTATCGCGTCCGGCCAGCAGATTACGTATAACGGCTTCCTGATTACCTTTGAAAGAGGTGAACCCGAAGTACTCCTTGAGCTTATCATACAAAACGTCGTTATCCTGCTCCATTATCATTCTGTGCTTTATAAGGCAGTGCGCTGCGGAAAAGTAAATTTTACGTAAAGATAAGCCTTTTTTCGGAAAAAATGATAACTTTGTAAAAAATTTATCGGGTATATGCGCCTGTTCACAAGTGAGCTGGTAAAGAAATACAAGGCACGTACGGTAGTGGACCACGTCTCGATAGACGTCAACCAGGGTGAAATCGTGGGTCTGCTCGGCCCCAATGGCGCCGGGAAGACCACTACCTTTTATATGATTGTGGGTCTTATAACCCCAAACGAAGGTAAGATTTTCCTCGAAAACGACGACAAGCGCGTCATAGAACTCACCGACGAACCCGTCTACCGGCGGGCGCAGATGGGTGTGGGATATCTGGCGCAGGAGGCCTCGGTATTCCGCCGCCTGAGCGTCGAGGACAACATACGCGCCGTACTCGAGATGACGTCATACAGCAAGGAGTATCAGGCCCAGCGGTGCGAGTCGCTCATAGAGGAGTTCCGCCTGCAGAAGGTGCGCAAGAGCCTCGGAATACAGCTCTCGGGAGGCGAGCGCCGCCGCACGGAGATAGCGCGCGCAGTGGCAATAAACCCCGCCTTCATACTTCTCGACGAGCCCTTCGCCGGCGTCGATCCCATCGCCGTGGAGGATATACAGAGCATCGTGGCCACACTCAAGAACAAGAACATAGGCGTCATAATCACCGACCACAACGTCGACGAAACGCTGGCCATAACCGACCGCACATACCTGCTCTACGAGGGGCGCATCCTCAAAACCGGCACGGCTGAGGATCTGGCAAACGACGAGATGGTGCGACGCGTATACCTCGGCAAGAACTTCCAGCTGCGACAGACCCCCGCCACCAACGCCGCGATACGGCACGACAGCCAAAACGACCAAAAACAAGAGTAAACCGCACATATGGACAAAACCGTCTCCTTGGGGAGTGCCAACGGAACAATTACTCCTCCAAGTTCAAAAAGTTACGCACAACGCGCCATAGCCCTCGCGCTGCTGGCCGAAGGACGCACGACACTGCGCAACATCGAATTCTGCAAGGATACCCGCTCGGCAATCTCCTGCATCGAGGCGCTCGGTGCCAAAGTGACATACCTCGACGACAGCACCATCGCCGTAGACGGCGGGCTGAAGCCCGTCACCGACACGCTCATGGTCGGCGAGTCGGGCCTGGCGACACGTCTGTTCACCCCCATTGCGTCGCTCAACTCGACCCCGATATGCATCAAGGGAGAAGGGACGCTGCTCCACCGACCAATGATGATGATGATCGAGCCGCTGCGCAAGCTGGGCGTGGAGGTGCGCGACGGCGGAGGATACCTTCCCATCGAGGTCAAGGGCCCCATCCACGGCGGCTGCATCGAGGTTGACGGCGGTTTCTCGTCGCAATTCATCACGGGACTGCTGCTTGCACTGCCCCTGGCAAAGGAGGATACGACGCTCTATGTGCGTTCGGCCGTCTCGACGCCGTACATCGACATGACGATAGACACGGCCCGCCGTTTCGGCGTGGAGATCATGCACCACACGGGCGACTACTCGGAGTTCTTCATCGAGGGAGGACAGACGTACTCGCCCACGGATCTCGCCATCGAGGGAGACTGGAGCGGCGCATCGACCATGCTCGTCGCCGGCGCCATAGCCGGCCGCGTGACGATAAAAAACCTCTCTACGCTGTCGAAGCAGGCCGACACGGCCATCTGCCGCGCCCTGGAGCGGGCCGGCGCCGGAATCATAATCGAAGGCGACTCGATCACGGTATCGAAGCGTCGCCTGCGTCCTTTCACCTTCGACGCCACCAATTCGCCCGACCTCTTCCCCGCACTGGCGGCTCTCGCCGCGGCGGCACATGGCGAGAGTACCATCATCGGCACGCAACGCCTGCTGCACAAGGAGAGCGACCGCGCCGAGACCATACGTCAGGAGTACGAGAAGCTCGGCATCGAGGTCGACATAAGCGATGAGAACGTCATGAAGATCCGCGGCGGCGAGATACAGCCCGCCACCGTCTTCAGCCATAACGACCACCGCATAGCCATGTCGCTCGCCGTATCGGCGCTGCGCTGCAAGGGCAATGTGACGATAGAGAATGCCGAGTGCGTCGAGAAGAGCTACCCGGCCTTCTTCGAGGATCTCGAATCGATAACCGTACGCTGACATGAACTCGTGGGGCAACAGATTCAGGGTTACGCTCTGGGGCGAATCGCACGGAGCGCAGGTAGGCGTGACGATAGACGGCGTGCCGGCAGGCATCGCCCTCGCCGAGAGTGATTTCGAGGCCGACCTGGCCCGCCGCAGATCGGGGGCCGCAGGCACCACGCCGCGCAAGGAGAGCGATGCGCCGCATATCGTCTCGGGAATATACAGGGGATATACGACAGGGGCGCCGCTTACGGTGGAGTTCCTCAACGAGAACACCCGTTCGCAAGACTACGCATCTCTTGAGACACACCCGCGCCCGTCGCATGCCGACTGGGTGGCGATGAAGAAATACCGCGGCTACAACGACCCCCGCGGCGGAGGCCATTTTTCGGGACGCATAACGCTCGCGCTGGTTACGGCGGGAGTGGTGGCGAAGAAGATCCTCGGCAGCGGCGTAACCTTCGACACCCGCATCACACGGATCGGGGGATGCAGCGACAGCAGCCGTTTCGATGAGATCATCGAGCGCGCCCGCATGGAGCAGGACTCCGTTGGCGGCATCGTCGAGTGTCGTGCGGAGGGTGTGCCGGCAGGCTTGGGAGAACCCTTCTTCGACTCGGCCGAGAGCCTCATGGCGCACCTGCTCTTCTCGGTGCCCGCAGTCAAGGGCGTGGAGTTCGGCAGCGGTTTCGCCGCCGCCGACATGCGCGGCTCGGAGCATAACGACCCCATAACCGACAGCGACGGCCACACCTCGACGAACCATGCCGGCGGCATCGTCGGCGGCATCACCAACGGCAATGCCGTCGTGGTGCGCGCCGCAGTGAAACCCACGGCCTCGATATCACGCGAACAGGAGACCTACAACTGTGCCACGGGGCAGATCGACACGCTGGTCATCAAGGGACGCCACGACGTCTGCATCACGTTGCGTGCGGCTGTAGTCGTAGAGGCCGCCGCCGCCATCGCGCTCGCCGACCTGAGCCTCAGAGCCTGAATGTCATGGAAGCCACACGGGGCGAAATAACGGTCTATATAGCCGATGCCATACGCGGGCTGTACTCCGAACGGGATGCACGCCGTATCGCAGTCATCGCGGCGGCGGCACTCTCGGGCGACCCCGAGGCGAAGTTTCTCGCCGACCCCAACCAGAAGATATCAGTCGAAGGAGTGGAGGCGTGCGCCGCACAGCTTGCCGCAGGACGTCCCGTACAGTATGTCACGGGGCGTGCCGAGTTTTGCGACCTGACCTTCCACGTGGACGAAAGCGTCCTCATACCGCGCCCCGAAACCGAGGAGCTCGTCTGCTGGGCGCTGTCGTGCGCCAGGGGCCTCGACCGTCCGCAAATCCTCGACGTGTGTACCGGCAGCGGCTGCATAGCCATAGCCATGGCCGCGCGTCTGCCGCAGGCGGATGTGACGGCGCTCGACATATCGCATGCCGCACTGGAGACCGCACGCCGCAACGCCGACATGAACGGCGTGAAGATCCGTATGGTGGAGGATGACGCCCTGCAGGGCATGCCGTCGCTGGCGGGCGCCGCATTCGACATCATGGTATCGAACCCGCCCTACATACCGCGTTCGGAGATGGCGGCCATGCACGTCAACGTCACCCGCTACGAACCGCACGGGGCGCTGTTCGTCGACGATGCCGACCCGCTGATATTCTACCGCGCCATAGCCAGCGCGGCACGGAGGATGCTCACCGCGCATGGAGCGCTCCTCTTCGAGGTACACGAGCTGTGGGGCGAGCGCACGGCCGAGATGCTCCGCAGCGAAGGATTCCCAGATACGGAGTTGCGATGCGACCTCTTCGGAAAACCGAGAATGACATGCAGCCGACAGACAAGAAAATAAAACGCGCCAGGACGGCGCATCAGGCACTGGAGTCGCTCATGCGGCTGTGCGCGCGGGCCGAGCGCTCGTCGGGCGACGCCATGCGTCTCATGGCCTCGTGGCAGGTGCCACAGCAGGAGCGCGAAGGGGTGCTGCAACGCCTTATGCACGAAAAATTCATCGACGACAGACGATACGCCGAGACCTTCGTCCGCGAGAAGACGAATCTCAGCGCATGGGGCGAATACAAGATACGCACGGCGCTGCGCCGCAAGGGCATCGCCGAGGAGACCGTCGCCGAGGCAATGAAGATATTCGCGTGCTGCGATACGCCGGAGCGGCTCGACGAACGGCTCCGGCGCAAGGCGCGCACAACGAAATACGACACGTCCTATCAGTTGCGGACGAAACTCATGCGATACGGGGCATCGCTCGGATACCCCTTCGAGGAGGTCGGCCAGAGCGTCGACCGCATAATGCGAGAAACAACCAACGACAAATGCGACGAGGATACATTCGATCTGTTCTGACGGCAGCGGCCGTCGGGCTCTCGGTCGGGGCGGCGGCACAGCGCCTCGATACGACATATTATGAATTTCCGCTGCGTGACGTGGCGGAATACTACTCTGCCAACTTCGGCGAGATGCGTCCCAACCACTTCCATTCGGGCACCGACATCAAGACCGACGGCGTGGAGGGCAAGCCGGTTGTGGCGGCCGCCGACGGATACGTCTCACGCATATTCATGTCGCCGTGGGGATACGGACTGGCGCTCTACATAGCCCATCCCAACGGCACCACGACGGTCTACGGCCACCTGTCGCAGTTCCGCAAGGACATTGCCGACTATGTATGGCAGCAGCGGCACGCACAGCGCAAGAACCGCGTCGATCTGTACTGCAAGGCCGGCACGTTCACCGTAAAACGCGGCGAGGTGATCGCCCGCTCGGGAAATACGGGTTCGTCGGGCGGACCGCACCTGCACTTCGAGATACGCGACTCACGCACGCAGAAGACACTGAACGTCATACAGCAGGGGGTCCTCAAGCCCAAGGACGACATCGCCCCGCTGATGATGAAACTGCACTACGTGGAGGTAGACACCGTGCGCAACATACCCATACACAGCGCCCTGCGCACATACGCGCTGAAAAAGGACGCCAATGCCGGCACACGGTCGGCATATACGCTCACGCAGGCCGCCCCCGTGAAGGTCGGCCGCAAGGGGTACTTCATCATCGAGGTGTCGGACCGCAAGAACGACTGCGCTAACACGTACGGGGTCTACCGCATCACGGAGCGGCTCGACGACCGCCCGATATTCGAGTATCGCAACGACGGCTTCCCGTTCGACTTTTCGCGCTACTGCAACTCGGTGTCATACTACCCCATCCAGCGTTCGTCGCGCAACGAAGCCATACGTCTTACGCATCTCGAAGGCGGCACAAGCTATTTCTACACCGTCATCGAGGGGCGCGGACTCGTCTCGGCCGCCGAGGGCGAGCGGCGCACCGTCACGATCGAGGCGGCGGACGACTGCGGCAACATATCGACCCTCACCTTCGAGATCGAGGGCAAAGCCGACAGCGACTGCTTCAAGGGGCACATCGATCCCGAGAGCGATATCATACGCCGCGGCAGCGACTTCACGGCACGTGTAGACAGCATATTCAGCGTCACCGTACCGCGCGGCACGCTCTATGAATCGGTGGTATCGGATATCGAGCGCGCGGAGGTACGACCCAATACCGACACTACCGTCAAGGTTCTGTCTCCAGCATACCGCGTACTTGACAAGAGCATACCTCTCCACAAAAGTATCGCCGTAACATTCACCGTGCCGGTCGACAAGGCCCTGCAACGCCGCACGACAATGGCCTCTATCGCCAGCGACGGCTCGCTCTCATACGTCGGCGGCAAATACGCCGACGGGGCGCTGACGGTAAAGACCTCGACACTCGGGACATATTGCCTGGCGGCGGATGTCACGCCTCCCGACATACAACCCCTGTTCAAGGATGGCGAGGACTGCCGCGGACGCAGCACCCTCACCTTCCGCATATCCGACAACTTCTCGGGCATAGACTCCTACACGGCCTCGATCGACGGCCGCTGGGTCGCCGTAGACTACTCGCCCAAGCAGGCACGGGCCACGATCTATCTCGATGCCGAGGGCATCTCGGGCGGCACAAGCCACGAGGTGTCATTCACCCTCACCGACAGCTGCGGCAACAGAACCGTATGGCAGGGATCGATAACAAAATAGGCTGACCGCCGGCCGCGCCGCCGCTGCCCCACAAAGCTTCTTTCATACGGCATCGCTCCAGACGGGTGGGGCGATGCCGTTCATTTTGCAGTTAGGCTGTAAAAAGGTTGAATTTTATACATCTTTTTCATAATTTTGGGGCTCGGGAACAGACAACACAAACCACTAATCGAATATGCTCAAGAAAACACTTTCAGCACTCGCCTGCGCCATCGCCATGGTTGCGGCGACAACACCCGCAGCGGCTCAACAAAGCGATTTCTCGCCCGTGGACTACGTCAACCCTCTGGTCGGAACGCTCTCGACATTCGAGCTTTCCACGGGAAACACATATCCGGCCATCGCCCGCCCGTGGGGAATGAACTTCTGGACGCCGCAGACGGGAAAGATGGGAAACGGCTGGCAATATGTATATACCGACAACAAGATCCGCGGATTCAAGCAGACGCACCAGCCCAGCCCCTGGATCAACGACTTCGGACAGTTCTCGATAATGCCCGTTGTGGGCGCTCCCGTCTTCGATCAGGACAAGCGTGCCAGCTGGTTCTCGCACAAGGGCGAGGTGGCAAAGGCATACTACTACAAGGTATATCTCGCCGAGCACGACGTGGTGACGGAGTTCGCCCCGACCGACCGCGCCGCGATATTCCGTTTCACATTCCCCGACTCGGATAACTCGTATGTCGTGATCGACGCCTTCGACCGCGGCTCGGCCGTAGAGATAGACAAGGCCAACAACCGTATCACGGGATACACCACCCGCAACAGCGGCGGCGTGCCCCGCGACTTCAAGAACTACTTCGTCATCGAGTTCGACAAGCCGTTCGAATACACGGCCACCGTCGCCGACGGCGATATCAAGGAGGGTGAACTCACGCAGCAGGCCGGACATGCCGGTGCCATCATAGGCTTCGCCACACACAAGGGCGAAAAGGTGCATGCCCGCGTGGCCTCGTCGTTCATAAGCCCCGAGCAGGCGCTTACAAACCTCAAGGAGTTGGGTGACGACACGCTCGAACAGGTGGCGGAGAAGGGCCGCAAGGCGTGGAACGAGGTGCTCGGCCGCATAGAGATCAGCGGCGGCGACCTCGACCAGACGCGCACCTTCTACTCATGCCTCTACCGTTCGACACTCTTCCCGCACAAGTTCTACGAGGTGAGCGACTCGGGCGAGATACTCCACTACAGCCCCGAAAAGGGTACCGTGGAGAAGGGATACTACTATACGGGCACCGGTTTCTGGGACACCTTCCGCTGCCTCTTCCCGCTGCTCAACATGCTCTATCCGTCGGAGAACCTCAAGATGCAGGAGGGCCTTCTGAACGTCTACCGCGAGAGCGGCTTCTTCCCCGAGTGGGCCAGCCCCGGCCACCGCGGCTGCATGATAGGCAACAACTCGGCCTCGGTGCTCGCAGACGCCTATCTCAAGGGTGTCAGGGTCGAGGATACGGAGACGCTCTTCGAGGGGCTCGTGCACGGCGCCAACAACGTACACCCGCGCATAAGCTCGACGGGACGCCTGGGATACCAGTACTACAACGAACTGGGATATGTCCCCTATGACGTGAACATAAACGAGAACGTGGCCCGCACGCTCGAATACGCATACAACGACTGGTGCATCTACCGCATGGCCAAGGCTCTCGGCCGCCCGCAGCAGGAGACGGACCTGTATGCCAAGCGCGCCATGAACTACCGCAACGTCTTCGACCCCGAGACCCGCCTCATGCGCGGCCGCAACGAGAACGGGGAGTTCATGAAACCCTTCTCGCCGCTCAAGTGGGGCGACGCCTTCACCGAGGGCAACAGCTGGCACTACACGTGGTCGGTGTTCCACGATCCGCAGGGTCTCATCGACCTTATGGGCGGTGACGACGAGTTCGTCGCCATGCTCGACTCGGTCTTCATCGTGCCGCCCGCATACGACGACAGCTACTACGGAGGCACCATACACGAGATCCGCGAGATGACCGTCATGAACATGGGCAACTACGCCCACGGCAACCAGCCCATACAGCACATGATATATCTGTACGACTATGCCGGGCAGCCGTGGAAGGCACAATACTGGCTGCGCGAGGTGATGAACCGTCTCTATTCGGCCACGCCCGACGGCTACTGCGGCGACGAGGACAACGGCCAGACCTCGGCCTGGTATGTATTCTCGGCACTGGGATTCTACCCCGTATGCCCGGGCACGGACCAGTACATCATGGGCGCGCCGCTGTTCAAGAAGGCCGTGCTGCACCTCGAGAACGGCAAGACCCTCGAGATCGACGCCCCCGACAACAGCGCCGACAACCGCTACATCGACGAGATGAAGGTCGACGGCAGGCGATACACCAAAAACTACCTTACGCACGAGCAGATAATGAATGGCGGCACCATCGAGGTCAAGATGACCGACAAGCCCAATACCAGACGCGGCACGGCGAAGGACGACCGCCCCTACTCGTTCTCGAATGAAAGGAAATAAACCGTATCGGAGATGAAACCCATAGCAACAACATTCGCAGCAATAGCGGCCATAGCCATTACGGCCTGCGGCGGCACGGACTATACGGCCAAGGTAGATCCTTACATCGGATCGGGAGGCCACGGACATGTATTCGTCGGGGCGAACGTCCCCAACGGCATGATACAGGTCGGACCGCAGAACATACACAAGGGCTGGGACTGGTGTTCGGGATACCACCACTCGGACAGTATCGTCATAGGTTTCTCGCACACCCATCTGAGCGGCACGGGATGCGCCGACCTCGGTGACATACTCCTCATGCCCTTCACGGGCGAGGTGCGCACGGCCCGCGGAGAGCAGAACGACATCACGGGATCCTGCTCGTCGTACTACTCGCATGACAACGAAAGCGTACGGCCCGGATACTACGCCCTGAAGATGGACAACGGCGTGCAGGTGGAACTCACGGCGACCGAGCGCGTGGCCCTTCACCGCTACACCTATCCCGCAGGCGAGACCCCGCGGCTTCTGATAAACCTCCAGGAGGGCAACGGAGACACGGCATACGAGACATGCCTGACAAAGGTCGACGGGAACACCATCGAAGGATACCGGTTCTCGCGTGGCTGGAGCCCCCGCCACAAGGTCTATTTCTGCATCCGTACCGAACAGCCCGTATCGTCGCTGGCGCTCTTCGAGGGCGACACGCCCGCATCGGGCAACGGCGAGAGCCTTACGGGCCGCGGCGTGAAGGGCGTCGTCTCATTCGAAGGCGATCCCGCGGAGGTGTCGCTGCGTGTGGCCATCTCGTCCGTCAGCTGCCAGAACGCCCGCATGAACATGGATGCCGAGACGGACGGATTCCGATTCGGCAAGGTCGAGGCGGCGGCAGCGAAGAAATGGAACGACCGCCTGGCACAGATAAAGGTCGAGGGCGGCGATCCTCGCACCGAGAAGATATTCTACACGGCCATCTACCATGCCATGATCGCCCCCACGATCTACTGCGACGTCAACGGCGAATACCGCGGCATCGACGACAAGGTGCGCACGGCCGACGGCTGGACCAACTACTCGTGCTTCTCGCTGTGGGATACCTACCGCACGCTCAACCCGCTGCTCACGATACTCTCGCCATCGATGGTGGACAATATCGTGCGCTCGTTCCTGAGCGTGTACGACGAGCAGGGCAAGCTGCCCATCTGGACGCTCGTGGGCGGCGAGACCAACTGCATGCCGGGCTACAGTTCGGTGCCCATCATCGCCGATGCCTACCTCAAGGGTATCCGCGGATATGATGCCGACAAGGCTCTCGAGGCGATGGTATCCACTGCGACGAATCCCCGTCAGAACGGCATTCCCTACCTGCTCGAGAAGGGATACATCCCCTGCGACAAGGTCCACGAGGCGACATCCATCGCCATGGAGTATGCCGCCGACGACTGGGGTACGGCCCTCATGGCAAAGCAGATGGGACGCAACGACCTGTATGAGGAGTACATGCGCCGCGGCCACGCTTACGAGCAGTACTTCGACCGTACGCTCAACTACATACGCCCGAAGATGGACGACGGCACGTGGCGCACGCCATACGATCCCTTCAGGTCGGTACACGGCGTGGGCGACTTCACCGAGGGCACGGGATGGCAGTACACCTTCTTCGTGCCGCAGCACCCCGAAGGGCTCATCGACCTGATGGGCGGCGACGAGGCCTTCGTCACCAAGCTCGACTCGCTCTTCACGGTCGAGGGCGACATGGGCGCCGAAGCCTCGAGCGACATCAGCGGCCTGATCGGCCAATATGCCCACGGCAACGAGCCGAGCCACCACGTGGCATATCTCTACCCCTATGCGGGCCAGCAGTGGAAAACGGCAGAGAAGGTGCGCTACATCGACCGCGAATTCTATACTGACCAACCGGACGGCATCATAGGCAACGAGGACTGCGGCCAGATGTCCGCCTGGTACATAATGTCGGCCATGGGATTCTATCAGGTCAACCCCTCGAACGGAGTCTTCGTATTCGGGTCGCCGCTCTTCCCGCGTCTGACGGTGGAGCTGGAGAACGGCCGTACCTTCACCGTAACGGCCGAAGGCAACAGCGATACGAACATCTACATACAGTCGGCCACGCTCAACGGAGAGCCGTACGACAAGTCGTATATCACCTACGATGAGATCATGGCGGGCGGGGAGCTGCGCTTCGTAATGGGCGCCACCCCCAACAAGGAGTTCGGCGCCGCGCCGCAGGCGCGCCCCACAAGTGCAAAATAGAGGGCGAGAACCGACGCCGTCAACGCGGCCGTCCGGCAGTGTACACGCGCAGATGCCTGAATAAATAAAAAGGAGATGGGCGGAAAATTTTTCCGCCCATCTCCTTTTTTATATTATCCGTCACGTCTCCGTCTCCAACAAGCCGCATGAGCCCCGAAAAGGCGGCCCCGTTTCAAATTATAATGCCTCCCGGCCCCCGCCGACGGCATATTCGAGATAAAAATCGGAGGATCGCCGCCATATACGAACCACATTGTACTTTTTTATGTATCTTTGCGCCCGACAATTAGAATATTACGCAACACACAGCACAATGTCACTCGAAAAGTACGAATCGAAGCAGCAGCAGATATTCAAACCCGCTGCATACATATACCCCTTCATCAGCAGTTTCGACATGCTGACGCCCGCCCTTAAAGACAGGGTCGAGGAGTGGTCCGCCACCGAAGACACATGCTCGTTCAAGGTAAAAGGTTTCACATTGAAACTCCGCATAGCCGAACGTGCCGAAAACCGCCATGTCAAGATCACGGCAGACGGCGAAGGCGGCCTGCCCGTGGACTTCGCATTCTGGATACAATTGCATCAGGTGTCGGACAACGACACGCGCATCCGCCTGGTGCTGCACGCCGATCTGAACATGATGCTGCGCATGATGATAGGCGGCAAAATACAGGGCGGACTCGACAACGCCGTCGAGGGTCTGGCTGCCGCTTTCAACCAAATGCCGTAGGCCGCCGCAACGCTTCTGCAAGGTTTTTGTTCGGATCGGGTCCATGGGGCAGCTTTACGAAAAAAAAACCCTTACATTAATTTGATTATCATTAAAAATGTAGTACATTTGCAGACACAAAGTAACCAAATGTTAAATTACAAATAACTAATTGCTATGACTAAGGCTGATATCGTAAATGAGATTGCCAAAAGTACCGGCGTAGAAAAGGTATTGGTTCAGACCATTGTCGAGGCGTTCATGGAGAACGTTAAGAACTCTCTCATCGACAACAACAACGTATATCTTCGCGGATTCGGAAGCTTCATAATCAAGAAACGCGCCCAGAAGGTGGCTCGCAATATCTCAAAGAATACGACCATCACCATTCCCGAGCACAATATCCCCGCTTTCAAACCCTCAAAGAGTTTTGTTGCAAAGGTTAAGTAATTGACGACAGGACAGAGAATTTTCTCACTAAATCATTATAACTATGCCAAACGGAAAGAAGCACAAGCGTCACAAGATGGCTACGCACAAGCGCAAAAAGCGTCTTCGCAAGAACCGTCATAAGAAAAAGTAATTCTTATTCGACCGGTATTCAGTTGCGTTAGCAAATAGGTATATTAAAAGCTAAAGGGTCTTCTTTTTCTAACGCCCTTTAGCTTTACCTATTTTTGATGAAATAAAATCGTTATCCTCTTAACTTTAATGAATCGAGAACTAGTAATAAACGTCACCCCGAAAGAGATCTCTATCGCCCTCTGTGAAGACAAGGTGCTGGTCGAACTCAACAAGGAACAGAGCCAATCGGGATTCGCTGTAGGGGACATATATCTGGGCAAGGTCCGAAAAATAATGCCCGGATTGAACGCCGCATTCGTCAACATCGGGCACGAAAAGGACGCATTCATCCACTATCTCGATTTGGGCAGTCAGTTCGCCTCGCTGCAAAAGGTCGTCAACAGCAGACAACCCGGTAAACGAGGCATTCGGGTCGAGACCATGAAGCTCGAACCCAACATCGAAAAATCAGGCAAACTCGCCTCATATCTTCAGGTCGGACAGACCGTGATGGTGCAGATTGCAAAGGAGGCTATCTCCACCAAGGGGCCAAGGCTCACGGCCGACATATCGCTCGCCGGACGCAACGTGGTGCTGGTGCCGTTCACCTCGAAGATATTCATCTCACAGAAGATACGCTCGGCCGAAACAAAGAAACGACTCCGTCAGATCGCTGCCGGGATCCTTCCCAAGAACTTCGGCGTCATAATACGCACCGCGGCCGCCGAGGCCCACGACGCCGATATCGAGCAAGACATACGCTCCCTGCTGGAGCGCTGGAACAATGCCGTCGGCAACATCCGCAAGAGCCAAGCCCCCGCGCTGCTCATGAGCGAGATGAACCGCGCCAATACCATCATACGAGACTCGCTCAATTCGACTTTTTCACAGATCACCGTAGACGACGAAACGCTGTATCGCGAAATAAAGGACTACATCAAGGTAATAGACCCGCAACTCGAAAAGATTGTCAAACTCTACCGCGGCTCGGTGCCCATATTCGACAACTTCGACATCTCGAAGCAGATCAAGTCGCTGTTCGCCAAGTATGTGTCACTCAAGCGCGGCGCATATCTCATCATCGAGCATACGGAGGCCATGAACGTCATCGACGTCAACTCGGGCAACCGCACCAAGGCCGAGGTCAATCAGGAACAGACGGCCATGGAGGTCAACATGGCTGCCGCCAAGGAGATCGCACGGCAACTGCGCCTGCGCGACCTGGGCGGTATCGTCATCATCGACTTCATCGACCTGCACAAGGCGCAGAACCGACAGCTGCTCCTGGAGGAGATGACCAAACTCATGGCTACGGACAAGGCCAAGCACACCATCCTGCCGCTCACGAAGTTCGGGCTTATGCAGATCACGCGCCAGAGGGTGCGCCCGGTGGCCGTGGAGGAGGTTACGGATGTCTGCCCCACATGCAACGGCACGGGCAGGATCGAACCTACGATACTGCTCGAGCGCAAGATCGAGAACCAGATACAGTTCCTTACGGAGGATCGCGGCGTGAAATACGTGCGGCTGCGCGTAAGCCCCTATGTGGCCTCGTACATATGCCACGGGCTGCTCTCGCTGCGCAACCGATGGATGTTCAAATACCGCACGTGGATCGACGTGGTGTCGGATCAGAGCCAGGGCATGGTCGACATCAAGTACCTCGGCCGCAACGGCGCCCCGCTCATAGAGTAAAAACCGACAAATCCGGACAGCAGAAGATATCCCTTCGCGGATACCGGCCGCAGCGCCGGTACGAAAGATCATAACAGGTCGCTTTGGAGAGTATAGACAATATCATGCAGCGAATCGGCGCTTCGGAACCGTTCCGGCGCATATTGTCGCTTTACGACGACAAGAGTCTCACCGTCCACCTCGAAGATCTGGTCGGCGGGGCCCTGTCGCTCTATTCGGCTACCCTGATACGGGCCCGCGGCGGACTGCACGTCTTCGTGGCCGAGGACCGCGACGCCGCGGCATACATGCTCAACGACTTCTACACGCTGCTCGACGAGAACAACGTCCACTTCTTCCCCACCTCGTACAAGAAATCGATCCTTTACGGCAAGGAGGATGCACAGGGCCTCGTACAGCGCACCAACACGCTCAACGCCATACGCCGCCGCGACACCCCGTACATCGTCGTATGCACCTATCCCGAGGCTCTGGCCGAACGCGTGGCCGATGCCGCCACGCTCACCGACCGCAGCCTGCGCCTTGCGGTGGGAGACACCGTGCAGATGACGCAGGTGGAGGAGCAGCTCGTGGATCGGGGCTTCACCCAGGTGGACTTCGTCTACGAACCGGGACAGTACTCGCTGCGCGGAGGTATCCTCGACGTCTTCTCCTACTCCGAAAGCCGCCCCTACCGTATCGACTTCTTCGGCGACACGATCGACTCGATACGTCTGTTCAACATATCGAGCCAGCTCTCCAACGACAAGGTGCCACAGGCGGAGATCATCCCCAACCTCAACTCGGCATCGCCCGAGAAGATCTCGCTCGTCCGCTTTGCCGGCCAGGCCACATACTGGTTTTACGATGCCGACTATGTCATGCGGCGCGTAAACGACCTGCGCCGCCGCCTGCTCACGGAGATGGAGGAGCCATCACGCATAGACACCGTCATGACCAGCCGCAACCTGCTTATGGAGGACATGCGGCAAAACCGTCTCTACACGCTGCGCGACAGCCTCAAGGAGCGCGCTGCCGAGGCCACCGTGCGGTTTTCCACCTCGCCACAGCCCAAGTTCAACAAGAAGTTCGACGTGCTGGCCGACGACATGTCCGCCTCGGCCGCCAAAGGGTACACGACGTATATCCTCTCGGAAAACAAGGCGCAGATAGAGCGTCTGGACAACATCTTCCACCAGACGGGCCACTCGGATATCAGAATCGAGGCAATCCCCGTCACGCTGCACGAGGGTTTTGTCGACCACACGCTGAAGGTGTGCCTCTACACCGACCACCAGATATTCGACCGTTACCACCGCCACCGCATAAACGGCGAGATAAAACGCGACGAGCAGATGACCGTGGCGGAGCTCAACGCACTGAAGATGGGCGATTACGTAGTGCATATGGACCACGGCGTGGGGCGTTTCGGCGGACTGGTGAAGATCAACGAGAACGGCAAGGTCCACGAGGCCATAAAACTCGTCTACAAGGACAATGACGTCCTCTTCGTCAATGTACACTCGCTGCACCGCATATCGCGCTACAAGAGCGGCGACGGCGAACCCCCGAAAATATACAAGCTCGGCAACGGCGCATGGCAAAAGCTCAAGAATGCCACGAAAAAGGCCGTCAAGGACATATCGCGCGAGCTCATCGCCCTCTACGCCAAACGCAAGGCGAGCAAGGGTTTCGCCTTCTCACCCGACAGCTATCTTCAGAACGAGATGGAGGCGTCGTTCCAATGGGAGGAGACACCCGACCAGCAGAGTGCCATCGAGGCCGTGAAAAAGGATATGGAGTCACCGCAGCCGATGGACCGTCTCGTGTGCGGCGATGTCGGCTTCGGCAAGACCGAGGTGGCCATACGCGCCGCCTTCAAGGCCGCCGTCGACGGCAAGCAGGTGGCGGTGCTGGTGCCCACGACGATCCTCGCCCTGCAGCACTACCGTTCGTTCATGGAGCGTCTGCGCGACTTCCCCGTACGCATAGAGTACCTCAACCGCTCGAAGAGCGCCAAGCAGACGCGTGAGATTGCGGAGGATCTGGCCGCGGGCAAGATCGACATACTCATAGGCACGCATAAGATCCTCGGCAAGCAGATCCGCTTCCACGACCTCGGCCTGCTCATCATCGACGAGGAGCAGAAGTTCGGCGTGGCCGCCAAGGAGAAGCTCTGCCAGATGAGCGTAAACGTCGACACGCTGACGCTCACGGCAACGCCCATCCCGCGCACGCTGCAGTTCTCGCTGATGGGTTCGCGCGACCTGTCGGTCATCTCCACGCCGCCGCCAAACCGCCAGCCCATAATCACCGAGTCGCACATCTTCTCGGAGGATATCATACGCGACGCCATCGAGGAGGAGCTCGCGCGCGGCGGGCAGGTATATTTCGTAAACAACCGCGTGGAGGACCTGGCCACACTGCAGGGACTCATCACACGTCTCTGCCCCGAGGCACGCGTGGCCACGGGACACGGCAAGATGCCATCGGAGCAGCTCGAGAAGCTCATCATGGACTTCATCTACGGCGAGTTCGACGTGCTGGTGGCCACCACCATCATCGAGAACGGCATAGACATACCCAACGCCAACACCATAATAATCAACAACGCGCACTATTACGGGTTGAGCGACCTGCACCAGCTGCGCGGCCGTGTCGGGCGCAGCAACCGCAAGGCCTACTGCTACCTGCTCACGCCGCCCGAGGAGATGCTCACGGGGGATGCGCGGAGGCGTCTGCGCGCCATAGAGGAGTTTTCGGACCTCGGATCGGGCTTCAACATCGCCATGCAGGACCTCGACATACGAGGTGCTGGCAACCTGCTCGGCGCCGAACAGAGCGGCTTCATCGCCGACATAGGCATCGAGACATATCAGAAGATCATGCGGCAGGCCATAGCCGAGTTGCGCGCCGAGGGTCTCGACGTGGCGGGGCTCACCGAAACGGAGGCCGAGACGGTGAAGAACGACACGTACATCGACGATTCGACCATCGAGATCGACATGCTGGCCGAACTGCCCGACGACTACGTGCGTCAGCCGGCCGAGAAGCTGCGGCTCTACCGCGAACTCGACTCGATACGGCGCGAAGAGGATCTCATCGCCTTCCGCGACCGTCTCACCGACCGCTTCGGGCAGTTGCCCGAGGCTGCCGTCGAACTGCTCAACGTGGTGCGGCTGCGCTGGGAGGCCGTGCGTTTGGGAATGGAGCGCGTAAAGGTGAAGAACGGGCTCATGATAGTACACTTCGTCGGCGAGCAGAACTCGCCCTACTACAAGAGCGATACCTTCATGACGCTGCTGCGGCGCATCACGGCGCAGCCCGACAGATTTGTATTGAAACAGCACAATAATCGTCTCGCAATGACCGTTAGAAGGGTAATGAATGTCGGTGAGGCCGTAACCGTACTGAAGAGTTTATAGCAGCTGCGTATGAATCTGGTTGTGGACATAGGCAACTCGCAGGTCAAGGCGGCGGCGGTAGAGGGTACGACGGTGGTCTCGCTGCTCACGTTCCCGTCGGCGGCGGAGGTGGACGTTGAGCCCCTGACGGCTCGTTACGGCATAAGCCGGGCGATAGTGGCATCGACGGGGAAGGGCGCCGGCATGGTTATAGAGCGGCTGCGGCACAACGGGCTGGAGGTTCTCGAGATGACACCCGACACCCCCGTGCCCATAGGCAAGGACTACCTTACGCCCCGTACGCTGGGCGCGGACCGCATAGCCGCCGCAGTAGGCGCCGAAGCCGTATTCGGCCGCGGCGACTACCTGATAGTGGACTTCGGCACCGCCATAACGATAGACCTCGTGAGCGGCGGAGCATTCCGTGGCGGCAACATATCGCCCGGCATGCGCACCCGGTTCCGCGCGCTGCACGACTATACGTCACGCCTGCCAGAATGCTCCCCTACGGACGAGGTATGCTTCCCGGCACGATGCACCGACGACGCCATCCGGCAGGGTGTAATGCAGGGAATAACATACGAAATCGAGGGATATATGGCTGCGCTCGCACGCGAAAATGTAAAATTATCCATAATTTTTACGGGCGGAGACGCAAAATACTTTGTGAAAAGAATTAAAAACGCGATATTTGCAAAATGCGAGTTGGTGATTTGCGGATTGAATAGAATTTTGGATTACAATGCAACTGAACAAGCGGATATTTAAGGTCATAACTACTATCTCACTGGCATTGCCGTCGCTGGCTGCGGCTCAAACGCTGACCAGCAGCATCAATACCTTCTCACCCTACTCGATGTACGGTCTGGGCGAGCTGGCCACACCCGGAACCACAAGCATGCGCTCGATGGGAGGCGTCGGCGTGGCCATGCGCTCCACAAACAGCGTAAACGTACTGAACCCGGCGGCATACAGCCAAACCATGCAGAAGAGTTTCCTCTTCGAGTTCGGCGTCGAGGCAGGACACTTCCGTAACTCGCAAACAAAATACGGCACACAGCAGACTACGGCCCGGACAGCGTACAACTCGATAAACTTCCACGAGATAGCATTCCAGATGCCCCTCGCAAAGGGCCTCGGATTCGGGTTCAACCTTACGCCATACAGCAACGTCGGATACAACATGCACAGCGACGAAATGTCGTCGGGGGTGGCCGGCAACCTCGGCCGGGCCCAATACCAGTATTACGGCGACGGCGATGTCACCGAGATCAAGGCCGGAGTGGGATGGACCCCATTCAAGAACTTCTCGATCGGCGCTGCAATGCAATACTATTGGGGTAACATAACCCGCAACTACAAGGCCGTGCCCACAGACATCATCACCGGCAGCGGCGAGTATTCGACGACGACGGGTATAGATACATACGACGTGTCGCGCATAAAGGCACAGTTCGGCGTGCAGTGGAACGCTATCCTCAACGAACGCCGCGCACTCACCTTCGGCGCAACATACGACATAGGCGGAAAACTCGGCCCGAAAACCGTCAAGTACGTCTATATCGACAATCTGCTCACCTCGACCGTGCGAAACGAGGAGGACAACTCGCTCCCGCTGCGCCTGCCGCAGCAGATCGCCGCAGGAGTATTCTACCAGGCAATAGGCCTGCGTATGGGTATCGACTACGTATACCAGAACTGGGGTAACGAGAACTCCTCGTTCCTCGAGAGCGGAGATACCGGCAAAGGCGTCATAGTCGCATACCACAACACGAACACCGTACGCGTCGGATTCGAGATAACGCCGAAACCCATCGATACGCGAAATTATCTCAACCGCGTGGCTTACCGTCTGGGATTCCGTTACGGAGACTATTACCAGACATTCGGCGGCAGCGCCGTGCGCCAGATGGCCGTAACAGCCGGTTTCGGCCTGCCCGTAAGGCTCTTCGGACGTTCGTCGGTAGACGTGGGATTTGAGTTCGGCATGCGCAACCCAGTTAAGAACAAGATCACCGTCGACGACAATATCGTTGGCCTGGTCAAGAACAGATACTACAAGTTCTCGCTCGGCATATCGCTCTTCGGTGAGGATGACTGGTTCAGACGCTACAAGTTCAAATAAAACAACACTCCGCCACACGCATCCCAAGCATGCAGGGGCGGAAGTGACACTCCGCAAGGCCTGAAAGCCACAAAACACCAGGGGGGGGGCAGAGTCCGGCAGACAGGGACACCAGCAGGCCCGGACACAATAGGCTACCGGCAAAAGGACAAATGGCAAGCGGCAAAAAAACGATAGCCATGCCGCCCGAGGGGAAGAGGCTAAACGAACAAAAGGACAATTACGAGGATAAAAGGGTTAAATATGGTGCAAAACATGTACTAAATTTAAGGATACGAGACGTTACTATAATGACAAACAACATATTCAAAAACTAATAAACCTTAGATTACATGAAAAGTTTCAAACTCATTCTTGCCGCGGCTTTCGCTGTAGTGGGGCTGTCGGCGACGGCTCAGGTCAACTTCGACGATCCAAAGTACGCCATTTGGGGAGAGACGGCCGACGAGCGCAAGCAGAACATGCTCGACAACCAGTTCATGAAGGAGGCTGTCGACAATCGTAACTACAACCTTGCAGCCAAGTACCTCCAGTCACTGCTCGAGAAGTGTCCCAAAGCGTCACAGAATATCTACACCAACGGTATAAAGCTCTACAAGAACAAGATCAACCGTGCCGAGACGGCCGAAGAGAAGGATATATACATCGACTCGCTGCTGTTGCTCTACGACATCCGTCTGGAGAACTTCGGCAACCACTCGACCTACGGCAAGGCATATATCCTCGACCGCAAGGCCCGCGAGCTGATGACCTATCGTCCCGATGACCGTGAGGGCATCCGCAAGCTCTTCAACGAGGCCATCGCCGCAAGCGAGGAGAAGAACGGCACGCCCGATCTCGAGCTTGTAGCCATCTATTTCAGCGCCGTATGCGACGACTATAAGAACGACCTGGTAAGCGCCGACGCCGTAATCGCCGATTACGACCGCTTCAGCCCCGCCTTCGAGAAGGCCGGTGAGGATGCCGCAGCGCTCAAGGAGCAGTTTGACTCGGCCTTCGGTGCCAGCGGTGCCGCAAGCTGCGAGAACCTCGAGGCTCTCTTTGCAAAGCGCCTGGCCGAGGCTCCCGACGATGAGGCTCTCCTCTCGCAGGCCGTATCGCTCATGTCTCGTGCAAACTGCGACAGCGACTTCTTCTTCCAGACGGCAGAGAAGTTTTACTCGATAAAGCCCTCGTCGGAGACCGCGCTCTTCCTTGCACAGGGATTCCAGAACCGTCAGGAGTATGACAAGGCCCTCAAGTATCTCGAGGAGGCTCTCTCGGTAGAGACCGACCCCGCAGAGAAGGAGAAGCTCTATGTACGTATCGGCATGATCGGAATCAGCACCAAGGATTACGCCAAGTCTATTGACGCCGCAAACCAGATCAAGAACCTCAACCCCGAGAACGGTTATTCGTACTTCATCCTCGGACAGTGCTACGCCGCTTCGGCCAACTGCTCGGAGTTCCAGTGCCTGGCATGCTACTGGGCCGCATATGACGCCATGAGCCAGGCCGTATCGCTGCTCGGCAACGAGCCCGACATCCAGAAGGCCGCACAGTCGCTCATGTCGAACTACCGTCAGGGATTCCCCACAAAGGAGGAGTGCTTCTTCGCCGAGTTGTCGGAGGGATCGCGTTACACCGTAAGCCACGGATATGCCAACGGTGTCAACACTACGGTACGTTACAGATAACGGAGCTGCATGAAGACAGCGTCACTGAAAAAGTATATAGCGGTAGCACTCTCTTTTACAGGGAGTGCTATCTTGCTATTCTCATGCGACGCAAAAAAAACCGTGGAGGAGGAGACGAACAACGAACGCATGATGACCGAATACAGCGAAAACATGTCGATCGTCATGTCGGAGAACGGACGCAAGTCGTACCACTTCGAGACGCCTCTCATCGAGGGATATCAACTGGCGCGAGACCCATACAGGGAGTTCCGCAAGGGAATAAGGATAACCACCTTCACGAACGACTCGCTCGCGATGCAGGATGCCGTACTCACGGCCAACTACGCCATATTCTACGAGAACCGGCGTCTGTGGGAGGCCAAGGGTGACGTCGTCGTAATAAAGGCCGACGGCAAACAGCTATATACCTCGCAGCTGTTCTGGAACCAGGCCACAAAAAAAATATACTCCAATGTCGACTCGAAGATCGTCGACGGGGACGAGGTGACATATTGCGAGGGATTCGAGTCGGACGAGAGCATGAAAGAGTGGCGTTACCGCAAAATCAAGGGCGTCACCTACTTCACCATGGAGGAGACGGATTCGACGGCAACACGGCCTTCGGCCGCACAGGAGCCCACCGGGAAGAGTGACACGAACGTACGGACCGGCACGGAGAGGACTGATGCGGCGAAGAGAATCGGCGCCCACGACTCCATGCGCAGGCGGCTCACGCCCAGAAGAGAACCGGACAGACCGTCAATGCGAGCGACAGAGCGGCGGCCTTTGCCCGACACCACGGCAGGAGATGCCGCGCCGCAACGGGAGGGCGAAAATCCCGTCACAGAGAGTTCACGTTGAGATAAACACTAATGGACCATGTACTCCGCAGAACTAATCAATTCAGTCATTATAATCGCCATCATGCTCACGCTGTCGGCCTTCTTTTCCGGCATGGAGATAGCGTTCCTGAGCAAGAACCGCCTGATGGTGGAGATCGGGCGCAAGCAGAGCCGTTTCTTCGATATGGTGGCGGGGCTCTTCGAGAGACACCCCGGGCAGTACATAACCACCATTCTCGTGGGGAACAACATCTGTCTGGTCATCTATTCGCTCTGCATGTCGACGGTATTGCGGCTCCTGGCGCAGGCGGCCGGATGGGAGTCCATCGCCCTGAACGGCTCGGTCATAATCGAAACCGTCATATCGACCATCATCATCCTCTTCTGCGGCGAGTTCCTGCCCAAGTCGATCGTCAAGAACAATCCCAACTTCTACTATTCGACGCTTTATCCCGTCATATTCTTCTTCTACCTGCTGCTCTACCCCATCGCCATCTTCACCACATGGCTCTCATACGGCATACTGCGGCTCTTCGGACACAAGGCCGTCAAGACCGACATGGCGGCATCGTTCAACCGTGAAGATCTGGTAAACCTTATGGATGCCGAGACCGTAGAGCCGCAGCAGGAGGAAGAGGACGAGATCAAGATGTTCCAGAACGCACTCGACTTCGCCGACCTGCGCGTACGCGACTGCATGGTCTCGCGAGTGGATGTCGAGGCCGTGGACATAGACGACACGACGATCGAGCAACTGACGCAGCGTTTCATCGAATCGAACTTCTCGCGCATCTTCGTATGGCGCGACAGTATCGACAACATAATCGGATACGTCAATTCGAAGAGCCTCTTCGAAAAGCCGGCCACGATAGAGGAGGTGCTGAAGAAGGTCAGCTGCGTGGCCGAGACGCTGCCGCTGCAGAACATGCTGCAGACCTTCATCAAGCAGAAATCGAGCGTGGCGGTCGTAATCGACGAATTCGGGGGTACGGCCGGCATCATATCCCTCGAGGATGTGCTGGAGGAGATTTTCGGCGACATCGAGGACGAACACGACGTGCAGCGTACGATCGAGAAAAAGGTTGCCGAAGGCGAGTATATCTTCTCGTGCCGCCTCGAGGTGGAGTATCTCAACGAGCATTATGATCTGGGCATCGAGGAGAGCGACGAATACGACACGCTGGCCGGGTACATCATCCGCAAGTACGAAGGCATCCCCGCCGCGGGCGAGACGCTCATCGACAACGGACTCGAGATACACATCCTGCGCTCGACACGCGCAAGGGTCGAACTCGCACGGGTGAAAAAGATGTAACAAAATATCCTCCAATAATATGAGCAATAGGAATTATTTTATTATCTTTGGTGGCTCAAAACGAACAAAAAATATAAGTAACTACATACAATTATGGCGAGTTTAAACACTTTAAGGACCAAATTCGGCGTAGTGCTTTCGGTAATCATAGCACTTGCGCTTTTGGCATTCATCTTCTCTCTGAGAACCGACATGGGATTCTCGAACAACGATCCCAAGGTCGGTGTTATCAACGGTGACAAGATCCGTTATTCGGAGTACCTGAACGAGTACGAGACCGTCAAGGCCAACAACGGCGGCTCGGAGGCCGACGAACAGCAGGCCGACGCCATGGCAAACGCCGCATGGCAGGGACTCATTGCCAAGCACATGCTTCTGCCCGGATTCGACAAGATGGGCATCGAGGTAAGCGAGGCCGAGCGCATGTCGATGCTCAGCGGCGAGCATGTATCACAGGTATATTACAGCGCTTTTGCAGACCCGCAGACGGGCGAGTACCGTCCCGAGACGATCAGCTCGTTCCTCTCGCAGATGAGCGCCAATCCCCAATATCAGTCATTCTGGTCATATCTCAACTCACAGGCCACGCTCGACCGCATGATGTCGAAGTACCTGGGTCTTGTACGCGCCGGCATCTACCCCAATGCACTGGAGGTCGAGAACGGTGTCAAGGCAGCCAACGAGAGCCGTTCGGGCCGCTACGTCATGCTCAAGTACAACACCATCGCCGACTCGCTCGTAAAGGTGTCGCAGGCCGAGATACAGAAGTACTACGACGAGCATAAGAACTCGTACACGCAGCAGCCCCACCGTACGATATCGTACGTCGTATTCGAGGTCAACCCCACCGATGACGACATGCTTGCCATCGAGAAGGAGGTACGCGCCGCAGGCGAGGAGTTCGCCGCAGCCGATGACGTACGCGCCTTCGTACGCAAGAACATCAAGGGCACCATCGCCGACCACTATGTTTCGGCATCGCAGCTCGGCGAGGATGAGGCCGTAATACTCGACGGCGGACAGTACGGCCCCGTACTCAAGGCCAACGAGTGGGTAATGTCACGTGCCGTGGCCACCAAGATGGCACCCGATTCTATCGGTTTGAGCCACATCGTCCTCGCGGCACAGGATTCGGCTCTGGCAGACAGCCTCTACACCGCACTGCAGAACGGTGCCGACTTCGCCGAGGCGGCTGCCAAATATTCGACCTACGCCGCAACGGCACAGAACGGCGGCGAGGTTGGTGTCATGCCCTTCTCGGGCTTCGCAACCGAGATGGCCGACCAGCTTGCGGATGCAAAAAAGGGTGACATCATCAAGACCACGATGGGTAACGCCATACAGATAATCAAGGTTACGCGCGCCGATGCTCCCAAAAAGTTCGCCGTCGTAGGTACCATAACCTACCCTGTCGAGGCTTCGGCAGCCACGCGCCGCAACATACACAACACGGCAAGCATTTTCGCCGTGGACGGCAAGGGTTCGACCGAGGCGTTCCAGAATGCCGCATCGGCCGCAGCCGTCACGCCCCGCGTAGCGGACATAGCACAGGGCGACCGCGAGATCAACGGTCTCGACAACACCCGTGAGCTGGTACGTTGGGCCAACGGCGCCGAGATAGGCCAGATATCGGAGATATTCAACGTGGGCAAGGACTACGCCGTTGCAATGCTTACCGACATCGACGACTCGAAGTATATGCCTGTCGAGGACGTAAGTTTCTCCATAGCACAGGAGATCGGACGTACCAAGAAGTTCGACATGCTCAAGGAGAAGCTCGCCGGCACCTCGATCGAGGAGGTCGCGCAGAACGCCGGCGCCGAGGCGGCACAATTCGAGGGAGTGAAGTTCAACGACTTCATGATCGCGGAGCTCGGCCTTGAACCCACGCTCATAGGAGCCATCGCCTCTACGCAGGAGACCGGCAAGGTATCGGCTCCCGTAAAGGGATACGCGGGCGCCGTAGTCTTCGTTGTCGACAACATCGAGAAGAGCGAAGCCCAGAGTGCCGAGGCCGAAAAGGTACGCCTCCAGGCCACGATGGAGAATATGGCAATGCAGGCCTCTGTGATGGCAATACAGCGCATGGCCGATATAGAGGATCTCCGCGGAAAGTATTTTTAGCGGGAACGACATTTATGCAAAGAGGAAGTCCGCAGAGGACTTCCTCTTTTTTTACGCCTGCGCCGCATCGGTCGTACAATCCCGTACAAGATGCATGGATTCCCCTGAAGGCCGAAAAATGACAGAGAAACAACCGGCAAAGTGCCATTGATTGCCGTCAGCCCGCCATGACACATGCGTGCATCCACCAGCATGTGTCGGATCCATTGGAGCGGTGCTGTCCTGCTGCCGCACCGCACCGGCACAACCGTAAAAAAGGCCGCTCCCTTTCTGGGAGCGGCCTTCAATACAGTATCCGAGGCAGCCGGATTACTCTGCCATAAGAAGCTCGAGCATCTTGATTGCCGCCTTGGCAATCGGGGTACCGGGACCGAAGATGGCGGCGGCACCGTCACGATACAACTCGTCGTAGTCCTGTGCGGGGATCACGCCGCCCACAACGACGATGATATCCTCACGACCCAATTTCTTGAGTTCGGCGATGATCTGCGGCACAAGCGTGAGGTGGCCTGCAGCGAGCGACGATACGCCCACGATATGCACGTCATTCTCCACGGCCTGCTTTGCAGCCTCGGCCGGCGTCTGGAACAGCGGGCCCATATCCACGTCGAAACCGACGTCGGCATATCCCGTAGCAACGACTTTGGCGCCACGGTCGTGACCGTCCTGACCCAGCTTGGCGATCATGATACGCGGCTGGCGGCCCTCCTTCTTGGCGAACTCGGCACACATGGCCTTCGCCTTCTCGAAATCAGCATCCTGTTTCATACCTGAACTGTATACTCCCGAAATTGAACGAATGACAGCCTTGTAACGGCCTACGACGACCTCGCAGGCATCCGATATCTCGCCCAGCGTGGCACGCACCTTCGCAGCCTCCACGGCCAGCTCCAGCAGGTTGCCCTTGCCCGTCTTGACGCACTCGGTGATTGCAGCCAGAGCCTTGTCCACGGCAGCCTGGTCGCGCGATGCGCGCAGCTCCTTCAGACGCTTTATCTGGCTCTCGCGTACGGCCGTATTGTCCACGGCGAGAATGTCGATCGTCGCCTCCTTCTCGAGACGGTACTCGTTCAGACCGATGATCTTCTGCTCGCCCGAGTCGATACGTGCCTGGGTACGTGCGGCAGCCTCCTCGATACGCATCTTGGGAATACCCGTCTCGATGGCCTTGGCCATACCGCCGAGCTTCTCCACCTCCTGGATATGCTCCCAGGCCTTGTGTGCGATCTCGTTGGTGAGAGACTCCACATAGTACGAACCGGCCCACGGATCGACGTTGCGGCAGATGTTGGTCTCCTCCTGGATATAGATCTGGGTGTTACGCGCAATACGTGCCGAGAAGTCGGTCGGCAGCGCGATGGCCTCGTCCAGAGCGTTCGTATGCAGCGACTGCGTGTGACCCAGCGCGGCACCCATGGCCTCGATGGCGGTACGGGCAACGTTGTTGAAGGGATCCTGCTCCGTGAGCGACCATCCCGAGGTCTGGCTGTGCGTACGCAGCGCCAGCGACTTGGGGTTCTTGGGGTTGAACTGCTTCACGATCTTGGCCCACAGCATACGTGCCGCACGCATCTTGGCGATCTCCATGAAGTGGTTCATGCCGATGGCCCAGAAGAACGACAGACGCGGTGCGAAGGCATCGACCGACATGCCGGCATTGATACCGGCACGCAGGTACTCCAGACCGTCGGCCAGCGTATAGGCCAGCTCGATGTCGGCCGTGGCACCCGCCTCCTGCATGTGGTAGCCCGAGATAGAGATAGAGTTGAACTTGGGCATGTTCTTCGACGTGTACTCGAAGATGTCGGCGATGATCTTCATCGAGAACTTGGGCGGATATATATAGGTATTGCGCACCATGAACTCCTTGAGGATATCGTTCTGGATCGTACCTGCCAGCTGGTCGAGCGTACAGCCCTGCTCGAGGCCCGTCACGATGTAGAATGCCAGAATAGGCAGCACGGCACCGTTCATGGTCATCGACACCGACATCTTGTCGAGAGGAATGCCGTTGAAGAGCACCTTCATGTCCTCAACCGAACAGATCGACACACCGGCCTTGCCGACGTCGCCCACAACACGCGGGTGATCGGCGTCATAACCGCGGTGCGTAGCCAGGTCGAACGCCACCGACAGACCCTTCTGGCCTGCGGCGAGGTTGCGGCGGTAGAATGCGTTAGACTCCTCGGCCGTAGAGAAACCGGCATACTGACGGATCGTCCACGGACGCATTACGTACATCGTTGAATAGGGTCCGCGCAGGAACGGCGCGATACCGGCGGCATAATTGAGGTGCTCGAGCCCCTCGAGGTCCTTCTCCGTGTAGTCCCTCTTGACGGGTATCTGCTCGGCTGTCATCCAAGGCTGTTCGGCCTCGGCTGCGGCGGCGCAGCACTGCGTCTTGCCGCCCTCGTACGATAATTTATCGAATTTTGCTCTCATTGCTAACTGTGCTTTTTAGATACCCAACTCTTTGAGGTAGAACTTCAGAGTTTCGAGTACGTTACTCTTTACGTTGATGAAATTGGTTATACCCTGTGCCTCGAGCTCGGGCGTGCATGCCGGAGCACCTGCCACTACCAGGATGGCCTTGCCGCCCAGCAGCTCCTTCACACGCGGAGCCAGCTCTGCATAGTCGTCGTCCGACGAGCAGACAACCACGATATCGGCCTTGGCCTCCAGAGCGGCGGCCACGCCCTCCTCAACCGACTTGAAGAAGGTGTTGTCCTGCACGCGGATACCGGCGCAGGCGAAGAAGTTGCACGAGAACTGTGCGCGGGCGCGAGCCATTGCCAGATTGCCGCAGGTGAGCATGAACGCCTTGGGCGTCTTGCCGCTGCGATCCACATGCAGACGCATCTGCTCGAAAGCCATGGCACCGCGGTAGGGAACCAGGACGTTGCCCTCGGACGTCTTGCGTGCCACCGTCTCCTCCGTGATGGCCTCGCCGGCAACCTCCGTAAAGTTGGGGTACTGGTTGGCGCCCAGCAGCACCTGACGGCGCGTGGCGATATTCTTGTCCTTGGCTGCGGCCGAAGCCTTCACACGCTCCACGATGAAGCCCTGCTCGAAGGCAGCGACATATCCGCCCTTCTCCTCTATCTCGAGGAAGAGTTTCCATGCCTGCTCGGCGATGTTGCGCGTAAGGTTCTCGATGTAGTACGAACCGCCGGCGGGATCCACCACGCGGTCGAAGTGCGACTCATGCTTGAGCAGCAGCTCGACATTGCGGGCGATGCGCTTCGAGAAATCGTTCGGCGCCTCGAAGGCGTAGTCGAACGGCGTAACCTCCAGCGAGTGTACGCCTGCCAACGATGCCGACATGGCCTCGGTGGTGCCGCGGAGCATGTTTACATAGGGGTCGTACACCGTCTGGTTCCACGTCGAGGTGACGGCATGTGCGAACATCTTGCACGAGCACTCGCACTCGGGAATGTATGCCTTGACGATATTCGCCCACAGCATGCGAGCCGCGCGGAACTTGGCGATCTCCATGAAGTAGACCGACGTGACGGCGAACGTGAAACGTATCTTGCGTGCCGCCTCGTCGATGGTGAGGCCGGCCTCGGTGAGCTTGACCAGATAGTCGTGTGCGGCAGAAAGCGTGAAGGCCAGCTCCTCGACGATGGTCGATCCGGCGTTGCTGAAGGTGCAGCCCGTAACGTTCACCACGCGTATGCCCTTATAATCGGCCGTACGCCTGATCAGTTCGACGATCTTCGAGAAACAGTGTTCGCCGGTGGCGTCGCTGCAGCAGAAGTGCCCCTTGGTCGAGAGGTTCTTGACGATGGGATCGATGCAGAAGTTGATATGCACATCCTCCTTCTTCAGGCCCAGTGCCTCGACCTTGTCGAGTACCATGCCTGCCACCTTGCCCATCTTCTTGCCCGAGAAGGTGATCTCCACGGCGGGAAGATAGATGTCCTTCAACAGCGTCTCGAGATCCTCGGCAGCGAAACCTTCCGACGTGATGTGGAATCCGATCGAGTCCACACCCGCATTGAGGATCTTCAGAGCATCGGCGTTGGCCTTGGCGGCAGAGTCGACCGTCAGGGTCTGGTGAATGCGCCAGTCGTTGCTGTTGCGCGTACCCCTCACATAGGGGAACTCGCCGGCCTGTGATCCGAGGAACTCGATGCCCTCCAGATTCTCGGCCCTGTAATAGGGGCGCACGTTGAATCCTTCGGGGGTTCTCCATACGAGTTTACGCTCGTAGTCGGCCCCTTTTAAGTCTGTCGTAATCGCCGCTTCCCACTGCTCGGTCGAGACGGGCGGGAACTCGGTGAACAACTTTTCTCTTTCGGTATTAGACATAATTTTTAGGAATTAGTTTAGTGTATTTGCTTTATATTCGTCACTGTAGGTCTTTTTACCTCTTTTGCTTACAACTTTGTACGCTTAGTCTGACAAATATACTGCTTTTTTTACATTATTTTACATCCGCGCATTCTTTTGTTAAGAAAATAACACTATTATTTTGCCTTCCCCGCCGCGCAGGCGGCGCATGTAAAGGGCTGCGGCCGCCTCGTATTATTAGACTTTAAGAGTATTTTTATCCCATATCGACACAAATTTACACGCTTTCACAAACAGGTATTTTTTACCGGCACGGCCCAAAAACAGACATGTTTTCCGGAAAATATCCCGAAAAATCATCCATATCCCCGAAAATATTGCACAAAACAAGGAAAATATCGCGCAAAACGCACCATTTTCGCGGGAAATGCATATATTTGCGTCGAGGGAGAAAATTCAAGCAAACGAAAATTTCAAATAATATAACAAAACCCTTCCAACCCATCGGAAGCATAAAACGCAAAGCAGTATGTTGTTAAGATTTAAGATGGTCGAAGCGGCGCTGAATCACAGGGCCGTAGAGGTTAAGGCACCGGCATCGCGCCCGTCGGAATACTTCGGCGAAAAGGTCTTCGGCCGCACCGCCATGCGCCGCTATCTCGACAAGCAGACCTACGAGGCGCTGCTCAACACCATGGAGAAAGGCACCCCACTCCAGCTCGAGCTGGCCGACAGCGTCGCCGCCGGCATGCGCCAGTGGGCCCTCGACAACGGCGCCGACCACTATACCCACTGGTTCCAACCGCTGACGGGCGGCACGGCCGAGAAGCACGACTCCTTCTCGGATCCCGACGGCAAGGGTGCCGTCCTCGAGACATTCACGGGCAAGGTGCTGGCACAGCAGGAACCCGATGCCTCGTCGTTCCCCAACGGCGGCATACGCAACACCTTCGAGGCCCGAGGATACTCGGCCTGGGACCCCACGTCGCCCGCCTTCATCGTCGACACGACACTCTGCATACCCACCGTATTCATCGCATACACTGGCGAGGCGCTCGACTACAAGGTGCCCCTGCTGCGTGCCATCGCCGCCGTCGACAAGGCCGCCACGGAGGTCTGCCGCTATTTCGACAAGAATGTCGAGCATGTAAACACCTACCTGGGCTGGGAGCAGGAGTTCTTCCTCGTCGACGAGAGCCTCTGGGCGGCACGCCCCGACCTCGTGCTTACGGGACGCACCCTCATGGGACACGAGTCGGCAAAGAACCAGCAGCTCGAGGACCACTACTTCGGCGCCATACCATCGCGTGTGATATCGTTCATGAAGGATCTCGAATACGAGAGCCTCAAGCTCGGAATACCCCTCAAGACCCGCCACAACGAGGTGGCGCCGAACCAGTTCGAGGTGGCGCCCGTATATGAGGAGGCGAACCTCGCCAACGACCACAACCAGCTGCTGATGACCGTCATGGACAAGATATCGCGCCGCCACCACTTCCGCGTGCTGCTGCACGAGAAGCCGTTCAAGGGCATCAACGGCTCGGGCAAGCACAACAACTGGTCGCTCGGGACGGATACCGGCGTGAACCTCTTCGGCCCGGGCAAGACGCCGGCCGAGAACCTGCAGTTCATCACCTTCCTCGTCAATGTCATGGCCGCCGTGTACCGCCACAACGGCCTGCTCAAGGCGGCCATCATGAGCGCCACGAACGCACACCGCCTCGGTGCCAACGAGGCGCCCCCGGCAATCATCTCGACCTTCCTCGGGTCGCAGATCTCGTCGGTGCTCGACAAGCTCGAGAAGAGCAAGAGCGACGACGCCATCCGCTTCGACGCCCGCAGCGTCCTCAAGATGAGCGGTGTGACACAGATCCCGTCGATCCTGCTCGACAACACCGACCGCAACCGCACCTCGCCCTTCGCATTCACGGGCAACCGTTTCGAGTTCCGTGCCGTAGGTTCGTCGGACAACTGCGCCGAGGCGATGATATGCCTCTGCTCGGCCATGGCAGAGCAGCTCACCCTCTTCAAGGCCGATGTCGATGCCAAGATCGAAAGGGGCGTAAAGAAGGAGAAGGCCATATACGAGACTATCAAGCAGCTTATCAAGCAGTGCAAGGTCATACACTTCGACGGCAACGGATACTCGGACGAGTGGAAGGCGGAGGCGGCGCGCCGCGGCCTCGACTGCGAGACGTCGGCACCGCTCATCTTCGACCGTTACCTCACGCCCGACAGCCTCAAGATGTTCGGCGACATGGGCATATACACCAAAGTCGAGCTCGAGGCACGCACCGAGGTCAAATGGGAGACCTACACCAAGAAGATCCAGATCGAGGCGCGCGTGCTGGGCGACATCACGATGAACCACATCATCCCCGTGGCGTCGAAGTACGAAGCCGTGCTGCTCGACAAGGCATACAAGATGAAGGAACTGGGGATAAAATCCACCTCCGACATCGAGCTGATCAAGGATATCCAGGAACACACGGCGACCATACAGCGTCTTGTCCATGAGATGGTGGAGGCGCGCAAGGTGGCCAACAGGATCGAGGACCAGCGTCAGAAGGCCATCGTCTACCACGACACCGTAGCCGTATATTTCGACCAGATACGCTACCACATCGACAAGATGGAGGAGGTGATCGACGATCAGCTGTGGCCTCTGCCCAAGTACAGGGAGCTCCTATTCATACGCTAAGGCGCGGCCTGCGTGCCGGCGCCGCAATCCCGGGCGGGACGACTCTTCGGTCATCCCGCCCGTTTTGTTGCACACCCGCTACCGAACGGCATTTTCTTTACATAAAACCGCGAAAAAGCGCGCGGGGATTGCAAATCCGAAACCGTTTCATTATTTTTGCTTACGATTCACCAATATCATAATGCCGTTATGTTTACCCCTGCCGAAAGAAAGGCCATAATATCTCTGATAAAGCGCGAGGTGGTCCCCGCCATAGGGTGTACCGAACCGATGGCCGTTGCGTTGTGCACAGCCCGCGCCCGCGAAATACTCGGCGCCGTGCCCGAGCATGTCGACGTGCGGCTGAGCGCCAACATCCTCAAGAATGCCATGGGCGTCGGCATACCCGGCACGGGCATGATCGGCCTGCCGATAGCCGTCGCCCTGGGTGCCATCGTCGGGCGTTCGGAGTACGGGCTCGAGGTGCTGAAGGACTCCGATGCCGCAGCCGTCGAACGCGGCAAACGGTATATCGACGAGAAAAGCATCTCCATATCGCTCAAGCCCGGCATAGAGGAGAAACTCTATATCGAGGTCGAAGCCTCGGGTGCAGGCCATACCGTCACGGCGGTCATCGCGGGCGGCCACACCTCGTTCGTATATGTCAAACGTGACGATGAGGTGCTGCTCGACGCCACCTCTGCCGGCAACGGAGTCGAGACCGAGGAGGAGGTCGAGCTCACGCTGCGCCGTGTCTACGACTTCGCCATGACGGCGCCCGTCGAAGAGATAGATTTCATCCTCGAGGCGATGCGTCTGAACAAGGCGGCGGCCGAGCGCGCTTTCGAGGGGGACTACGGCCACTCGCTGGGGCGCACGCTGCGCAGCAAACGCGAGCTCGACATCATGGGCGACAGCATCTTCTCGAGAATCATAGCCTACACGGCCGCGGCGTGCGACGCCCGCATGGCCGGCGCCATGATCCCCGTCATGAGCAACTCGGGCAGCGGCAACCAGGGCATCACGGCCACGCTTCCCGTGGTGGTCTACGGCGAGGAGTGCGGCGCCTCGCGCGAACAGATGATCCGCGCCCTGACGCTGAGCCACCTCACCGTCATATATATCAAGCAGAGCCTCGGGCGCCTCTCGGCGCTGTGCGGCTGTGTCGTGGCGGCCGCGGGGTCGAGCTGCGGCATAACATACCTCATGGGAGGCGGGTACGAGGAGGTCGGCATGGCCGTGAAGAACATGATCGCCAACATTACGGGTATGATATGCGACGGCGCCAAGCCGAGCTGTGCCATGAAACTCGCCAGCGGCGTATCGACGGCGGTGTTGTCGGCAATGCTGGCGATGGAACACCGCTGTGTCTCGGAGCTGGAGGGCATCGTCGACAAGGATGTTGACCGCACGATACACAACCTTACCGCCATCGGCCGCGACGGCATGAACGAGACCGACCGTCTGATCCTCGACATCATGACCTCGAAGTGCTGACGGCGCGGGAACGGAAACGGGCGTGAACACAGACACCGGCACGGGAACGGCATACATTTACGGAGGCGGCAACCATATATGGTTGCCGCCTCCGTCATACGTATTTCGCCACCTACATACTCACCATCGGGTGCTCGTCGGCGGGATAGCGCACGCCGATCTGACGCCGCACCTCGTCCACAATCTCCATCACGGCCAGCGAGCAGTCGTGGCTGTTCACGCGCGACGAGAACTCCCCTGCCGTCACAAGGTCGATGAACTCCGCCACCTCGTAATAGTATTCGTCATGCTCCGCCGCGCGACTCAGGATCTCGGCCTCGGGCCGCGCCCCGCGCCCCGACGAGGGGGCCGAGCGGGGATAGAAACGCACGTCCGTCGGTGTCTGGATGCGGTCGACAAGTATATTGCCCTCCTCGCCCTCTATCTCCGACGGCAGCAGGGAATCGGATATCTTGGAATATAGCACCGTGGCATTCATGCCGTCATAGAGCATGTTCACGGCACCCTGACCGTCGGCGCCGCTCGACAGCACCACCCCCTGCGCCTCGATAGCCCGCGGGCGGCCGAACAGTACCACGGCGGGATATAACACATAGACACCGATATCCATAATCGCACCGTTCGACAACTCGGGACGGAAGGCGTTAAGGACCGTACCCTCCTTGAACTTGTCGTAACGCGACGAGTACTGGCAGAAGCTGGCGAAATAGCGCCGTACGCGCCCCACGCGATGAAGGTTCTCGCGCACGGCCGCGAAATTGGGGCTCAGCGTACTCTTCATGGCCTCCATGAGCGTCACTCCGTAGCGGTGCGACGCCTCGATCATGGCCCGCGCCTCGGCGGCATTCGAGGCCAACGGTTTCTCGCACAGCACATGCTTGCCGCGGCTCATGCAGTAGATGCTCTGCCGCGCGTGCATGTAATTGGGTGAGGCGATATATACGGCATCGACCGTATCGCCTGCCGTCATCTCCTCGAGCGAGGTGAATACGTGCGGTATGCCGTACTTGCGGGCGAACTCCCCGCCCCGCTCTCGCGTACGGGAACATACGGCCGCAAGCTCAAAGCGAGCATCCTCGCGCGCACCGGCGATAACCCAGTCGGTTATGAAATTGGTGCCGACGACACCGAAACGTACCTTTTTCATGGCAGCCATTTTATACGGTTACTCCTGCTGCGGCACGGCGCTCCAGATGCAGCGGTAGTTGAAACGCCGGTTGGGAGCCGTATCGCCGTTCAGACAGAGCGATATCGGATCCACAAGGTCGGCGGGGTTGTCCGCCCACTTGAAGTCGAACGTAAAGCTGTCGCCCGCAAGCCCCAGCACCTCACGCGGCAACGACAGCTCGAGGCGGTTGCCCGCATACCGCATCGGCACCTCCACGGCATCAACCCACTCGCCCGTTGCGGCATCGTAGCGCATCAGCGTGGTGGTATGCTGATCCACGACGCTGCGGTTGACAATGAAGTCATATCCATACCATCCCGTCGACGGATCGTTGTCGGCGTCGATCAGCAGCAGCATCCAGTTCTCATCGGTGCAGGGCGTAAGCACATCGGCCGTCTCGGCATAGAATGCCACGTTATAATCGTCCACCGCAACCTTGCAGGTGACGATATCGTTGCGGCCCGAGGTGTTGACATAGTGCAGCCCGGCATATCCCTTCGCATCGCGGTGGAAGGTATCGCCGCGCGTATCGCGGTACTCGACCTCAACCTTGTCCCACTCGCGGAAACGGCCGTCGATCCTGACAGAGGTCACACCCTCCAGACGCGGAATCGGACGCACGCCCTTGTAGCGCCGTATGTTCTGCGCCATCTGCATGTAGTAGTTGTCGCCGTAACCGCCCTTCATGGGCTGTATGCCGCGGTTGAACTCCATGTTGTACTGGTCGACAAAGTAGAACGAACTCATACGCCCCAGCCACGGCGTCCTGCCGCCGCCGTCGGGCTGATACTTACCCGCCGTCCACTCGTTCCAGTCGTTTATATAGAGGAATTCGGGATCCGCCGCCAGAGCATAATCCCAGCTCTCCTGAAAATAGGCCCCATAGAGTACGGGGTTCTCCTTCACCGTCTTCAGATAGGGAATATACCCCACCAACGGCAGGTCATGTTCGTCCAGCTGCGGCTCACCGTATTCGCGCGTCCACGACTTGCCCACACCCATCGGGTTGTCGGTCATCGTCACGGGATGCTGCGCCGGGGTCACGGCCATCTGCTCGATACGGCCCCCGTGTTTCGCCGCAAGCTCCTCGGGCGTCATCGCCTTCACGCGCGAGTCGGCCAGACTGTATCCGAAGCTCCAGTTGTCCTCCGTCCCGACATAGCGTTTGCCGGCCCACTCGTAGTAACCCCACCACATGGTGCGCAGCGTGAAGAACTCCCTGATCTCCGACGTGTAGTCCTCGAGCGTCGGCAAGGCATAGTACGGATCGCCGTAGTGTTCGTCCGCAGGATCCGTGGCCGCAGCCTCGTAATAGTTCGGGTTGGGGTTCTCGACCCAGCCGCCGCTGGCATTGTGGTGCGGGTCGCTGTTGTAGAGCAGCAGCGGCTTGCCGTCCCAGTAGAACCAGAGATCCGAAAAACGGTTTTCCTTGTATATGCGGTCGTACAGCTCCTGCACCACCGTTATCACGGGGCCGTTGAATGCCCAGAAACAGAACTTCGGCACAACGTTGCCCTCGGCCTTCATCTTCTGCATCGTGGTAAAGACAACCTCCCACTCGTCCCAATACCGCACGGCATTGGTCACATCCATGATAAGGACATCGACACCGGCATCGGCAAGCATCGACATGTCCTTGCGGATGACCCACTCGTCCTGGCTCAGGAAATATCCCATCTCCGGCTCGGCATAGTGGTACGCTCCAGCCGTCCACAAAGGGTGGTTGGTATCGAGGCGCGCCGAAGGGTCCGCCTCGAGGATCTTGGTCACGTCACCGCCGTAAGGCGAGGGCAAATCGGCCAGGCCCTGCGTATGCCACGTGATGTAGAATATACCCACTACGCGGCGGCGGTCATCCTTCGGGCCGCCCGTCTCCTCGTATGCGGGCATCGTGCGGCCGACGGCATCGGTCGCAACCCACGTATCGGAATAGAGGTCGCGCGGCTCCTCACCCTGCGACCTGTTCCGCCGCTGTGCATCGGCGTCAAAGGCAAAAAGGCCGCTCACGGCAACCGCCGCAAGCAACAGTTCAATGGTAAGGTTTTTCATTCCGGTATGGTTAGGTCAAGGTTGTCAAAATATCAAAACGGCACCCGCCGCACCCGTCACGACGCAGCGGACACAGCGGGAACGGCAGGAGCGGCGGTCGCAAACACATCGCCCCGCAGCGTCAGAACTCAACCCTGGGAGCCTCCGCCGCCGACTCGTCGGCCTCGAAATAGGGCTTCTGCTCGAACGAGAACAGTTTGGCGATTATAACGGCCGGGAACTTGCGCACGGCGACATTGTATGCCTGCGTAGCCTCGTTGAACTCGCGCCGCGCCACCGTAATACGGTTCTCCGTACCCTCGATCTGCGCCTGCAGCTCGATAAAGTTCTGGTTCGCCTTCAGGTCGGGATAGCTCTCCGACACGGCGATCAAACGCCCCAACGCCGACGTCACGGCCGACTGCGCCTGCTGGAACTGCTCCAGCGTCTCGGGCGTGAGATCCTCGACCGAGAGGTTCACCGACGTGGCCTTCGCACGCGCCTCGACCACATCCGTCAGGGTCTGCTCCTCATGCGCGGCATATCCCTTGACCGTAGCCACCAGATTCGGTATCAGGTCGGCACGACGCTGGTACTGTGTCTCGACATTCGACCAGGCCGTATTGACGGCCTCCTCCTTGCTCACCATACCGTTGTATGTCGAGCATGACGTCATGGCGAACAACGCCACGACGGCTGCTAAAATCACTTTTTTCATACTATTTCCGTTGTTTCGTTTCCCGTTAAAAAATCATCGCGCCGCAAACCCGCCGTTACCAGCGCGAGCCGGCGCCGCCACCGCCGAAGCTGCCGCCGCCGAAACCGCCTCCGATACTGCCGCCACCGAAGCCGCCGCCGCGGCCGAAACCTCCGAAGCCCCCGATAAAGGGGCCTCCGCCGCCACCGCCACGGCTGCCAGGACCGGAACTGCGGCTCGAACGACGCCGCTTGACCACGGCACCGCACTTCTCGCATACATACGTATCCTCGTATGTCGAGACGCCCATGCTGCGGCTCACCAATGCCGTCGAGTCGATCTTAAGCCCGATGCGCCCGCATTCGGGACAACGGCGCGAAGCACGATGTATCAACCATGCGGCGACAAAATAGAATCCTATGACGCCGAAAAACAGCGTCAATCCGACGGGGAACCCGCCTCCATCGCCGTCGCCGGCCACATCCGCGGGGAGTTCGCCGCTATCCAGCACCTCGTATACGGCCCGCATGCCGGCGACCATGCCGCCGTCATAATCCCCGTCGCGGAAATACGGCAGCATGCGCTGCGTCTGTATCCGTTTGCATATGGCATCGGGCAGTACGCCTTCCACCCCGTATCCCGTGACAAAGCGTATCTCGTGCCGTCCCTCGACGAGCAGTATGCCCAGGCCGTTATCGCTGCCGCCACCGACGCCCCACTCCGAAAAAAGGCGGTACGCGAAGTCGAAAACATCATCGCCGTCGATCTCACGTACGGCGACGACAGCCACCTCGGCCACGCCGCGGTCGCGCAGATCGCAGCACAGAGAGTCGATCGTGGCAACGGCCGCCGCACCGAGTATCCCGTCGGGATTCGACGTGAAACGATAGCGGTTGGCAACCTGCACGTTCGGGATGTCGGCAACGTCGTATCCCTCGGCCCGCACGGCGATACACGCCGCAGCGAATATAAATATAAGGATAATCCGTCTCATGGCAAAACCTTTTGTCGCCACACGCGTGCGCCGGCGTTAATGTTTGCTGTGGAGGACCTTGTACGACCACGGCACCATGTCGCGCTCCACGTGTGAAGGCAATATGTAATCCATCCCCGTCATGACATCGGTATAGCACCCCGCATATATGCCCGTATTGAAGTCGGCATGGATCGTATAGGGCGAGAGGTTCAGCAATGCCACCACACGGCTGTCGCCACACTCGCGCACGAAGGTCATGATGCAATCCTTGGCATTGTTCTCGATCTCGATCGTGCGGCCGCCGCGTTCGCCCGCGCGAAGCGCCGCCTCGGAGTGTTTCAGCGCGATGAGCCTGCGGTAACCCTCGGTATAGTAGTTTGCCCTGTACTCCATTATCGGGTCGCGGTCGAAAAACGAGAACGAATGGTCGTAACCGATCTCCTGCCCCGTGTATATCAGCGGCATGGAGCCCTCCCACATGAACGTCAGCACCGTCATCACCTCCAGAGCCGAACCGAAGCGCGCAAATTCGCTGCCGCTCCATGAATTCTCGTCATGGTTCGAGGTGAAGGTAAGACGTATGGCCGACGACGGATATTTCGCACGGTCGGCATAGAGCGTGTTGCGCAGATCCCACACGCGGCGCCCGCCCTTGGCAATGTCACACATCATATGGTGTATCTCCCACGCATACGAGGCATCGAACGCACGGTCGAAGAGATTCAACTCCTCGGCCTCCGCCAGAAGGAATATGTCGGGATTGACGGCATGCAGCACTGACGACACCTCCTGCCAGAACTCTATCGGCACAAGCATCGCCATATCGCAGCGGAAGCCGTCGATGCCGTGCCCCTCCACCCAGAAACGCATCGCCTCGATCTGGCCGCGCCACACATCGTGGTTGGCATAGTTGAGCTTTGCCGTATCGGTCCAGTCCCACGGCACCTTGGCCGTACCGTCCTCATTGCGCTCGTACCAGTCCGCGGGCCTTTCGCGCATCCACACCGCATCGCGCGAGGTGTGGTTGGCAACCCAGTCGAGCAGCACCTTCATCCCCAGCGAATGGGCCTTCGCCACAAAGGAATCGAGATCATTCATGGTGCCGAACTCGGGATTCACGGCGCAGTAGTCGCTTATCGAGTAGTACGATCCGAGCGTGCCCTTGCGGCACTCCATGCCTATGGGATATATGGGCATGAGCCATACGGCGTCGATACCCATCGCATGTAAAAACTCCAAACGCTGTTCTGCGGCGCGCAGCGTCCCTTCGCGTGTCAGCTGGCGAAGGTTCATCTCATAAAGTACGGCCGAGTAACACCATTCGGGATGCAACTGGGACTGTGCGGTTTCATTCATAAAGGTTATAAATCGTAATTTTGTTATTCAAACCGTCGCACGACATACGGTTCTCGCTTCGGACGGTTACACAAATCGTCGTTCCGCCGCTCTCGTCGGAACGGGCGGAGACAATCAAAATATGCCCGCACGCACCTCCGGATTGGTCCAAAACGGAATGCAAATATAAAAAAATATTTCATTTTGCAACCGCATTCCGCCGCCAATCGCAATCCGCCAGCCGACACGGCATACCGTCCGAAAGGCCCGCATCGCGGCACTCCCTCCGCAAAGACTCTCACACACAATCGGGTAAGGGCGGATTTCGAGCCTTCAGGCCGCGAAACCCGCCCTGCACATTCTCCCGGCACGAGAATCACCTCTCGAAACAACCGACGGCACCCTCCGCCGACAACGTCTGCGCATCGATGCGCATCGTGCGGCAACTGCCGTTATTGTAGAAAGACACCTCGGCGCGCCCCTCGGCATCGGGCTTCAGCGACGGATTCCAATACAGCGTACGCCTGTAATCCGCCTCCTCGGGCATCACCGAATAGTCGGGCATGTAGAACTCCGCAGGCGTATCGTAGCCGTCCACCCACGTCTTGCGGATGCCGCGGCCCGCCTCGGTCGGGATCTCGTTCTCGGGATAAGTCTCGACAAACACCACGCAACTGTATTTGGACAACGCGTCTAACGACGACATCTGACGGTCGGCATAGTCACATATGACGGATGCCTCCTCATTGACATATATCGATTTTATGGCCACAAGCCTCAACAGGTCGGCCTTGAGCAGCGTCTTCCACGAGGGCTCATGGTTCACCACGAAGAGAACATCCTTCCCCTTGTAGCTTACATTCCACTCGCCATACATCTCCATCTCGCCGCCGACGTTGTTTTCCGTAACTCCGGCCCGCTCGCTGAGCGAACTCTCTATGCCCATGGCCGCCGAACGGTCCAGAGTATCCGTCTCGCGCCCGTACGACATGCTCGCACGGCGCACAAGGAAATTCTCGTCCATCAGCGACAATACCTCATACAGATCGTTCGTAAGGTTGCCCTCGTCACGCAGGTAGTCCATCTCGGAGGGCATGTCGTAATAACGCACCGCCGTCGAACGGTCGCGGAATATCCTCGCCTCGTCGCTCAGGTCCTCACCGCGTACCACGACCTCCTCGATGCGGTGAACGCGCTCGGTCATGTCACCCGTCGTATCGCCCGGCTCGCGCCACAAAACAGTATCGGCAATGGGAAGCGCCCTGCGGCGCACGGACGTGTCGCCCGCAGCCGCCGCACCATCCAGAGGCGTCACCTGCATCTCCGCGGCCGTGTAGACGCGCGGCGTGGGAGAAAAGGCTCTGTCGATCAATATACGGCTGTATTTGCGGCGGTTGCGGTCGTTCGTAACCGAAAAGGTCATGCTCCACTCGCCATCCAGGTTGCCGCCAAAGGAGAAGCGTCCCAGGCTGTCGACATCGACGAACCCTACGGGAACGGGCGAACGCAGACTGTCGGGAACATCCTCCTCGCCGCGCTTGCGCAGCAGCACCGACAACTGTATGTCGGACATCGGCTTTTTCGTACTGAAATGTATCACACGGCCGTTTACCTCGATTCCCTGTTCCGGGGCATACTTCAGATCTATCGGCTGCGTGCCGCTCCACACGCCCCAGTCGTAGCGGCTCCACCCCTGCACCATGAGCAGCTGGTCCAAAGCCTCGCGGTGCGGCTCGTCGTCCGACTCGAAATAGTACCACGGGCGGCGGACATATCCCCGTATCTCCGACATCAGCAGCAGGTCGGTCAGTATCGACCCGCCGCCCTCGACATCGTGCGCTCCGTCCCGAACCGACAACGACAGCGGCGCCGACAGCGGCCGTCCCGACGCATCGCGCCCCTCGACCGTAAGCGACACCTTTTCATAGGGTTCGTAGCTTGCCTTGTCCGTTCTGACATCGACATCCGCAACAGCCCCCGTATGCGAGAAGAAGAGACGGTCGGCAACGATCCTGCCCGCAGCATCGCACAACACCATGCGCGCCATGCCTCCGACAAACCGCGAACGCGCCAGGGCGAAGGTAATGGCACTGTCGTCGGTCATCTCCAGGATGTTGAAGTTGCGCAGGCGCCCGCCGCATATCACCGCCGCACCCAACACCGTGGACGGAGTGCCGGGACCCTTCCGTACCGAGAAACGCACGCTGTCGGCAGACGAAAGGTTGTCCACACGCAGCACAACACCCCGAGGCTCGGCCGCGGGCAATGCAAATCTGTACTCCCGGCCGTCAACCGTAATCTCCGCCTCGTCACCTTCGGCAGGCATGTAGTCGAAGGCACCGCGGCCGTCATACAGCGTCGAGAATCCGGTCCGTACCGCACCGTCACGGCCTATGACACGGCCGTCGGAGATCTCAAGCGGCTGTCCGGCCTCGTCCGCAGCCTCGAAAGCCACACGCGACGCGACGCCGGCGACAAGATTGCCGCCCTCGGGATAGAACCGCAGGTTGACCTTGCGTTCACGCTCCATGCGCGGCCGCCTCATCTCGTATCGGTTGTCATCGTAACGCTGCATACTGCGATCCTCATAGTCGCCCTGCTCCCGCGGTCCGTCGAAGACGGGCAGCACGCGCGAGAAGATCCCCCGCTCGTCGAAGTTGAGCATATATTTCGTGTAGGCCCGCACCTCGTAGAACCCGGAGCGGAAAGGCAGCTGCGTCAGCGAGAAGTCGCCGTGACAACGCCCCTCCTCGATCTGAAGCGTGCGCCTGTCGACAACGACTCCGCCGGGATCGAGCAACTCGACATAGAGCGTACGGCTCAAGGCATTCGGGCGGTTGTCACAAGCAGAGACGACATAGCACGCAAACCATATCCTGTCACCCCTGTAATAACTCGTATTGTCGAAATGGAGATATACCTTCTCCTGCGGCACCATCTTGCCGAAACTGTTGGCATACTCGGCATAACCCATCAGTTTGGTCAGGGTGCTGTCCCCCGGCACCGTCTGTCCGAAGGCGGTACAGCCCCACATACAGCAGATCAATGCCAATATCCTGTATTTCATATGTAAAACGGTTTTACACCGATTTTCCGCGCATGAGCGCACATCGGAATAAAACAGGCCGGCGGGACATCCGTCGGCCTGTGTAAATGTACGAGGCCGCTCCGATCGCGGCCGAATGTCTGCGACCGGGTTATTTGCCCCAGAGGTTACGCGGGTATACACCCTCTTCGATCAGCTGCTCGATCTTTGCCACAAGCTGCGGTTTGTCGGCCTTGTAGGTGACGCCGAACCAGTTGGCCGTAGTCGAAAGCACCTTCAGCTTGGCCGTACCCTCGCCCACGAGCTTGTTCACCATAAGCGGGATGAAGAACTCCGACTTGAGGTTTGCGATGTTGGCCGGATCGCTCAGGAAACCCTTGAAGTACTCCTCCGAATAGGCGAAGTAGTCGGGCGTGAAACCGAAGAGGTTCATCGACACGGGGGTGTTCTCCGCCAGCGGCTGGTCGTCGCCCAGGTCGTGGAAGACGATCACGCCATCGGCATTGCGCTCGATCTTCGTGCGCTCGACGATCGAGGTGAGGAAACCGTCGCCATCGATCGAACATACGCCACGCGACACGGTGCCGTTCTCCGAGAGGGTCTTGTTCACCTCGTAGCCGACCATGCAGTAGTGGTTCTTCTCACCGCCAAGACGGCTCAGGTAGTCGCCGATGACGCGATAGGCGTCGGCGCCGTAGAAGTCGTCGGCATTGATCACGGCGAAAGGCTCGTGGATGGCCGGTGCGGCCATCATCAGCGCGTGGTTCGTACCCCAGGGCTTCTCGCGTCCTTCGGGCACCTTGAAGCCCTCGGGCAGGTAATCCAGCTCCTGATATACCACCTCGACCTCGATGCGGCCGCCGAAACGCTCGGCATTGAACACTTCGGTGAACTCCTTGGCGAAAGAGTGGCGTATTACGAATACGACCTTACCGAAACCGGCGCGGATGGCATCGTAGATCGAATAGTCGATGATGGCCTCGTTGTTGGGGCCGACTCCGTCCATCTGCTTCAGCGAGCCGTAGCGCGAACCCATTCCGGCAGCGAGGACAAGCAATGTAGGTTTTACCATTTTTACAGTTATTTACGGTTATTGATATCAAATCCAACACAAAGATAGTCAAATTATAATATCTTTCACCTTTTCCGCCGCACAATTTTCACCGCCAGCCGCCGTACGCCCATTGCGGAGCAGGCACAACCGCCGGCGGATCACTCTCCTTGGTCCATATCCAACGGCACCTCGACCGAACAGGCCCGGCCCGAATCGTCGGTGACCGTCACCGAAAACCCGTGCTGCCGCGACAATGTCGGCTTTTCGGTAAAGAGCAGTATCACATCGCGCGACATGGGATGTACCACGATTGCCGACATCCCGCCGTCAGGCATTTGGTCAAGCATGAAACGGAGCTGCTTCGACGCAAAACACGGGTTGGCCGAACGGTCGGCCGCGGCAAGGAAATCGGCATACGAAGAATACGCAACCTGCACCAGATCGGAAAGCGATGTGCCTGCAGGATGCCTCTCATCGTAATCTGCGTCGCTCACTATCTCAATGCTCACAATATCGCCGGCCAAAGCCTTGTTATAGTTATAACCCGGGGTGTAATATGGCCTCCAGTTATAGATGCCGTCGCCATTCTTCGACGCAAGGGCGTTGAAGCGATCGAGGTCATTGTCCGCACCTACGCCCAACGCCTGCTCGAGCTCAGCAGAATAATATTGCGTCCCGCCGTCAAAATCAAGATTTATTGCAAACGCACCCTCTTCGGCGTCCAACATCTTCACATTCGCACCGACCGCCGACCACCCTACATAGGCATCCACCACATGACACGAATCAATGTAATGGAACTCGCACTTGTTGCACGATATAAAACAACTTACGAAAGCCAAACAAACGATTATATTTTTCATAGCCTATATATAATGTTGATATTATCACTATCTACATTTACCATATTAATCACATCCCAATTATAAATATATGATCAAATTAATCATATACAACAATGTATCAGGCACATTAGATGACACTCGCGTTTTTGGGGAGGGGCAATATGGAATAACTTCTTTTATTGTTCTCTCCGCACCTCGAGTCGGCACATCGAAATTAAATAGGAATTCATCCAGTCTACCTAAAGCCTCCTCTTCACTGATTTTAAAATTAATCGATTCCTTTACTTTTGAATCTTGCAATGTAAGGAAATCCGCACTAGAGCAAGCCACCAACTAAGCAGCACCAAGCAAAATAAATATTTTTTTCATTTTAACATGTAATAAATTAGACTCCACCTAAAATTAAACATAAATTTCCACCAAAGAAACAAATAAATAATAAAATTATCATAAATCAACCATTACACAAAAAATAACTATTTTTGCAGCCGAAATACGCAACAATCCGATTGTCGCCCGCGGCCTACACGACGAGCCCATCCTTTTGCGACACGCCGCAGACCCCACATCGCCCGACAATCGCCCAAACCACTTGCACTATGGCACACAATACCCAACAACCCGATGCCGCTGTACGTCCCGCCCTGTGGAACAGCAACTACCTGAAGGTTTGGATCGCCAACTTCATGCTTTTCTTCGCCTTCTACCTTCTTGCGCCGCTGCTGCCGCTATACCTGCGCGACACATTCTCGGCCGACAAGGCCATGATCGGCATCGTCCTGAGCGGATATACGCTCACGGCGCTTGCCGTACGTCCGTTCAGCGGTTTCGTCGTCGACACCTTCCCGCGCAAAAAGGTGCTGATGATATGCTACTTCGCCTTCGCCCTGCTCTTCGCCGGGTACTTCATCACGGGCTCGCTCGTACTGTTCGCCGCCATCCGCACCCTGCACGGAGGCCCCTTCGGCGCCACGACCGTCGCCAGCAGCACCATGGCTGTGGATGTACTGCATCCCGAACGCCGCTCGGAGGGTATCGGATACTACGGACTGAGCAACAACATAGCAATGGCCATAGGCCCCTCGACGGGACTGTACATATACCATACGATCCATAACTTCAACCTCCTGTTCACCATGTCGCTGGTGATAGCCTTCGCCGGGCTCATAATAGACTCCACCATCAAGTGCCGCGAACGCCAGCCCATAAAGAAGGAGAGCAAGGTGTCGCTCGACCGATTCATCCTGCTCAAGGGGTGGAGCGAAGGGGTATGTATTGCCGCCTTCGCCTTTTCATTCGGCATAATATCCACCTACATAGCCATATACAGCCAGGAAGTGCTGCACATAACCTCCGGCTCGGGTACCTTCTTCATGATCCTCGCCTGCGGCCTTATCCTCTCGCGCCTGGTGGGCAGCCGCTCGCTGCGTCAGGGCAAGATCGTACAGAACGCGTCGGCGGGAATGGTCATCTCGATGTGCGGATATCTCGTTTTCTCGGCCATACCCAACATATACGGCTACTACGCCGCCGCCCTCATGATAGGTCTCGGGAACGGACATATGTATCCCGCCATGCAGACCATGTTCATCAACCTCGCCCCGCACGATCGGCGCGGCACGGCAAACTCCACGATCCTCACCTCGTGGGACGTGGGGATCGGCGCCGGCATCATCGGCGGCGGCAGCGTCGCAGAGCATCTCGGCGGCTACTCGTCGGCATTCTGGCTCGCATTCATAGTCAATATGGTGGGCGTGGCCTTCTTCTTCCTCCATGCACGCCGCAGTTTCCTGCGCAACCGTCTGCGCTGACGCCGCACAATACAAAACATACCGCATTCCGCGCGGCCCCGGATAGAGGTTACGACACCTCTCCGAGGCCGCTCTCTTTTCCTGCTGCCAGCAACTGCCGCGACAAATCCGTCCGCACATATATCCGTCCGTATCCCATACGCCATCCGCATGACTCTCTTGCGGCATCAAAAAAACCGAAGCAATAGCCGATGTTTACCCTTTTTTGGCTATCTTTGTTCGGTTATAGCGCAATGAAGCGATGAAGTTAAAACAGAAACTGAGAAAATTCTTCCGCAAGAAGCGTTTCAGCATGAGCGATCCCATCCTGCATCGCGAAGAGTGGAGCGTACACACTTCGCCCGCAGCGCTGGCAGGCAGTTTGGCGGCATTCTGCGTATTCCTCTTCCTGCTGATACTCATCTTCGTGGCATACACCCCGATACTGAACATATTCCCAGGATATCGCACCGACGCCGAACGGCTCCACGACCGCCTGGTGAACAGCATAATGCGTATCGATTCACTCGACAGCCGCATAAACGACATGCTCACCTACAACGAGAACATAGCCATGATCATGCAGGGCAAGACCCCCGTGCTGCCGTCGCGCCTGAACGATGCCGACACGGCCTCGCTCGACAAGACCCTCATACCGCCTTCGCAACTCGACTCGCTGCTGCGCATGCAGATGGAGGGCGAGGGCGACTATTCGCTCTCGCGCACGCTCCAGAGCCGCCAGGCTGACGAGCAGGCCGCGTACGAGTTCGCCGTCCCCGTCGAGGGCATCATCACACGCCACTTCTCACGCAGCGACAACCATCTCGGCGTGGGAATACAGGCCGCGCCCAACTCTCCCGTGACAAGCATCGACGACGGCACGGTGGTCGATGTCCTCACCGCAGATCAGACGGGCGTCACGGTCACCGTACAGCACTTCAACGGATTCCTGTCGGTATACCGCAACCTGTCGCAGCCGCTCGTAACCAGAGGACAGGCCATAGAAAGCGGACAGGTCATAGGATACAATGCCATGCACAAGGCGGGCGACACGACCAATCCGCTGCTCGAGATCGAGATATGGCAGGAGGGAAAGGCCGTCGACCCGGAGATGTACATCGTATTCTAAAGCCCGACATATTCCCCACACCATACACAACGCAGATTACCCTACCCGAAATATGAAACAACGACTCTCAATACTCGGATCGACCGGATCGATAGGCGTACAGACGCTCGACATCGTCAGGGAGAATCCCGATCTGTTTGAAATAACCTCACTCACGGCACGCAGCAACTGGCAGCTGCTGGCACGGCAGGCCATAGAGTTCGACGCCGCCTGCGTGGTCATCACCGACACGACGCAATACGAAGCCCTGAAGGGCGCCCTCGCATCCTACCCCATCAAGGTCTTTACGGGAGAGGACTCCCTGCGGCAGGTAGTCTGCAGCCAGGAGGTGGACGTGGTGGTGAACGCCCTGGTCGGATATGCGGGTCTCGTCCCCACGGTCGCGGCGATAAAGGCCGGCAAGAAAATAGCGCTGGCAAACAAGGAGGCGCTCGTTATCGGAGGCGATCTGGTGATGCGTCTGGCCGCACAGCGCCATGTGCCCATCCTGCCCATCGACTCGGAACATTCGGCCATATTCCAGTGCCTCGCCGGAGAGCATTCGCCCGTGCGGCGCCTGATAATAACATGCAGCGGCGGCGCCCTGCGCGACCTCCCGGCCGGGGAGCTTCCCGACGTGACCCCCGAGCGTGCCCTGCAGCACCCGCAATGGCACATGGGGGCCAAGATCACGATCGACTCGGCCACGCTGGTAAACAAGGGATTCGAGGTTATCGAGGCACACTGGCTCTTCGGGGTCGACCCCGACCGCATATCGGTACTGATCCACCCGCAGTCGATCGTACACTCGATGGTGGAGTTCGAAGACGGGGCGATAAAGGCCCAGCTCGGCACGCCCGACATGCACATGCCCATAAGCTATGCGCTGATGTTCCCGCGCCGCGCTTCACGTCCCAAGGAGGCCTTCGACTTCATGCAGCACCCCGAACTGACCTTCTCGGCCGTCGACCGCAAGAAGTATCCCGCCCTCGACATAGCATACGACTGCCTGCGCCGAGGCGGCACGGCGGCCTGCACGATGAACGGTGCGAACGAGGTTGCCGTAGCGGCATTCCTCGACCACAAATGCCCGTTTACCGACATTACCGCAGCCATAGAGTATGCCCTGCAGCGCGCAGGCTTCACGGCCGAACCGTCGCTGGAGGAGTATGCCGCGGCAAACGCCGAGGCGCGCGCCCTCGCCGCCGAATACCTGCGGCTGTAAGGCCGGCACATACAGACAGGCTTCGACATCGTACACAACGGCACAATAAAATAACGTCCGCGGCGTTCGCCACGTAAGGCCTGGCGCGGACGGCGGGCATGCGCAAGACATGCGGCGCACCCGACGACAAAACAGCAATATCAACTAACATGGAATGGAAATAGTCATAAAGATCATTCAATTCTTCATGAGTCTGTCGCTTCTGGTGGCGATTCACGAATTCGGACACTTCATAATGGCGCGCATATTCAAGATCCGCGTCGAAAAGTTCTACATATTCTTCGACCCGTGGTTTTCGCTCTTCAAATGGAAGCGCGGCGACACCGAGTACGGCATAGGCTGGCTCCCGCTGGGAGGTTACGTCAAGATCGCCGGCATGATCGACGAGAGCATGGACAAGGAGCAGATGCAGGCGCCGCCCAAGCCCGACGAGTTCCGCTCGAAACCCGCCTGGCAGAGGTTCCTGGTGATGATCGCCGGCGTGACGATGAATCTGATCCTCGCCTTCCTGATCTATACGGGCATATGCTACACGCACGGGCAGTCGTATATGGCGGCCGAGGATGCGCGCTGGGGCTACGCCTTCAACGACGCGGCCAAGGATATGGGCTTCCGCGACGGCGACAAGGTCCTGGAGATCGACGGCGAGAAGATCGACGACGTTAACGACATACGCGCCATGCTGCTGCTCACGGAGGGCGACCGGCACGTAGCGGTCGAACGCGACGGCCGTAGAGAGGAGTTCACCATACCGTTCGACAAGCTGCTCGAGATGCGCCGCCAGAAGAGTTATATGGATCTGTATATGCTGCGCGTACCCTTCATGGTCGATTCGGTGGCATCGGCAACGGCCGCCGCTGCCGGCCTGCAGGCCGGAGACGAGGTGGTGGCATGCAACGGCATCGGCGGCGTCGACGTGCCGGCCATAACCGAGATCCTCACACAGAGCAAGAACGACACGGTCTCGTTCGATGTAAAACGCGGCAGCGAGATCCTTTCGATGCGCGTGCCCGTCGACGGCGACGGCAAGGTGGGTGTGCTGCTCGGCAACCCGTACCAGCTCCGCACGAGGCACTACACCTTCCTGCAGTCGTTCCCCGCGGGAGCGCGCCTCGCCGCCGAGACCGTGGCCGACTACTGGCAGCAGCTCAAGCTCATATTCCAGCCCAAAACCAAGATGTACGAGGAGTTGGGCGGATTTATCGCCATAGGCAACATCTTCCCCGCCGAGTGGGACTGGCTGCGTTTCTGGAACATGACGGCCTTCCTGTCGATCATGCTCGCCGTGCTCAACATACTCCCCATACCGGCCCTCGACGGCGGACATGCGCTCTTCACGCTGTGGGAGATGATCACGGGCCGCAAACCGAGCGACAAGTTCCTCGAGGTGATGCAATATATCGGATTCCTGCTGCTGCTGGCACTGGTGATCTACGCCAACGGCAACGACATATACAGACTCTTCAGCAAATAAGGCCCTATGGCAAAGGTCAAGAAGGCATATTTCTGCCGCAACTGCGGTTTCGAGGCCCCCAAATGGCTGGGCCGCTGTCCCTCGTGCGGCGAGTGGAACACCTTCACCGAGGAGATCATAGCCAGAAGCCCCTCTCCGGCTGCGGCAGCTACCGCATCCCTGCCGCAGACCCCGCCGCAACGCGTCTCCGAGATAGAACGATCGGCACACCGCCGGCTTGACATGCACAACGCCGAAATAAACCGCGTCCTCGGAGGCGGCCTCGTCCCCGGGTCGCTCATACTGCTGGGCGGAGAACCCGGCATCGGCAAATCGACCCTCAGCCTGCAGCTGGCGCTGACGAACCACTCGCTGCGCACGCTCTACGTCTCGGGAGAGGAGTCGCCCGAGCAGATCGGCATGCGCGCCGAACGTCTCGGCATAGGCAACGAGGAGTGCTACATCTATTCCGAGACGCTGCTGGAGAATATCCTGGCCCAGATGGCGCAATACAACCCCGACGTGGTTGTGATAGACTCGATACAGACGATATACACCGAGACCATCGAATCATCGGCCGGCAGCGTGTCGCAGATACGCGAGTGCGCCGCCATGCTGCTCAAGTATGCCAAAACGACCGGCACCTCGATCTTCATCATAGGCCACATCACCAAGGACGGCACCATCGCCGGGCCCAAGATTCTGGAGCACATCGTCGACGTGGTGCTGCAGTTCGAGGGCGACAGCAACAACATCTACCGCATCCTGCGCGGCATAAAGAACCGCTTCGGCGCCACGTTCGAGATCGGGGTCTTCGAGATGCTCGAAAAGGGGCTGCGTACGGTGGACAACCCTTCGGAGATACTCCTCTCGCATTACGACGAACCGCTGAGCGGCATCGCCGTCGGCGCCTCGGTGGACGGCATCCGCCCATACCTGATAGAGGTGCAGGCGCTGGTGTCGAACGCCGCATACGGTACACCCCAGCGTACCGCTACGGGGTATGACACCAAACGCATGAACATGCTGCTGGCCGTGCTGGAGAAGCGCGTCGGAATGAAGATGTTCGCAAAGGACGTCTTCCTCAACTTCGCCGGAGGATTCAAAATCTCGGATACGGGCCTCGACCTGGCCATCGTCGCAGCGGTCGTATCGTCATACTACGACCGCCCCATATGCGACGGCATATGCTGTGCCGGCGAAGTCGGACTCTCGGGAGAGGTGCGTCCGGCACCCCGCACCGAGCAGCGCATAAGCGAGGCGGCAAGGCTCGGATTCCGCAGGATCATCGTCTCGTCGTTCCTGCGCAAGGAGATAAAGAATAGTCGCGGCATTGAGATTATATGCATCAGCAACATAGGCGAGTTGCCCCGCGCCATCTTCTGCGAATAGCCCACGCACAGCCCTCCGTTCGGTATAATATTTGATCTGTGGTCCGATAAAATCGGACCATGAAAAGAGTTGTCGTTCTGGGTGGAGCCGGCCTTATCGGTTCGCACCTCTGCATGAGGCTGGCCGACGCCGGCGACGATGTCGTCTGCATCGATACGGCCGACATAAGCACCTCGCCCCTGCTGGCGCCCTACCACCGCCGCCGCGCAATACGGTACATCTGCCACGACATAGAGAAACCGTTCGCCCTGGCGGCCGAACAGATATACAATCTGGCATCGCCGACATTCGTCACGCGCATAGGCACACACCCGCTCAATATCCTCCGCACGAACATCATCGGCAGCATAAACGCCCTCGAGACGGCGCGCCGCAACGGCGCCACGGTCCTTTTCGCCTCTTCGGGCGACATATACGGCGGCACGGGACAGCAACCCTTCGCCGAAAAGGACATATTCGCCGGGCGCATCACGCCCTATGCCGAGAGCAAACGCGCAGCCGAAGCCCTGCACTACGCCTATGCCAAGGAACATGGCTGCAGCTGCCGCATAGCACGCATCTTCTCGACATACGGTTCGGGCGGCCGCATAGACGACCAGCGGGTCGTAATACGCATGGTTGTGGAGGCTCTGCTCGGCCGCGACATCCTCATCTACGGCAGCGGCGAGCAACTGCGTACATTCTGCTGGGTCGGCGATATGGCCGATGCTCTCGTACGCCTGATGAACATCCCCGCCACGGAAGCCACGGCGACCGTCAACCTCGGCGCTTCGGCCGAAATATCCATAAACCATTTGGCCGACAAGATCGTATCGCTCACGGGCAGCCGCTCCCGCATAGTCCACATGGCCGCCCGCAACAACGACCCGCGCCGCATGGCCCCCGAACTCACACGCGCACGCAACATGCTCGGATGGACGGCCTCCACCACTCTCACCGACGGACTGCGCACGACGATAGAGTATGTCGAACGCGTACTGCATTCCCTCACGCGCGACACCGTCCCGTCATGGATCGAATCACTGTAAAAAGAAATATTATGACCGAAAACAGATTTTATGCCCTCATATCGCGCCGGATGCCCACGCTTGTCGAATTCTATGCCACATGGTGCGGCCCCTGTCGCGAGATGCAGCCCATACTCGAAGATCTCGAGCGCGCCTTGCGCACCCGCGCCGATGTCATACGCATCGACACAGACTCTCCCGAGAACAGCGACCTGACGCGGCAGCACCGTATCATGTCGGTCCCGACATTCATCCTCTACCGCGAGGGCCGCGCACTGTGGCGGCACAGCGGCATGGTCTCGTTCGAGACGCTCTCGGACATCATAAAACGGTATGAAAAGGTCGAGGCCCTCTAATCCTCCGCCATCCGCCACGACATCTCCTCCGAGACATGGGTCGCAGCCCTTCCTTCGGGCAGGAAGGCCACCAGATCGGACACCCGCTCACGGACAATGTCGCCGGCATCGAGGGCGCCGCCCAACATGGCGGCGGCGCCGCACCCGACCAGATGCGATTGCGGGTGGCACGCCACAGCGCCCGCCATACTCTCGGCGGCGGCCGGCATATCGCGCAGAAGACGCGCACGAGCACCGGCCATAAGGGCCGCATACGCGAGCAACTCGTTCTCCGACGAACACCACGAGGCAAATATCCCGGGCAGCGCCTCCGCACGGCTCAAAAAGGCAAAGGCGGCCTCTTCGGCCACCTCCGAATTGATTATGCCCTCACCCCAGAAACCGGCCTCCGCAAGGCTCAACAGCGCCGGGTCGGCAATATGCAGGGCCGCAAGCCGCAACTCGCGCACCTGCTGTACATAGAGATATCGCGCAAAGGCGTCATCGCACCCCTCGGCACGCGCTATGGAGCGCAGCGTCGGGAGACTGACACCGTAGTTGAGACCGTAATCGCCGCCGTAATAACGCATGGCGTCAGCCACGGCACCATTCATTTCGCGGCGCAGACGCCCCAGCAGGCGGATCATACGGGCCGTATTGTCCATATTGTTCTCTATCTTCCCTACCGGCTCGAGGTATCGGTAATGTATGCCGTGCGTCCCATCTCGAATACGGGCAGCACGACCGACGTCATGACCTTGTCGCCCACCGTAACGGTGCAGGTCGAGGGGTCGGCTACGCGGACCTTCACCGCCGCCTTGTTCTTGGGGTCGGTCTCGACGATACTGCTCAAACGCGACTTGCCCGACGGCGTTACCAGCAGCGTAACCGCCTCACCGTCCTTGGCATCGGCAGAGACCATTCCCGCAGAAGCGGATATGCGCGCCACGGCATAGCTCTGCACACCCTCCGCCATGGGGACTATCACACGCTCGACCGTGGTCGTGACGACACGCTTGCCGAAGAAGAGTTCCAGATACTCCTGTTCCCTGGCATCGAGAGCCTCGAGGGCATCCTTGAGGCCCGCACCGAACACATTCTCCCCGGCCTCGCCGGTAATGAGGTCCATGCGGTGCTTGCGGATCGAGAAGATGGCACTCGCGGCATTCGCCGCAGCCTCCTCCTCGCTCTGTGCCGACGAGCTCATACGATCGGGCAGAACCTTCGGGAACTCCGTCGCCGAACCCATGTACGATGTCTCGACAACCGTCGCCGCAGGGATTTCCGCTGCCGACAAATCGTCCGCACCGGCAAGCGACAGTTTCACTTCACGAAGCGTATACACGCTCTTGTCGACCAGCGAACCGCGCATGTTGAGATATTTCTGCGCATAGCGCGCATAGGGGCCCACGATCGTCTGCTCCTTCTCTATGACCAGATCGACCGCCACCTGCGTCGAGGGATCCGACACCGCCAGTGCCCCGGATGCGTCGACATAGGTGCCGACAACAGCCTTGTATGCCGTATTCTGTGCCGTCGCAACGCCGCACGCCAGTACGGCCAGCGACATGATACAAATTATCCGTTTCATGACCATTATGTTTTTCTATTTTAGCAAATATAGTTTTTTCACACGGATATTCAAAATTTGAGATAGAAATCACGCGTCAACATGCGATATTCCTCGCTGTAGCGCATCTGGCCGCCATCCTCCACGACAAGACGCTCCGTCCCGGGCCGCTCTTTCGGCGGCCGCGCCGCGAACTCCGTCATCACGCGCCGCACGCCGCTCGCAGGCGTCGTCCACACCTCGCACCGCCGCGTAACGAACAACACGCCCCGTGCCGCCGAGAGAAACCGCTCCGACTCCGCCGCAGGCAGTATCAACGAGAAACGCCCGTCGTCGGCAAGCAGCCGCACCACACCCGACGCCAGTTCCGTAAAGGAGAGCGTGCAGGTATGCCGTGCCGTCATGCGCCGCCCGTCGGGCGGCAACAGAGACTCTTCGAAATAGGGAGGGTTCGAAACTATGGCATCATACCGCTCCTCGGGGAAGAACTCCTGCAGAGGCGACTCCACCACCTCGATGCGGTCGCCCCACGGCGATGAGGCGGCATTCTCGCGCGCCTGCGCCACGCACGCCCCGTCGATCTCTATGGCGGTAATGCGTGCCTGCGGCGCCCGCTGCGCCGCCATCACGGCGATCAGCCCCGTCCCCGTACCGATATCGAGGATACGCCCTGCGTGAGGCAGGCGGCACCATGCCCCTATAAGCACACCGTCGGTGCCCACCTTCATGGCGCACCGACTGTGGTCGATATGGAACTGTTTGAATGTAAAGCCACCGCCGCCCATAGACACACTATTTGAGGAATCCGTCTATACCCGCCCCGAAGAGCGAGAAATCATACCGTACGGGGTCATTGGCATCGAACTCGCGCAGCGAGGCCGTGATCTCCTCCGTCGCCTTCCAGTCGTTCTGGCGACGCTGCAGAAGCCCCAGCGCGCGCCCCATGTTTCCCGAATGGACATCCAGGGGCAGATAGAGCGCCGACATCGGGATACGGCGCCACAGGCCGAAGTCCACACCCCGGTCGTCGCGGCGCACGAACCACCGCAGATACATGTTCAGGCGCTTGCACGCCGCACCCTTGTCGATCGACGAGAGGTGCTTCTCGCAATGCGCATCGTGGCGGCACGAGAAGAACTCGCGCCGGAAGTCCGATATCGCCTGCCGCAGGTCGCCCGTCGCCTCGTACCGCGTCTCGAAGAACTCCCCGATACCGCCGTAACGCTCCACAATGCCGCGCAGGGCCAGCACGAAATCACGGAAATCGCCGCCGTTGAAGGTCCTGTGGACATAACTCTGCAGACGCGACAGGTCCCCTTCCGACGCATGGCGAACGAAATCGGCCGGGGCGCCGTCCATATACTCCACCATACGGCGCGCGCTGCGTACGATTGCCTTGCGGTTGCCCCAGGCGATCGTCGCCGCAAGGAATCCCGCTATCTCGCGATCCTCGCGCCCCTCGAAGGCGTGGGGCACGCTGATCGGGTCCGGCTCGATAAACTCCGGACGGTTGTACTTGTCGTGCAGATGCTCCAGCATCTCGCGCAACTCCTCTCTCTCCATTTATATCAAAGGGTCTTTAGATCAAATTATAACGCCGTCGCTCATAACCACCTTGCGATCGGCCATCGACGCCAGCGAATCGTCGTGCGTTACCACCACACAGGTCTGCCCCAACTCGTCACGCAAGCGGAAAAACAACGAATGCACCTCCTCGCGGTTTTTCGAATCGAGATTGCCAGACGGCTCGTCCGCCAGAAGTATCGCCGGACGGTTCATTATCGCCCGCGCTATGGCCACACGCTGCTGCTCGCCCCCCGACAATGCGCTCGGCTTATGCGACGACCGCGCTTCGAGACCCATCATGCGCAACAGCTCCGCAGCGCGGCGCTCGGCTTCTGCGCGTGCCGTGCCCCCGATCAGCGCCGGCATCATCACATTCTCCAGGGCCGTGAACTCCGGCAGCAGGTGATGGAACTGGAAGACGAACCCGATATGCCGGTTACGGAAATCCGACAGCCGGTCGTCATCCATCGACGTCACGTCCACGCCGTCTATCTCCAGCCGACCGCTGTCCATCGGCGAGAGCGTGCCCATGATCTGCAGCAGCGTGGTCTTACCCGCGCCGCTCGGTCCCACGACCGAGACCACCTCGCCGCGCGAGACCTCCAGCGAGACCCCCTTGAGCACCTCCAGCGTACCGTAGCTCTTGTGTATGTTTTCGCACTTTATCATATCTGCGCAATATTATCCACGGGAAGGCAGGAAATCACCGTACACCGAAAATATCTTCACCAGATCGGCCGCCTCGCGCGTATCGTGTACGCGCAATATGGAGGCCCCCTGCCGCAGTGCCTCCCAGTTCAGCGCCGACGTCCCTGCCAGAGCGTCGGCCGGGGTGCCGCCTGTCACGCGGTAGATCATCGACTTGCGCGAAAGCCCCGCCACCACGGGATAGCCCATGGCACAGATACGGTGCAGCCCCGCCAGCAGTTCGTAATTCTGCCGCACGTCCTTCGCGAAACCGAACCCCGGGTCGAGAAGGATGCTCCTCACGCCGCGCCCGCGCAAAAAGGCACACCGCGCCTCGAAATATGCGCATACATCATCCACAACGCCACCCGCATAGTCGGTCATCGACTGCATCGTGCGGGGTGTGCCACGCATGTGCATGGCGATGTACGGCACGTCGTATTCCGCCGCAACATCCACGATCCGCGGATCGAACTCTCCGGCCGATATGTCGTTTATGATTATACCGCCGAAGCTCTCCACGGCACGCCGCACAACCTCCGAACGAAACGTATCCACCGAGACGGGGATATCGCCCGCAATGCGCCGCACGGCAGTCAATCCCCTCTCAACCCTTCGCCACTCCTCCTCCATAGGCACATCGGCGGCACCCGGACGCGATGAGTATCCTCCCACATCGAAGATCGAGGCCCCCTGCTCCACGGCCGCGGCGGCACGACGACAGATATCGTCGAGAGTAAAGGTACGGCTGCCGTCGTAGAACGAATCCTCGGTGACGTTTATGATCGTCATCACCTGCCTCTTCCCCGGGTCGATATCCTTACCGTTGAGCCTCATGCGTATATATTTCATGCAGACGCTGCACGTCGCTCTCCAGGTAGTCGCGGCGGATGTTCACGATCGTCCGATCCGCCAGCCGGCACAGCGTATCGTCGTCCGACTGATTCGATATGCGTCGCAGCACCTCCTCGCGCGAGGCGCCGTCACGCTCCATGCAACGCTTCACCCGCTCTTCCGTCGGGGCCAGCACCGCAAGCGTCGTATCCACCTCGCCCTCGAAGCCGGCATCGAAGAGTATCGCGCTCTCAAGCATTACATACGCCCCCTGCTGCCGTCCTGCCCATGCACGGAAATCCTCCCGCACGGCCGGGTGCACCACACCATTCAACGCAGCCAGAGCATCCGCATCCGCAAAGACACGCCCGGCAAGGTAACGCCGCTCCAGCACGCCGTCCCTGTAACACTCCTCACCGAAGATCCGTACTATGGCCTCTCGCAGCGAGGCACTCTCCGTCATGAGAGCCTTCGCCCTGGAGTCGCAATCATATACCGCAATACCACGTTCGGCAAAGAGCCGGCATACGGTACTCTTACCGCTTCCTATGCCTCCCGTAACCCCTACCTTATACATGTTCCGACGTTTTATACACTCTCCGCGATCTACTCTGTCTTCTTCTGCTCCGACCCCTCCGTCTCCGACTGCGCCTCGGGATCTGGCATCGGCATGGGCGGGATATTGCCTACAGAGATGACCTTTATGTCACTGAAACGGACCGATATGGCATTCTGCAACGACTGCGGGTCGATGACACAGTAGCTCTCACCGACAGTCGGATCCTCCGCCTCGCTCTCGGGCTCCACGACATACTGCTCCACCGTATATTTCAACTCCGAAAGCGGGATGCGGATCTGACGGTGCATGTACACCCTGTATCCGAACAGCGTGGCCCCCTTGCCCTCCACTACGCACGGCACCCGCAGCCGCTCGCCGTCGATGTTCACGTGTACAGCATATTCGGTGGTGTATGTGTGATCGAGTTTCACTATATACCACAACACGAATGACGCGCAAAACAACGTCACGAACACCGGCGAGACATAACGTCGGACAAGTGTCGAAATTCTATGCAACAGTTTCATCACCCAAAAACTTTAGCGTATGCAAAATTATAAAAAAAGAGGGCGCAACACTCGAGTTGCGCCCTCTTTTTTCCCGGGACTTACAATATCGTCCCCGCAGTGCTATTTATTGGCCTCCTTCTCCACCTTCTTGTCGGTGCGGCGAAGGATATCGTATGCGATGGGCGTAGCCACGAATACCGACGAGTAGGTACCGATGACTATACCGAGCAGCAGGGCAAAGATAAATCCGCGCATCGTCTCGCCGCCCAGAATGAACATCGCAAGCAGCGTCACGATCGTAGTACCCGAAGTGTTCATCGTACGGGACAAGGTCGAACATATCGCCTTGTTGATATTCTCGGCTATGGGGCGCTTCGGGTAGAGCGTCAGATATTCGCGGATACGGTCGAAGATCACCACCGTATCGTTTATCGAGTATCCGATGATCGTAAGGATCGCCGCGATGAAGGCCTGATTGACCTCGAGGTTGAAGGGCATCACCGTATAGAATATCGAGAAGATACCGATCACGAGGAAGGCGTTGTGCGCCAATGCCAGCGTGGCACCCGTAGCCCACTGCCACCTCTTGAATCGGAAGGTGATGTAGAGGCCTATGGCAATAAGCGAGAAGAGCACCGCATAGATTGCGTTGTAGGTCATATCCTTTGCGATCGATGGACCGATCTTGTCAGAAGAAATGATACCGTTTATATCCTCCTGCGTGCTGATGAAGCCATCGAGCGTGATGGGATAGGTGTAGAAGCCCTTGAGAGCCTCGTAGAGCAGGGCGTCTACCTCGGCCGTCGTCTCCTCCGACGTATCGTCGAACTTGTACTGGGTTACGATACGCATCTGGTTGCCGCTACCGTACTGCTTCACCTCGTTCGACTTCATGGCCTCGTCATCGCTGACAAAGGTCTCGTCGAGGGCCTTGCGAACGGCCTCAACCGAGACGTTGTTGTCGAAACGTACCACATAGGTACGACCTCCGGTAAAGTCCACACCCGTATTCAGGCCGTGGAAGATAAGCGAAAGCAGCGACACCACGATCAGAGTACCCGATATGGCGTATGAGATCTTGCGCTTGCTGATGAAGTCGAACGACACGTTCGCAAGCCAGTTCTCCGACCATGAACGCGAGAACGACACCTTGCCCCACTTCTCCACGATCCACTCGAGAAGCATGCGCGTGATGAAGATCGAGCAGTAGAGCGACGTCAGGATACCGATGATAAGGGTGGTGGCGAAGCCCTGAACGGGACCCGTACCGAAGACGAAGAGCACGATACCCGTGATGATCGTGGTGAGGTTACCGTCGATGATGGCCGAGTAAGCGTTCGAGAAACCGTCCTTGATGGCCAGCGACAGACCCTTTCCGCCGCGCAGCTCCTCCTTGATACGCTCGTATATGATCACGTTGGCGTCCACCGCCATACCCATCGTCAGCACGATACCGGCGATACCGGGCAGCGTCAGCACGGCGCCGAACGAGACCAGGACACCCATCAGAAGGAATACGTTCAGGATAAGAGCCACGTCGGCCATCCATCCCGCCGTCTTGTAGAAGAGGCCCATGTAGAGCAGCACCAGCACGAAGGCCAGCACGAACGAGAACATACCGGCATTGATCGACTCGGCACCCAGCGACGGGCCGACCACGGTATCCTGGATGATGCGTGCCGGAGCGGGGACCTTACCCGACTTGAGCACGTTGGCCAGGTCCTGTGCCTCCTGTATGGTGAAGTTACCCGTAATGCGCGAGTTGCCGCCGTCGATCTTGCCCTCGACTCTCGGAGCCGAATACACGTATCCGTCGAGGACGATTGCGATGGCCTTGCCGACATTCTGACCCGTGAGCTGCGCCCACTCCGACGTTCCGGCCGAAGTCATCGTAAGGTTGACCTCCGCCGTAGCACCGCGCTCGGCATAGGTCTCTGTGGCAGTAGATACGGCGCCGCCGTCCATGGCGGGCTTGCCGTCGATCGAACGCAGCGCATAGAGCGCGAAACGCCCGTCGAACATATCCTCACCCTTGATACCCCACTTGAATACGAGGTCGCTCGGGAAGAGGTTCTGCACGTCGACACGCGCCAGATATGCGTTGATCGTCGGAATATCGGCCGCAGCCGCAGCACCTACGATGGCTCCGCCGCCATAGTAGGGATCCAGCAGCGCGAAGAGAGGATTCTCCTCGGCCGTGAAGTGGGCGCTCTGTGCCGGCTGCTCCTCCTGCGAGGCGCTCTGCGCAACCTCGGCGGCGAGGTCCGAAACAGCGGCAGTAGAGTCAGCAGCCTCGACGGCCGGCTCCGCAACGGCGACAGTATCGGTCTGCCCTGCATCCAGAGAACTCTTTATGAGGCGGTCGGCCTCCGACAGCATCGGAAGCACCTCGCCGTAGTCGAACGTCGTCCAGAACTCGAGCGAAGCCGAACCCTGGAGCAGCTTGCGCACACGCTCCGGCTCCTTGACGCCCGGCAGCTCGACCATGATGCGGTTCGAGTTGGGAAGGCGCTGGATATTGGGCTGCGTAACGCCGAAGTGGTCGATACGGTTGCGCAGGATGTTGAACGATGCGGCTATGGCGGCATCGGTCTCCTCCTTGAGCACCTTTACAACCTCCTCGTCCGAGCTGTTCGGGGTAATATCCTTGCGGTCGGGGCCAACGAAGATGGCCGCCAGGGGCGCTCCGTTGGTTATCTCGCTGTATGCCTCGGCGAAGACTCCGATATAGTCGTTCGTGCCGGCCTTCATGGCCTCGTTGGCGCGATTCATCGCCTCCACGAAAGCGGGGTCGTTCTGGCTGTCACCAGCAAGCGACTTGACCAGATCCTGCACCTCGATCTCGAGCATAACGTTCATACCGCCCTTGAGGTCGAGTCCGAGGTTAACCTCCTTCTCCTTACACTCCTTGTAGGTAAATTTTTTCAAGCCCAGGAAGTTGTAGATGGGCTTGTTCTGGATCGAATCCAGATAGTAGGCCTCTTTTTCGGCCTGCACACTCTCGTCGAATGTTGCGGCATACTCCGCAGCCTTCTTCTCCGCATTGTAGGTCTTGAAGGAGAACATGAGCTGGTACACGCACGCAATCACAAAAACGATCGTGAGGAATTTAATCGCACCTTTGCTTTGCATTGTAGTTTAAAATTTGTTTGTATTCTTTATATTTTTTGCGTTTCTTCCCATTCTCTCGGGACACTGCCCTTTTTTAGGCGACAAATATATAAAAAAAAAGTCCAAAAACCGAAACCATCAGGCCGATTTTCGGACTTTTACCCAAACTTGGGAACATTATTTCACATTTCGGCGCAAGCGAAACGACCGGCCGCGCCGGCACCGCGGGCAAGACCCCGCAACATGACGATACGACAAAAAAAGGGGCGGACCCTTTTTCGGTCCGCCCCTCCATCATAACCCGTATAGGACGAGCTGCCCGGATTATTTAACCTCCTCGAACTCCACATCCTCGGGCTGCTGCTGGCCGCCGTTGCCCTGCTGGGCTCCGGCGCTGGCATTGCCCGCACCGGCGTTCTGCTGTGCGCCCTGTGCCTGCTGCGCCGAGTAGATGTCCTGCGATGCAGCCTGCCATGCGCTGTTCAGTTCGGCGATAGCCGTGTCGATGGCTGCCACATCCTGATTCTTGTGAGCCTCCTTCAGCTTGGCCAAAGCTCCCTCGATGGCCGACTTCTTGTCGGCAGGGATCTTGTCACCGTACTCCTTGAGCTGCTTCTCCGTGGCGAAGATGTTCGAGTCGGCGGCGTTGATCTTGTCCACACGCTCCTTCTCGGCCTTGTCCTTGGCCTCGTTGGCCTTGGCCTCGTCACGCATGCGCTGGATCTCCTGCTCGGTCAGACCCGACGATGCCTCGATACGTATCTTCTGCTCCTTGCCCGTACCCTTGTCCTTGGCCGAGACGTTCAGGATACCGTTGGCATCGATATCGAACGTAACCTCGATCTGGGGCACGCCGCGCGGTGCTGCCGGTATTCCGTCGAGGTGGAAGCGGCCCAGAGACTTGTTGTCACGCGCCATGGGACGCTCGCCCTGACATACGTTGATCTCGACCGAAGGCTGGTTGTCCGTCGCCGTAGAGAATACCTCGCTCTTGCGCGTCGGGATGGTCGTGTTGGCCTCGATGAGCTTGGTGAAGACACCGTTCAGCGTCTCGATACCCAGCGACAGCGGCGTCACATCCAGCAGAAGCACATCCTTCACCTCGCCCGTGAGCACACCGCCCTGAATTGCGGCACCTACGGCTACTACCTCGTCGGGGTTGACCGACTTGTTCGGGGTCTTGCCGAAGAACTTCTCCACGATCTGCTGTATGGCAGGGATACGCGTAGAACCGCCCACAAGGATCACCTCGTCTATGTCGCTTGCCTGAAGGCCCGCGTCACGCAGCGCCAGCTTGCAAGGCTCGACCGTCTTCTGGATCAAGTGGTCGCACAACTGTTCGAACTTGGCACGCGTCAGCGACATCACAAGGTGCTGCGGAATGCCGTTTACGGGCATGATGTACGGGAGGTTGATCTCCGTAGTGGTCGACGACGAGAGCTCGATCTTGGCCTTCTCTGCGGCCTCCTTCAGACGCTGCAGAGCCATCGGGTCCTGACGCAGGTCGATACCGTGCTCGGCCTTGAACGCCTCGGCCATGTAGTCGATCAGCACGTGGTCGAAATCATCGCCACCGAGGTGCGTATCACCGTTGGTAGACTTGACCTCGAAGACGCCGTCGCCCAACTCCAGAATAGAGATATCGAACGTACCGCCGCCCAGGTCGTATACGGCAACCTTCATATCCTTGTTCTTCTTGTCCAGGCCGTATGCCAGCGCCGCAGCCGTGGGCTCGTTGATGATACGGCGAACCTTGAGACCTGCGATCTCGCCGGCCTCCTTCGTAGCCTGACGCTGCGAGTCAGAGAAGTATGCCGGCACCGTAATCACGGCTTCGGTGACCTCCTGGCCCAGATAGTCCTCGGCCGTCTTCTTCATCTTCTGCAGGATGATGGCCGAGATCTCCTGCGGCGTATACTGGCGTCCGTCGATATCCACACGGGGAGTGTTGTTGGCACCCTGTACGATGCTGTACGGCGCACGCGCGATCTCCGAAGTGACCTTGTCGTAGGTTTCACCCATGAATCGCTTGATCGAGAATACCGTACGCTTCGGGTTGGTGATAGCCTGACGCTTTGCGGGATCACCCACCTTACGCTCCGAATTGTCGGTAAACGCTACGACCGACGGGGTCGTGCGATGTCCCTCCGAGTTGGGGATAACCACGGGCTCGTTGCCCTCCATGACCGCTACGCAAGAATTAGTCGTACCTAAGTCAATACCAATAATCTTTCCCATAATACCTGAATTTTTATTTGTTTTACTAATTTTTCAAATCCTTTGCCACCGGCCTTCCGTGACCGGCGGTCGACACTAACATGAACAAACCCTATACCAAAAAAATTTTTGGGCCTCACGGCGGAATTATGGCGGAAAATCCTGCCACGGGCATCGTTTTGTCGGCCAAAATGGCAGAAAAGGCGCTGTCATGCCGCATCCGTGGCGTACCAGCCCTATCTTCCGGCACCACCGGCCGCACACCCGGGCAGGCATGCACGGCACATAATGACACAAGAACGGCGGCACCGCACACCGATACCGCCGCCAAAAGCCACACCATAAACTATATACAGCCGCACGCAACCACCGGTCATGTCCGCTCACACGCGGAAGGAGACTGCCGCAAACGGCCCGTCAAGCTATTCCGCAGGAACGGTTGCCGCAACAGACCCTGCCGGCATTCCCGCAGGCTGCCGCGATCGGCCGAGCACGCCGCCGCACATCCTATTCTCGATGCGTCTTCACGGAAATTACGCCGCCCGCGCCGCGCAAACCGTACATCGAGCCGTCCTTAATCACCGAGACGGACTCCACGTCGTTCAAATTGATTGTTTCGAGCGTCATGACCTCCACGCCGTCGACAAGATAGAGCGGACGCGTGCTGCCCGACGAGACGTTACCGCGTATCGACAGCTCACCGTTCACACGCATGAGCCCCGCAACACGCCCCAGAAGCGCCGACGCAAGATCCTGCTGTCCCGAGCGCCGAAGCTCCTCGCCCGTAATCACATCGGAACTGTAATTGTACTCGCGGCGTTTTACGAATGCAAAACCGAGCGATATGAGCTCCTCCGACTCGTCCGATTCGACGACGCCCTCCTCCGACAGAATAACATGTATGCTGCGCCGTCCGTTGAGAGGCACCTCCCACATCTCGCCACGGCGCGAAAGCACAAGTACGGCATCATCAGGTACGTTGATCAATCCGAAACGACCGTGGCGATCGGTCGAAGTACGCTTATTGCTGTCCTTCACCGCCACCGTCATACGCGGTACGCCCTCTCCCGACAAGGTCTCCACCAGTCCGTTGAACGGGACTTCCTGCCGGTTCTGTCCTGCCAGCGGCGTGTACCACAACAGAACCGCCGCCACTAACACCATAAACCGTTTCATAACCTCTCTGCTTTAAGATTGAACACCCAGTTACCTATCGAATCCTGCTTTGCACAGTCATCACTTCATCCGAATCGCCGCGCCACGTCCCGTGTCTCTTCCCGTGCCACGTCTTGCGTCCATTCTCGCGCCTCTTTCCACGCCCCCTTCCGGTGCCCCTTCCCGCGCCACGTCTTGTGTTTCTTCTCGCGCCACTTCCCGAGCCTCTTTCCTCGCCACTTTTCACGCCCCTTCCGGTGCCTCTTCTCGCATCCCTTCTCGCGCCCCCCGGGGTTTGCGTATCACAGCGCCCGACATTCACGCCGTGCCGCGTTGCAACCGTTCCTTCGCCTCCCCCCCCCGATTAAAACCGACAGGGTCCGGATCGAACTTTCGTTCGACTCGGACCCGTCATCTTTCAAAAAAACGCCTGCAGTTATTTTTTCTCGTTAAGGATACGCATCGCAGCATCGAGTATCGACGTGTCATCCAAAGTGACGACACCGCCGTCGGGCCCCTGTTCGATATGTATGCCGACACCCGTCTTGGCATCGAAGTGCTTGCCTCCGAAATAGTTTCTTACAGCTTCTACATCTATACCCAATTCATCGGCGATACGCTGCGAGCTGCCGCTGGGCAACTTATCCTTGATACGGCGCAGTTCATTGAACGTAATAATCATAACGATCTTATTTTAGGTTTAAGTAAATATCGGACTTCTTTACAAGATAAAGTTACAAATATTTTTTCTTTCCGCAAAATTTCCGTTAAAAAAACGTGAAAAAGGGAACTCTCCGCATGGAAAATTCCCTTTTTATCATATTTTGTCTTATACCGCCAGCGACCGCGTCGATCAGTCTTCCTCCGCCTCTCGCTCCTCGATATATATCTGCCACAGCATGGGCGTATAGGGGAGAACCTCGCTCACCGTGACCGTCACGGTCTCGCCGGTCGAAGTATCGCCGTAATTGCCGTAATAGTTGTTGTAATAATAACTGTTATAATAGTTATTATAGTAATAGTCGTAATAGTAGTTGTTGTAGTAGTTGTTATAATAGTTGTTGCCGTAATAGCTGTTGTAATAGTTGTAATAGTTATAGTAGTCGTAATAGTAGTTGTAGTAGTTCGACCCCGAAGAGGATGTGGTCGTCGTTCCCGTCACTCCCGTAGCGCCATAGGCGTTTGACGACACGGAAAGTATCACGTTCCACGCCCCGAGCTTCATCTGCGGGAATCCGTAGCGCCAGGCGTCCACCATATTCGTAGTGGAGCTCGAATCATCCTCCGTCGTATTGAACTCGTATGCCTCGGCCTCTTCATCGTCATCCTGCTCCTCCTCGACATATATGATCTTCTTTATCTCTGGGATGTTGGTCTCCACGACAAACCCGTCCAGAAGACGCGCCACATACCATATCTTTGCCACGTCGGTCGAATCCATGGGCTCGGCATCGGCCGGGTCGATACCCTCGCCGAACCGCTCCAGCAGCGCATCGTCGATCTCCTTGTTGATCTGGGCGAGGCTCTTCGTGCCATAGAGTTTTCCGCGATTGTACTCCGTCTGTCCGACATACATGAGCGTGTCGCTGCGCAGGCAGTTGAAGTCGAGACCCGTCCTGGGGGTGTATTTGTAATTTATATACAGTCCGGCGATGGAATCCACGGCCAGATGCCACATGTCGTCATATACCACAGGCTCCTCCTGCTCCTCGTCATCCTCCGCGCGCGAGACGGGACGCATGTACGAGCGGCGCAACCTGGCCTCCTCCTCATCCTCGTCCTCGGGGGCGAGGCCGCCGTTCGCCGCAGCGAATGACTTGACCCACTGGTCCTCGTATGCCACGGGGTTGTTCACATGTCCCCATACATCGACATCGACTATCATCGGGCGATTGGGATCGAGCGTATACTGTCCCTCGTAACCGCCGTCGCCGCCCATGCTCTGCGATCCCGACGCTATCGACGAAGGCAGGTAAAGGCGCATCTTGGTACCGTAACGGACCGAATACTCCTCGTCGCCGATCTTGAGTTTGTTTCTCAGGGCCATGTACGTACCCTCGAGCATCGAAGTGTTGTCCTTGCCGCAGAAGAGGAAATAGGGAACATAGTGTGTATACTCCGTATAAGCGTTCTGCATGCACGCCTGATCCGCATCACGTGTCATGCAGACGTTGCCCGACAGGTCGCGGCACGTAACGTCGAACCACAGCCACGCATTGTCGTCGTTCACGGGAAGGCTGTCGGCTGCACCGCGCTCGAGCAACTCGACGTAATAGCCTCCATCCTCCTGATAGTTCTCCAGCAGATCGGGCCGGTGCTGCTCCATCCATGCCTGCAGGGCTATGCGCTCCACCTCATCGAACTCCATCTCGGTCGACTCGACACAAGAGGTCATGGCCATCGCGCAGGCAACGGCAACACATATTATGCGATTTACGAATTTCATATATCTACAACTCTCTTTTTTCGTTATTCAACCACCGCGTCCGGTTCCCACGCACCGGCGTCCGGACTCACCGGCGCTGCGGCATCAATTCTTCACGACCTTGTCTATCGTATATATCCACACGACAGACGACTCGACGGGCACGATACCCACCTCACCGCTGCCGTATGCCGCCTCGAAGGTCATGTAGGCCTCTACACTGTCACCCTCTCTGCATCCCAATAACGACATCTCCATGCCTTTTATTATATCCGTCTCGCCCAATTTCACCGTCAGCGGATCGGTACTCCAGTATTCGGCATTGAGGCCCTCCTCGACCAGGGCGGCCAGCACCGTGGCATCGTTGGTCATATACACCGACGAGGTGCGCGGCACGCTGCCCGTGAAGATATAGGCCGTATACGTTATCTGCACCTCATCCCCCGACTCCACCAGCGGACGGCTGTCGCGGCCCGCATCATAGTAGGTCGAGATATAACGGTATACCTGCTGGTCGATCAGTTCGTAAAATGCCGGATTCGGCTCGAGCGAGGTCTCGGCATCCTCCTCCGACACGAGCTGGGGCACGTGCGACGAGGTGAGATACGAGACAATACGCTGATGCTGTGACGTCAGTGCTTCGTCATTGTCCTCGCACGCCACCGGCAGCAGAGACACCGCCACGGCCATCATGCAGGTTATGCAGGCAACTATCCTCCTCATGGCTTACAATTCGTGCAAAAATAGGAAAAATAATCGATACGGCCAACCGCCGGCGCCATTATGTTTCCACGGAGACCGGCAGCAGCCCCGTCACAAACGGCGCAAGGCCTGCCGCACGGCCTCCTCAACGGCAATCGAGGGCGACTCCTTGAGGATGGCCTTCAACGCCTTGTCCGAAGCCGCACGCTGGAATCCGAGCATCGTAAGGGCGGCCATCGCCTCGTCGTAAATGCCGCCGAGAGGGGTTGCCGGGGACGCAGCCGCAGCCTGTGCCCCCAAGACAGCCATCTTGCCGCTCAGTTCGACTATTATCTTCTGCGCCGTCTTCAGCCCGAGCCCCTTGACATTCTTCAACAGCACGGCGTTCTCCGTGGCGATGATGTTGCGCAGCTCCGACGGGCTGTATGTCGACAGGATCGTACGCGCCGTATTGCCGCCCACGCCCGAGACGCTTATCAGACTGCGGAAGAGTTCCCTCTCCTCCTTCGTGGCGAAACCGTAGAGCGTCTGCGCATCCTCGCGCACGACGAAATGGACATACAGACGGGCGTTCTCGGCATGCTCCACGGCCGAGAATGTCTGCAACGATATGTTGATATAGTATCCGACTCCGGCAGCCTCCACCACCGCATAGGTCGGCGCCAGCTCCGTCACTTTTCCGGAAATATATTCGTACATGGTTAATTTTGACTTGAAACGTTACAAAAATAAATATTTTTTTCTACCTTTGTCAATTATATGTAATTTTTATCTCAAAAACTAAAAACAGGACAGAGATACCATGAAAAAAGTTTTTTGGACACTGCTGGTCGCCGCGCTGCCGCTCGTATCGTGTGACAACAAGACGACTGCGCCTGCGACCGAGACAGCCGAGGTCGGGACGGAAACCATCACCGGAGGCGACATCGCCTTTGTAAGAGTAGACTACGTACTCGCACAGAGCCAGATCTACCAGACCGAGGGCGTCGCGCTCAAGGAGAAGACCGAGAAGGCCCAGAATGCATGGGCACAGAAGGAGAAGAACCTCCAGTACGAGGCCTCGCAGCTTCAGGAGAAGTATCAGAAGGGTCTTATCACCACCGCCGATGCGCAAAAGCAGCAGCAGAGCATCGAGAAGAAGGTAGCCAACTACCAGAGCAGCGCCCAGAAGGAGGCCCAGACGCTCGACGAGGAGAACTACGTATTCTCGAACCGTACGCAGGATCTGGTGATGCGCGCCATCAAGGAGATCAACGCCGACAAGAAATACAAGCTTATCCTGAACGCCACCGCCCTGCTTGACGCCGAGGATGCCCTCGACATCTCGGAGGCCGTTCTGGCAAAGGTCGACGAGCTCTACGCAGCAGAGAAGGCCGAGGCGGACAAGAACAGCAAGTAAACCGAACATATCATCGCCGACGGCGGCCATCCCGATCGGAACAGCCGAACGGCGGATGAAAAAATACGACGCAGACATATCCAGGTGTCTGCGTTTTTTTTACCTTTGTCATCGTAAACCGATCGACCATGGATTTCATACCGTTCACATTCATAGATTTCATCGACATATTCTTCGTGGCGCTCATCATGTTCGGACTCTACCGCATGACACGCGGCACCAACGCTCCATACATACTCTCGGGCATCATCATCATATACATCGTATGGGTTGTGGTGCGCGCCCTCAACATGGAACTGCTCTCGTCGATCCTCGGGCAGATCGTGAGCGTCGGCGTGCTGGCCATAATCATCGTCTTCCAGCCCGAGCTGCGCAGTTTCCTGCAGATGATCGGCATGAGGCGCAAGGGATTCTACTTCATAAACCGCATATTCAACTCGCACGACAGCGCCGGGCCGAATCTCACGCCCATCGTCTCCGCCTGCACCGACATGTCGGAGAACAAGACGGGCGCGCTGATCGTGCTGGCACAGCAGAGCGACCTGCGCGACATCATCGACGGCGGCATACGCCTCGACGCACAGCTCTCGCAGCCGCTGCTCGAAAACATTTTCTTCAAGAACGCGCCGCTGCATGACGGCGCCGCCGTGGTGATGAACAACCGCATCGTCGCCGCCAAGTGCATACTGCCCGTAACGCAGTCGAATGTCCCCAAGTCGTACGGTACACGCCACCGCGCCGCCATAGGCATAACGGAGACATCGGATGCCATCGTCGTGGTCGTATCGGAGGAGACCGGAGGCATCTCGGTGGCCTTCGGCGGCAAGATCGAACGCAACATCGCGCCACATAACCTGCCGCAGGCGATATCGCTACACTTCGTCAACAACGAAAACGACAACAACAAGGATCGCCGTCACCGCAGGGAGAGATCCGAAGGCAGCGCCGGACACGCCACGAACGCCACGCCCGATACGAAGTAACCGCCCCTGACACGCGAGCGGATATATATAACATAAACGCGATTCGGCGGATATCGGCGCACAGATACGTGCGCCGATATCCGTTACGGCCACAGCCGCCACATATACGCCCGACGAGGATCATAGAACGGCCATCGAGAGCCAACCGGCGAGTTACCCCACCCCTCCGGCTACCTCTTTACCGAAATACTCCCCGTGCCGCCGTCGGCGACATCTCCGGCGTTGTCACGACAACAGCCCTGCGGCAACGGTCAGCCACCGCCACCGCATATGCAAAAAAATGAGGTGCGGAACAATTCCGCACCCCGTATCGGGCAAACCCGCTCCCGCTATGGGGAAACCGTCACAGATTACTCCTCCTGACGATAGGTATGCTCCACGTATATTGCACGCTGACGGGCCTCGCGCTTGGCGATCGAGGGCTTCGTGAAATACTGGCGGCGACGCAGCTCCTTCAGCACTCCCGTGCGCTCATACTTACGCTTGAACTTCTTGAGGGCCTTCTCGATGTTCTCGCCCTCCTTTACCGGCATGATAATCATAATGCTCTGTTTTGTTTTTTATTGTTTTCAAATATTATCGTTCTGGTTTTGCCGCCGTGGCGGCCGGGTATTTGTGCGGCGCTCGCTCATTGCGGGCTCTCCGCCGAAATGGTACGACTGCAGGTATCGCGCACGAATCGAAGATACGGGGCAAGCCTTGCGGCCTCCTCCTCGCTCAATATGTCGTCATCGATCATCTCTCCGATTCCGCTCCAACCTCCTTTCAATTGTCGCTGTTTCACAATACGCCGCAGAGCCTTCGCCGATACATACGGATGGCGCATCAACTCTTTCGGACTCGCAAAGTTAATATCTATTTTCGATATTTTGCAACTATCGCAATAAATTTGCGTCAAAATTCTTTCATAATTGCTCTCCGTGACCACATCCAGCTCCGCCAGCTGCTCCACGGAGTGGAATCCGCCCAGCAGTTCGCGATAACGCATAATGGCCGAGACGCTCATCTCGCCGATGCCGCGCACCGACCGCAGCGCCGCCGAATCGGCCGTGTTGATCTCGACCAATGGTCTCGGGCTGCCGCCCGCCCTTTCCGCCGCATCTGCGTCGTGCTCGGGCACAACCTCCGACGGCGCCTCCCCGACACTCTCCGCGAAGATAATATACGGCACCAGCATGTCGGCCATACGCTCGCTCACGACGTAACAGCGGCGGAACTGTTCCTCGCTCCGAATGCCGCCCGAGGCATCGCGGTAGCGCAGCACCACATCAGCCTGTTTCGGCGAGAATCCCGCCTCCACAAGAAACGCCGCCGTAACGGTATCGAGCGAGAACGGTCTCAACAACGGGACAGCGGCATGCGGGCCAACAGATCTCCCGTCCTCTTCGGCACGACGTGTCGAAGAAAGTGAGTACGATGACGGGAAATCGCGCCGCGGCCGTGCGGCATACTCCTCGCCGATGATTATATAGGGCTTAAGCTGCGCATAGAGGGAATCATCCACACCCGTACACAGGGCGATGTCCTCCTTCATACGATAGACCTTGCCGTAACGCCGCCACCGCACGATACCTGCCGCCGCCGTGGCAGGCACGCCGCAACGCCGCAGCTCCTCGTACTCGGCCGTGTTGGGATCGAACGGCCGCAGCGTCACCGTACGCTCCTCCGGCGACGGCTCCGTCAGCAACACAGGCTCCGCCCTGCGCTCGACAAGCACCGAGAGCAGCAATACGATCATCAGCAGGGGCAGGACGATTATAAGGCCCCGCCGCTCTTCATCCGAAAAGATTTTCATCGGTCAGACATATCGAAACAGATTGCAGGCTACGCGATATCACAAGCCGCCGCCACCGAGACGCTCCGACGGCTACCATTCGGCCCTATCCGACAGCCACAGTTTGCGGTAACGGCGCGAGGGCGACTCCAAACGGAGACCGAGGCCGTACTCCTCCCACCGTCCGTCCACCATGCGTATGGTCTCCGTCGACGACATCGCCACATTGGGGAAGCGTGCGGGGTTGCCCTCCGCTCCCGGGCGTTTGCTGCGCGCATCCACTACCAGCGTACCCCCGTCCGTAAGACGCACGTCGCGCCGCGGGTCGGTATTGGCCGCAGCCAACCACAAAAGGTCCTCGTCACGCATCGCGCCCGCCGCCTGAAAGTCGAATACGGCAGCATATTTCACCCCGCGGAACCCGTTCTCGCGCAGATACTGTTCCACAACCACCATGTCGGGACGCGACGCGGCGGCATAAAGTATGACCAGCCCCAACTCCGCGGCATGGCGCGTGTCGTACAACTCTATCCCGCCGGCGGGATGCGCCTCCGACGGCAGCGACACCTCCGGCACCGGCGCCGTCGGATCGATATCGGTGAGGTCGACGGCCATCTTGCCGCCGAACCCGCATGTAGCCGTGGCATGGTCCAGCACATCGAGGATGCCCTCGGTACGGATCAGACAGCCGGAGAGATCGGCACGCCGCAACAGCGCCGCCAAAGCCCCGTAAGAGCGTATCGGTGTCCCGGCCCCGGTAATGACCATATATTTGTTGAACATCATCTGCCCCGCGCCCCACAACGCCTGCGCCACCTTGTGCGCCTGCCCGCGATAGCGCTTGTCGATCGACACGACGGCCAGATTGTGCGCCGTACCGGCCGTGGGCATCCACAGATCAGCCACCTCGGGCTGCACGGCCAGACGTATCGGTGCGAGGAATATCTTCTCCGTCGCCTTCGCGATATAGGCATCCTCCTCTGGCGGAACCCCCACCACCGTGGCGGGATAGACCGCATCGCGACGGTGCGTCAGAGCGGTGACATGGAACAGCGGATAGAGATCCTTCAGAGAATAAAATCCCGTATGGTCGCCGAAATCGCCCTCCATGACCTTCGCCTCCGCAGGATCGACGTAGCCCTCGATCACGAAGTCGCAATCCTCGGGCACATACATATCGCACGTGAGCGCCTTCACCAGCCGCACTGGGCGGCGGCGCAGGAACCCGGCCAGCAGATATTCGTCCATGTTGTCGGGCATGGGGGCCGTCGCGGCGTAGGTATATACGGGATCGCCGCCCAGCGTCACCACAACGGGCATACGCCGTCCGGCGCGTTTATAGGCATCGTAGTGCCGCGCCCCCGTCTTGTGCACATGCCAATGCATACCCGTCGTGCGGGCATCGAAGCGCTGCATGCGGTACATGCCCACATTGCGCACTCCGGTATCGGGATCGACCGTATGCACCATGGGCAGCGTCACGAAGGCTCCCCCGTCGCACTCCCACGACTGCAGCATGGGCAGGCGCATGAGATCGACATACGCATCTCTGTAGACCACCTGCTGGCACGCCCCGCGTCCTGCGACCTGCTGCGGGAACCAGCGCGACATCTCGGCCAGCAACGGCAACGCCCGCAACTTGTCCATCAGGGACCCTTTCGGCGTAAGGGCCTCGCCCAAAAGCGCCTCTATGCGCGACGCTATGTCATCCAGGCGCTCCACGCCCAGCGCCAGCGCCATACGGCTGTCGGAGCCCATCATGTTGGTCAGCACGGGAAACTCCGTACCCGTATTTTCGAACAACAGCGCCTTGCCGCCGCCCGCGCCCTTGGCCATACGGTCGGTAATCTCGGCGATCTCGAAACGCGACGACACGGGGGCCGTCACGCGCGACAACTCGCCGCGACGCTCCAGCTCCCCGATATAATCACGCAAGCCCTTATACATGTCTCCCGATATTACGTTCCGTACTTTACCTATTCAGGCCCACAGCCGTCGGCCGTGTATCACGCCCTGCTCTTGATAGGCTCGTAAGGCACCTTGAAGTGATCGTCGAGCTTAAGGATACTGTTCTCATGCATCGCACGGTCCGCCAGCAGAGCGAACTGCGTGGCATAGTACGACTCCTCGAGTATCTTCTCGGGCTGACGCCCCGTGATGACGGCATTGGCGAAGGCCTCGATAATCTCCTTCGAGCCGTCGGCCTCGGCCCCCACCGTACTCTCGCCCGTATTGACCGTAACGTTGGGCATGATGGGAATACCCGGTGCCAGAGGGCTCGTCTCGGCAGCCCAGCTCGTGCCGGCGAAGACCGAGTTGCTCATGATGCCGTTCTCGATCTGCGTAACCAGCTGGTGGATACCGCTTCCCTTCGGCAGCGGCTCGTCGCTGTAGATAAGGCCCGAGATCAGGTCTATCGTACCCTGCGAGCCGAGGATCTGCTCGCCCATGCCGAAGTGCTTGTTCGAGATCACCGACTCGAACGTCATATTGACACCGTTCGGATAGGTGAATATCGCACACACAGTATCGTATACGTCACGCTTGTCCTCCTTGGTCCAATGCACCAGATGTCCCGAACCCATAACCTGCTCGGGCAGCATTCCCAGCGACCACGAACCGTTCTGCAGCTGGTGGCAGGCCAGCTCGGTCATCAGACCGCGCGAATACTCGCTGTAGAGACGCCAGTTTATACGACGCTCCAGCTCGGGCGAGGGAACGTCGCGCCGCCAGTTGTTGTTGCGGTACCAGTAGTTGCGCACACCGACCACATCGCCTATGCGTCCCTCGTGTATCATGCTCATGGCCTTGATATACTTGGGGTCGAACAGACGCTGCTGCCCGATGAAGAGGACGGCGCCCAACTCCTTGCGGCGGTTGTATACCCGCAGGCAATCCTCCTGCGAATAGGCCATCGCCTTCTCGCAAAAGACCCGCTTGCCAGCCTCCATCGCATCGAGCGTCATCGGCGCATGCAGATAAAGCGGCGTGGCGATAATGACACCGTCGACATTCTTGTCCTCGAGCAGCTTGCGGTAATCGCTGTAAAGTTTTGCCGCGGGGAAGTACTGTGCGGCGTCCTCCAGATGGGGCGTATAGTCGTCGCACAACGCCGTCACCTCGACCTGGGGCATCTGCAGCAGATGCTGTATATGGAACAGACCGCGCGAACCCGTGCCTATAATACCGATACGGGCCTTCTCGCCCTGTACCTCGCGACGCGTCTGGTCACTGCAAGACTCCAGCCACGGGAAGAGCGACAACGCCCATCCGGCAAGCCCCATACGGCCGCAATCCTTCAAAAATTCCTTTCTATCCATTGTTTTGCAATTTTTATTCCCAATTCTAAAAAAATCTGTCGGCCACCTACTCTATACGGCTCACTTCGCAACCGCCCGTAGCGCCGCAGCGCAGTACGGTAGCCGAATATCCTTCGTAACGGCCCATAATACCCTTGCGCCGCGCAGCCGGAGCCGCATACAGCGCAGTAGACAACACCTCGCACACCAGGGCCGAACGCCCCTCGACAACGATTGTCTCCTCACGGGCGACCCTCTCGCCGCTGTGCGGGTCGAAGATATGGTATTCGCCGCCGCGCCCGCGGCCCGAGACCGATATGGCACTGTCCCGCAACCGGAACTCGTGCGCCACGGCCGAACGCTTCGGCGCCGGCTCCACGCCCACGGGCCACCACTCCCCGTAGGGATGGTGGCCGATGGCCGTGATCGAACTGTCACCGAAATTGAGTACCGCCTGACTCACGCCCGCCTCCGCCACACGGCGGCGCAGACGCTCCAGAGCGTACCCCTTGGCGAAACCTCCCATATCGAGCAGCGCACCCGTACCGTACAGGCGCACCGTATGCGCCGACGCATCGAGCGTATATCCGACACCGCCGTCCGACATGTCTCCGGCCCGATCCGAACAGGCCGTAATATCGAAATAGCCGTCAGTACCGCGGCGAAACGCCTCGCACAGCTCCAGAGCCATGAACAACTCGTCATCGACCGCCACAGCCTCGCGGCCGCCGCGCATGTTGACCACCGTAAGCGCCGCAGCCGCCGCATGGCGGCTGAAACGACGTTCCATATCGGCCGTATCCGCCTCGACGGTCTCCGAGATGGTGCGTGCTACCTGCTCCGTGACACCCACCAGCACCATTTCGAGCCGCGTATGCATGGCTCGCATGGAGGCATAGGCCACGGGATAGAGCGCATTCTTGGTACTGTATCGGAACTCCTCCACTGTCAACTCTTCGCTTGTGCCTTGAAACAGCGGCGTACCAAATACCAAACCACGCGGACACCGACCGTCACGACATAGAGTATCACCGACAATACGGTTACATAGCCCAACTGCGTGAAGATCTCGTACCACCGCGTGGCATAACATATTATCGTGGTTATATTGACCACGTTGGCCACGATGAAACACGTAAGCCATATCCACAGCTCACGACGCTTGAAGGCGGCCGTAATTACAGTATCTTTCATATCCAAGCTGCGTAAAATCAATCCAACACACGGATCTTCAGATTGCGGTAGTGAACCTCATCGTTGTGATCCTGAAGCAATATATGGCCCATCTTGTCGGCGGCAAATCCCTTCACACGCGCGAACTTGCTGTGCGAAACGATCGTATCCCACATCATATTGCCGCGCTCGTACTCGACGATCTTGTGGCCGTTGATCCAATGCTCCACCTTGTCGCCGCGCACCACGATGCGCGCCGTGTTCCATCCGTACTTGTCGACATACTGCCATCCGGCGCCGGGGATAAGGTCATAGAGCGAACCCAGACGACGGTTTCCGTTGAAGCCCATCTTGGCATCGGGGTGGTTGTCGTCATCCAGGATCTGGAACTCGCAGCCCACGCTGCCGTTCGAGTTGATGAAATACTTGATACCGCCGTTGGCACCCTTCGTGATACGGAAGTCGACCTTCAGTTCGAAGCTGCCGTACATCTGATCCGTCACGATGTCGCCGGCACCCGACTTGGCATGTATCACAAGTTCGCCGTTCTCGGCAGCCCAGCCCTTCGACATGTCGCGTCCCGACAGGCTCTTCCAGCCATCCAGATTGCGTCCGTTGAAGAGCAGGCGCCAACCCTCGGCCGCCTCACGCGGCGAGATGCTGTTGGCTATATGGTTGCGCTCGGCAATGGCGTCGCTCGCAGGCGTAAGGTCCGAAGTCAGATCCCCCGTCTTGATACGTATGTTGCGCCAGCGCACCGTACGTCCGGCCAGTTCGTCCGAGTCGCCTATCTCATGCACCTGCAGGGCTATGAAACCATCGCTGTCGAGGTCGTCCACGAACTCCGCCGTGGGGATACCGTTCACCCACACGCGCATTGACGTACCTACAGCCTCGATACGCAGTTTGTTCCATTCGCCGTGACGGAATGCCTTCTGTGCCTCGGGCTCCGTCTCCAGAGAGTAGAGCCAGCCGCGCCGCTCCTCGTCGAAGACACCGCAGTTGCCCGCAGGCGAGGCGGGATCGATCTCGAACTGGTAGCCGTGAACACGGCCGTCCTTGTAGTCGGCAAGCGAGTGCGAACGGAACTGCACTCCCGAATTTACATTTTCATCGACCTTGTACTCCATCTCAAGTATAAAGTCACCATAGTTCTTCTCAGTGGCAAGGAACGTACTGGCAGTTCCTTTTGTACAGATACCCACGATGGCACCGTCCTCGACCTTGAACTTGGCTTTGCCGCCGAGTTTGGTCCATCCCTTAAGATTACGACCGTTGAAGAGCGATTCCCAACCGTCACGCTCTTCGGCCTGCGCGGCACATAATACTCCTGCCGCAAGCAGACACACAAATAAAAGCTTCTTCATATTTTGGTCATTTTAAGCCTGTACACAGACAAGCCAGTTAATAATTTGAGTGGTTACAGTTTTATGTCGTATATCTGGATCACCCCCTGCAGCGTACCGTCGTCATCGACGGCCAACAGAGAATTGACCTTGTATCGTGTCATCTTCTTCTCCGCCTCGATAAGCTTCGCACCGACATTGATCGTCTTCGGCGAGCGCGTGGCGATGTCGATGGCCTTGATATTGAAGAACTCGCTCTGACGGCTCTCCATCGCACGGCGTATGTCGCCGTCGGTGACGATACCCTCGATGCGCCCGTTCTCGATTATCACGATGAGGCCCAGGCCTCCGCGGCTGACGGTATGTATCATCTCCGTAGCGCCGCAATCTGGCCCCACGACGGGCAGATCGTGGCTGCGCATGACATTGCCGACGGTCATCAGCAGACGGCGTCCCAGGCTTCCGCCCGGGTGCAGGCGCGCAAAGTCCATCGATGTGAAGTTGCGGGCCTTCATCAATGCCACGGCCAAGGCATCCCCCATGGCTATCTGCGCCGTAGTAGATGTAGTCGGGGCCAGATGCAGTATGCAGGCCTCCTCGCGCACACCGACGTCAAGATGCAGATCGCTGTTTTTGGCCAGGGTAGACTCCGGGTTCCCCGTCATCGAGATCAGCACGTTGCCGTTGCCGTGGATGAAGGGGACGATCTTCAGCACCTCGTCCGTCTCGCCCGAATACGACAGAGCCAGAATGATATCGTCGGCCGAGATCATTCCCAGGTCGCCGTGAAAAGCCTCCCCGGGGTGCAGGAAAAAACTCGGCGTACCGGTACTTGCCAGCGTGGCAGCTATCTTGCGGCCCACAAGCCCCGATTTGCCCATTCCCGTAACTATGAGTTTGCCCTTGCTCTGCAACACGCGATCCACCACGGCGACGAAATTGTCGTCAAGCAACCCCGCCATGTGTTCCAACGCTTCGGCCTCGGTGCGTAGCGTCCGGCGCGCAAGGTCGAGAATCTCCTGTGAAGTCAATGCACTGTTCATTATATGGTTACTATCCTGTTCATCCTATGCGCCTCACGCACCGCATTCGGGCAACAGCGAGGCTATGACACCTTCCAGATCGTCCAGTCGCAACATGTTGGGTCCGTCGCTGAGGGCCCGATCGGGATCGGGATGCACCTCGAAGAAAAAACCGTTGGCACCGAACGCCTTCGCCGCCAGCGCCATGGCCGGTACGAACTCGCGGTTGCCGCCCGTTCTGCCGCCTGCGGCTCCGGGGCGCTGCACGCTGTGCGTACAGTCCATCACAACCGTAGGCGCTATACGCAGCATGTCGGGTATATTGCGGAAATCCACCACCAGATTGTTGTATCCGTACATGTTTCCGCGCT
>CASDSD010000036.1 GCA_949283205.1 uncultured Alistipes sp. | reverse complement strand
GCTGCGGGCACGGCGCCGGCGACAGCTAACGGTTATTCACTTGCAATGGACTCCGTGCGCTACTCCGGCTCCACTATCTCCAAGTCGTCCCCCTCCTCGTAATCGTTCGGAACCACCACGATCGGGGCATAGGGGTTGAACTCCTCCACCGACTCCTGCGGAGCCCGCGCGGCGGGATCCTGCGCCATCTCGAAAACAGACATCAGGCGCGGCAATATCAGATAGATGAACAGCGCCAGCAATATGATGCCCACGCCCAGCACCCACATACGCATGCGGCTGGTGCCTTCGCCTTTCTCGGCGCGGCGGGCCTCACGCGCCGCCTGACGCGTACGGATATACTTGCCCGGCGTGTACTCGCCATCGTCGTCCGACCGCTCGCCGCGCAGTTCGGCACGGCGGCGTTCACGCTCCTCACGCTCGGGGTCGTAATAACGCGGCTTATAGTTGAACTTGTTGGCGTGACGCTTGTAGGGTGCAAAAAACGACATGGCGACAGTTTCTTTTGTGGTTGGTTTATGTTATAACGTTACGCTATCTGAAAAAATTCTTCATGCGCTCGAATATATTCTGCTTCTCACGGTCGGCCGCGGCCTTGAAGTGGGGCTGTGTCGAGAGCTTCTCCACCAGCTGCCGCTCCTCCGAGGTCAGGGTGTCGGGAATGGTTATGTCGACAACGATGAGAATGTCACCGCGGCCGTAGCCGTTCACGTCGGGAAGACCCTTGCCGCGCAGACGCAGCACCTTGCCCGCATGCGTACCCGGAGCGATCTTGATCTTGGCACGGCCGTCGATGGTGGGCACTTCGACCTCACCACCCAGGATACACGTCGTAACCGTAAGGTTAAGGTTGTGTATCAGGTCATTGCCATCGCGGACAAGTTCAGGGTTGCGCTCCTCCTCGATCATCACCAGCAGGTCGCCGTTCACGCCGCCGTGACGCGCCGCGTTGCCCTTGCCCGAGACCGTGACGGCCATGCCGTCGCCGACACCGGCCGGAATCTTTATCTCGACGATCTCCTCACCGCGCACGACGCCCTCGCCGCCGCACTTGTCGCACTTGGCCGTGATGATCTTGCCCGTGCCGCCGCACGTGGGACATACGCTCTGCGTCTGCATGCGCCCGAAGAAGGTGTTCTCGACACGCGTCACATAGCCCGAACCGTTACAGGTCGAGCAGGTGGCGTACGACGAGGCATCCTTGGCGCCCGTGCCGCCGCACTTGTCGCAGGCGATGGTCTTGTTGATCTTGAGTTTCTTGGTGGTGCCGTTGGCAATCTCGGAGAGCGTGAGCTTTACCTTGACACGTATGTCCGATCCGCGGTTCACGCTGCGCGCGCCGCCGCGACCCGACGTCGAGAAGCCGCCGAAGTGGCCGCCGAAGATATCGCCGAACTGCGAGAATATATCCTCCATCGAGAAGCCGCCGCCGCTGAAACCGCCGTAACCGCCCCCTGCGGCACCGTTCATGCCGGCATGTCCGAACTGGTCGTAACGGGCACGCTTCTCGGGGTTCGACAGTACGTCATACGCTTCGGCCGCCTCCTTGAACTTCTCCTCGGCCTCCTTGTCTCCGGGGTTCTTGTCCGGGTGGTACTTTATGGCCGCCTTACGGTAGGCCTTCTTTATCTCGTCGGCATTGGCGTTGCGTTCGACGCCCAACACCTCGTAATAATCCCTTTTCTCTGCCATAGTATTATCCTTTCCTTTCTTTAATTACACGATCCGCGAACTTTTGATGTCACAATGGCCGGAACTACTCGCCCACAACCACCTTGGCATAACGCAACACCTTGTCGCCGAGCATATAACCTCGTTGAATAACATCTATAACCTTGCCTTTTTTCTCCTTGCCGGCGTCGAAGCGCGCCACGGCCTCATGGAAATCGGGATTGAACTCCTCGCCCAGAGCCTCGATCTCGACAACACTCTTCTGCCGCAGAGCCTCCTCGAACTTCTGCGCCACGAGACGCTCGCCCTCGCGCAGGGCCGCGATATCCTCGCTCTTCTCCGATGCCGACACGGCGCGATGCACGTCGTCCAACACCGAAAGCATGCTCTTCAGCACGTCGGCACCGCCGCTGGCCACCAGATCCATCTTCTCACGCAGCGTGCGCTTGCGATAGTTGTCGAACTCGGCCTGCAGGCGCAGGTACTTGTCCTTCCACTGCTCCACAAGCTCCTCGGCCGAAGGTTCCTTCGACTCCGCCGCAGAATCCTGCTGCGACGCGGCGCCGGCCTCGTCCGCCACTTTGTCAGTCCCGGCGGCGGCATCCTCTGCCATATTGACATCCGAAGCGGCCGAACCACCCTTGGCAGCCTGCTCGCCACGGGCCTTGTCGCGCCCTGCAACCTCCTGATCTACAAAATCTTGCTTTGTCATATCTATATGTTTTTATCGTTTCCTGAACACACTATCGCACAAATTATATGCCCAATGCCCGACCGATGATAAATATGGTCGGACGCTTGGCGATATCGGGCATGGGACGGCGCGCCCATCCCGCAATGCGATCCGTCACGATAAACTCGCCGGGGGCGGTGACATCGCACGCTACCGTCAGCATCGTCTCCCCGTCGCATACCGACACCATCTGCTCCAGCAGCCCGAGGTTGCGGTACGGCGCCTCGATGAATATCTGCGACTCGCCCGTCGTGCGGGCCCTGCGTTCGAGAGTACGCAGCGCCTTCGCCCGCTCGGGCGGTTTGACGGGAAGGTAGCCCGCAAAGGCAAACGACTGTCCGTTGAGCCCCGACGCCGCCAGCGCCAGCAACAGCGACGAGGGCCCCACCAGCGGCACCACACGTAGACCCCGCCTGTGGCACTCGGCCGCGGCCAGCGCCCCCGGGTCCGCCACGCCGGGCATCCCCGCCTCCGATATAACACCCGCCGAGCGGCCATGCTCCAGGGGTTCTATCATCGCCGCCACCTCCTCGGCCCGCGTATGCTCGTTCAGTTCGACGAACTCCAGCTCCTCGATGCGGCGCGCGACCTTCGCCCGCGACAGGAAACGACGCGCCGAGCGGACATTCTCGACGATGAAATAATCGAGCGTGTCGATTATGCGGCCGTTGGCCGCGGGTGTCACATCACAGACCTCCGTGCGGTCCGAGATCGGACACGGTATCATGTATAGCGTCCCCTTCCGAGTCATCACTCCCTTGTATAGATACGTTTCACGCGCATCGCTACCGAGGTCATTATCTCGTACGAGATCGTGCCCAGCACCGACGCCATATCCTCCAGCGTATTGCCTGCCGCGGCCGAGAAGACAACCACCTCGTCGCCCTCGCCGACGCCCCCGATATCCGTGACGTCGATCATGCAGCTGTCCATGCAGATGCGCCCCACCGTAGGTGCCGGACGCCCCGACACCAGCATCGACCACCGTCCGCCGCCGAGATGGCGGTCCAGGCCGTCGGCATAGCCTATGGGAATGGTCGCAATGAGACTGTCGCGCTCCAGACGCTGCGAGCGCCCGTAGCCTATGGCCTCACCTGCGCTGCGGCGGCGTATCTGCACGATGCGCGTCTTCAGTGTCGCCACAGGCTGCAGCTCGTCGTTATGGCAATACCCGTAACCATAGAGACCGAGACCCAGACGGCACATGTCGAAATGCGCCTCGGGGAAACGCTCGATGGCGGCCGAATTGGCCGTATGCCGTATCGGCTTATACGGAAGGGCATCCGACAGACGGCGGCTCATGCGGTCGAACAACGCTATCTGCTCACGCGTGAAGTCATCCTGCGCGGGATCGTCCGCACACGACAGATGCGAGAATATCGTGGCGGCGCGCACCTGCGGCGCCGTACGCAGGATCTCCGCCACACGGTCTATCTCCTCCTCGAGGAAGCCCCAGCGGTGCATTCCCGTGTCGAGTTTTATGTGGATCGGGTAATTCCGCACCCCGTACCCTTCGGCACAGCGGATAAAGTCGTCCAGCGAATGGAAACTGTATATCTCGGGCTCGAGCGAGTATGCTATCATCTTGTCGAACGACGCGGCGTCGGCATTCAGCACCACGACGGGCATCGTCACACCCCGCTCGCGCAGCGTGATGCCCTCGTCGGCAAAGGCCACGGCCAGGTAGTCCACACCCAGATGGCGCATCAGCTGCGCAACCTCGGCATCGCCCGCGCCGTAACTGTGCGCCTTGACCATCGCCACAAGGCGGTGGTTCATGGGAAGGAAACGCCGGAAGTAGTTGACGTTATGCGTCATGGCATTGAGGTTCACCTCCAGCACCGTCGTATGGCACCGGCGCTCCAGCGCCCGGCACACCTTGTCGAAATGCGAGCGGCGGTCGCCCTTGAGCAGTATGGCGCGCCCCGCCACATCGTCGTGCGTCATGGCGCTCAACATCTGCTCGGCCGTATCGTAGAACCGCTTGTCGCAATCGAAGGCGGCGGCATGCGCACCGATGCGCTCCCCCACGCCTATGACGCGGTCCACGCCCGCATTGCGTATCAGACGCGCCACACGTCCGTACAGCTCGACATCATCCATACCGCTGTGCGACATGTCGTATATCACCGCCGTCGACGCCCCGCCTGCCGCCACATCGCGCAGCGTGTCCAAAGCCAGGGCCAGAGAGTTGATGTCGGAATTATATGAATCGACGACTATTCTCAACCCGCTCACGCCCTCCTTCACCTCCATACGCATGGCGGCATCACCCAGCGAGAGCCGGAACACGGGGTGCCCCAACTCGCGGCAAAGGCTCTTTACCTCCTGCGCATCCACACGCAGCGCCTCGTTGCACGCGGGCAGCTCCGCAACGCTCTCCACGGCGGCATCCACCACACGACACCCTTCGGGCAACGCCCCCAAAGCCTCGGCAACATCCCCGTAGTGGCTGTGATATATGAACGTGCGGGCATTCCGCGCCAGCACCATCTTCTCGTCGATCTTCTCGCGCAGGGATGAGAAATTCGCCTGGTGCGCATCCCCTATCGAGGTGAAGAGCACCACGTCGGGGCGTATCATGCGCTCCAGACGCTCCATCTCGCCGCGCTCCGATATCCCCGCCTCGATCAGGGCCACATCCTCGTCACCCTCGATCATCAGCAGCGACAGCGCCACGCCGAGCTGCGAATTGTAACTCATGGGCGAGGCCAGGAACCGCACCGCGGGCGGCAGCGAACAGGCCGTCCACTCCTTCACCACGGTCTTGCCGCTCGAGCCGGTAATGCCCACCATCACGCCGCGGAACGCCGCGCGGTGCGCCGCCGCCAGCCGCTGCAGCGCCTCCACAGAGTTTTCGGTAACGACATATCCCGCACCCTCGTGCGGCATCGTCCCGGCAAGCCGCTCGACCATGAAAGCCCTTACGCCGCGGCCGTACATGTCCGCGACATATTCATGCGAATCGCGGTTCGCACCGCGCATGGCCGCGAACATCACGTCACCCCCATAGGCGCAGCTGCGCGAGTCGACCGTGACGCCGCGCACCTCGACATCCTCGCCGTGCAGCTCCCCGCCGCACATGCGGGCTATGTCCGACAATCGGTATCTCATATCGCTTAATCGTTCTTGAATGCAACAACCGTAATACCGGCGCCGCCGCGGTCGGCATGCTCATCCCGCACCGACTCCACCTCCGGCACCGTACGAAGATAGCGGCGTATCTCCTCCTTGAGGGCGCCCGTACCCTTGCCGTGCAGGATGGTCACACCGCTGACACCAACCATAAGGGCGTCATCTACGAGGTCCTGAACCACGGCCAGAGCCTCCGCCGCGCGCATGCCGCGCACGTCGACACTGTCGCGGAAGTTCAACTTGCGCGACGATATGTCCACCGAGACCACCGTGCGCGGCGTCACGGGGCGCACCGCCTTCTTGTACTCGGCATTCGACACGGCCGTAAGGCGCGACACCTCAACCGTCGTGAGGATCTGTCCGAAGGCGACCTGCGCCTTGCGGCCCTTGATGCTCTGCACCACGCCCGGGATCTCCTGCCCCTCGATGCGCACCTTCGACCCCACCTCCACGGGCAGC
>CASDSD010000035.1 GCA_949283205.1 uncultured Alistipes sp. | reverse complement strand
CCGCTCTTACCGCGCTTGGTGGTGATGACGATGACACCGTTTGCACCGCGCACACCGTACATGGCGCTCGCTGCGGCATCCTTCAGCACCGAGAACGACTCGATCTGCTCGACATCCAGGTCATCGAGCGTACGCTCGATACCGTCGACCAGAACGAGCGGAGTCGTAGTACCCTGATAAGATGAAATACCGCGGATCCAGAAGCTCGAAGCATCGTATCCGGGCTCGCCCGAAGGCTTGTAGGCGATAATACCGGCAATCTGACCGGCAAGGTTATTACTGATGTTCGCCGTCGTACCCCTGTCCATCGTCTCGGGCTCTACCGTCTGGATGGCACCTACGATCGAAGCTCGTTTCTGAGTACCGTAAGCGGTAACGACCACGTCGTCGAGACGCTGGGCACTCTCCTCCATCTTGACATTGATCACGGTTTTCGAACCAACCTTGATCGTCTGAGATTGATATCCGAGGCTTTCGAACATAATCTCCGCAGCGGCGGGAACCTTGATAGAGTACTTACCGTCAATGTCTGTAACGACACCGTTGGTTTCGTTACCCTTCTCAATTACGGCAACTCCGACCATCGGGCCGTTAACGTCAGTAACGGTACCCGTAACGGTTACATCCTGCGCATCAGCATTTACCGAAAAAAGCAGCAACGCCGCCGTAAATACTGAAATTACAGAATTTCGGAATTTCCCCCCCCCTACATTTTTTAAGAATGAGTAGAAATTGACCATAATCTAATAATTAGGTTAAAAAAATAAAGGTTAGTGTCGAATCTTTTTCAAATGACGGAGTTCGACAGCCGTCACCTACAAACGCAAACACGACACACATCGCAGGCATAGCAGTTCTTAATTTTTTGCTCGTACGATATGATGTCGGTTGTGATTTCGGTAATGCGAAATTAACATTTTAATTTCACCGTTCCAAATTTTTCCCAATCATTTTGATACTGCACCGCCCCGCAAGACGACTTGCGGCACGCGGCAAACAACCATTTAATCCCTGATTACAAGCAACATAACACGAATGCAAAAAAAATCGTGAATTCCGGAGATACTGTACGGCGCCACCAAAACCAGGACAAATGCAGAAAATTTGGCCAACAAAGCACAATAATAAATAAAAGCAGAATAGATAAAAATTTAATAAAACCGACATTTCAATAACCCGCACGATAAAAAACAGGAATACTCATAACGGCAAAAAAGTGCGGATATCTCAATAGCGACTTTCCAGGCCAAAAATTACGCTAAGCGAGAAAAAGCAATGCCACAAAACAACAATACGGCAAAGCCCGTAAAGGGCGCCGCATGATCATATATGCCGTACGGAGAAAAACCAACGGCCGGCAAGAAACCGGATTACCGCCAATATAATGGCAATACTTACTCTTTTTCTCTTCTCCAGGATTTTCAAGCATCATGGATTCGGGAAAGAATGTGATCCCGCAACACTCACCGACGGTGACGACAGCCCGCGGCATGGCCGAACCGCAACATTTTTGTCCCGGTCGGCATTGGCACCACGTATCGCGGCTCAATTTTCGTCCTTTCCATGCAGAATACAAAAAAACTGACCCGCAACAGGCAATGACACCGCCGCAACAACAAAGAGAGACAAGAAACAAAGTCGTATGCAGATCCGCACCGCACGCCACTCAATCGCTACGGAGGGCCCGTACAGAGAGCCGGATGATAAAAAAAGCGTCGCCGATGCGCATATTCGAAAAAAAAGCGTATCTTTGCACGCTATGTTTAACTAAATTAACTTTTTCGAAAATGCCAAAAATGAAAACTAATGCCGCTGCAAAGAAACGCTTTACTTTCACCGGCACAGGTAAGATCAAGCGCAAGCACGCTTATCACAGTCACATCCTGACCAAAAAGACTAAGAAACAGAAGCGCAATCTCTGCTACGCTTCAACCGTGTCGGCTGCCGACGAAGCCAAGATCAAGAGTCTGCTCGTAAAGTAACCGACCGCCGGAACAATTTTTATCAACAAACTAATGCGGGACAAAGCAGCCCCAAAGAGTACGAGAGAATCGTGCCGCTGCGAGTTCCATCAAAAACTTATTTACTATGCCACGTTCAGTCAACGCTGTTGCGTCACGCGCAAGGAGAAAAAAGGTTTTGAAGCTTGCCAAGGGTAACTTTGGTTCAAGGGGAAACGTTTGGACAGTAGCCAAGAACACTGTCGAGAAAGGTCTGCAGTTTGCATACGCACACCGCCAGATCAAAAAGAGGACTTACCGTTCGCTGTGGATCACGCGTATCAACGCCGCCGCACGCACCTACGGTATGACCTATTCTGAATTCATGGGCAAGGTTAACGCCAAAGGCGTGGCCCTGAACCGCAAGGTTCTGGCCGATCTGGCGCTGAACGAGCCCAAGGCTTTCGAAGCAATAGTTAACGCAGTTAAATAGGCCTGTCCGAAGCCCGCAGGGCCGACGACAGACGATCGCGCTACGCAGTCCTTCAAGGACGCAGAGACGGTCAAAGCAAAGCGGGATGCCGACGCATCCCGCTTTTTTCATATCCCGGGCACACCACAACGGCCATCCGACCTTCATGCCTTGTGCACCCCTACCCTACGCACAGACTGTCACGGACCTATGAACCGCCACGTCCGACATGCGACGCTCAGCCACGCAACGCCTCTCCACCGTGTACCCAGCACCCGCAGCAGCATAAGGGGGCAATTCGGCTTATGGCGGCAACCGGCCCGCCAACAAAAAAGGCGGCGGATGAGATCATCCGCCGCCGTAAAGAGCGCCAATGCCTTAATTCACATAAGTGAAGGTCCAATAGTTGATATTGTAGTTGGCATTGCTCATGTAGAACTTGAGCTTGTGCTTTCCTTCGGGGAAATCGACTTCGAACGGTTCGTTCATCTGATAATCGCCCCACCCTGACGTCGACTTGATATTGATGTCATTGGTGATCTTCTCGCCGTCGAGCTCCAGATAGAACGTTCCTCCGTTACCTGCGCCGCTGATCTGTATAGAGTAGGTTCCGGCATCCTCAATCTCAAGCGTATAGAGCAGCCACTCACCCGTAGCCGTATATCCGATATTGCCGGCTGACTCGATATCCACGCCGCCGCTGTTGGTATCACCGCCGTCCGAACGATACGTAGCCCCGCCTCGGTTGTTGCTGTCGGCGTCATAATAGGCCACATTTTGGCCGCCCATATCGAAGTCGCGGAACCACAGTTCCAAAGGCGTCTCGGCACACAGGATATGCGGACCGTTGAACGGCAGCGTTATCGAAACGTAAACACTGATCTCCTTTTCGATCGTACCCTTACGGTAGTGTATCGTGGTGCTGCCCTCGCCCACACCGGTAATTTCACCGGCGCGGTTAACGCGGGCGACGCTCTCGTCGTCAGACCACCAGTCAAAATCCGAAAGGGGCACGTCGTTGGCCTCCAGGGGCACCATCTCAACCGTCATCTCAACAGTACTGCCGATGGTGATTGCCAAATCGTATGAGTTGAGTTTGATGTCGGTAAGCAGGATCTTCTCCTGAACGGTCACCTCCACGCGGAACGTCATGCCATCGCGCTCGGCGATAATATCGGTAGAGCCCGCACCCACTCCCGTAATCAAACCTTTCTCCACGGTTGCAACTTCGGGATCATCGGTAGACCAAGAGAAAGAACCGCCGTCATTGGGGCTGGCAACCAATTGCATCTGCTCGCCTACATAAATCGTAACAGACTGTTGATTGACAAAAATCGCATAGTCCACCTCCGTTCTGTCATAATTGTCGCACCCGGTAAAGGCCAACGTTCCAACGACGAACAGAGCTGCTATTTTACTTATGTATCTTTTCATATTTCTCGTATGTTAAGTTATTCAACAGGCTCCTCTTCTTCATAATCCTCCTCCTCGTCGGGGTTGAATTGCAGACGCAACTCCTCCTTCATCACATATGTGACACCTTCGAAAGTGTACTGATAGCACAAGAGGAAGGTCTTGTAAGTATTGAATCCGTCATCCTCGACAAAGAACTTGTTGGGATACTCGGGATCCTCGTTGTCGAGCTGCACGACCTGTACATCGCGATACGGCAGGATCGTAACCTTTCCGTCGTCGGCGATCTCGAGGATCATGGCGCCTCGATAGAGCGTCTCCTCGTCGGCCGCATAGGTCTCGTTGCCGACCATCGTACGCACGCGGTTATCGGTCAGCGGGAAGAGTATCTTCGTACCGGGCATCGAAAGCTCCGACTGGTCGCCCAGGATGCGGCGCTTGCCACGAAGCGTATAGCTCGTGGTAGCGTCACCCACGGCCCAGCGGTTCTCGATCTGCACCTTGTAGAGCAGATAACACTTCTCGGGGTTGATCTCACAGCGGTCGTATGTGTCCACGCGTACCGGAATGAGGTAGGTAGTATCGGGCGAAAGGCCCGCAGGACGTATCTTGACAGGGATCACGCCGCCCGTCTCTCCGGCCTTGATGACACACTTCATGGACGAAATGTCATACTTGTCCTTGGGCATGGGCTTGGCATACTTGGCAACCTCCTGGTCGAAGTTGTTGCGGTTGTATGTCTCGACAAGATCGGGATCCTCGACAATGTTTATAGTCACATCCTCGGTAACATTGTTGGTGCCGCCCATCGAGAATGCGAAGTAACCCTCGGACTCCGCCTTGTGAAGGCTGAAGACTTTGCTGTTCATGTTTTCCTCATCGCTGATGAAACCGAAAACATTCTTGTACTGCTCCTTCTCGAAGACCTTGTTCTCGTTGCACGCGACCAGACCGAGTAGAGCCGTAGCAGTCAATAAATATCTGAATCTCATAATTTCAAGTTTTTATCCGTGAAACAATTAATCTTCCCATCCGGGGTTCTGATCCACTGACGGGAGTTTGCGGATCTCGCTCAAAGGCAACGGCAGGAACATGAGCTTCTTGTTCACCAGACGCGAACCGATACGCGACGTGTTGGGGATTACGCGGGTGTAGAATCCCGACTTGCCGCTGTCGACGTTCATACCGGTGATAGGCTCGCTCTCGACCTCCTCGTATATACCCCAACGACGAACGTCGAAGTAGCGGTGGTTCTCGTGCAGAAGCTCGATCATACGCTCACGAACGATAAGTTCCTGAACAGTCTCGGCGCTGGCCAGATCGCCATCCGAAAGGCCCGGCAGGCCGGCACGGTGACGTACCTGATCAAAGGCGTTGCGGATCTCCTGAACATCACGTGATACCGTGTAGGTCTCCTCGCCCAGCTGTACCGTATGGGTCGTGGTCAGGTTGTTCAGAGCCTCGGCATACATGAGCAGAATGTCGGCGTAACGGATGATGGGGAACGCCTTGTCCATACGGCGGGCGTTGGTTCCGTCCCATGCATCCGACGGGTGGATGAACTTCTTGATGACATAACCCGTGGGGGTAAAGTCGGTAGCACTGTTCAGCTTACCGTTGGCCGAATCGTAGTAGTAGGTGATGGTAAGATTGTAGAGACCAGACGTGGTGCTCGAGGTGCAGGGCCAGTAGCACTCGCTGAAACCGATCGAGGCATAGAAACGCATCTCGCGGTTGTTGTACATGTTGTACACGCCGCTGTTGAGGCGGTAGCCCGAGAAGTTCTTCTGCTGCGTAGTGGAACCTCTCTCCGAGTAGGGATACAACTCGCTCGAATTGTCGATCGAACGGCCGTCCACCATCGAATAGTTGTCGATGATCTTCTGCGGGATGGCCATACCGCTCCAGCCGCCGGCCTTCAACGGGAATGCCATACGGGTATTCTCACGCAGCGTACCGCTGTTGCGGCCCCATACGTATTCGGGGTTGGTTGCCAGCACGGCCTCACCCGTGAAGCCCTCCGAGTACGAACGGTAGGGGTCGATGCCGGCGGCACCTACGGGCCACGGCTCGTAGTAGTTCGGGTCGCTCGTTACGCCCTCGGGCAGAGCCGGCGTATCGGAATCGGCCGTAACGGTGTAAAGGCGGTACAGGGGGGCGCCTCCGTTGGTCATGTCCATCACACGCTTGGCAGCGGCGGCGGCCAAAGCCCAGCGCGACTCGTCGTAGCTCTGCGATACGTAGTATGCATCGTCGGTGCAGCGCTTCCACGTACCGAAGCAGCGCTTGGCAGCGGCACCGCCGTTGAACAACGGGCTGGCATGATAGAGACGGATGCGGGCGATAAGGCCGTAGGCGGCGCCTCGCGTGGGACGTCCGAACTCCATGATCGGGCGGGTTAAGGGCAGCGAAACGGCTGCAGCCTCCAGCTCCGAGCAGATATACTCCACGGCCTCGTCATAGGTGGCGCGGGTACAGTCGTATGCCACGAGCTCCTCGTTCGAGGGGATAACCTCGTCGCCGACGATGATGGGAGGTCCGAAGACGGTCAGAATCTTGTAATAGGCGTATGCACGCAGGAAGCGCGTCGTAGCCATGATCTCGGCGCGATCGAGCGGAGTCATGTCCGTAGCCTCGTCGATACGCTGGAAGAGGGTGTTACACTTGCGGATGGCAATGTATGATCTCGACCACATGTCTCCGAAAGAGTACAGACTGTTGGCATTGATCTCGTTCAGCACCAGACGCAGTCCGTTGTATCCGTGCAGCGTTTCGTACATCGTAAACGCCTCGTCCGTAGCCAGCGGGCCCGGCGTATCGGCATTCTGGTGGATCGAACCCTCATCGTTGAAGTAGTTGGTAATACCCCACATGTAGGCCTCGACGTTACGCGTACTATTGAATACCGAGTCGATCTTTATCTCGTCGGAAAAATATCTGTCTACATCGAGGAAGTTGCATGACCCGAACATCGAAGCAACTGCCAGAGACAGAACTATCATATATAATCGCTTCATCTTAAATCGTATTTTTAAGGTTAGAAATGGACATACATCTGGAACGTAATAGTCAACGGGAGAGGATATACCTTACCGTTTTTGGTAGCCTGCTCCGGATCGAATATCTTGACCTTGTCCCATACACAGAGGTTGTTGCCCACGAGCTGGAAGTCGATCGACGAGATACCGACCTTCTTCAGACCATTGGCCCTGTAGTTGTAGTTCAGCGTAACCTCCTGCAGACGCAGATAACGTGCGTCTCCCTTCCAGAAGTCCGAAGTCTGCGAGTTGTTGTTGTTCAGACCGTACTGCAGACGGGGATAGATGGCGTTGGGATTCTCGGCAAGGCTCGGATCGATACCGTTGGCAACAGCGTAATCCATCGGGATCCAGCGGTTCTTGGGATCGGCCGCCTGCGTCAGCACGTTACCCGTACGTCCGTCATAGAACGGAGTGTAACCGGTACCGCCGCGGAAATAGTCCGTACGGCCCGTACCCTTGAAGAGCACACCGATAGTGAAGTTCTTGTACTGGAACTCACCTCCGAAACCGTACATCAGCAGAGGATTGAAGCTGTATGCGATAGGCACCATATCGTCGCTGTCGATACGGCCGTCACCGTTCACGTCGCGATACTTGATGTCACCCGGCATAACCGTTCCGAAGGTCTGGATGGGGCTGGTCTCGATATCATACTCATCCTTGAACAGGCCCAGCGACTGGTAACCGCGAACAACGCCGTAGGGATAACCCGAAGCCTCCTGGTAGGGATATGCGGGGTTCGCCTCCTCCCAGTTGTCGACATCGTTCTTCGAGTAGGTGAAGTTACCACGCAGGGTGAGGTAGGTGTTCTTGCCCAGACGCTGCGTAAAGCTGATGTTACCGTCGGCACCGTAGCTTCTCATGGCACCCACGTTACTGTAGGGCTGCGAGATAAGACCCACGTACTGCGGCACCTGAACGCGCTGCTGGAAGATACCGTCACGCGTATCGTTGAAGAAGTCGACAACGAACGTCACCTTGTCGTTGAACAGACGTCCCTCGATACCGAGGTCGGCCTTGATAGCCTTCTCCCACAGGAGGTTGTCGGCACCGATATACGACTCGACAAGGCTCTCTACGGCGGTCGATCCGAACGGATTGACCGAACCGCGGTTAACCAGAGTCAGATAGGGGAAGCGCTGGTTACCGGCCAGACGGTCGTTACCCACCGTACCGTACGACGCACGGATCTTCAGGAAGTTCAGGAAAGGCAGCGCCTTGCGGACAAAGTCATACTGCGTGGGAACCCATCCCAATGCCACCGAGGGGAAGAATCCGAAGCGGCGGCCCGGCTGGAAGTTCTCCGATCCCGTATAACCGAAGTTGAAGTCGATCATGTAGGTATCGCGGAAACCGTACGTGATACGGCTCGACAGACCCTGATAACGCATCGGGATAGAGTTCATGTTGGTAGTACCCGAGCTGGCGGTCTTCTCGTCGCTCATGTAGTAGTAAACCAGAGCCGACACACGGTGGTCGTCACCGAAGACGCGGTCGTAGTTAAGCGTACTCTCGAAGTGATACTTGCGATACTGGTCGGTGCTCTTGCTGTAAGATGCGGCCTGCTCCGGAACACGGAGAATGGTCACGAGCTCACCCTCCTGCGTACGTCCCACGGCCTCGTAGAGGGCGGGCTGAATCAGACGCGACTCGTTGAACCAGCTGGTGATGTCGTATGCACCCTGGGCACGGATCTTCAGGCCCTTGGTTATCATCGACAGGTCCTGCTCGATGTTCAGGGTAACCTTGCCGGCGAACTCCTGCGACGAGCGGCGACCCATCTGGTTGATCATCACATAGGGAGAGGTCTCAGATCCCGAACCTACGGCCGGCATCTGTCCGTTAGAGTACATCATGGGAAGACGAAGCGGGTTGATCGACGCCTGCGCCTGCCATATATAGTCGGTATCGGCCACACCGGGCTCGTTCTGAACCTTGAGGAAACCGTCCGATCCGAAGTAGATCTTGGTGGTCTTCGTCAGGTTGATGTCGATGTTGGCACGGTAAGAATAGGTGTTGTAACCTACGTTAGAGCTGTAAACGCTCGACTTGTCCTGCTTGTAGGCCGCATCCTCGATGCTGGCGCCCAGACTCAGGAAGTACTGCGCAGCCTGCGCACCGCCTCGGGCGCTGACGTAGTAGCTCTGCTTCCACGAGTTGTGCCTTACAATCTCGTCCTGCCAGTTTACGTCGGGATAGAGGTCCTTGTCAAGGCCGTTGCGGATAATGTTCATCTCGATATCCGAGTAGAGGGGCTCCTCACCGCGTACGGCACGCGCCTCGTTCGCAAGCGTTGCATATTCGTATGCTCCGACATACTCGGGCAGACGCTTCAGGTGCGAGAGGGTGAATGCCACACGGGCCGTGATCTCCAGCTTGTCGATCTGTCCGCGCTTGGTGGTGATGAGCACAACGCCGTTGGCGCCTCGCACACCGTACACGGCCGTTGCCGAGGCATCCTTCAGAATTGAGAAGCTCTCGATATCGGCGGGGTCAAGAGCGTTGATATCGCCCTCCAGACCGTCGATAAGCACCAGGGCCGAAGCGTTGGCACCGAAGGTACCGATACCGCGGATCCAGAAGTCGGCGATGTTCTTACCGGGCTCACCGCTCGTCATCGTCGAGATCACACCGGCAACACGTCCTCCGAGGAGGTTGGCTACCGAAGCCACGGGCTGCTGGAGGTCGTTCACATCGACGCTCGTCACGGCTGACAGCGTAGATATCTTACGCTGCGTACCGAGTGCCGTCACAACCACCTCCTCCACTTCGGTGGCGCTCTCGGTGAACTTTATGTCGAGGTCCTGCTCCTGCTTGGTCACCAGATACTCTACATCCTTGTATCCGAGGTATGAGAACAGAAGCGTGCTGCCTCGCTTGGTCTTTATGGTAAACGATCCGTCGGAATCGGTCATGGCACCGATGGCGGGGTTGTCCTTTACCACCACGCTCGCTCCGACCAACGGACCATTGCTGTCCGATACCTTACCCTTCATCGTATACTCTTGGGCAAATACCGACTGCACTCCTATTAATACGAATAAAAATAGGGAACATATAAATGCTGAATATTTCATATCGGTTGTGTCGTTAAAGGTTAATTAATCGAGAGTTTACGTATACGGGCATTGCCATAGTCGGCTACGAATACCGTACCGTCCTCGGCGATACCGATACCGCGGGGATACTGGAACAGAGCCTCCTCTTCGGTACCGTCCTGCCAACCGCCCGTACCGGGCATGCCGAGTACCGTCTCGACGGTACCCGAAGCGTAGTCATCCTTGTCGATAACCACACGGCGGATACAATGGTTGTCGCAATCGGCAATGTAGATGTTACCGTCGGCGTCGCAGAACATCTGGAACGGACGACGGAACTGCGCATTCTCCAACTTGCCGTCGCGGTGGCCGCCCGAGGTCTGGGGCGACGACAGACGCTTGAACGTGGCCAGACATGCAGCCTGGGCCTCGGTCGGATCGTCATAACCGTTGTAGGCCGATACGTCGATGCAGCAGAAACTGTTGGCCGTACCCATCGTTCCCTCGGGGGTCTCGTATGCAAGGCCGTTGCTGTCGATATTCAGATACAGGATATTCGGATGGTCCGGATGGAACGTCATACCATAGGTATCGCCCTGGGGCGTTACGGCGATCACGATCGTCTCGTAGCTCTTGGGGTCGATACGAACCACGTGTCCGAAATAGAAACGGCAATAGATGTATCCGTCGTCGGGATTCACCACCATACAGTGCTTGTAACCGTTGGTTATCTGTGCGGGGATGCCGTTAGGCCACTTCATCTCGCGGTAACGCGGCGCCCACATCTCCTTGGGGTCGAGCGTCACGAAAGAGCCGTTCGTATTCTCGGTGGGGAACTGCACGATCTGCGTTTCGGGGTCGACGCAGGGAACGTTACCATAGCTGTTCGAAATAAGCGTCACCAGCTCGTTGTTCTCCTCGTCGATACGTGCGATCGTAGGAACGTCACCGGTATCACCGTTTCGGCTCATCACAAAGATATTGCCGGTCTCGTCCACACAGCAGTAATAGGGCGAAACCTGTGCCTCCGACAATGTTCCGGCCTTGTATACCTTCGTTCCGTTACCGACGATCGTAGCCACGGTCATTGACGATTCGTACAGGAATATCTCGTCATATGCGACCGAATCCTTTCCGATAGCTACAGACAACGTACACTCGTCTCCCGGGAGTCGCGGTGCCTGTACATAGATTTCGTTTCCGGTGGTACCGATAACGGCTGCCGGACGCTGGTTGAAATAAACTCTGATGGCGCTCGGATCGGTTCCGAAATTGTCGCCCTGCAGAATTACCTTCTCCTGATACTTTCCTTCCTTCGGGTAGAAGTCTGTCAGCTTGATAGGCTTCGACGGGTCATACGGCTGAGTGCCTCCAGTCGAGTCATCGCTGCACCCCGCAATACCCATAGCGCATAGCACTACCAGGGACAATAAGGGCTTTCTCACATCAAATCTGTTCATGGTTAGAAATTTAAGGTTGGTTTGGTTTTTCTTGATTTATACGTATATATTTACTTATACACTGCCCGAGGCATCGGGGAAACGACACATCGAACATTGTAACATCCGGTCACCGCATCTTCGGCCGAACTACGTATATCACGTAAGGGATAAAAAGAGAGCAGGTTTTACTTCATAGGCACAATCGTTTAGGTTAGCAAATTAATATATATATTATTAGGTTGTTGTTTCATCCTTTCTCACCGGCTTCACCGGTCCCGCCGACATTTCCTTTCATCCTCCGGCTCCGTCCTTCCCAACGGCATGCTGCACGTCAGGAATCTTCTTGCGTCGAGGGCTCGCGACATCTTCGGGCGCCGCCTCGACCATCGGCCTGCCGCCATGCTTCGTTCCCGAAACCTCAACGGAACCTCCGGCATGAGACGCACTCGCGACAAAACAGACTCTTAAACGACAAAGACAACCAATCTATCCAAGCCGCACCGTCACGTCACACGACAAAATACAAAACACAAAAGTCGATGCGATTCTGTCAAACACAACAGATCACATCGACCGAAACGGCAGCGTTTTCACGCCGCGTCAGCACTCTATAAAACTGTAATTTACAACAAAATGATATGCCTCGTGAGGGGGGGGGATTCAGTCCCGCCTCACTCCTGCGGACGGCGCTGTACAATCCGCACCGCAAGATTCCGTATGGTTGGTTGTTTTGGGGCATATTCAGTCCTACATGTCTTTTTTCAAATAACAAAGTTATCAAAAATTTATTTTCAAACAACAAAACACGAATATTTTTTCTCTAATTTTTTTCGATTTTATATCACCCTCCTTCGTTTTGATAAAAAATTTCATTTCAAACAGACAAGAGCGCACATTCAGCGTCCGACATAACACCCTATGAGATACGCCAATACACAGCCCGCAATTTACCCGAATCGGATGAGGCCGACATGCCGGCAACCCATCATTTCCGGGTACGCGGGCATAAAGCACCGACAATCACCCCACGAACACATCGGCCGCATGCCGGAGCGCCAATGAGGGAACTCGCCACCGCATTTTTTAATTTTTTTTCAATATATAAGCCATGCCTGGGCCGACTTCTGCCGGACAGCATGCATATTTCGTATTGCACGTGTGGCCGTCGGAGAAAAAAACGCTACATTTGCAACAGCAAAGACAAAACCACCACGCTAACCAATGAAACTGTTCACACTGATTCTCGCCCTCGCAATGTGCCAACAGATAGCTGCACAGGAGGGGCGACGCGAGACCTTGGATCTCGGCGGGCGCTGGGATTTCGCCCTCGATGCCGAGGCCACGGGCGAGGCCGCAGGCTACCCTGCCGCCGAACTTCCCGAGAGCGTAATTCTCCCCGGGACCACCGACACGAACCGTAAGGGCCGCACAAACGACAACAGGCGCGAGACGACGCACCTGTCGCGCTACTACACCTACACCGGCCCCGCATGGTACAGCCGCGAGGTGGAGATACCCGCCTCGTGGCAGGGTCGTGTCATAACCTTCACGATGGAGCGCACGCGCCCCACGAAAGTGTGGATCGACGGCACATATGTCGGCTCCGACGACCGTATCTCGACACCGCAGCGGTATGACCTGACACAATATCTCACCCCCGGACGCCACCGCATAACCGTACGTGTGGACAATTCGGAGAGCATCCCCGCGCAGGTGCGCAACAGCTCGCACGCCTGTTCCGAATCGACGCAGACCAACTGGAACGGCATCATCGGCCGTATCGAACTCGAGGCGGCCGACGTGATACATATTGCAGACATAAAGGTATATCCCGACCCCGAGGCCAAAAGCGCCCGCGTCAAGGTGACCGTTGCCGGAGCCGACGCCATCGGCGACGGCTGCCGCCTGACACTCTCGGCCGAGGCGTTCAACACACCGCGCCGCCACCGTGTGAAGGCGGTCCCGACAACGTTGCGGCACGGGCAGGCGGAATACGACATAACGCTGCCGATGGGCGACAAGGCCCTCGAGTGGAGCGAATTCTCGCCCGCCCTGTACCGTCTCACGGCACGCATCGAGGGGCACGACGAGCTGCAGGCCACATTCGGACTGCGCCGCTTCTCGGCCGACGGCACGCAGTTCGCAATAAACGGCCTCACCACATTCCTGCGCGGCAAACACGACGCCTGTGTCTTCCCGCTCACGGCACATACGGCCATGGACGTAGAGTCGTGGCGCCGCTACTTCCGCACGCTGCGCCAATACGGCATCAACCACTGCCGATTCCACTCATGGTGTCCGCCCGAGGCATGCTTCACGGCCGCCGACATGGAGGGCATATACCTCCAGGCCGAGCTGCCGGTATGGGGATCCCTCTCGGCCAAAGACGACCGTCTCAACACCTTTCTCGAGGCCGAAGGCATAGCCATACAGCGCGAATACGGCAACCACGCCTCATTCGTGATGTTCGCCCTCGGCAACGAGATGTCGGGCGACCAGAAGGTCATGGATGCCCTTGTGGAGCGTTTCCGCCGCGAGGATGACCGCCGCCTCTACGCATACGGGTCGAACAACTATCTCGGCACGCGCGGCCACGCTGCGGGCGAGGACTTCTTCGTCTCATGCCGCAACGGCGCAGGCGACGGCTACTCGACACATACGCGCGGCTCGTTCTCCTTCGCCGACGCCGAGCAGGGAGGCTTCATCAACAACACCTACCCCAATACCCGCACCGACTTCTCGCAGGCAATAGCCTCGTGCCCCGTCCCCGTCATAAGCCACGAGACGGGACAGTTCCAGATATATCCCGACTATGCGCAGATCGAGAAATATACGGGCGTGCTGGCACCGTGGAACCTCGAGGAGTTCCGCCGCCGCCTGCGCGAGGCGGGCATGGAGCAGCAGGCCGGGGAGTTCGCCCGCGCCTCGGGAGAGTGGGCCGTGCGCCTCTACCGCGCAGACATAGAGATGGACCTGCGCACGCGCGGCTTCGGCGGCTTCCAGTTGCTCGACCTGCAGGACTACCCGGGGCAGGGGTCGGCGTACGTCGGCATCCTCGACGCCTTCATGGACCCGAAGGGGCTGATCACGCCCCAGGCATGGCGCGAGTTCTGCTGCGAGACCGTCCCTCTCTTCGTTTGCGACCGCATGTGCTGGGTTGCCGACCGGAATATTCTGGGCGACATCCGCATAGCGAACTATTCGCCGCAAAGCCTTGAGGGCCGGCAGGTCGCATGGCGCCTCACACGCCGCGACAACGGCCGTACAATATCTTCCGGCAAGATACGCATGGAGAGGCAGCAGGGACAGGGTCTGCTCGACGTCGGCACAATAGCCACGCTGCTCCCTACGGCCGACAAGCCTTACGAGGTCTCTCTCGCACTCGAGATCAAGGGTACGCCATACCGCAACAGCTACACGTTCTGGGTATATCCCGACAATGGAGAACTCGATATCGAGGCCGAGAGTGCCGCCGCCGGCGTCACCGTCGCCCGCAACACCGCCGATGCGCTCGCAGCACTCGGCCGCGGCGAGAAGGTCCTTCTCATGCCCGACCGCGCAGAGTGCGCCGACGCCACCGTGGGAGGGCTCTTCCAGACCGACTACTGGAACTATCGCATGTTCAAGACCATATGCGACAACATGAAAAAGGAGCCCTCGCCCGGCACGCTCGGCATACTGACCGACCCCTCGCACCCCGTATTCGAAGGCTTCCCGACCGACTTCCACACCGACTGGCAATGGTATGCCATCGTCAAGAACAGCTACCCGCTCATCCTTGACGCCATGCCCGAAGGCTACCGCCCCGTCGTGCAGGTCATAGACAACATCGAGCGCAACCACCGTCTGGGCCTTATGTTCGAGGCTGCCGTCGGCAAGGGCCGCCTGCTCGTCTGCATGGCCGACCTGCGCCCCGTATCCGGCCTGCCCGAGGTGCGGCAGTTCATCCGCTCGATGCTGCGATACATGTCATCCGACGACTTCGCCCCCGCAACATCCCTCACCCCGCAGCAGTTGCAGACGCTCTTCCGCACGCAGGGCAGCAACACCATCGAGGCGCTGCACAACATATCATACGATTGACGCGTTCCCTGCATACATATACAAAACATGCGGCCAACCCGAAAAGGTTGGCCGCATGCCGTCTCTGCGGGTTCTCTCCCGCCTATTTGTTATTACGGTAGGCCTCGACACCGCTGCGCAGGAACTGCACGAAGGCATCCACGTCGAGATCATATCCGCGTGGCTCGACCAGCGGCTTGCCGTCGCGGCCCTGGAGAACGTAATAGGGCTGTGCGTTCACGCCGTAGGTCTTCAGTGCATAATATGAGTTTATCTTGCCCAGCGTCTTGAGCACCTTGCCCGTATCGGTCGTCACCCAGTCACTCTCGTCGACCTTGAGCTTGTCGTCGGCATAGAGCGCCACAATCACGTACTCGTTGCGCAGCAGCTCCAGCACGCGGGGGTCAGACCACACGCGCGACTCCATCTCGCGGCAGTTGACGCAACCGTGTCCCGTAAAGTCTACGAAAAGCGGTTTGTCCACCTCGGCGGCGTAGGCCTCGGCCTGCTCCAGATCGAAGAAGCCCTCCAGCCCGAGCGGCAGCTTGAGCACGTCGCCGTACTTGACACCCGTCTCGGGAGCCGAGTCCGAGGATGCCTGCGCCGCCGTACCGCTGCCCGCCGTCATGACGAAGTCCTGCGTCTGCATCGGCGGCATGTATCCCGACAGGGCCTTCAGCGGAGCGCCCCACATACCCGGGATCATATATACCACGAAGGCGAAAGTTATGATCGACAATACCAGCCGTGTAACCGACAGGTATGGCATCTCGCTGTCGTGCTTGAAACGCAGCTTGCCCAGCAGGTAGAGCCCCAGCAGCGAGAAGATGACGATCCACAGCGCCAGATAGACCTCACGGTCGAGGATGCCCCAGTGGTATGTCTGGTCGGCGACGCTGAGGAATTTGAGGCCCAGCGCCAGTTCGACGAAGCCCAGCACCACCTTCTCCGAGTTGAGCCAGCCGCCGCTCTTGGGCAGTTTCTTGAGCCACGAGGGGAAGAGCGCGAAGAGCGTGAAGGGCAGCGCGAAGACCACCGAGAAGGCGAACATGGTGATTATGGGGGTCCAGAACTCTCCCGACGTCGACTGTATGAGCACCGAGCCGACGATGGGTCCCGTACATGAGAACGACACCAGCACCAGCGTCAGCGCCATGAAGAATATTCCTGCCAAACCCTTCTTGTCGGCCTTCGAGTCGCTGTCGTTGACCAGCTTCTCGGGCAGCACGATCTCGAAGGCCCCGAAGAACGAGGCGGCGAAGATCATGAAGACGGCGAAGAAGATGATATTCGGCAGCCAGTGCGTCGCCAGCCAGTTGAATATGTCGGCCGTAACCACATCGCCGCCGACAAGCCACGTGATGAGTATTATGACGCCTATGGGCACCGTATAGAGCACCACGATGAAGAGTCCGTACATCAGTGCGCGGAAGCGTCCCGCGGCGGCCGAGCCCGAGCCCTTGAGGAAGAACGACACGGTCATCGGTATCATCGGGAAGACGCAGGGCGTGAGCAGCGCCACAAGGGCCCACCCTATCGCGCTCAGGATATATCCCCACAACGACCCGCCCGAGGCGGCCGAGGCTGCGTCCGTGATCTTCGGCTCCGACGCCTCGGCCGCATCTGCAGTCGCCTCGGCCGCCGCAGGAGCCGCAGGAGCACCCACCGCTATCGAGAAATCCCTGTCACCCGTGACGCAGTTCGTATCGTTGCAGGCCATCCAGTCGGCCGTGACGGCCACCATAGCACCGCCCTCGCTGCGCACGTTCTGCGCGAACTGCACCCCGTTCTCGTAATATCCGATCTCCATCTCGTAGATGGGGTCGAACTCGCGGTGCGCCTCCGACAGGGCGTACACGCCCCCCTCAAGCGTATAGGAGGCATCGGGCGTAAACTCGAACGACGTAGCCATCGGGCCGCCCAGCTCGTAGGGACCCAGGTCGTAGATATGCCAGCCGCCGTCGACCGCGGCCGAAAAGACTATCTGATAGAGTCCCGTCTCCAACTCGTTTACCTTCGTGGTCCACTTCACGGGCTCCAGCTGCGCCCACGACGGCAGCGCGGCCGTCAGCGCGACGCATACGATCAAAAAGCGCTTAAAGAATCTCTTCATCGTGATATCAATCGTAAATTTATTATCAATTCAGATCCGCACGGCCGCCGCCGCAAATACGCATGGCGCGGCGCAACTCCGGAATCGGCCTCAAAAGTATTATAAAAAACTTGCATCTGCAAATCGTCCGGCGGACCGCACGTCCGAACGTAACGTCATGCCAGGCAGCGGCGAAGGCGCCGCAGGCGATCTTCCGCCGCACGCCCGCTCCCGACCGCCGCACCAGCCGGCATGCCACGACCCGCCATGCCCCGGGCCACGGCAACAAAACAACCGCATACCCTTCCGGGCCGAAGGCTCGAACGGTATACGGACACTTCCCGTCGCGGCACGGGCTACTCGATCACGAACGTACGCTCCTCGTCCTCACCCACGGTGATGGTCACCGTCACGGCATCCTCCGGCAGCAGCGGCTCGATCTTCTCGGGCCACTCCACAAGGCAGAGGTCGCCCGAATAGAAATACTCCTCGTACCCGAGGTCCAAAACCTCCTCGAGGGTGTTTATGCGGTAGAAATCGAAATGGTAGATGCGCCGTCCGCCCGCGCCCTCGTACTGGTTTACAAGAGCAAAGGTGGGACTGGTGACGGCATCCTGCGCCCCCAGAGCCGCCGCCACACGGCTGATAAGGGTCGTCTTGCCCGCACCCATGGGGCCCCTGAACAGCACGACGCTGCGGCCGTGCAGCTCCTCAAGCAGAGCCTCGGCAACCTCGGGCAGGTCGGACAGAGAGTCGATCTCGATCTTTTTCATGAAAAGGTATCTATAATTTGGGTTTTAGCACTATGTACGGCACGATCATCTCCTCCATCGAGATGCCGCCGTGCTGGAACGTGTTGCGGTAGTACCGTATGAAACGGTTCGCGTCGTTGTTGTAGACCAGGAAATCCGTGTTGTAGGCGAAGATGTAGCTCGACGACAGGTTTATGCGCGGCAGCTGTATGTCCTCGGGCCGCAGCACCTCGTACACCTCGCGCGAGTTGTACTGCAGGTTGCGCCCCGTCTTGTAGCGCAGGTTGGGCGAGGTCTCGCGGTCGCCCGTAACCTTTACGGGGTTGTCGACACGGATGGTGCCGTGGTCCGACGTGATGATTACCGTATGCCCCCGCTCCGAGAGCAGCTTCAGCAGCACGAACAGGTCCGAGTGCTCGAACCACGAACGCGTCAGGGAACGGAACGACGCCTCGTCCTCCGTCAGCTCGCGGATGATGTCGGTCTCGGTACGCGCATGCGAGAGGATGTCGAGGAAGTTGTATACTATAACCGAGAAGTCGGCCTCGTAGATGCGGTTTATGTTGTCGATGAGCTTGCGCCCCGCCTCGGGCCGCACCAGCTTGTCGAAGGTCCACTTCCACGTCTTGCCGCAGGCGGTGAGCTGCCGCGCGAGGAACTCCTCCTCATACTGGTTCTTGCCGCCCTCCTCGTTGTCGTTGAGCCACTTGTTGGGCATGATCTTGTCGATGGCAAGGGGCATCAGACCCGCGAAGATGGCATTGCGCGCATACTGCGTCGCCGTGGGCAGGATGGCACAGTAGAAGTCGTCCACCTCCACGTCGTAGTAACCCCTCAACAGGGAACTGATCGAACGCCACTGGTCGTAGCGGAAGTTGTCTATGAGCAGCAGCGTCGTACGGCCGTGCGACTCGGCATCGGGCAGGATCTTCTTGCGCATGAGCGTGTGCGACATGACGGGAATCTCCTCCTCGTCGACGCGCTTGTTGATCCAGTTGTAGTAGTTGCGCCGCACGAACTTGCAGAACTCCTGATTCGCCTCGCTCTTCTGGTATACGAGTACCTCCTTGATGCTCTGGTCCATGGAATCCGACAGCTCGATCTCCCACCCCGTGATCTTGCGGTAGAGCGTGCACCACGCCGAGAAGGACGAGGCCATCTGGCACATGTTGGCTATGCGGCCGAACTCGGCACGGTAGTCGGCCGTGGTCTGCTCGGTCACGAGCTGCTGCGAATGTACGCACTTCTTGATCGACAGCAGCACCTGGTTGGGGTTTACGGGCTTGATGATATAGTCGGCGATCTTCGAACCGATCGCCTTGTCCATGATATTCTCCTCCTCGCTCTTGGTCACCATGATAACGGGCGTGGTCGGCCGCACCTCCTTGATCAGGGGCAGCGTCTCGAGCCCCGTCATGCCGGGCATCATCTCGTCGAGGATGATAAGGTCATAGGGTGTCGTACGCACCATGTCTATGGCGTCGTAACCGTTGTTGCAGGTATCCACCTCGTAGCCCTTGCCCTTGAGAAAAAAGACATGCGGACGCAAAAGGTCTATCTCGTCGTCCACCCAGAGTATCTTTACCATATCGTTCAGCGTTTTGGATTATCGGCCGCAACGGCGCTGCCATCCCTATCATATAACGCACGGAATACCTTCCGAATTGTGGGAAACGACATTTTAATTCGCCGCCGCGCCTCTTCGTCCGTCACCCACTCGGCCGCGACGATACCCTCCTCGCCCTGCGGGCGCAGCTCCGACACGTCCGCCGCAGCCCGCATGCGGTACCACCACGTACGCTTCATCTCCCACCGTCCGTACAGATTGTAGCAATGCACCGTCTCGCACAGCAGCTCCCCCACTTCGGCCACGCGCACGCCCGTCTCCTCCTCGGCCTCACGCGCGGCGCATGCCTCGAGCGGCTCCCCCGCCTCGCGGTGCCCCTTCGGCAGGTCCCAACGGACGTTGCGGCGAATCATCAGCTTCCGTCCCGCCGAATCCTCGACAACGCCGCCCGCAGCCTCCACCTGCACGAACTGCGCCGCCAAAGAGGCCATCGTGCGGTCGGGATCGGGGGTGCGGACCGCGATATATTTGTCCGTTTCGGCTTTTTTGACTATATTAGCGCGCGAAATACGCATATCCCCGTCACACTCCATGACGGAGTATTGCGGCGGAAGAGGTTGCGACGTGATTACGACGCTGACATCGGCGAAATATATTGTATATGCATCCATTGCGATAGCTGCCGCTGTTGCTTGGCGCGACCCGACTGCAAAGATAAAAATAAAAAACACTATAGCCATGAAAAAAGCAATACCGATAATTATGATCGCATCAGCCCTCACCGCAGCCTCTTGTTCGACGGTGCAGACCCCCGAGTCGAGTTGCCCCGAAACCGTCCTTTCGGAAGAGGAGATAAGCGCCGCACGCTTCACGCCCGAAGTGATGTGGAAAATGGGACGCCTGGGCGAAGCCGCCCTCTCGCCCGACGCAAGCGAGGCCGTATATACCGTCACCCGATACGACATGCAGCAGAACAAGGGCACCACGGTGATCTGGCTGCACGACATGGCCACGGGAAACGAACGGCCGCTCACCGCCACCGACTCCAACGCCTCGGCACCGCAGTGGTCCGGCGACTCGAAACGGATCTATTTCCTCTCCGACCGCAGCGGCTCGATGCAGGTGTGGTCGATGAATTCCGACGGCGGCGACGTGCGACAGATATCGGACATCCACGGCGGCATCGAAGCATACGGCATCTCGCCCACCATGCAGAAACTATTCTATGTGAAGAAGGTACACGCCGCGGACCGGCGCTCGTCGGACATATACAAGGACATGGACAAATCGAAGGCCCGAATCTACGACGACCTGATGTGCCGCCACTGGAACTATTGGGACGAGGGCGAGTACAGCCATATATTCATCGCCGACATCACCCCCGAAGGCCTTGTCAACGCCGTGGATATCCTGGGCGAGACGGCCGCGTGGGATGCGCCCCTGGCCCCCTACTTCGACGCGGCCGAGATAGCGTGGAACCCCGACGGAACGAAACTCGCATACACGTGCAAGAAACTCACGGGCGCGGCATATGCCGTATCGACCGATTCGGACATATATGTCTACGACACGGCCGACGGCTCGACAGTAAACATAAACAAGCCCCTGACGGGCGACGCGTCGAACGATCCCGCAGCCACGCGCATCGACCTGGCGGAGTCTGTCGGATACGACCGCTATCCCGTATGGTCGCCAGACGGCTCGAAGATAGCCTTCCGCTCGATGGCGACGCCCGGGTATGAATCGGACAAGGACCGTCTCTACATCTACGACACGGCATCGGAGCGCATGACGGACCTCACCGAGAACTTCGACCACAGCGCACAGAATGTCGTATGGGCCGACGACAACCGGCTTCTCTTCATCTCGGCCATCGAGGGCACGCAGCAGATATGCTCGGTAGACATACCCGAATCGGGCAACGGCGCCGAAGCCACGGTGAATGTCCTCACCGGCGGCGACCATCACATATCGTCGCTCAGCTATGCCGACGGCACCTGCATAGCCGCCATCATGACCATCAGCCGCGACAACGAGCTATTCAAGATGGACCTCGACGGCGGCGGCAGCGAACAGATAACGTTCGTCAACAAGGAGATATACGACAACATACGCATGGGCGAGGTGCAGAAGCGCTGGATCACCACCACCGACGGCAAGCAGATGCTCACGTGGGTGATCCTGCCGCCCGACTTCGACCCCGCGAAGAAATATCCCACGCTGCTCTACTGCGAGGGCGGCCCGCAGAGCACCATAACAAACGGCTGGAGCTACCGCTGGAATTTTCAGCTAATGGCAGCACAGGGATATGTTGTAGTGGCTCCGAACCGTCGCGGCTGCCCCTCGTTCGGCAGCGAGTGGCGCGAGCAGATCTCGGGCGACTACTCGGGACAGAACATCCGGGACTACCTCTCGGCTATCGACGACGTGGCGCGTGAGCCGTGGTGCGACACCGACCACATGGGATGCGTGGGCGCCTCGTACGGCGGATATTCGGTATACTATCTTGCCGGGCACCACGAGGGGCGTTTCAAGGCCTTCATCGCGCACTGCGGCATCTTCGACTTCGAGTCGATGTACGGCCAGACCGAGGAGCTCTTCTTCATCAACCACGACTACGGCGGCCCATATTGGGAGAAGGAGAACGCCACGGCAATGCGTTCGTACGCCAACTCGCCGCACAAGTTTGTCGACAAGTGGGACACGCCCATCCTTATCTTCACCGGAGAACTCGACTTCAGAATACCCTACACACAGTCGCTCGAGGCCTTCACCGCCGCGCGCCTGAAGGGGCTCGACGCACGTCTTGTGGAGTTCGAGAACGAAGGACACCAGGTATTCAAGCCGCAGAATTCGATGGTGTGGAACCGCGAATTCTTCGGATGGCTCGACAAGTATCTCAAGGAGTAGGTTCGCGCCGAATATACGCAGGGATACAAACCATACCCGCAGGGGCTTCCTGCGGGAGACGTACCGCCCGGGGCGGGATCACAGATGTCACGGCATCCGATCCCGCCCCTTTCGGTCCTGAAAAACAACGGGGATGAGGCGAAAATATTGAACCGAAACGGCGGTTCATGATCAAAAAGCGCCTGTTCGTTGAATTTATTTCCTTATAACACCTGTCGTTACTAATTTTGGAGCGCAAAATGCAAACCGGAAAACAAGCAGCGCGCCGAGACGGTGCAATAAAAGACTTGCAGATGAACAGACTTTTCGCCATCATCATATCGCTTGCACTCACTTTGCTCGTTTCGTGCGCGACGGAAGAGATCCCCGGCAACCCCGGAGGTCCCGTAACCGTGGGGTTCAGCGTAAACGACGCCGCCACACGCACGCAGATAAACGACAACGGCCGCAGCACCTCATGGATGAAGGGCGACCGCATCTCGCTGTGGGCACGCAACGAAGCACAGGAATTCACCCTCAACGGCCAGATATTCGACATATATTACCGTGAGGTCGGCAACAGCGGCGCATATTTCACCGCCACGCTGCCCCAGGCCATGCCCGAAGGGAGCTATACCTATTATGCGACATACCCGCAGCCGGAAAGCGTCAACGGCACGCAGGCGACATTCACGATACCGGCCATACAGGACGGGCTCGTGGGCGGCGGCACCGATATCATGATCGCCGCACCTGCCGAGGCCGCACAGCTCGGCCCCCTGGAGAACGGCTCCAACCTGTCGCTCACGATGCGGCATATGCTGCACGTGCTGCGTTTCTACATACCCGAGGGGTACAACACCCTCGGCGAGCCGATCGAGCGCATAGTCTTCACCATGCCGCAAACGATCGCCGGCAAGGCGACAACCGATATTACCGACCCCGACGGGGATATGACTCTCACGGAAGGCGGCAACACCGTAACCCTGCAGCTCGGCAAGCCTATCGACGCATCTACGGCCGGGGCGTTCGACTACGCCTGCGCGGCGATATTCCCCTCGGCGGAGTACGGCGCCGACGACGTGATGCAGGTATCGCTATACTCGGACAATTACGCCGCCACGGTGGACGACATACTTCTGGCGGGCCGCACCTTTGCCGCAGGACATGTCACCCCCGTGCCCCTGCGTCCCAAATTGAAGGAGTTCCAGAACAGGATACGTTTCACCATAACCTCAAACAATCTCGGCGAGGATATCCAGACCATAACCCTCACGGCGCCAGAAGGTGTCAATTGGAGCGAAACGGGGAGCAACGTGCTTTCGTTCGATGCCGCGAACCTCAACGGCGGAGGATACTACGATTTGGATTTTGACACATACGCATCGGTCGCTTTGTATGAAGCGCTGGCCAACCAGCCCGTAACGGTGCAGTTCGAGTCGGAGAACGCCATCGTCTCTTCGGACATCACCATGCCAGACACCAAGACCGGCGAAAACTCTACCGTGCCGCTCACCGTGCCATATCTCTACTACGAGGACTTTGCCGCAACCACGGCATCAACCAACTACAATGATAATAACCAGACCTCGACCTCATCAACAGGAACAGATACGGCAGTCGATCTGGCTTCCGAATACGAGTGGCCACAAGGTTGGACCGGTGCACGATGCGGTTTGTCGGCCGGGCAGGCAGTCAGAATCTGTTGCCGTTCCCAAAAAGCCGTAGGTTTTCCCGGAACGTACAACGGCCGCATCGACTCACCGACGATGAGCGCCCTGAAAGCAGGGAAGAGTGTCAAAATACGTATCAGTTTCAACTACTCATTCAATCGAGAAGGTTCAAAGAATTCGAGCTATCAACATTATCTAGCATTCGGATACCACAATACGGCAGGGCCTGTCAATGCAAGTTCCGGCATAGGATCATGGTTCAGCGATCCGCTATTGGGATATACAATTGATGCCAATCTGGCATCGGATCTCACAGGGCCGCTGACGGGCCAATTCAACAACATCGACCTGGCGGCCGAATATATCGTCAACGCATGTAACGCAAGCACACGTTTCGCATGGGAGGCATATATAAACGCAACCAGTCCCGACGGATATTACAACAACTGGGTATACATCGACAACATACGAGTACAGATAGTAAAATAACGACCCGCAAACCGAAAATAAAAAACCTTGAAGTCATGAAACTGATAAAAGCACCGATTCTGTTTCTCGCGCTGGCCGCAGCCGCGGCATGCCACAAGGCCGAGGCTCCCGCAGCACAGACAGGCAGCGTAACCTTCACCGTAGCCACGCAGCAGGAGGTGACGGACGTTACACGCAGCAACGTATCAGACATAACGACCCTGCCGGCTACAGACGATTTTACGCTCAAGATCACCGACGCCGGCAAACAGAACATATGGAGCGGCAAGATGAGCGAAATGACGGGGGAATATTTCCTCACGGCGGGAACATACACCGCAACGGCAGAGTACGGCACCACTACCGAGGAGGGCTTCGACAAGCCGTGCTTTTCGGGCAGCGTGGAGTTCACCGTCACGGGCGGCGGCAGCGAAACGGTATCGATCCCCGTAACCCTCGCCAACGCAATAGTGAAGGTCGCCTGCACGGAGATGTTCGACAACTACTTCCCGACCTATTCGTTCAAGATTACCACGGCCGCAGGCAACCGGATCGACTTCCCTAAAGGCGAGAGCCGCGCCGCATTTATCGACGCCTACAAGTTTACCGTCGAGGGCACCCTCACCAATCAGGGCGGCACGGAGCAGATATTCTCGAAAAGTTACGAAACAGGCATAAATCCTGCTACCTGTTATACGGTCAAGTTCGATGCCTCGGCCGTGGGCGGGAACTCGATTACGATAACCTTCAACGAGCAGACCGAGACGATAGATCTCGGCGACATAGAGTTAAACGATTGATTAAGGCCGAAAAAACAAGTCGATTATGAAAAAGATATTACTCATGACGGCGATCGTACTGGTCGCATGCGGCTCTTGCAAGAAGGAGCAGTTCAAATACGGCGGCAACGAGGCCCAGACGGGAACGCTCTCCTTTGACGGCTTCTCCATAGAGGTGTCGGATGAGACGCAGTCGGTAAAGGCCGCATCGACACGCGCCGCGGCCGACATGTATGCAATATACGTCGACGACGCGGACGGCGTACGCCACCTGTCGACCACATACGGCGAGCTGCAGGGAGACATGCAGCTGCCGGCAGGCGAATATACCCTCACCGTACAATCCGAGAAAGAGATCCCCGATGCAGAATTCGAGGCTCCGGTATACGGCACCAAATACGACTTCACCATCGAAGCGGGCAAGACGACCTCCATCAACACGCTCACCTGCACCCTGCTCCAATGCAAGGTGTCGGTCGACTACAACGAGGACTTCCTCGCAATGGTCACGGGCGACTGCACCACGACCGTCGAGCTGACGGCAGGATCGCCCCTCGAGTATGCCATGACATATTCGGCCGACAAGGGCGTGCAGTACGAGAAACGAAACGGATACTTCGCCGTGAGCGGCACCTCTCTCACGGTCACCTTCCGCGGCCAGATCGAGGGCAAGAGCCAGCGCATGACCAAGACCTTCACCGACATCGCCCCCAAGCAGTGGCGTCAGATAACCTTCGTGCAGAAGGTCAACGAAGAGGGTAACGCAACCTTCGACATCACCATCTCGGACTATGTCGAGGACGAGACTCTCGACAACAATATCGCCGGCGACGAGACAATCCTGGAAGACGACCCCAACGCCCCCTCGGGCGACGGCGGCATAAAGCTCCAAAGCACCTGCGATTTCAACATCGAACAACCCATCACGGTACCGAAGGGCGAGGACACGCCGTTCGTTCTGACGATGAAGGCCATCGTCCCGAACGGCGTGCTGAGATTCACCGTGGAGATCGAATCCACGAACGACTTATTCCCCGGCGCCGTGGCAGCAATCAACGACGGCGAAACCACGCTCGACCTGGTGAATCCGTCGAAGGGTGCGATAACCGTATTCACCACAATCCTACCTTTCCCATACGGCGATAACGTAAAAAACAAGACCGAGATAGACTTCGACCTGAGCGCAGCCAAAGGGCCTCTTTTGATCTACCCCGGCACTCACACTTTCAAAATGATCGTTATCGACAACACCGGCTGCCGAAACGAGATTCCCGTAGTATTTGTTGTAGAATAAAAGAGAAAGCAGATGAAAGCCACACTGAAACTGATCATAGGGCTGACCGCCGCCATAGCTTCGGCCGCATGCAGCAAATACGACGACAACAATGCCGCCACGGGAGCCTTCTCGCTACACATCGTCGTGCCCGACGAGACAGAACAACAAGCCGCCGCAACGCCATCGCATGTCGCCACGCGCGCCATGAGTCAGGACGAGCTGCTCAACACGGCCTCCATAAGGATATACAACGGCGATTTCACGGGACTGATCCGCAAATTCATCTACTCGGATATGACGGGCCCGATATATCTGCCTGCGAATACATACCGCATAGACATATACGCCGGAGAGGCCGCGAGGAGTGACGCCAAGGTCGCTTCGTTCGACCAGAAGAGCTACATGGGATCGCAGGAGTTTACCGTAACGGCCGGCGTCACAACCCCCGTGCAGGTTACCGCATCGGTGAGCAACGCCATCTCCGTCGTGGAATTCGACCAGAGCATCGCCGCCACATTCTCCGACTACTCGTTCACCATAGGTCTCAACAAGGAGGATACGGCCCAGCAGCTCGTATACACGGCCGCCAATGCAGGCGCCGAGGGATATTTCATCGCCACGGGATTCGAGCCGTCGCTCTACTGGACATTCAGGGGCACACTCGCCGACGAGTCGGAAGCGTTCGTCAAGAGCGGCGAGATACAGGCCGTGGAGCAGGGCAAGAAGTATACGATGAACCTCAAGTATACGGAACACAACGGCCAGCTGGCATTCGCCCTCACCGTCGACAAAACGACCGAGGACCACAACGACCAGATCGTATTCGAGCCGGTCTCGACAGGACTGGCGGCATCGAGCATATATGAGATATGGGCCGGCCACGCAACAGTGCATGCCGACGTGGACGAGACCGAGTACGGAACCGAGAACATCTTCTTCGAGTACCGGCCCTCAGCATCACAGGGCGAATGGAGCCGCACGGCAGCCACACGCGACTCGGAAGGCATGTACAGCGCCGTCCTGACGATGTTGACGCCCGCCACGGAGTACGAATACCGTCTGCTGGCACCCGATCCGCAGACCAAGGAGCCTGTGGCCGTAGGCTCGTCGCTCACGTTTACCACCGAGACGGCCCCCGCAATACCAAACGGCAGCTTCGAAACGGTAAGCAATGCTGATGACGAGAGATGGATATCATTCTACGATCCCGCCTCAGAGACAGAAGCCAACAGGACCAAATGGTGGGATTCGGGTAGTTCGGCGTCTGCCGGCATGCTCGGAGCGACATACGCCATATGCTACAGCGATACCGATACATACAAGGACGGAACCCGCTCAGCCCGCCTGCAATCAAAAAAGGTCGATATGGCTGTCGTCAACAAACTTGCTGCCGGCAACCTTTTCAGCGGCGAATTTGCAGGTCTCGACGGCATGAACGGAAAGGTCAACTTCGGAAGGCCATTTACGGGACGCCCCACGGCTCTGCGCTTCTGGGTCAAATACAAAGGTGGCCAGGTAGACTATGAGGGAGGCCCCGAAGGCAGCAAGCTCACCGCCTCGGACTTCGACAAGGGACAGGTAAAATTTGCGCTCGGGACATGGGACCACAACAAGTACGGCGGATCCGTATCATGCCCGGTGCAGGTGAATACCTCAGATACCGGGACATTCTGGCCGATAGATTCGATTGAAGGCACCATAGCCTACAAGGATCACATACTGCAGGGGGACGGCTCCGAAGGCGAATGGCAGCAGGTGACGCTGACGCTCGACTACAAGGACGAGACCACCATACCGCAATACATCATCATCTCGGCAGCGGCAAGCATGTACGGAGACTACTTCGCCGGCAGTTCGTCGAGCCAGATGTGGCTCGACGGCATGGAGCTGATATACGAATAGACTACTCGGGGCTGCGGCCCCCGAACAGCGCATTACGACAGATGTTACGACCGAAGATATTATTATTCGCGATATTGTTTGCCGTCACGGCATCCCGGGCCGAAGCCCAACGCTACGACCGAGGCTTCGAGCGCAACCCCTCGACATTCATCGAGAAGGGTACGTGGATGGTGGGCGGTACCGTCGCCTACTCTACGCACAGCAACGACAACTACCGATTCATCATCATCGAGGACATAAACTCGAACGGATACCGTTTCTCGCTCAGCCCCGTGTTCTGTTACATGGTGCGCGACAACATGGGCGTGGGCATGCGTTTCTCATACGGGCGCAACCTGCTCAAGGTCGATTCGGCAAACATCAGCATCGACGAGATAAACATCAACGTCAAGGATTACTACTCGCTCAGCCACGACTATTCGATGATAGCCATCTACCGCAACTACATCCCGCTGGGCGACTCGAAACGTTTTGCCCTCTACAACGAGATGCAGTTCTCGCTCGGCGGCGGGCAGGCAAAACTCATCGACGGCCACGGCAACAGCATCGTCGGCACATACGAGAAGACGAAACTCGCCTCGATAGGCCTGAGCCCCGGTATGATAGCCTTCGTAAACGACCACATAGCCGTGGAGCTCAACGTGGGCATGCTCGGTCTGAAATACGCGCAGACCGACCAGATCCACAACCAGGTGAACACGGGTACCCGGCGCGCCTCGCAGATCAATTTCAAGGTCAACATCCTCGCCATAGGGTTCGGCCTGGCATATTACCTATAAAACACGTTCCCGACAATGTTTAAGAGCATAATCAAAGCAGCAATCGTCGCAGCGGCACTCGCACTCTCGTGCACGGCCATGGGACAGACGGGCAAACGTGTCAAACCCGCAAAACCGGCAAAAGAGACCATAAAGCTCGGTGCCGAGATAAAGCAGCAGAGCGACAGCCTCGACGGCAAGCGGCGCCGCGGACTGCAGCAGCACCTCATTATTCCCAAGGGCGAATGGCAGGTCGGCGCGCTGATCTCGCACGTCAGCTTCTCGAGCAACGACAGCGAGTATCTGCTCATCGTGCAGAACCTCGACGCAAACGGATCGATAACGAAGGTGGCGCCCTTCGTGGCATACTCATACCGCGACAACCGCTCCATCGGTATCAAGTTGCAGTATTCGTCCGCCAACGGGAACATACGCGAGGGCGATCTCGACTTCCTGAGCGATGACCTCAACTTCAGCGTCGACGACATCAGGGCCAACATGAGTTCGTTCCAGACGGCCGTATATCACCGTTCGTATATCGGACTCGACGACCGCGGCCGCATAGGACTCTTCAACGACATATCGCTGTCGTACACCAACAGCAAGACCGTTTTCACCTACAACGCCGAAACGGCCGACACCTACACGCGGTCGAACCAGATCAAGCTGAGTCTGCAGCCGGGAATCGTGGTCTTCGCCATGAACAACGTCAGCACGCACGTCTCCATAGGCATCGGCGGCGTCTCGTACAACAACACCAAGTACATCAAGGCGGGCGAAGTGATAGGCACGCGCAACTACTCGCAGGCCAAGTTCAAGCTCAACGTGCTGGATATCAACATCGGTGTGACGATACACCTCTAAACACACAGGCAGGCATGAAGAGATTTATCATATGCATGTTGTTTGCGGCCCTGTGCGGCGGCTGCATCAAGAACGACATACCCCTCCCGGTAATCGTTCCCCGCATCACGGCCATCGAGATCACGGGAGCCTCGGCCGTGAACATTGATTCCGAGAAAAGCACCGTCACCGTCACCCTCGACGAGACCACCGACATACACAATGTCGAGATCAAGAGTATAACCTTCTCGGACGAGCGCACACGCTCCTCGTGGGACATCACGGGAGCGCAGGACCTCTCGAAACCGATTGCCGTCACGCTCTCCATATACCAGGACTATGTATGGACGATACGGGCCGAGCAGCCCGTCGAGCGTTACTTCACAGTAAACGGCCAGGTCGGCAGCAGCCACATAGACGCCGCAAACAGGCGCGCCGTAGCCTATGTCAACACCTCGACCGACCTGGGCAATGTCACGGTCACCTCCCTGAAACTCGGGCCCAGGGAGATCACCACCTACACGCCCGAGGCGTCGCAGCTGCACGACTTCAACGAGACGGTGGAGGTCACCGTCGCCTATCACGACATCAAGGAGGTGTGGACGCTGTACGTCGAGCAGACCGAGACGCTGGTCGAAATGCTCTCCGTAGATGCCTGGACGGCCGTCGTATGGCTCAAGGCGTCGGGTGTTGCCGACCGCAGCAACGGATTCCGGTACCGCGCCCAGGGAGCCACCGAGTGGATAGATGTCAGCGGTGACGCCCTCACCGTCGACGGCGGCACGTTCTCTACATGTATCGAGGGACTGCAGCCACTCACCGCATACGAATGCTGCGCATACAGCGGGGACGACACCACGGAGGTGACAACGTTCACCACCGAAGCCGCCATGCAGATGCCCAACACGGGTTTCGAGACCTTCAGCAACGCCGAGTCGTCGAGATACAGCTCATTCTACGACCCCGCGTCGGCCGTGGCCGAGCTGCAGACCAAATGGTGGGACAGCGGCAACAAGGGCTCCACAACCGTAGGGCCAAGCTACGCGATCACCATGCCCGACGCTTCCGACAAGATGGAGGGTGCATATTCGGTCAAGATGCAGTCGCAGTATGTCATAATAAAGTTCGCCGCAGGAAACATCTTCGTAGGCGAGTTCGACCGCATCATCGGCACCTCGGGCGGCGTGGTCAACTTCGGCCGTCCCTTCACGCTGCGGCCGCGCAAGCTCTCGCTGTGGCTCAAGTACCAGAACGGCCCCATCGACCGCTTCAACGGCGCCCCCGACAACGACCCCGTCAAGGAGGGCGACATGGACCGCTGCCAGGTATTCGTCGCGCTGGGAGACTGGGACTACCACATCTACGGCGGTACGCCCGACTGCCCCGTACAGGTCAACACGAACGACCGCAGCACCTTCTTCAAGCCCGATTCGGATGCCGTCATAGGATACGGCGCATACGTCAGCGACAAGGCCACCGACGGCTGGATCAAGGTCGAGATACCCATCGAGTACCGCTCGACATCGCGCAAGCCCACGCACATCATCGTATCGTGCGCCTCGAGCATGCTGGGCGACTACTTCACCGGAAGCACGCAGAGCACGCTGTGGGTGGACGGAATGCAACTGGAATATTAACGTCATGAGACAATACGTCACCGCCGTCGCAACGATCGTCTGTATCGCTGCGACGGCCTGTTTCAGGCAGAATAACATCACGGACGCCCGGCAGCGGATAGACTCCCTGCTCGGGGGCGTTCCCGCGCGTGTGGGGCTCTATGCCGAAGCGGACGACGGTCGCACCATATCCCTCCGCGCCGACGAGACGTTCCCCATGCTCAGCACATTCAAGGTACCCGTGGCAATAGCCGCCCTGCAACGGATGGAGGAGGAGGGCACCGCCCTGTCGCACCGTATGGACATCACCCGCGACGAGATGCTCCCCGACACATATTCGCCCATGCGCGACAGCCATCCCGACGGGTGGCGGCAGGTCGCGCTGGACTCGGTATTCTCATACGCCGTATCGCTGAGCGACAACAACGCCTGCGACATGCTCATCAACCGTAGCGGCGGCATTCAGGAGGTCGCACGACGCATGACGGCGGCCGGCTTCGACTCCATAACCCTCGTGGCGACGGAACTGCAGATGCACCTCGACATCGACAACCAGCGTCTGAACCGCTGTACCCCGCGCCAGGCCGTACGCCTGCTCCGGAGCCTTGCCGGAGGAGAGCTCCTGTCGGCGGAACACACCGCCGCCATGATGCGCTACATGACGCGGACCAGCACCGGAGGAGACAAGTTGCGCGCAGGACTGCCGCCGCATACCATGCTGGCGCACAAGACCGGATCGTCCGACCGCACGCCGCAGGGGATAAAGATCGCCGACAACGACATCGGCATCGTCACCCTGCCCGACGGCAGCACATACCGCATAGCCGTATTCATCGCCGACTCCGGCCTCGACGACAAACGTAACGCCGCCCTCATCGCCGCCCTGTCGCGCATCGCATACGAGACCTTCGCCTCGTCTTCGGCAGCCGAATGACGGCATCCGGACGGCCCTTGCGGACACACTGCACCGATCCCGAAACGGCCTGCAACGGAGAAAAAAAGAACACATAAAACGGATTCCGAAGGCCCAGCACCGATCCCGAAACGGCCCGTAATGGAGAAGAAAAGAACACATAAAATAACGGCCGCCAGCGCGAATCCGGACCATACGGAACAAAAAAACTACGCCCCGACTATGTAGATAGTCGGGGCGCACTCTCCGTGTCTGGGCTCGGCAGCCCGAGGCCTCCGCATTACAGCTCTTCGGCCTTCACATGTGTAATTTTGCCGTCACGCATGATGACAAGTTCACCATCCTCCTTTTTGACTCTCTCTTTCAAGCGCTGCTGGGCGAGGAGTATCCCGGCATCTATTTTCTCCTGCATCTGCTCAATCTCGATCTCACTCATAAGGTCTAATATTTTACAGTTTACATATTTGTCTATAACCCAACGAATCGACCACCTCTCTTATTTCGTCGCGAGCGCCGTACGCCACCTTTTTCACGCCGTCGGCCGAACTGTTGTTGTAGATCACCCAATAGTCGCAGATAGGCGTATAGAGCGTGGTCAGATATCGCAGGCCCCGATAATATCGTCTTCTGACAACCTCCGGCGGCACATTGTGTCCTCCCTCGGCCACACGCCGCGCAACACGCTCAACGGCCTGTTCCGGCGTCGGCAGCCAAAAATAGAGCAACGATACGAAATATCCTTTTTCCTGAGCCATACGGATAAAGCGCACGTAATATCTCGTCGCCAACGTCGTTTCGAATGCAAAATCCGCACCGTCCGACAACAGAACATCCATACGCTGACGCATCAGACGCCCCGCCTCGATCGATACGCGTGCCGGATTGAACGGAGAGAGTCCCTTGGCTATCTCGTCGGCATTGACGAACTCCTTGCACTCCAGCATCTCCGGCAAAACGGCATACGAAGCTGTGGTCTTACCCGCTCCGTTGCACCCGCATATGACATAGAGTTTAGGCATACGCAATCATCCTCACCGCAAAGATACGAAAAATCTTCAATTATCCAAACCCGCACGCCGTCCCTACGTCTTCCCGGATCCGCTCCCCGACAAGAGGTGTTGCGTTTTATTTGTTTTCATGCAGGAAAGGTATTATATTTGTTATCGTACGTGCGATTGATTTACATCCTTTCACTTTAATTTTACCGATATGACCGTCACGGCATCCTCAAAAATGTTCTCGCTCGCGCCTCTGCCCTATGACATGAAGGCGCTCGAGCCCTATGTCTCGGAGGAGACGCTCCTCTACCACCACGACAAGCACACGGCGGCGTATGTCGCCAAACTCAACGAGCTCATAGGCTCGACGCTCTACGAAGGCATGGCCCTCGAAGATATCATCCGCCAGGCGGAGGGTCCCATCTTCAACAATGCCGCTCAGGCATGGAACCACGACTTCTATTTCGCATCGCTCTCGCCCGCGCCGCAGCGCATGCCGTCGGGACCGCTCCTCGAGGCCGTAAACGCCGCCTTCGGCGATACCGACTCGCTGCGACAGCAGATGACACAGGCCGCCGTCGCACTCTTCGGATCGGGCTGGGTATGGCTCGCGGCCGATGACCGCGGCGCGCTATCCATCGTGAGCAAGCCCAACGCCGGAAATCCCCTGACCGACGGTCTGCATCCGCTGCTGGCCATAGACGTATGGGAACACGCCTACTACATCGACTACCGCAATGCCCGTGCCGATGGCGTAAAGGCCCTCTGGCAAGTTATCGACTGGCGGACAGCCGTAAGCCGTTACGACGCCCTGAAACGGAAATAAAACCCGGGATCCGGTTCGCCGCCGCAACGCCGGCCATGCCCGGGCATGTCATATGGCGGAACAACGGCGGCAGGGTGCGGCAAAAGAAGGCCGGCTGCAGCAAAAGAAACAGCCGGGCAGAGCCGCGGCTAAACCCCGCAACTCCGGTACACACATAATGCGGAGAGAACCATGTATGGTTCTCTCCGCATTATGTTTACCCTGATTCGTCGGAACCCGTACCTCCGATGTCCCCTCCGCACGCCGCGTATCCGCCGCTTCGGCCCGACATATCGCATACGGCCCCTGCCGACGTCGGCATCAGATGTTGATGTCGAGAATCTCGAACTTGATAACCCCGGCCGGCACCGTCACCTCTACGATATCGCCCTTCTTCTTGCCCAGCAGCGCCTTCGCTATGGGTGTGCCGATGGCGAGCTTGCCCTCGCGCAGGTTCGCCTCGTTCTCCGAGACGATCGTATAGACCACCTGCCGGTTGTTATTGTGGTTCAAAAGCGTTACCTTGCTCAATATCTGCACCTTGCTCTTGTCGATTTTCGACTCGTCGATAACGCGGGCGTTGGTGAGCGTCTGCTCCAGCTTGGCGATGCGCATCTCCAGCAGTCCCTGCGCCTCGCGCGCGGCGTCATACTCCGCATTCTCCGACAGATCGCCCTTGTCGCGTGCCTCGGCAATAGCCGCCGAGATGGCAGGGCGCTCCACCGAACGCATATGATTGAGCTCGTCCTTGAGCTTCTGTAATCCTTCAGCCGTTAGATAAATGATCTCTTTTGCCATAACCATAACAGTAAAAAACCAGAATTCCAACCTGCCGAACCTGCCGAGAGATCAGAATTCCGAATTGACGATCTATTTTTAATCAGTGAAACAAAGATAAACAGAATAATTCGATTTTCCAACTTTTTTCGGGGTAAAAGCTGGTGCCGCTCGCGGCCGCGGCAAAGCACGGCGGCAAAAGGCACCCCATGCGGCACAATGACGGCGAGGGCCCCGTACCGCCGGTACGGAGCCCCCGCCTCCTGCTATCCGCCATCGTCACTTCGCCCCACCACCGGCAGTCTCCGCCGACATGTCGGCAGATGTCGCGGGGAAGTCGATCAGATATACGAAGTGCTGCAGCTCGCGCAGCATGTTGCGTTTCTCACCCTTCGGGGCATAGACATAGCAGTCTATCGTCACGACCTCGTTCGTGGCCTGGTTCACCGTCGTATAGCTCACGAACGGCCCTCCCATGACGTAGTTCTCCACATCCCACAGCCCTGCCATCTCGATCCACGTACGGCCGTCGATGTCGAGCATGCGCATCTGCGGCTCGAAGTCGATATACTCCTCACCCGTGGCGTCGGCAATCTGCTTTACGGTCGACATGTAAGATCCGTCGGCCGGCCCGGGAATGTTCGCGGCGAACCTGTCGCGCGCGGCGATGAGAGACTCCACCGAGAGCGAACCCTTGCCCCCGTAGGGATACTTGTAGATAAAGAAGCCCTGGCTCGCGGCGGGGAACTCCTGCGAGATCCACACCATGTCGTCGCTCTGCGTACGGACGCTGAAGTTGTCGGGCACGTACATCTGAACGCCGAACTTCTCCCGCAACAGCGCCTCGGTCTGTTTCGAGTAGTAACGCTTGCCGTAATCCACCGACCGGTCACGCTCGGCCTTCTCTATGACACGGACTATATTGTCGCCGTTCGCGGCCACATACTCCGCCACGGTCTTGTCATCGGGGCCCTTTATCGAGATGAAGACCTGCGGCTTGGCCGGCACGTCATAGCGCACCGTGATCGACGGCTCGGCAATCGAGGGGTCGACCTGTACGGTGACGATATTGCGGTGACGCTCAACAAGGCTGCCGAAATTGTTGGGCAGGATGCGCAGCACGTCATATACGGGTTCATACGTGGTGAGTTCCGACACCGGCTGCTTGAGCACCGCCTGCAGCGTATCGCCCAGTTCGCTCTGCCAGTCGGGCTGGGCACAGACGACAACCACCTCGTAGGGGTTGCCCGTAGTGGAGCTCTCGTTCGACACCTTGTGCAGGGCATCGCACCCCACGGCCGCGACACACAGTGCGATCACGGCAATGATATTCTTCAGTATACGTTTCATAAACAGCAATTTTTTCCCGTTTGCAGCCGCCTGCGTGGCGGGTTCAAACCATTCACAAATATAACCCAAAAAACAATTTCCGCAAAATACATACCCCGTTTTACACAAAAAAGCACTACTTTTGCCATGCGTGCATATGTGCGTCCGGGAGCATGACGGAGGCACGCCCCAACCGTAAAAAATACCGAGCATGAAGATAAATCCGCCCAAATTCATCAAACGGCTTTTCCCCGACATGATATGGGAGATAGATGACCGCAACGGCGTTTTCCTCACCTTCGACGACGGCCCCACGCCGGGCATAACCGAGTGGATCCTCGCCACGCTGCGGCGATACGATGCCAAGGCGACATTCTTCGTGCTGGGCAAGAACGCCGAGCTCTACCCCGACCTCTACCAGCGCATACGCGACGAGGGACACAAGATCGGCAACCATACCTATTCACACCAGAAGGGCTGGGGCATGCCTCTCGAGAAGTACATCGAGGATGTGGACTTCGCAGACGACATCCTCCACAGCGACCTCTTCCGCCCGCCCTACGCGCGTGTCACGCCCTCGCAGATGCGCGCCGTGGGACAGCGATACAAGATCATCATGTGGAACATCCTCTCGCGCGACTACACCTCGGCCATATCGCCTTCGGAGTGCTGCCGCGGCGTGGTGAAGTATATACAGCCGGGGTGCATCATAGCCTTCCACGACAGCGAGAAGTCGTTCCGCAACATGAGCTATGCCCTGCCGCGCGTGCTGGAGCGCATCAAGGAGATGGGGCTCAAATGCAAGATAATCGAATTGTAGCATGAAGGTAATTCTGGCAGTCACGGGCGCCAGCGGCGCCATCTACGCCCGGCAGTGCGCCGAGCGGCTGCTCCTTGCGCCGCAGGTGGAGCAGACGGCCCTCATCGTGAGCGACAACGGACGCCGCGTCATGGAGTACGAGGGCGAACGGCTGCCCGCATCGGAGAGGATCGTCGAATATCCGAACGACGACATGTTCTGCCCCGTTGCCAGCGGCTCGGCCCGATATGGGGCGATGATAATAGCCCCCGCATCGATGGGAACCGTCGGCCGCATCGCTGCCGGCGTGTCGCTCTCGCTCATCGAGCGCGCCGCGGACGTCATGCTCAAGGAGCGGCGCAGGCTCGTCCTCGTGGTGCGCGAGGCCCCCTACTCGTCGCTGCACCTGCGCAACATGGCCGCGCTGACCGACGCCGGCGCCGTCATCGTCCCCGCCTCGCCGTCGTTCTACTCGCACCCCGCCACCATCGAGGAGCTCGCGGCGACGGTCACGGAGCGCGCCCTCGCCATGGCAGGTATCGACCTGCCCCATTATGAGTTTGAGGGTAAATAAAATGCCCCGCAGGACCTATGTTTTCTCGGATTTTTTTAGTACCTTTGCGCCGCTTGGAATTTCAAAACGTATAAAAATATAGATTTATGACCATCACAGCAGCAGACATCAAGATCGGCATGTGCATCGAAATGGACGGCAAGACCTACCTCGTAGTCGATTTCCAGCACTGCAAGCCGGGCAAGGGCCCCGCATTCGTCCGTTCGAAGCTCAAGAACCTCGAGAACGGCCGCGTCATCGAGAACACCTTCTCGTCGGTAAGCCAGAAGATCGAGCAGGTACGCGTCGAGCGCCGTCCCTACCAGTTCACCTACGAGGACGATCTGGGCGCACACTTCATGCACACGGAGACCTTCGAGGAGATCAACATCGACAAGAACCTCATCAACAACTACGACCTTATGGCCGACGGCCAGATCGTCGAGGTGATGTTCCACACCGACAAGGAGATCGTTCTCTCGGCCGAGCTGCCGCCGATCGTCGACATGGAGGTAACCTACACCGAGCCGGGCATCAAGGGCGACACCGCCTCTACCAATTCGCTCAAGCCCGCCGTGGTAAACACGGGCGCTACGATCAAGGTTCCCCTCTTCATCAACACGGGCGACAAGATCCGTGTCGATACCCGTACGCGCGAGTACTACGAGCGCATACGTTAGGCGGAGGCGATCGTCCGGCCGCACACGCGGCCAGTACGGCAGCCCCGAACATACACCCGACAGGCGAGAGTCTGCCGGGTGTTCTGTTTCTGACGGCCGCTGACGCACTCGCGTCATCGGGGAAAATGCGCCGCCGGAAAATATTCCGGCAAAAAATATCCCGCTCCGGCCCTGTCCTTAAAAAATTTGGATTACCTTTGCCCGCGATGGCGTTGTCACGATTCAAATACGCCCGCAACCTCGGGGCCCTGCTGCTGTTGCTGCTGTTCACGGAATATCTGGGCAGCACGTCGCTCTTCATGCACAGCCACCGTATCGACGGGCAGCTGATCGTACACTCACACCCCTATTCCGGCTCGGCCGACAATCCCAACCACTCGCACTCGGCACAACAGTGCAAGGCCATAAGCCTGCTGTCGTCATTCACGGCGCTGGCTGCGGGCATATTTCATCCGTTGCTCGCAATAGCTGCCGCCGTCTGCGTCATGGCTGTGCGCCGTGCGGCATCGGTACGCCGCGCCACGGCCATGCACTACGGCCTGCGGGCGCCTCCCGCCGCAATCTGATCCCTACACACCCATTCGGCGGCGGCAGCAACCTCCGCCCCGCACCTCCGCCTGCGGCCGAGGTGTCAGATCCATTATATACCCATACTTAACATTTCGACACAATGAGAACAAAAGATATTTGTGCCGCCATGCTGCTGCTCCTTGCGCCGCATGCCGCACTCCATGCCCTTCCCGGCAGCAATACCGACACCCCGCCCGCCACGGGCGTCACAGCGGACGCCACGACCCCCGACGGCGGCCGCCCCAAGGCCACCGACGCCAACATATACGGACACATCATATCGCTCGACAAGCAGGAACACATCCCCTACGTGACCATATCGGTCAAGGGTACGACCATAGGCACCACGGCCGACGCCACGGGACACTACTATCTGAAGAACCTGCCCGAGGGCGAGTGCGTCGTCGTCGCCGAGTCGATCGGCTACCGCACGGCCGAGCAGAAGGTGACCGTACAACGCAACAAGACCATAGAGGTGAACTTCGTGCTACAGGAGCAGACGCTCTCGATGGACGAGGTTGTGGTCTCGGCCACGCGCAACGAGACCAACAAGAAGAGTTCGGCGGTGATCGTCAACGTCGCCTCCGCCAAGCTCTTCGACCACACGGCCTCGACCGACCTCGCGGAGACGATGAAGTTCCAGTCGGGACTGCGCATAGAGAACAACTGCGGCAACTGCGGCACCACGCAGCTGCGCATAAACGGCCTCGAGGGTCAGTACTCGCAGATACTGCTCGACTCGAACCCCATCTTCAGTTCGCTGGCCTCGGTCTACGGGCTCGAGCAGCTCCCCGTGGCCATGATCGAGCGCGTGGAGGTGATCCGCGGCGGCGGGTCGGCCCTCTTCGGGTCGAACGCCATAGGCGGCGTGGTCAACATCATCACCAAGGAACCGCTGCGCAACTCGCTCGCCATCTCGAACGTCACCGACATCATGAAGGGCGGCGGGGCCGAATACAACACCTCCCTCAACGGGTCGTTCGTCTCGGACGACCGCCGCGCCGGCATATACCTCTTCGGCATGATAAAGGACCGCGACGCATACGACCGGAACGAGGACGGCTTCACCGACATCCCTCGCCTGAGGTCCGAGACGGCAGGCTTCCGCGGCTACTACAAGACCTCGGCATACACCAAGATCACGGCCGAATACCACCACATACACGAGTTCCGCCGCGGCGGCGACTCGATCGACCTGGCGCCACACATGACACAAATCGCCGAGCAGCTCGACCACCGCATCGACGGCGGCAGCCTGCGGTTCGACGGTTTCTCGGCCGACTCGCGCCACCGCTACGGCATCGGCCTGTCGGCACAGGGCATCACGCGCGACAGCTACTACGGCACGGACAAGAACCCCGATACATACGGACATACCAATGACCTCACGATCGTGGCCTCGGCCCAGTACTCCTACTCGTTCGAGCGCTGCCTCTTCATGCCGGCACAGCTCACCGCAGGCGGTGAATACACCTACAACGACCTTGCGGACAACTTCCCCGCCATAGGCCGCCACATGTCGCAGACCGTACAGTCGGGAGGCGCATACCTCCAGAACGAGTGGCAGAGCGAGAAACTCAACATCATCATCGGCGGACGCCTCGACGCCCACAACATGGTCGACAAGCCCATCTTCTCGCCCCGGGCCAACGTGCGCTACTCACCCCACCGCAACGTGGGGCTGCGCCTCAGCTACTCGAGCGGCTACCGCGCCCCGCAGGCATACAACGAGGACCTGCACATCGACGTGCTGAACCGCCAGGCCGCAATCATACGCATAGACCCGGAGCTCAAACCCGAGCATTCGCACAGCGTGAGCGCCTCGGCCGACCTCTACCACAGTTTCGGCCGCGTGGAGACAAACCTGCTCGTCGAGGGATTCTACACCCACCTGACCGATGTGTTCGCCCTCTCGAAGATCGGCGAGGACGAGGCCGGCAACATCATAAAGCTGCGCCACAACGCCTCGGGCGCCACAGTCAAGGGCGTCACGGCCGAATTCAAGATCGGCATGGCCGGCATCTTCGAGGTGCAGGCGGGCTACACCCTCCAGCGCAGCCGCTACGACGAGCCCGAACGGTGGTCGGACAACGTGGAGCCGCAGCGCCGCATGTTCCGCTCACCCGACAGCTACGGATACCTCACCGCAAACTTCGACATCACGCACAGCCTCACCGCATCCCTCTTCGGCAACTATACGGGCCCGATGCTCGTACAGCACAACGCCGGATACATCGCCCAGGACACCGAACGTCTCACCCCGTCGTTCTGGGACATGGGCCTGCGCATGGCGTACGGATTCCGCCTCACCGACTTCATAGGCATGGAGCTCAGCGCCGGCGTAAAGAACCTCTTCGACGCCTTCCAGGATGACCTCGACTACGGCCCTGCCAAGGATTCGGTCTACATCTACGGGCCCACGCAGCCCCGCACCTTCTTCGTGGGGTTGAAGTTCACGCTCTGACGCCTCCCGCAACGGCGGCGGCCCTCCGGGAGAGGGTCGCCGCCGCCGTTTTCCGCACCGGGATGTCATGCCCCGCCGCCCAGATGTTCGACAAGCACCCGCACGCCTATGGCTATGAGGATTATGCCGCCCCACAGGTCGGCACGGATGCGCCGCGCATAGCGGCCGCCGCACTTGATGCCGAAGAACAACCCGGCCATCGTCACGGCAAACGACACGAACCCGATGACAACCAGCGGGTATACGAGATCCGACACCTCGTTCATGCCCATGCATACGAACGAGATGCCCACGGCCAGCGCGTCGATGCTCGTGGCCAGCGCCATCGTAAGGATAACCTTCGTGTCAAGCGGGTCGAAGTGCTTGTTCTCCTCCCTGCCGAAGGATTCGATCACCATGCGTCCGCCCAGGAAGAGCAATATGCCGAACGCGATCCAGTGGTCGACGCTCTCGATCAGATGGCGGAAATAGTTCGTGCCGAGCCAGCCGATCAGGGGATTCAATGCCTGGAACACCCCGAAGGCGATGGCCATCGTCAGCATGGGACGCCACCGCACGCGTTCCATGATCACACCGCTCGCTATGGCCACGGCCAGACAATCCATCGCCAGTCCTACGGCCAAAGCCCATGTCTCGACACCTGTCATATCGTTTTCCTGTTTTCTGGTTTTTCGTTCCGGAACCCTCTTCCGGCCGCAGCGCCCGTCGCCGCCCCGGTTCGAAACGCGCGTCGGGACACGGCCGGAACTGCAAAGATACGAACATTTCGCATCAATGCAACCCATTTCCGTCACCCCGTCCCCGACGCGTGACGCCCCCGCGCCGCCCGCCACACGGCTCGGGTCTCGCCATGCGACAGAGACACGACCTTCCCGCCGCCCGCCGCATAATAAACCGCAAAAGATTTCGTTTTGAAGAAAAAAACGCAAACAGAGCGGGGAATCGAAGATTTTGGTTACATTTGCGATATACCCTCTCCCTTCAGAAGAGCTTCGTCAAGCGATGAAACATATCGTGTCAAAATACATTACCATAGCCGCAGCGGCCGTCATGTCGCTCGCCGCCGCGTCATGCAGCCGCGACATACGGTTCAATATCGACGGAGAACTCGCCGACAACGCCGCCAGCGAGGTATATCTCATCATCGAAAAGACCTCGGCCGACACCATCGCCACCGCCGCCGTCGACAGCGACAACCGCTTCCGCATCACGGGCCGCGCCGAAGAACCCGCCACGGCCATCATATGCGACGACAACGGCAACACGCTCACCTCGCTGCTGCTGGAGAAGGGCGACCTGGTCATGCACCCGACATTCCCGCAGGGATATGTCGTCGAAGGCGGCCCCGTAAACGACAAGTACAACATCGTGGCACGCCGGCTCGTGGACATAACGAACGAGGCCTACCGGCTCGACCCGAGCGACAGCCTCTCGCGTCAGAAGTTCGACGCCCTGGCCGCAAAATACCGCAATATCGTATCCACGGCCGTCGACGACAACATAGACAACATCATCGGGGTGGAGCTCTTCCTCTACAACGAAAGCAAGGGCATGTCGGCCGAACAGATGCGCAACCGCTTCGAACAGTTCCCCGCCAAGATGCGAGAACTCTCGTCCATGCGCGACTTCGCACACTACATCGACATATACGAACGTACGGAGGTGGGACAGAAATTTATCGACATGCCCCTGCACACAATCTCGGGGGACGGCACCCTGGCCGAGATATGCGCCGGCAAACGGCTCGTGCTGCTCGACTTCTGGGCCACGTGGTGTTACCCCTGCATGCTCGAACTGCCCTATCTGCACAAGGCATACACACGCTATGCGCTTCAGGGATTCGAGATATGCAGCATCTCGCTCGACCGCTCTCCCGGACGCTGGCGCGAATTCGTCATGCGCAACGACATGCTCTGGACCAACGCCATCGACATGCACGACGACAACGGGAACTGCGCCGTCGAAACATACGGGCTGCAATCCATCCCCGCCAACTTCCTCATCGCCGAGGACGGCACCATCATCGCCCGCAACCTGCGCGGCGAAAGGCTCATGGCCGAGCTGGAACGCTACTTCGGCAATTGATGCCGGCGCACCATCCGGAACACGCGACAGACACCCGCCGGCCGCATGAGACCGCGCCACACAAAAAAATACAAAATAAATTTGCATTTTATCAATTTTCGCCGTACATTTGCACTCGCAAAAGGCAAATGGCTCCGTAGCTCAACTGAATAGAGTACTTGACTACGGATCAAGCGGTTACAGGTTTGAATCCTGTCGGAGTCACTGAAAAGGGTTACGGAGACGTGACCCTTTTTCGGTTTTGTGCGGGGCCCCACCCCGCGCCGGACGTACGGGTCAGAATATTGTCGGTAGGGACGGCTGCGGAAATCCGAAAATTAGCATTAAATTTGCCATACCGTTCACGGGCCGATCAACAGCCCCCGCCGCCACAGGCCGGGACGCATCTTTGGCCCCGAACAGATACCAACGATCCAAAAACATACGAAAATGTACAACTTCGAATTTCAGAATCCGGTAAAGCTCATCTTCGGCAAGGGCTCAATAGCCCGCATAGCCAGGGAGATTCCCGCCGACAGCAAGGTAATGATCACCTTCGGCGGCGGCAGCGTAAAACGCAACGGCGTATACGATCAGGTAACGAAGGCTCTCGAAGGACGCCGCTTCACAGAGTTCTGGGGCATAGAGCCCAACCCGAAATACGAGACCCTCGTCAAGGCCATCGAGCAGGCGCGCCGCGAGGGTGTCGACTTCCTGCTGGCCGTGGGCGGCGGCTCGGTCATCGACGGCACGAAATTCATCGCCGCAGCCATACCATACGAGGGCGAGCCGTGGGACATCATCACCCGCAACGATGCCGTAAGCAAGGCCGTGCCTCTGGCTACGGTCCTCACACTCCCCGCCACAGGCTCGGAGATGAACAACGGCGCCGTGATCTCGCGTCTGGCAACGCATGAGAAGTTCCCCTTCCACTCGGATCTGGTATATCCGCGTTTCTCGGTACTCGATCCCTGCGTCACCTTCTCGCTGCCCAAGAAGATGGTCGCCGCAGGCCTTGCCGACACCTTCGTCCACATCATGGAGCAGTACATGACCTTCCCCGTCGACGCGCGTGTGATGGACCGCTGGGCCGAGGGGCTGCTGCAGACGGTGATGGAGATATCTCCCGCCGCCATGAGCGACAAGCCCGACTACGACACCATGGCCAACTTCATGCTCTGCGCCACGATGGGCCTCAACGGCTTCATCGCCATGGGCGTACCGCAGGACTGGGCCACACACATGATAGGCCACGAGCTGACGGCGCTGCACGAGATCACGCACGGCGTGACGCTGGCCATAGTGCTTCCGCAGTTGCTGCGCGTGATGCGTGACGACAAGCACGACAAGCTGCTGCAATATGCCGAGCGTGTGCTGGGCATCACCGAGGGCGACGACGAGAGCCGCATCGAGGAGGCCATACGCCGCACCGAGGAGTATTTCCACTCGCTGGGCATCGCCACCCGTCTCTCGGAGTACGGCGTCGGACAGGAGACCATCGACGAGATCGTGCGCCGCTTCACGGAGCGCGGCGCCGTCTGGGGCGAGCGCAACGACGTGACGCCCGACAAGGTGCGCACGATCCTCGAGAAGGCGCTCTAAAAGGTCTCCGCATGCCATAATACGGTGTGCGGCATACGAAAGCGGACCTGAATACGTGGGCTGCGGCGATCTTCGGTCGTCCGCAGCCCTTTTTTTTCGGCACATCGTCACATTCCACCCCTGCGGGGTTGGATAAACGGCACGCTTGTAGTAACTTTGTCCGGAATAGACTCAAACACGAAACACCATTGACAATGAGCGTCGCATCATTTCTCGCCGAGCCGCATACGACGGCCTTCTCGTTCGAGGTGCTGCCACCCCTCAGGGGCCGCGGCATAGAACAGCTCTTCGCCTCGATCGACCGTCTCATGCCCTTCAACCCGGCATACGTCAACATAACGACACACCGCACCGAGATAGTCTACCGTGAGATCTCGGACGGCGTGTTCCAACGCACCCCGCAGCGCACGCGTCCCGGATCGGTGGCCGTAGCCGCCGCCCTCAAGGGGCGTTACGGCATCCCCACGGTGCCGCACGTCATATGCAGCGGCTTCACCCGCGCCGAACTCGAGAACGAACTGATCGACCTCTCGTACCTCGGCATCACCGACCTGCTGGTGCTGCGCGGCGACCGCGCCCGCGGTGAAAACCGCTTTGTACCCACCCCCGGCGGACATGAACACGCCGTGGAGCTGTGCCGCCAGGTCGAGGCGTTCAACGCCGGCCGCATGGTCGACGGCGACGAATACTCGCCGCTCGAGCGCCCCTTCTCGTTCGGCGTGGCGGGATATCCCGAGAAACACGAGGAGGCGATGAACCTCGACACCGACATCGAATATCTCAAGGCGAAGATCGACGCCGGCGCACGCTATGTCGTCACGCAGATGTTCTTCGACAACAAGCGTTACTTCGACTTCGTGGCGCGCTGCCGCAAGGCGGGCATCACCGTACCGATAATCCCGGGACTGAAGCCCCTCACCTCGCTCACGCAGCAGGCGCTGCTACCCAAGACCTTCCACATAGACCTGCCGATGGAGCTGGCGGAGGAGCTGCGCCGCTGCCGCACGAACGACGACGTGAAGGCCCTCGGCGTGGAGTGGGGCACGGCACAGGCGCGCGAACTGAAGGCCGCCAACGTGCCGAGCATACACTTCTACTCGATGAACGCCACGGCCAGCGTCGAGGCCATAGCACGGCAGGTATACTGACACACCGCACAGGCGCAAACACGCACGACATGACCGACAGAGAAACAATAGAGCAGGCCGTAAACAGCCGCATCCTCGTCCTCGACGGGGCCATGGGCACCATGATCCAGCGCTGCAGCCTTACGGAGGAGGATTTCCGCGGCGACGAGTTCCGCGGCCACCCCGTACGCCTGCAGGGCAACAACGAGATGCTCGCACTCACGCGGCCCGACGTCATAGCCTCGATACACAGGCAGTATCTCGAGGCGGGGGCCGACATAATCGAGACCGACACCTTCAACGCGCAGGCCATATCGCAGGCGGAATACCATACGGAGCATCTCGTCGCCCGCATGAACGCCGCGGCGGCTCGCATAGCCCGTGCGGAGGCCGACCGCATGACGGCCCTCACGCCCGAGAGGCCGCGCTTTGTGGCGGGATCCGTCGGACCGACGGGGAAGACCGCCTCGATGTCTCCCGACGTGGACAACCCGGCCTTCCGCGCCGTCGACTTCGACACGCTGCGCGCGGCATACCTCGAGCAGATCACGGCCCTCGTAGAGGGCGGTGTCGACCTGCTCCTCATAGAGACCGTCTTCGACACGCTCAATGCCAAGGCGGCCCTTGACGCCGCCGAGGAGGCCTTTTCACGGCTCGGGCGGCGGGTGCCCGTAATGCTCTCCGCAACCATCGCCGACGCTGCGGGACGCACCCTCTCGGGCCAGACCGTAGAGGCATTCATCATATCCGTATCACACGCACGGCTCTTTTCCGTCGGCCTGAACTGCTCGTTCGGGGCGGCGCAGATGACGCCCTTCCTGCGGCAGTTGTCGCAGGCCGCGCCGTGGCATGTGAGCGTACACCCCAACGCCGGCATTCCCGACGCCATGGGCCGCTATGACCAGACACCCGAGATGATGGCGCGCGACATACGCCGCTTCGTCGACGAGGGCCTTGTCGACATCGTGGGCGGCTGCTGCGGCTCCACGCCCGACCACATACGCGCCATAGCCGCCGCCGTGGCCGTACCGCCTCAAAGACGCCACACGGCAGGCACGCCGCGCGGCTGGCTGGCGGGAATAGACGAATTCGACCCGGCGGGCGCCTTCATCAACGTGGGCGAGAGGTGCAACGTCGCCGGCAGCCGCAAGTTCCTCCGCCTGATAAAGGAGAAATCGTACGACGAGGCTCTCGGCATAGCCCGCAGGCAGGTGCGCGACGGCGCCATGATCCTCGACGTGAACATGGACGACGCGATGATCGACACGCGGGCCGAGATGGTGCACTTCCTCAACCTCATGGCCTCGGACCCCGAGGTGGCGCGTCTGCCCTGGATGATCGACTCGTCGCGCTTCGAGGTCATCGAGGCCGCGCTCAAGTGCATACAGGGAAAGGCCATAGTAAACTCGCTCTCGCTCAAGGAGGGCGAGGAGACGTTCCTGGCGCGGGCGCGCCGCGTGCGCCAGCTCGGTGCCGCGCTGGTGGTGATGGCCTTCGACGAGCAGGGGCAGGCCGTAACATACGAACGCAAGATCGAGGTGTGCGCACGTGCATACCGCCTGCTGACCGAAAAGGCGGGATACGACCCGCGGGATATCATCTTCGACCCCAACGTGCTGACCATAGCCACCGGAATGAAGGAACACGACGCCTATGCGCTCGATTTCATACGCGCCACGCGATGGATCCACGAGAACCTGCCCGGCGCGCGTGTCAGCGGCGGCGTGAGCAACCTGTCGTTCGCACTGCGCGGCAACAACTACCTGCGCGAGGCGATGCACGCCGTGTTCCTCTACCATGCCATCGCCGCAGGGCTCGACATGGCGATCGTAAACCCCGCCTCGAAGGTGATGTACGGCGACATCCCGCCCGAGCTGCTCGAGGCGCTGGAGGATGCCGTCCTCTGCCGCCGCGACGATGCCGCCGAGCGGCTCGTGGCCATGGCATCGCGGTTCAACGGCGAGGCAACCGCGGCCGCGGAGACGACCGAGACGGCCGACCGTAACGAAATACCTCTCGAGAAACGCCTTGCGGATGCGCTCGAGCGCGGCGACGAGGAGTATCTCGAAGCCGACCTCGAGGAGGCCCTCGCAGCATACCCTGCGCCGGCGGACATTATCGAAGGACCCCTGATGCGCGGCATGACGCATGTCGGAGAGCTCTTCGGCGCAGGCAAGATGTTCCTGCCGCAGGTGGTGAAGACCGCCCGCACGATGAAACGCGCCGTCGAGATCCTCCGTCCGCACATCGAGAGCGCAAAGAGCGTCACGGCCGCACACTCCGCCGGCAAGTTCATAATAGCCACCGTCAAGGGCGACGTACACGACATAGGGAAGAACATCGCGGGCGTGGTGCTCGCATGCAACAACTTCGAGGTCATGGATCTCGGGGTGATGGTGCCGGCCGAGAGGATCGTCGAGGCGGCCGTGGCGGAGAAGGCAGACTTCATAGGTCTGAGCGGCCTCATAACCCCGTCGCTCGACGAGATGTGCCGCGTGGCGGAGCAGCTGCGCGAGGCGGGCATCGACGTGCCCCTCTTCATCGGCGGCGCGACCACATCCGCACTGCATACGGCCGTGAAGATCGCCCCGTTGTACGGCGGTCCCGTCTTCCACGTCAAGGATGCGGCGCAGAACCCCATCCTCGCCATGCGCCTCGCGGGCAGCGAGCGCGAGCACACCATCGCCTGCCTGCGCTTCGAGCAGGAGCAGCTGCGGCAGCGGATGCAGCGTACGGAGACCGTATCGCTCACCGAGGAGCAGGCGCTGCGGCTGCGCCCCGCAATAGAGTGGGCGCACGAGGTGCTGCCAAAGCCGACATACGAAGGGGTGCGGACATTCGATATCGCCGTGGATGACGTGCGCGAATACATCAACTGGATACATTTCCTCAACCTGTGGGGCGTGCGCGGCGACACTCCCGAGGCCGAGACGCTCATGGCCGAGGCCGGGCAGATGCTCGACGGCATAGCGAGCCGCCACCATCTCTGCGCCGAGGTGGGCTTCTTCCCCGCCTGCGGCACCGACGACAGTATCGTCGTATCGCATACGGCAGGCTGTCCCTGCTGCGGCGGTGTCACGAAGCAGGTGACGATACCGACACCGCGCCAGCGGCACCCCAATGCCGGGGGAGAGTGTCTTGCACTTGCAGACTTCGTCGCGCCCGAGGGCATGGGCGACCACATAGGGATCTTTGCCGTAACGGTTTCGCCGTCGTTCGCCGAAGAGGTCGAGCGCCTAAAGGCCGCGGGCGACCAATACGCGGCTCTGCTGATGCAGAGCCTCGGCGACCGCCTTGCCGAAGCGGCCAGCGAACAGCTCCATGCCCGCGTGCGGCGTGAGTTGTGGGGATACGCCCCCGACGAGGACCTGACCGTAAAGCAGATGTATCAGGCGGCCTTCCGCGGCATACGCCCCGCCGTCGGGTACCCCTCGCTGCCCGACCAGAAGACAATATTCCGCCTTGCGCAGCTCCTCGACCTCGACAGCATAGGGATCACCCTCACCGAGAACGGCGCGATGTATCCCCAGTCGTCCGTATGCGGTCTCTATCTGGCATCGCCGCACGCGCGTTACTTCATTGCATAGCGCCCGCGCGCGACAACATGAAAAGCCGCATTACCGAAAGGGTAATGCGGCTTTTCCGCACGATACGGCCAACACCGTCTACCGTCAGATCTTCACCTTGAAGATACACTTCTTGACATGCCCCTCGCCAAGCATCGGAGCATGCCCGTCCTCGGGAAAGAGGATCGAGAACTGCCCCTCGCCCACGGTGTAGAAACATTGAGGGATGTCGGTGAAGAACTGTATGTCCTTCGCCTCGTCGAACTCGGTCTCGACCTTGGTGCAATCCTTCTTCTCGCTCCAGCCGAAGGTCTCCTCGGGACCGCGCAGCAACAGCTGTATGTCGATATAACGGCGGTGCAGCTCCAGCCGCGCCCGCGACAGATCACGCAAATCCAGCTCCTGCACGTTGACAAAGATATTGTCGCCGTCGATCTCGTGGCGGCCGCACTCCAGGGCGGCAACGTCGTGCGTGTCGATAAAATCGAACACGGCCTTGAAACGGGGATGGAGCGCGACGTAACGCTCCTTGTTTTTCAATGAATCCAGAATCATCTCTATCTAGTTTTTGTTGGGTTCGACATTCCTGCCGGCGGCCGTTCGCCGCATGGCTCCGACCGCAGCACACCACGTCAGCGACCGTTGTAGCGCAGACGCACGAAAAGCGGATAGTGATCCGAATATTTCATCGAATCGACCACACCGTACGACAACGGCTCGAACTCCTGCGAACAAAGGACATAATCTATGCGCAGCAGGTCGAAAAAGCCCCGGTAGGTATACGAATAGCCGCGGCCGACCTCGCGGAAGGCATCCTTCAGCTCCCGCGCCACCGTGCGGTAGGTATATGAGGCGGGAGTGTCGTTGAAGTCCCCGCACACGATGACCGGATAGGGCGACGCCTCGACCATCGAGTCCAGCATACGGGCATGCACCGCGCGGTTGCGGTTGTTCTCCGCCAGGCGCGTCACGATGCTGCGCAACTTATCGTCGCTGTGGCCGTCGTCCAGGAACTCCCGCTGCTCGATATAGCGGCTGTCGTCGCTGTTTATGGTCGTGGTATGCAGATGTACGCTGAACACACGCACCGTATCGTCGCGCAACGCCACATCCGCCCATACGAAGTTCTTCATGGAGTCTATGCGGCCGGCACGCAATATGGGATAACGGCTGTATACCGCAGGGCTCAGATCCGCTCGCGACAACCGCTGCGGCAGAGCGTTGAGAGGCGCCAGCAACGAGTCGGCCAGGTCGTTGAAGCCGCTCTCCTGAATGAAGAGTATGTCGGGATTGAGTCTCTTAATGTCGGCCACGACAGAGTCGATACACCTTTTGCCGTCGTTGTCGATGAAACTGCGCAGGTTGTAGGTCATAATCTTTACGGCCGAGCGTTCGTATTCCGGTTCGCCGTAGCTGCGGCGGAAGGCCACCTTGTAGAAGAGCGACATGTGGAACAGGGCGAATATCGTCAGGATCGTCATCGGGACCATCATACCCATCCGCCACCGCACGATCCAGTACAGCGTCAACAGCAGCTGCGCCGCATAGACAAAGGGTGCGATGAGCCCCACCGTCGAGAGCCATCCCGTCACCTCGGGCCCCAATACCGGCACGAGCAGCGTGGCAACGAACAACGCCGCCACACACACCGAAACCGCCATCATGACGGTGTCGACAATCCAGCCTGCGACCGAACGCCGACGCCGACGCCGCTCGCCGTAATCCGTTATATCCCGATAATACTCCGACATGGCCGTTACCGTTTACTGCGCAATCCGTTCCGCCGGGGATGCATACCCGGCGCATCCCGCCAAACACGTTAAAAATATATCTTGCCGCGGCTGCGCCACCAATAGAGCAGCATCAGCCCCCACAACATACCGCCGAGATGGGCGAAGTGCGCCACGCCCGACTGGTAGCCCGACAGACCGAAGAAGAGTTCGACAAGACCGTATATCAGTACGAACCACTTGGCCTTCAGTGCCACGGGCGGGAAGACAAGCATGATGATATCGTTGGGATGCAGCACGCCGAAGGCCATCAGCAGGCCGAATACCGCTCCCGAAGCCCCTACCGTAGGCACCCGCAGGTAATCCATCGCGGCGATCTGCCCCACGGCCTCCACCGCATGCGAATACTCGACATATCCCACGAGCAGCTGCAACAGCGCCGCCCCGATGCCGCACACGAGATAGTAGGTAAGGAAGCGCTGCGACCCCAGCTCGTACTCCAGCGCACGACCGAACATCCACAACGCGAACATATTGAAGAAGAGGTGCGACACACCCCCGTGCAGGAACATGTATGTCACCACCTGATAGCTGTGGAACAACGGGCTCTCGACATTGAAGAGAGCCAGCCGCCCGATTATTTCGTTACCGAACGGAAGCAGCGTCGTTGCCAACAGCATCACACAGTTGGCGATAATGAGATTCTTTACTACCGGCGGGGTCATATATCGGAACCCGTTCATAATCAATCGTGTTTTTCGTTTAACTTAACTTTGCTTTGAGGTCGTCGGCCGTCAGGTCGGCCATGATGGCCTTGCCCGAGGGCGAGAAACTGAAATTGTCGCACTCGCACAACTGCCGCAGCAGGCTCTCCGTCTCCTCGCGCGAAAGCCCCCGCACCGCGGCACGCGCACCGCGCGAAGCGATCGTGCGCACCATCTCCTCACGCATACGCCCGCCTACATCTCCCGACGCCTCGATCTCGCGCAACAGGTCGAAGAGCAAACGGTCCGCCTGCTCGCCCGCGATGCACGACGGCACGCCCCGCATCTCGAGAGCGCCGTCACCGCACGGCACCAGATCGAAGCCCACGGCCGACAGATCGGCCGCATGCTCCACAGCCAGCGCATAGTCCTCGTCCGACAATACCAGCCGCTCGAGGAAGAGCACCTGTTGCGACGGCATCGCTCCATGCCCCACGGCCGCCATACAGCCGTCATATATTACGCGCTCCTTGGCCCGCAGCAGATCCACCGCCACGCTGCGGCCGCCGCATATGGCTACGGCATAGCCGTTGCCGAGCGAAAGGAAGTCGCTGAAACTTATCGGCTCCGCATGATCCATACGCTGCTGCACGGCCGACGAGGCGATATACTCCAGCTCGCTCTCGCCATGCATGCCGCTCTCCATGTACGATATCCCGTCGCCGCCGGCCGCAACCGCCGCCGAAGCGATGTCGCGATATGCCCCCGCCGCAGAGGGGAGGTCGTCCGAACTGCCGACGGCAAAGTCTCCGTTCAACGGCATCTCGCCCCACGAGATGTCGCGCAGGCCATGTCCCGACGCCACAGGCCGGCCCGATCCGCTCCGGCGCCCCGCAGCACGCGACGGGATATCCGAGACATTCCCCGCAACGGGCCCTCCCGACCGCTCCGGCGCCACACCTGCACCCGCATCCGGGAATCCCTCCATGCTCCCGTCATAGGGGGCGTCAAAACCCGTGAAATCGACATCGGCATCCGTCGCTGCCCCCGCGGCATAATCCTCACGAAAGGGATTGTAGTCATCGTTCGACGAACTGCGCGGCTCGCGATAGAGCATCTCGGGCGTCGACTTCATGGCGGGGATCTCGATCGCCGAGCTGTTGTCGAAGTCCATCATCGACACGGCGCCGCTCTTGGCCAGCGTGCTGCGCACGGCCGCCGTGACGATCTGCGTCACGTCGTCCGCATCGGCAAAGCGCACCTCGGTCTTCTGCGGGTGGACATTCACATCGACCCGATCGGTATCGACCGTAAGGTAGAGGAAAAACGACGGAGAACAGTTCTCGGGGATGAGCTTCTCGTATGCCTTCATTATCGAGCGGTAGATCTGCGGCGAGCGGAAATAGCGCCCGTTGACGAAGAGATACTGCTCGGAATTCTTCTGTTTGGCGGCCGACGGGCGGCCGACGAAGCCCGATACCTTCACGATCGAGGTATCTACATCCACCTCCAGCAGATTCGTACGTATGTAGCGTCCCACGACATCTATTATGCGCTCCTGCAACGACGCGGCCGGCAACGTCATGATGGCCATGTCGTTCGACATGAGCTCGCACCGCACGTTAGGATAGCACAGCGCCACGCGCCGGAACTCCTTCTTGATGTCGGACACCATGCGAGTGCGGTCGCTGTTGAACTTGCGCCGCGCAGGGGCCGTATAGAAGAGGTTGCGCACCAGGAACTGCGACCCCGCAGCACACATCACGGGCGTCTGCGAGACGAACTCGCCGCCGTTGACGATCGTGACGGTGCCGATCTCGTCCTCCGGACGGCGCGTGCGCAACTCAACCTGCGACACGGCGGCTATCGACGCCAGGGCCTCGCCGCGGAACCCGAACGTATGGAGACGGTAGACGTCGTCGAGCGAGGTGATCTTGCTCGTGGCATGGCGGTCGAAGGCCATGCGCGCGTCCAGCGGCGACATGCCGCACCCGTTGTCGACAATCTGGATCAGCTCCAGCCCCGCATTGCGGTAGTTCACCGTAACGGAGCTGGCGCCGGCATCGATGGCGTTCTCCATCATCTCCTTCACTACGGACGACGGATTGTTCACCACCTCGCCTGCGGCGATCTGATTGGCGACGATTTCGGGCAGCAGTCGTATCTTGTTCTCCATATATTCCTACTGTGTATGT
>CASDSD010000034.1 GCA_949283205.1 uncultured Alistipes sp. | reverse complement strand
GTCTCTTTGGTTCCGGCGGGGGTTGCGGGGGGGGGGGGTTTTGGGGGGGCGGCGGGGTTTTCGGGGTTTTCGGTGCCGGCTGCGGTTTTCGGTGCGGGGTTTCTGGGTGTCTGTGCCGCGGCGGCCGCGGCGAGAAGGAGTGCGGCGGTGGCGGCGAGGATCGTGGCAAGTGTTCGTCTCATCTTCGGGCTGGTGGTTTTTCAGTTTCGGGGCCGCGGCTGCGGCCGATACAAAAGTATTGTTTTTTCGGGTTCCGGGCAACGGAATTACGGATGATCCGCCATGCTCGATAACGCATATTTTTCGCATCGGCCGCATTTGGGGCCTATTTTTCGGTTTTCGTTATTGCCGTATAAAAAAATATTCATAACTTTATAATTCGAATGTAAACCGTAAACCTAAAACTTCTATCTGATATGAAAAACTATTCAGCCAAAGAGATCAAGAACATCGTACTCATCGGCGCGCCCGGCACGGGTAAAACTACCCTTGCCGAAGCGATGGCCTATGAGGGTAAGGTCATCGACCGCAGGGGTAGTATCGAGGCGAACAACACGCTCTCGGACAATACGGATATCGAGCACGAATACAAGCGCTCGATCTATTCAACGATCCTCTTCACCGAGTTCATGGGGCGCAAGCTCAACATAATAGACTGCCCGGGGTCGGACGACTTCTGCGGCAACCTCTTCTCGGCCTTCAAGGTAGGCGACGTCGGCGTCATGGTGATGAACGCCCAGAACGGCTGGGAGGTGGGCGACGAGATACAGTCGCGCTATGCCCGCATACTGAACAAGCCCGTGATCGGCGTTATCAACCAGCTCGACGGGGATAAGGCCAATTACGAAGCCATGCTGGAGGGTATCCGCGCGGCGTCGCCCGTGAAGCCCGTCATCGTGCAGTACCCCGTAAGCCAGGGGGCGGGATTCTCGTCTTTCATCGACGTGCTGATGATGAAGATGTACCACTTCACCGACGAGAACGGCACGCGCGAGGAGCTCGACATCCCCGCCGAGGAGATGGAGCGCGCACGCGAGCTGAACCAGGAGCTTACGGAGGCCGCCGCCGTCTATGACGACGCCCTCATGGAGCTCTACTTCGAGAAGGGAACCCTCACGCAGGACGACATACGCGCCGGCCTCAAGCTGGGCGTGGCCAAGCGCGACGTGATGCCCGTCTTCTGCTGCAGCGCCAAGCGCGACATCGGCACCAAGCGACTCATGGAGTTCATCATCAACGTGGCGCCGGGCCCGCAGTCGGCACCCAAGTTCCTCACCACGGAGGGCGAGGAGCTCGCCGCGGACGAGACGCAGCCGGCCGTGGCCTTCGTCTTCAAGAGCCAGCTGGAGCAGCATATCGGCGAGATCACCTACTTCCGCGTCATCCGCGGCAGGATCACCGAGGGCACGGAGCTGGTCAACAGCCGCACCGGAAACAAGGAGAAGCTCTCGCAGCTCTTCGCCGTGGCGGGCAAGAACCGCATCAAGGTGACGGAGCTCTCGGCGGGCGACATAGGCTGCACGGTGAAGCTCAAGGGCACGCGCACGAACGACACGCTGTCGGCAGCGTCGGCGATGGTTACCGTGGAGCCCATCGTCTTCCCGGAGCCGCGCTACCGCGCCGCCGTCAAGGCCAGGGAGCAGAGCGACGAGGAGAAGCTGGGCAAGCTGCTCAATGACGCCAAGTACGAGGACCCGACGATCCTGGTCGAGTACTCGAAGGAGTTGAAGCAGACAATCATACAGGGCCAGGGTGAGCACCATCTCAATATCCTGAAGAGCCGCCTGGCCAACGAGAACAAGATGGAGCTCGAGTACTTCGCGCCGAAGATACCCTACCGCGAGACCATCACCAAGGTGGCACAGGCCGACTACCGCCACAAGAAGCAGTCGGGCGGCGCAGGACAGTTCGGCGAGGTGCACATGGTCATCGAACCCTACTACGAGGGTATGCCCGAGCCTACGCGCTACAAGGTCGCCGGCAAGGATATCACCGTGAACATCAAGGGCAAGGAGGAGTATGATCTCGAGTGGGGCGGCAAGCTGCAGTTCTACAACTCGATCGTTGGCGGCGCCATCGACGCGCGCTTCATGCCCGCGATACTGAAGGGCGTGATGGAGAAGATGGACGAGGGCCCGCTGACGGGATCCTACGCCCGCGACATCCGCGTGGTGATCTACGACGGCAAGATGCACCCCGTGGACTCGAACGAGATCTCGTTCAAGCTGGCGGCGCGCAACGCCTTCAAGGAGGCCTTCCGCAACGCCGGACCCAAGATCATGGAGCCGATCTATGCCGTGGAGGTGCTGACGCCGAGCGAGTATATGGGCGCCGTGATGAGCGATCTGCAGAACCGCCGTGCCATGATCATGGGCATGGAGTCGGACAAGGGCTTCGACCGCCTCAACGCCCGCGTGCCTCTGGCCGAACTCTACCGCTACTCGACGTCGCTCTCGTCGCTCACGTCGGGCGCCGCAACCTATACGATGCAGTTCGCCTCTTACGAGCAGGTTCCCGCCGACGTGCAGGAGAAGCTGCTCAAGGCCTACGCCGATACCGACGAGGATTGACGCCGAACGCTCGATATCCGGCGCGGGTTAGCGATAATGCGTCGGACGGATTACGGCAGTAACTCCTCAACGTCGGATATTGTTACGGCCGCGTCCCCAACACGGGGACGCGGCTTTTTTTTGTGTGGTTTTCGGGGAGAGAGGTTTTCGGGGAGAGAGGTTTTCGCGGGGCAAGTGGGCTTTCGGGGAGTGTTCCCGACGGGGTCTTTCCGGGAGAGAGGTTTTCGCAGGGCAAGTGGGTTTTCGGGGAGTCTTCCGGAGGTGGTTTTTCGGGGAGGCTTCCGAATGGGGTTGGCTTTTCGCGTGGATATTTTCTCTTATATGATATTTCGCTTTTTCGCTTGTCACTTGTCGCAGGCCTTTAATGCGGCACCCCCAGCCCTCCTACCGACCATCAGGGCGGCATTCCCCCTCTGCCGCCTTTCCCCTCTTCGCCTTTCCCCCTCTCCGCACACTTCTTGTGGAGGTGGCTTTCCGGCCACCACGTGTATCTCTCCCACTTTTTATGGAGGTGGCTTTCCGGCCATCGCCCGTATTCTCTTTCTCATTTCCTCTCCCCTTTTCCCTCCCTCCTCCTCTCCCCGAAAACCTTTTGCCGCCGCCGGAACTGCCGTCGGAACTGCCGCCGGAACTGCCACCGCAGGGGGGCGTGACAACCCCTGTCCTGGGCCGGTATTGCTGTATTTTATTGAAACTATGTCAAATTTTTTATTGAAACATATCCCCGTCCCGGCCGTGTGCCATTATGTCACCCCTGTTGCCCTCGTGCGACACTCGTCGGCTGTCGTCGTCGCGTCCAGCTCCACGTTCCGCATGCCTGCGGCGAGAGTCGTTTCGGTCGTGCCGGTAGCTTCGGCGAGTCGCCGCGATCCCTTCTTTCCGACGGGGAGGGGCGTCGCGGCGCCGGGGTTGCCGTATGTGCCATTTCTGCGACCATATATGCCATCACGTTGATAAAGAGCGTATTTTATACATGTTTTAATGCTTGCGGGCGAAAATTTTTTTCCGTTTCGGCCCTCCGTCCGACAATTCGGGCACGATCGTTGGAGGTATCCGGCACGTGAAAATCCATACCGTGCGGAGCCTCGTGGCAGGCATATAGATATGGTCGGATATATGGGTGCAGCAGCCCTCCGGAATGGTTCGGAGCGACGCTTCGGGACATGGCAAAGGAGGATTTTTGGATGGCTATTTCAGTTTTTTATTGAATAATATTGTAATTTCCTTGTATATATTGTTATAATATTGTTATATTTGAGTGTAAAAGGATTTATCAGAGGGAAGATTTACTTTTTTTAATATCCATAAAAAAATGAACAAAATCGAGAATGCCGAGCAGCCTACAATCGTCAAATACGTCGAGGGCAACTACGGAGGCATACAGCTTATGAGCCTTTCGCGTTATGCATTGGGTTATGTCGTGCGCGGTACGAAGCAGATCTATTACGGCGACACACACTACACGGTTTCGCGCGGCGATGTGTTTTACATGGGTGTGGGCAACCACTACGTCGAGAACCTTCCCGAGGATGGGCGCCCGTTCGAGCAGATTGTGGTTTTCTATTCACCGGAGTTGTTGCAGCGGATACTGTTGCAGCTCAACATGAGCTACGACATGAATATCACCAATACGCACCATTGCGAACGGTGCCGCCGTCTGAACCATGTCGCGGTGCCGGCGTCGCCGACGCTGCGCAGCTTCTTCTGCCATACGGCGATCTACCTCCAGGACGACAACTTCATACACGACGAGACGGCCGAGAACATCAAGATGACCGAACTGATCTACCTGATCGTCTCGCACGAGGACGACTGCCTGAAGAGCAAGGTGCTGAGCAACGTGGACTCGTCGCACGACAACTTCGAGCAGGTGATCCACTCGAATATCTTCCATGACGTTTCGATCGAGGACCTGGCGGCGATGTGCAACCGCTCGCTCACCTCGTTCAAGAAGGAGTTCAAGCGCCACTACTTCGTGCCGCCCCACCGCTGGTTCATACGCCAGCGGCTGATGCAGGCGCGCCTGCTGCTTATCTCGACGTCGAAGTCGATCTCCGAGATCGGCATCGAGTGTACCTTCCCCAACACGTCGCACTTCATCAAGCTCTTCAAGAAGGAGTACGGCACCACGCCGGCCATCTACCGCATGCGCCACTGCTCGGGCAGCCCCGAGGAGGCCATGAGCGCCGCCGTCGGGCACGGCATGGCGGCGGAAACGGGCGGCGCGGGGAGGATGCGCTCCGCATACGAGGGGCGCGAGGAGACGGCCGAGCGCGCCGTCGAGAGCGTGGCAATGTGATGCCTGCCGATGATATCGTACATGACCCCTGCATGGGGTTGGGGGCGCCTGCCGGCACCCCCTTTTTTTGCGGTGTATTTTGCGGTTTTGCCGGATGAAAAATGTTGTGGCGGAAGTTGCTCGACACGCTCCCGGAAACTGTTGTCTTGCGGTGTTTTTTTGCGGTTCCGCCCGATGAAAAATGTTGTGGCGGGAGTTGCTCGACACGCTCCGGATCGAGCTGCATAGACGGCAAGGAATCTGTTTCCGGGCATGGATTTTTCCCGGCGGCACGGGCTCGCCGCGCGCAGGTACGGCACCCTTCGCGCCGCATGGCAAAATGTGGAAAAGAAGTAAGATTTTTCCCGAATTCGGCCTGCCGTGGCAAAATGAGGGGGCCGAAAGTTTGCGCGGAAACAAAAAAAGATTATCTTTGTACTACGAAGTGTATTACTCACTTATTTTATAAACCTGACCAACCTAAAGCGACAACGGAATATCGTGAGATATGCCGTTGTTTTTTTATGTCGAAGTCCTTTTTTCGGGGGAGGGATTGTTTTTTATGGCGCGACCCTTTTCGGGGGCATTTTTTTGCGACGCAGCCCTTCTTCGGGTGCATCGTTTTTTGTGCCGCAGCCCTTCTTCGGGTGCTTTGTTTTTTGTGCCGCGACCCTTTCCGGCGGCGGGGTCAGAACGGGTATCCGACGCCGAAGTTGAGAGCCGTATTCTTCCAGCGCAGGTTGTGTATCCACCTCTCTCCGGCGGGCTGGTTGGGGTTGTGGATCTGTATGCCCCAGTCGAGGCGCAGGATGACGAACTTGATGTCGAGGCGCAGGCCGAATCCGGTATTGAATCCGAGCTGTTTGTAGAAACGGTTTATGTGGAATATGCCCTCTTCGGGCACCTGCGTCTTGTCCATGCCGAGATACCATACGTTACCCAGGTCGAGGAACGTCGCGCCGTGGAACATGCCCCAGATGGGGAATCGGAATTCGAGGTTGGCCTCGAGCCTCATGTCGCCCATCTGCACGGGGTACGGGGTATCCTCGACGGGGGCGTTTCCGGGGCCGAGGGTTCTGGGGGTCCAGCCGCGCATGCTGTTGCTGCCGCCGACATAGAAGAGGCGGTCGAAGGGCAGGGCGCTGGAGTTTCCGTATGGGACGCCGCAGCCGGCGAAGATGCGTCCCGCGAGAGCCGTCTTCTCGCCGAGGACGATCTTGCGGCTGATGCTTATGTCGCTGCGCACGTACTGCGAGTACCTTACGCCGAGGATATTGTAGTATCCGCCCTCGACCTTGTGCGAGAAAGCGCGCTCGAAGAGGTTGAGCAGGTTTCCCGCCGACTCGAAGTTTATTCGCATGAGGGTGGCGTTGCCGTTTATGTTCTTGTTCTGGTTGTTGTATACGTACGATGCCGAGAGTCCGACTATGGCCTGTGTCTGGTAGCTCTGGCGGAGGTATTCGTTCTTGAGCGAGTTGAAGAAGCCCTCGTCGAGGTATCCTATGTTGATCCAGTTGAGGTCGATGGGCCTGATCTGGTAGTTGTAACGACCGTTGACGCTGCGCCAGGAGTATGTCCATGTTGCGCGCGAGAGGTCGCGGCGGTAGTACGGGCGGTCCTGGTAGTTGAACGACAGTTCGACCTTCGTGCGGGGCATGTTGACCTTGCGCGAGGAGATGTTGAAGGGGAGCAGGAAGCGCGGGAACGACAGCCCGACGCTGAGGCCCAGCTCGTTGGCCTGGCGTTTGACGGCATTGGGCGCCTTCATGTACTCGTACCCGACGGTTATGGCGGTGCTGAGGGCCTCGATGCCGCGGAAGAGGTTTCGGTTCTGGTATCCGATTGTGGTCGAGAGTCCGTAGAAGCTGGATGTGGTGCTTCCCTCGAGCTCTATGTTGAATCCCTGTTTGAGCGTGGGTGTGCAGAGGATGTAGCAGCGCAGATACCCTTCGCGGATATTCTCGAAGGAGTCGGCGGCGGGGACTCTGCGCCCCTCGCCGCCATAGTTCACGTAGAGGGTGTCGTGCTGTGTCTGCGGCAGTTCCTCGAAGGCGATGCGGGCGCTCTTGAAGTATCCGAGCGACATGATCTCGTTGTAGGTTCGGTCTACGAGCGAGGCGTTGTAGGTCGAGTTGGGCGTGAGGGGTATTGCCGTATACAGCACCTCGGGGTTGACGTTGGGGCGCCCTTCGGAGATTATGTTCAGCCCCTTGTAGTATGTGGTGTCGGTGAGGCGCGGGGCGCGCTGCACGCGTGCCACGGTGGGGTTGTAGTCGGGCAGGACGTTTATCTCGGTGATGCGGTACACGGCGTTGTTGTCCATTATGGGCCGACCCCTGTCGTCGTATCCCGTAAGGTTGCGTTTGACGATCATCTTGACGCCGACGCGGCGGTCGCCGCCGAGCGTGTCGACGAAGTACTCGATGTTGTTCACCGAGAAGTTGTAGTATCCGCGGTTGTTGAGGTATGCGGCGATGCGTTCGCGCTCCTTGTCCAGGAGTGTGATGTCGAAGATGTCGCCCTTGCGGATGAGGGTCGAGGCGCTGTCGGCGTCGATTATGGTCTTGAGGGTCTTGTCGCGGAAGTCGTACGAGACGGTGTCGATACGGTATGGCGGGCCCTGGACGGTGCGGTAGGTGACATAGGCGCGGTGGCGGCGGCGCGTGGTGTCGACCTCGAAGGATGCCGTCGAGGCGTAGTATCCGCGCGAGTTCATGTATGTCTTGAGGTTCTGGACGCTCTTTTCGGTGAGGGACATGTCGAGCAGGACGGGCTCCTCGCCCACCTTGCGCTTGAAGTTGTTCCACCAGTTCTGCTTGTCGGGGTTTGCGAGGTTGTATGCCCAGACGTAGAAGTTTGTTCCGAGGAACCGCTTGTTTGGGGTCTGGCGCACGTACTGCTCGAACGTGGGGGCCGTTATGCGCTCCTCCTTGGGCACGTCGCGGTCGGTCTCTATGGATACCTTCTGCAGCAGGTATTCGCCGTCGGAGAGGCGGCGCGTGACGCTGCAGGCGGTGCAGAGGAGGCACAGCGCGGCGACGAGGGGTATGCGTGAGGTCAGAGACACGTGTCGAAGGGGTATTTTGCCGCGGCGAGGTCCGCGAAACGGTCGTATTCGGTTTTTTCGGACTCCATGACGGCGGTGCGGGCGACCTTCGCGAGGGCTGTTCCGTCCCATTGGATGCGTCCGCTCCATTCGTATGTGGCGTTGCCGGTGAGGCGCGTCGTTATGGCGTCGCCGTCGATGCGGCAGAGGCACCGCACCATTCCGCCGCGGTTGTACACCTCGATGTCGGCGCCCTCGCGGCAGAGTCCCGTGAGGACGGCGGCGGTGCTGCACGAGGTCATGGCGGTGCCGCACGAGAAGGTTATTCCGGCGCCGCGTTCGTACGTGGCGGCATATATGGCCTGGGGACCGCAGTGGCGGTAGAGGCTGACGTTTATGCCGCGTGGGAATTCGTCGTGCAGCCGCTTGACCTTTTCGCCGAGGGCCTCGAGGCGTGCCATGTCGATCGAGTCGACGCGTGCGACGATATGAGGGTTTCCGGGCGAGAGGGCCGTAAAGCGCAGTTCGGCATCGAGGGCTGGTATTGGCTGCTCGACGAAGCGCGTCGAGCCTGCGGGCATGAATCCGAAGTCGCGGCTGCGGGTCCCGATGGACATCTCGACGCCGAAGGTGGGTATAGATCCGAAGATGTCGGGGCAGCGGCTTATGCGGTATTCGCGGCCGCCCGAGCGGAGCGTGAAGCGGTCCTCGTGGATATACCGTTCGCGGACGAGGCGCGCCACGCAGCGTATTCCGTTCCCGCACATCTCGGCCTGCGAGCCGTCGGGGTTGTACATGCGCATGGTGTAGAATCCCTCTTGGCGGACGACATACAGTACGCCGTCGCAGGGCTGCATGTCGGGGTGTGCGCATATTGCGCGTGCGAGGGCGGCCATGTCGGTGCGGGCGACGTCGGGCTGTGCCTCGATGTCGATCATGACGAAGCGGTTCCCCGAGCCGTGGCATTTTATGATATCTGTCGTGAGCATGTGTTTTTGCCGGAATCTCTTTGAAAAGTCAAAGGTACGCATATTTCGTTCGAGATACAAATATTTTCTCACGGGGCGGCTTTTCCTGCGCATATTGCGACCGCGAGTGCGCGCATTGCGGGAAAATTGTTAATTTTACGCGTTCAAACGAAGAAACTGCCAACAGATCATGATGAAGGAGAGATTTATAATGGCGGGCGGCACGGCGCTGCATGTGGCCGATTCGGGCCGCGGGGAGCGGTGCGTGGTGCTGGTACACGGCTATCTGGAGTCGATGTACGTGTGGGACGACTTTGTTCCGCTGCTGACGCCCGAGGTTCGTGTGATTACGGTGGACGTGCCCGGGCACGGCATCTCGCAGGTGCTGGGCGAGGTGCATACGATGGAGATGATGGCCGACGTGCTGTGCGGCATGCTCGACGCGCTGGGCATAGCGCGCGCCACCTTCGTGGGCCACTCGATGGGGGGCTACATATCGCTGGCCTTCTGTGCGAAGTATCCCGAGCGCATGGAGGGGCTTGTGCTGCTGAGTTCGTCGCCCAATCCGGACGACGAGACCAAACGCGAGAACCGGCGGCGCGAGATCGCGCTGGTGCGTGCGGGCAAGAAGGACGTGCTGGCGCACGTGGCGCCCGAGACGGGCTTCGCCGTGCAGAACCGCGAGCGGCTCAGGGACTATATCGAGGACCTTGTGGAGCAGGTGCACATTACCGAGGACGAGGGTATCGTGGCTCTGCTGGGGGGCATGATCGCGCGCGTGGACCAGAACGCCATGCTGCGTGCGAGCCGCGTGCCGCAGCTCTTCATCCTGGGGCGGCACGACAACTATATCCCCGTGGAGGCAGCCGAGGCGTTCGTCGCGGCCAACCCGCAGGCGCAGGTGGTGTGGCTCGCGGAGTCGGGACACATGGGCTTCATCGAGGAGCCGGAGCGGTGCGCGGCGGCGATCCTGGGGTTTGTGCTTCGGGGCGACGCCCACGCCTTCGAGGGGGATGGCGCGGCGGCGAAACCGGCGGAACCGGCCGGGGAGAGTGAACAGTAACCATAAAAACCATAAAATAAAAGAGATATGCCCATGAAACGGTTTGTAATGTTGGCGGCGGCCGTCCTGGTATCGGTTTCGGCCGTGGCGCAGGAGTGGACGAAGATGATGAGCCGCGTGGAGACGAAGAGCATCCGTAGCGAGATTCTGGGATGCGACCGCAGCTATACGGTCTACCTGCCTGCGGGGTACGACCTCGACAGGGATCGCCGCTACCCCATCCTCTATCTGCTGCACGGCATGAGCGACACGGACCGCAACTGGTACGACCGCGGCCATGTGAAGGATGTGATGGACCAGCTTGTGGCGGACGGCCAGGTGGAGCCCATGATCATCGTGACGCCGGACGCCGGTGGCACGCCCGTGGAGGAGAAGCAGAACGGCTACTTCGACATGGAGGGGTGGCCGTACGAGAGGTTCTTCTTCGAGGAGTTCGTGCCCCATATCGAGAGCGAGTACCGCGTTATTGGCGACCGCGGGCACCGGGGTGTTGCGGGGCTGTCGATGGGCGGCGGAGGCTCTGCGAGCTACGCGCAGCGCCATCCGGACATGTTCTGCGCCTGCTATGCGATGAGCGCGCTGATGCACCTGCCGGAGGCGGATGCCGCGCAGCTGGCGGCAGGCAACAAGGTTGCGCTGCTGACCGATGCGGTACATCGCCTGAGCTGTGTGGAGTATGTTGAGCAGGCCGACGAGGCGCGCAAGGCGGCGCTGCGCACGGTGGCATGGTATGTGGACTGCGGCGACGACGACTTCCTTCTGGACTGCAACCTCGACCTGATCAAGGCGATGCGTGCGGCGCGCATACCCTACAGCCTGCGCGTGCGCGACGGCGGCCATACGTGGGAGTACTGGCACTCGGCGCTCTATAACGCCCTGCCCTTCTTCTCGCGCTCGTTTATAGCCAACGAGCGCAAGGCCGAGTAACGGTTGCGGAGCCGGTATCCATACCTTCGGGGAGCGGTTTTTTCGGGGCCGCTCCCCGAACGTTTTTCGGGGGGGGTGTAGCTGCATTGGCAGCGGCCTGCTCCCTGAATTTTTTCGGGGAGTTTACGGGGGCGGCGCACTGACGCCTCTTGCCCGAAAATTTTGCAGGAGCGGATATAATGGCTATCTTTGCCCCGTAACAGAGTACGAAAGCGTTTTGTAATCCTCATCGGAGGGCGTGAAACAGAGCCGGATAAGATGACTGGGTAAAACCAATCTGACGATCCGGCCTTTTTTGCGCCCTCTTGTCGGTTATGGGCCGCCGCTGGCAGTCGCGGCCCGGCGGCTGGGGGTCGCGGGCGCGGGTACGCAACACGGGGAAACATGGAGAGGAATGCAATTGATCTGGGTACGGTGGGGGTGCCGAAACTCTTTCGCCGGATGTTCATACCCACCTTGTTCGGCATGTTGAGCATCTCGGCCGTCACGGCCGTCGACGGCATCTTCATAGGCCACGGCGTGGGCAGCGACGGCATTGCGGCGGTGAACCTCTGCGTGCCGGTGATGATGCTCTTCACGGGGCTGGGGCTGATGACGGGCGTGGGGTGTTCTGTCGTGGCGGCGGTGCACGTGTCGCACGGCCAGGTGAAGGCGGCGCGCATGAACGTCACGCAGGCGCTGGGCATGGTCTCGGCGGTGACGGTGGCGGCGACGACGCTCATCGTGCTCTTCGCGCGGCGCACGGCGCTGGCGCTGGGGTCGTCGGAGCACCTGCTGCCGCTGGTGGTGGACTACCTGCAGTGGTTCATGCCCTCGATGGTGTTCCAGATGTGGATCTCGGTGTCGCTCTTCGTCATACGCCTCGACGGGGCGCCGCGCGTGGCGATGTGGTGTTCGGTGGTGTCGGCGGCGCTGAACGTCCTCCTCGACTACATCTTCATCTTCCCGCTGGGCTGGGGCGTGCGGGGCGCGGCCTTCGCCACGTCGCTGAGCGAGGCCACGGGCGGCGTGATGGCGCTGGGCTACCTCCTGCTCTTCGCGCGCACGCTGCGCCCCGGGAGGGTCAGGATGAGCCGCAAGGGCCTGCGGCTGACGCTGCGGAACCTCGGATACCAGTGCCGCATAGGGTCGTCGACGCTGCTCGGGGAGCTGACGCTGGCGATGCTCATGTATGCGGGCAACCTCACCTTCATGCGCTACCTGGGCGATGACGGCGTCGGGGCCTTCGGCGTGGCGTGCTACTATACGCCCTTCGTCTTCATGGTGGGCAACGCCATAGCGCAGTCGGCGCAGCCCATCCTGAGCTACAACTACGGCGCCGGCAACTTCGGCCGCGTATGGGAGGCGGGGCGCCTGGCCGTGCGTACGGCCGTGGTGTGCGGCGGCATCGTGATGCTGCTCTTCATGGGGGCTCCGCGTGCGCTCGTGGGGCTTTTCCTCGACACCGGGGGCGCCGCCGCCCGCATCGCCATCGACGGACTGCCGCTCTTCGCCTCGGGGTTCGTCTTCTTCGTGGTCAACATCGCGGTCATAGGCTACAACCAGAGCCTCGAGCGGATGGCGGTCTCGACGTCGTTCGCGCTGCTGCGCGGGGCGCTGTTCCTGGTGCCGGCGTTCGTGGTGATGCCTCTCGCGGCGGGCACGGAGGGCATATGGCTCGCCATGCCGGTGTCGGAGTTCCTCACCACGACGGCCATCGTGGCATATTACGGTGTGCGGCGCATGCGGCAGCGCAGCGTCTGACCGCAGCCACCTCTTCTGGGATCCGCGTCACAACCCGCCCGCAGGCCCCACCGTGCGCCTGCGTGCGGGTTTTTTATGGATGTCTCCTCGCTGCCACCCCTTCCCGCAGCTGTCCCCCCCCCGCCT
>CASDSD010000033.1 GCA_949283205.1 uncultured Alistipes sp. | reverse complement strand
GGGGTTGGCGAAGCCGGCGCCCTTGCGGTAGCACTGGAAGGCTGCCGAACCGTTCGAAGCCATGGCGTTCGTCGAGAGGAAGAAGACGTTTCCGTAACCTCCGGTGGCCAGCACGACGGCGTGGGCTCCGTGGCGCTCGATCTCACCCGTAACGAGGTTGCGGGCGATGATTCCGCGTGCCTCGCCGTCCTCGATGACGATGTCGAGCATTTCGTGGCGGGGGTAGCTCTTGACCGACCCTGCGGCGATCTCCTTGTTCAGGGCGGCATAGGCGCCGAGCAGGAGCTGCTGTCCGGTCTGGCCGCGGGCGTAGAACGTACGCGAAACCTGCGCGCCACCGAAGGAGCGGTTTGCCAGCAGGCCGCCGTACTCGCGGGCGAAGGGAACGCCCTGGGCGACGCACTGGTCGATGATAAGGTTCGAGACCTCGGCCAGGCGGTATACGTTTGCCTCGCGGGCGCGGTAGTCGCCGCCCTTGATCGTATCGTAGAAGAGACGGTATACGGAGTCGTTGTCGTTCTGGTAGTTCTTGGCTGCGTTGATACCTCCCTGTGCGGCGATCGAGTGAGCGCGGCGGGGCGAATCCTGGATGCAGAACACCTTGACGTTGTAGCCGAGTTCGCCGAGCGAAGCGGCTGCGGAGGCTCCTCCGAGGCCGGTGCCGACGATGATGATGTCGAGCTTGCGCTTGTTGGCGGGGCTTACGACCTTGATAGCTGCCTTGTGGTTGCTCCATTTTTCGGCGAGCGGCCCGGCAGGAATTTTAGCATCTAATTTTAAAGCCATATCGTTTGTGTGTTTATTGTTCTACAAAAGGGATCGGGATCAGCAGGCGCCCACCATGCAGGGGCAGAAGAAGTAAACGAGGGCCACAACGGCGAATCCGAGGAATACGATCGTCGCGATGATGTTGGCGATGCACTTCAGGCGCTTGTACCAGATGTCGTTGGCCCAGCCGACGGTCTGGAACATTGACCACACGCCGTGGGTGAGGTGGAACCACAGGGCGGCGAACCATACGAGGTAGATGACCACGTAGTACCACTGCGAGAAGGTGTAGCGGATCAGCGCGGCGCCGTCGGCGGGGCTGTATCCGAGCGAGTTGGTGTGCTGGCCCATGAGCTCTACGAGCTGCATCTTCGACCAGAAGTTGAAGAGGTGGAGCAGCAGGCCTCCCAGGACGATGAATCCCAGGACGAGCATGTTCTTCGAGGCCCATGCCACGCCGGGTTCCTGCATCGTGACGGCATAGCGCTGCTTGCCGCGGGCCTTGTAGTTCTGAAGGGTGAGGATGATGGCGTAGATGAAGTGAATTGCTACGCCTGCGGCCAGCACGACGGTGCCGACCAGGGCATACCAGTTGGCCCCGAGGAACTCGCAGATCATGTTGTAAGCCTCCGGCGAGATGATTGCCGTGACGTTCATCGACATGTGGAAGAGGATGAAGAGCACGAGGAAGCACCCCGTCACACTCATAACTAACTTCTTGCCGAGCGAGGAATTAGATAGAAAACAGCTCATAATTTTTTGAAATTTGTTATATTTGTTAATGATTGTGTTCCCGGTCGGGAGGTTCTCCGGACGCAAAGATAGCCATTGTTTGTGGAATAACAATGGCTGAGAACGGGAATTTTAGGCGAAAAAACGGGCTGTATGACGAAAAAGGAGTTGCGCGCCCTCATGCGCGCGCGTAATCGGTCGCTGGAGGATGCCGCGCGGCGGCGCGCTTCGCGCGAGATCTTCCGCCGTGTGGAGGCGCTGGAGGCTTTTGCCGCGGCGCGTACGGTGGGGCTTTTCTGCTCGCTGGGCGACGAGCCCGACACGT
>CASDSD010000032.1 GCA_949283205.1 uncultured Alistipes sp. | reverse complement strand
TGCTTCGATGTCGTTGCTCATGTGACTGAGTTCGAAGAGCGATACCAACCCTGAAAAGAAGAGCAAAGCGACGATGCTCAAAAATCCGATAGTCACTCTTTTGCGAATACCTGTCATAATTTTTTATGCGTACTTTCGTACAAATATAGTAAAAGTCGGGCGCCGAGACAAATCGAAAACAAAGTTTTCGGATTTGATTCTGCCGAACCGTACCCGTATGGTGCGGATATGGAGGGGCGGCAGCGACGTTGCGGCCATGTCTTCACCCGCTTTTTCAGGTTTGCGTCTGCCGGCCGAAGGCTCTATTCCAGAATCTCGGCCACGGCGTCACCCGCCTCGTCCACGGAGGTCAGCCGCACGCGGCAGATGCGGTTTATCAGGTCGCGGCGGTAGGGTACCTTCACACGGATGTAGTTGCCCGTGTATCCGAACATCATGCCGCCGCGCATGGTGCTTTCGAAGAGCACTTCGGCCTCGCTGCCCGCATATCGGGCGCAGAAGTCGTGATGCAACCTCCGGCACAGGGCTTCGAGACGCGCGGCCCGTTCGGTCGATACCGCTGCCGGGACCTTGCCGGGCATATCCACGGCGGGGGTGCCGGGGCGCTCCGAGAAGGGGAATATGTGGAGGTATGATGGTGCGAGCGACTCCAGCAGGGTGTATGTCTGCATGAAGTCCTCCTCCGTTTCGCCAGGGAATCCGGTGATTACGTCTATCCCTATGAAGGCGTCGGGCATGAGCGAGCGCACCTTGCAAATACGGTCGGCAAATTTCGCAGACGTGTAGCGGCGGCGCATGGCTGCCAGAATGCGGTCCGATCCGCTCTGCAGGGGTATGTGGAAGTGGTGTTGGAATTTACGGGACGAGGCGCAGAACTCGATGATCCCGTCGGTGAGCAGGTTCGGCTCGATCGACGAGATGCGGTAGCGTTCGATGCCCTGGACGGCGTCGAGGGCCCGTATGAGGTCTATAAACTTCTCTCCCGTAGTGCGGCCGAAATCCCCCGTATTGATTCCCGTAACCACAATCTCCCTTGTTCCGGCTGCGGCGAGGGTCTCGGCCTCGGCCACCAGATCGGCTATTGGCATGTTGCGGCTCGAGCCGCGGGCATAGTGTATGGTGCAGTATGCGCACTTGTAGTCGCAGCCGTCCTGCACCTTGAGGAACGAACGCGTGCGGTCGCCCGACGAGAAGGCGGCGAAGAAACGTGTGAGCGACTCCGTGTCGCAGCTGTAGATCCGGGCGCGGCCCTTGCCCGACAGCTCCAGCACGCGTTGATATAAATCGCCTTTATAGTTGTTTCCCAGCACTATGTCCACGCCTTCGACGGCGGCTATTTCCTGCGGTTTGAGCTGTGCGTAGCATCCCGTGACGGCGATTATGGCGGTGGGGTTGAGGCGGTGTATGCGGCGGATGAGGTTGCGGCATTTCTTGTCGGCGTGTTCGGTGACCGAGCAGCTGTTGATGACGCATACGTCGGCGCCAACGCACGAGGCGGCACGCTCGAAGCCGCCCTCCTCGAACATGCGGGCGAGGGTCGAACTCTCCGAGAAATTCATTTTGCAGCCCAGCGTGTGGAAACTGACACGACGTTTTTCCATAACTTTTTTCATCGCTAATATCGTGCGAAATTATAAAAAGTTGCCGTAATTGGAAAAACTTTTGATGCAATCCGATATTTGAAGTAAATTTGCGGACGTCAAAATCGGAGCAGTGCGCAAGCGATGGATTTTTTCTACGACATATTCCGCTACGGATACCTTATGAACGCCTTTCTGGCGGCCGTTTTCGCCGGCATCACGTGCGGCATTGTCGGCACCTATGTCGTGTCGCGGCGTATGGTATTCCTATGCGGGGGTGTCACGCACGCTTCGTTCGGCGGTCTCGGAATCGCGGTCTACATGGGGACGAACCCCATAGCCGGGGCGATGGTCTTCGCCGTACTCTCGGCCATAGGCATCGAGTGGGCGGGCGACCGCGGCCGCATACGCGAGGATTCGGCCATAGGCATCATCTGGTCCGTAGGCATGGCCGTGGGCGCGCTGTTCATGAGCCTCACGCCCGGATACACGTCGGGCGACCTGTCGAGCTACATGTTCGGCAGCATCGTCACGGTCACCACGCGCGACGTGGCCACGCTCGGTCTGCTGACACTGTGCTGCGTCGTGGGAGCCATCCTGTGGTGGCGCCCCGTGATGTATCTGGCCTTCGACCGCGACTTTGCCGCGAGCCAGGGCATAGCGACACGCACCGCCTCATACGTTATGGCGGTGGTTGTAGCCCTGACGATCGTGCTGTCGATACGCGTCATGGGTATCGTGCTGCTACTCTCGCTCTTTACCATCCCCGCCGTCACGGCCAACGCTCTCTCCAAGTCGTATGCGGCCATCACGCGGCGTGCCGCCGTCATTGCCGTGGCGGGAGCCGTCATCGGGCTGTGGATAAGCTACAATCTCGAGGTGCCGCCCGGCGCCAGCATAATATTTACCCTCACCATAGCGTTGATTGCGGTAAAACTGTTAACTTTGCGAAGCAAGAAATCGGCCGATGCGACTCAAAACCATACATAAGCTGGTACTGAAATCCTACCTCGGGCCGCTCATCCTCACCTTCTTCATCATTACCTTCGTGCTGATGATGAATTTCGTGTGGCGTTACATCGACGAGCTGGTGGGCAAGGGTCTCGATGCGGGCGTCATCATCGAACTCATAAGCTATGCCACGATCAACATGATCCCGATGGGACTGCCGCTGGCGATGCTGCTGGCGGCGATCATGACCATGGGAAATCTGGGCGAGAACTACGAACTGCTGGCGATGAAGTCGGCCGGAATGTCGCTCATGAAGATCATGAAGCCGCTGATTATCGTGGCGGTGTTCATCTCTATAGGGAGTTTTTTCGTGGTAAACAACCTTGTGCCGTACGCCTACAAGCAGATGTCGATGATCATATACGATATCCGGCGCCAGAAGCAGGTGCTGGAGTTCCACGACGGGCTCTTCTTCGACGGCATAGACAATATGAGCATCCGTGTCGAGCATCAGGATCCGCAGACGGGGCTGCTCACGGGCGTACTGATCTATGACAACCGTGCCGCGAACGGCAATATGACCACGACCATCGCCAAGACGGGCTACATACGCCTTACGCCGGACAAGAAGTTCCTGCACGTGACGCTTTACGACGGTGAGAACTACGAGCAGACGCGCAACAACCAGTGGTATACGAAGAATGCCATGCGTCACGACCGTTTCGATATCCAGGAGGCGAAAATCCCCATGGACGGGTTCGATTTCCAGCGTTCGGACGGCAACGAGATGATCCGCAGCTCGCAGGCCAAGACGATTGTCGAGTTGCAGCACGACATAGATTCTCTCGACGAGGCGGTGGTGGCCATGACCTCCAAGTCGTACGAACCGTTGTTGCGGGACAATATCTTCGCCCGCGACATACAGGTTCTGCGGCTGCCCGATTCGCTGCGCAGGGACAAGAGCGGGTTCAGGGATGCCTATATTATCGACTCGGTGAAGACGTTGAGCGTTCGGGAAAAGAGTTCGCTGTGGAACTCCGCCCGCACCATAGCGCTCAACTCGCGTAACTCGTTCTCCTTTGACGAGACGGCCGCGAAGGATGCCCTCAACCAGCTCTACCGCAGCAAGGCCGACTGGCACCGCAAGCTGGCATTGCCCGTATCGGTACTGATATTCTTCCTTATCGGTGCGCCTCTCGGGGCGATCATCCGCAAGGGCGGTCTGGGTATGCCCATCGTCATCTCGATAGCCTTCTTCCTCATATATTACATCATCAGCATCTCGGGCGAGAAGATGGCCAAGGAGGGTACGTGGAGTTCGTTCATGGGCATGTGGATCTCGACCTTCGTTCTCTCCCCGATAGCGGTATATCTGATGATAAAGGGTACGAAGGACTCGTCGCTGCTCGATACGGACTGGTACCACGGCAAGTATCTCAAGATAAAACAGCGGCTTGAGCCGGTTACATCACGCATCGGTGCATGTATTGTGGCGCTCAAGCACCGTTTCGGACGTCGGTAGGATCCAACGGCAGGCCTCTCTGCGGGACGGCTTGCGATATGACAGCCACAGGTGGGGCTGTATGGTGAAATATTGTCTCAACAAGCATTTTGTTTATATATCATGACAGGAAAGGAACTCCGTATAGTATTCATGGGAACGCCCGAATTCGCCGTGCCGTCGCTGCGGCGGCTCGTGGAGGAGGGGTATAATGTTGTTGCCGTGGTTACGGCTCCCGACAAACCCGCAGGCCGCGGGCAGAAGATGCACGAGAGCGACGTGAAGGTCGCCGCGCGCGAACTGGGACTGCCCGTGCTGCAGCCCGAAAAACTCAAGGCGCCCGAATTTGTCGAGGCGATGCGTGCGCTGCAGCCCGATCTGGGCATAGTGATAGCATTCCGCATGCTGCCCGAGGTGATATGGGCGATGCCGCGTTACGGGACGTTCAACCTGCACGCCTCGCTGCTGCCGCAATACCGCGGTGCGGCGCCGATAAACTGGGCCATAATCAACGGTGAGACCCGCACGGGCGTGACGACGTTCCTGCTGAACCACGAGATAGACAAGGGGGCTATAATCGCACAGTCGGAGATGCCCATCGGCGCGGATGATACCGTGGGCACGATGTACGACAAACTCATGCACGAGGGCTGCCGCCTTGTTACGGAGACTGTGGACAAGATCGCTTCGGGCGACTATACTCCGATCGAACAGATGCATGTGGACGAGGCGACTCTGCGTCCTGCGCCCAAGATATTCAAGGAGGATTGCCGCATTGACTGGAGCTGGCCAGGCCGCCGCATTGTCGATTTCGTGCGCGGACTGTCGCCATATCCTGCGGCGTGGATGTCCATGAGCCGCATGCGCGACGGGGTGGAGGAGCAGACCTCGGCCAAGGTCTTCGAGGTGCGCTTCGAGGCGCGGGAGAATGCCGGCGCGACGGGACGTATCCTCTGCGACGGCCGCGAGAGCATCGCCGTGACGTGTGCCGACGGTGTGGTGCATATCCTCTCGATGCAGATGGCCGGCAAGCGCCGCATGGGCAACCGCGATCTGCTGCTCGGGTTGAAGGACCTCGATACATACCATTGCGAATAGGCCGTACGGAATGATAAAAATCGTCCCGACTTCCGGAAAGAGGTCGGGACGATTCTTTTTGTTATTTGCGCGTCAGTTCCCTGCTGCGGCCGCCTTTTGTGCGGCGAGGGCCTTGCCCATCTCCCACGCCTTGGCGAAGTCGGGTTCTCCGTAACCCCATGTGTTGTCGGGCGTGTCGGCACGGTTGCCGCTGCGGCGTACGATATCTATTATTTCTGTGGCGGTAAGCTCGGGCAGCGCCTGCCACAGGCTTGCCACCATGCCGCACATGACGGGCGTCGAGATCGAGGTGCCGTAGGAGAATGTGCGTGTGCCGTTGCTGCCTATGACATTGAGCCCTTCGCATACGACATCGGGCTTGATTCGGCCGTCGTACGACCCGCCGCGAGAGGAGAAGAACATCACGTCGCGGCTTTTTCCTTGCTTGGAGTATAAAGTGGCGACAGAGCCTACGGTGATGATATTGTCGGCATCGGCCGGGACCGATATCGTGCTTAGTATCCCCTCGCCCGAGTTGCCGGCGGCGCAGCATACGACCATACCCTTCGAGGCGGCCATCGATGCCGTGCGCGATACGAGACGCGAACGTCCGTTATGTTCGTACGATGGAACCTTGCCGTAAGGGGCGTCGAAAGATCCGTATCCGAGCGAACTGTTTATCACGTCGGCGCCGATGCTGTCGGCAAACTCTATGGCGGCGGTCCAGTTATCCTCCTCGACGGGTTGCTCCGAACCGCCGTCTTCAGAGATCAGAAGCCAATATTCCGCCTCGGGAGCAGTGCCCACCATGACATGGGGTGTATTGGCTCCCATGCACGAAAGTACAGCCTGCCCGTGGTCATTGTTCCAGTCGAAGACCGATACGCCGGGCATCACGAAGTTGTGCGATCCCGCGATGCGGGTGTTCTGCATGGCGGGGATGGTGTCGGTGTTGAGGAAACCGCCGTCGATGACGGCTATGCACATCCCTTCGCCGCGGAACCCCGCCTCATGCAGCGGCAGGCCGTTGAGCGAACTGATTTGTGAGGCCCCTTGCGCATAGTACGACGTGTCGGGATTGGACGGCTCCTGCGAGAGCATGCCGTGGCGGTCTTTGTTGATATTGAGCGGCGATTTTTCGTAGTGTGCCACCTGCACGGCCTCCTTGACAAATGGCAGGGCGCGCACGGCATCCATCAGGGTGGTGTCCTCGCACTGCACAACAAGCGTATTGTTCCAGCGGCTGCGGAGCAATACCTCGACGCCCGTCGCGGCTACGCCGCGTATGTATTTCCCGTTTACGGGCAGGTCGGTGTAGTCGATGGCGAGGCCCTGTTTTTCGCGCCGCTCGATCGACCGTGGCGAAAGGTAACGCTCGGGATGTTTCATCAGAGATGCCGTGCGGCGCCCCTTGTCCTTGAGGTAGACGCGGTACTTGTAGCAGGGGACGAACTGCTCCGTTTCGGGTTCCGCACCGGCGGCGCACAGCGATACGGCCGTCGACATGAGGAACAGCAGCAGGATTCTTTTCATAGGTCGGTAACGTGTTTGTATGGTTGGCTATCTTCGGGAAATTTGCGGGCTGCAGGCTGATGGCCGCCGCCATGCACGGTTCATGCGACTTCGCGACGACGCTGGCGTTATCTCCCGTATTCGGAGGTATATTGCATCGACCGCTCCAGAGAGTGTATTATGCTGGCGCGTATCTCCATGTCGCCTCTGCTGGCCGTTACGACGGCATACAGCAACTCCATGTCTGCGCCGTCGATCGAAGGCAGGGTCTCAATTTCGCGATATACGTTGAGCCGTACTGCCATATCGGCCCGGTGCAGCGCTTCGATCATCTCCTCGGGATAGTTGCGCAGCATCGTGTACAGGGTGTTGCGACGCCACGGATCGACATCTATTTCGTGGCCGTTGCGGAAAAACATGACAAACTTGGAACATTGCGATTCGGCCGAAACCCCGCTCTCCGCCTCGCTGTTGTACGGTGCGGGCGCTGTCTCGGCGTTTTTCAGACGTGGATATCCCAGGCAGAGGCTCAATACTACCGCCACGATACTCATATAGTTGGCTGCGTATTTCATGGTTGGCGCAATGGGGCGAAATCAGGTTTCGGTTGTGGTGTGGGGCCGGCCGCGCGCATACGGGTGCGTTTGCAGCGGGTGGGCCGCTGCCGGTTCCGCATTTCACAAATTTAGGGAAAGCAGTTGGGCCGTGCAACTTTTTTTTGTGAAAAGATACTTCGCCGACGCATATATTGTGTTCCCATGCGGTATATGGCTCCCGGAAGGACGGCATGAAAAACCCGTCCCCCCACACGGGGGACGGGGCGAATTCTCTATTATTTGCCTTCTGCTATTTCAGCGTGCGTTCGATGTATGACGTGTAGTCCTTCAATACGGGCGTGTACTCCTCGTGTGCCATCAGGGGCGACGAGATGAGGAAGTCGGCCGACGAACGGTTGATGGCCGTAGGTACGTTGTAGAGCGTGGCCACACGCAGCAGAGCCTTCACGTCCACATCGTGCGGCTGTGCCGACATGGGGTCCCAGAAGAATATCAGCATGTCGATCTCGCCGTTGGCAATCATGGCGCCCAACTGCTGGTCGCCGCCCAGAGGGCCCGACTTGAGCATCGTGATGTCGAAACGCGAGTTTGCGGCATCCTTGCTGCGACGCTCCATGAGCGTCTCGGCCACGATGCGTCCCGTGGTTCCGGTACATACCAGTCGATGCGAGAGCAGTTTCTCCCAGTTCCACGCAACCCATTCGGCCAAATCGTGTTTCATGTTGTCGTGGGCCACCAAAGCCACGGTCAGTCTCTTGTCCATATTGCAGATATTTGCGGGCTTGCGCCCGATGAAACAAAACTCTTCTTCTGTGTTGTCGGCTCAATTCCCGTTCCGTTATGCCGGGGGAGGCGATCCGTAGTGCAAAAATACGAAAAACGGCTTCCGACTTCCGTTTGCGGAGATTAAAATATCGTTACGACGGCATTGTGCCTCTGTGGCAAAACCACGGTAGCGGCCGGCCGCAGCCCTTACCGTATGCGTCGGATGATCTGGCCGCCGTGGAGTATCGCCTCCTCATTCTGGGGCAGCATGGGCCATGCACGCTCGGGAAGCGATTTCTTGAGGCCCGTCATAACGTTGTTCATGTCCACAATGGGGCGCACCTTGAGGTATCCGCCCAGGATCATCGTGTTGAACATCTTGGCGCGACCCGTGCGGGCACACTCGGCCGCAGCGTCTATGGCCCAGATCTCGATGTCGGTACGCGTGGGGGCGTGCGTTATGCCGTTGGTGTCGTAAATCAGTATCCCGCCCGGTTTGATTTTGCTCTCGAACTTGTCCAACGACTGCTGGTTCAGTATGATTGCCGAGTCGTAGTCGTTGGCTATGGGCGACGAAATACGGCGGTCCGACAGTATTACGGTGACGTTTGCCGTACCGCCACGCATCTCGGGGCCGTATGAAGGCATCCATGTAACCTCGTAATTCTGCATGACTCCCGAATAGGCCAATATCTTGCCCATCGACAGCACGCCCTGTCCGCCGAAACCGGCTATAATCAACGTCTCTTTCATATTTCGTTTACTCTTACTTTTGCGCTTGCCTGCAACCCTCTATCGCGGAAGCTGCGAACACTTTATGTCGCCCAGCGGATAGTAGGGTATCATGTTTTCCTCGAGCCACTTGTTGGCCTCGACCGGGGACATCTTCCACCCGCTGTTGCAGGTCGATACCACCTCCACCAGCGAGTATCCGTTGCCTGCGAGCGAGTTCTCGAATGCCTTGCGTATGGCCTGCTTGCACTTGCGCACGTTGGCCGGCGTGTGTACGCTCTGGCGCGTGATGTATGTCGCGCCGTCGAGGTGTACCAGCATCTCCGCAATCTTGTAGGGGAAGCCGTTCAGGTGCGCGTCGCGTCCGTAGGGCGTTGTCGCCGTCTTCATTCCCAGCAGCGTGGTGGGCGACATCTGTCCGCCCGTCATGCCGTAGATGGCGTTGTTGATGAAGATGGTGGCTATGTTCTCGCCTCGTGCGGCGGCATGTATCGTCTCTCCGGTGCCTATGGCCGCAAGGTCGCCGTCTCCCTGATACGTGAAGACAAGCCGGTCGGGATTCAGACGCTTGATGGCCGTAGCCACGGCGCAGGCGCGGCCGTGTGCCGCCTCGACCCAGTCCACGTCGACATATTTGTATGCGAAGACCGAACAGCCTACGGGCGATACGGCGACGGTCGATTTCTCGAGTCCCATCTCGTCGATCACCTCGGCCACCAGCTTGTGTACCGTGCCGTGGCTGCAGCCGGGGCAGTAGTGCATCACGTCGTCGGTGATAAGGCGCGGCTTGGCATATACCAGATTCTCGGGTTTTATTTCAACTTCTGCCATGATTCGTTATTTTAGGAATTTCTCTTTCAACGCCTCGAGCGCCTCGTCGGGCGTAAACATCATGCCACCCTGGCGACCGTAGTGCGCCACGGGAGCCTTGCCCGCCACTGCGAGCCGTACGTCCTCGACCATCTGTCCGGCGTTGAGCTCCACCGAAAGGAACCCCTTGACGCCGCGTGCGGCGAGCTTTGCCACGGCCTCCGCGGGGAAGGGGTAGAGCGTGATGGGACGCAGCAGTCCGACCTTGATGCCCTGCTCACGTGCCGTCTCGACCGTAGCCGAGCAGATGCGCGCCGACGAGCCGAAGGCCACGATCACATACTCCGCGTCGTCGCAGTCGATCTCCTCCCAACGGGCCTCCGTGGCTTCGATGGCCGCATATTTGGCCTGCAGGCGCTGGTTTATCTTCTCCATCTTCTCCGACTGCAGTTCCAGCGAGGTGCAGATGTTGCGCTCACGTCGCGTGCCCTTGCCGCAGGCGGCCCAACTGCCGCATTCGGCCTCGATCTCGGCGTCCGTGCGGCGCGGCTTCTGCGGTGCCAGCACCACCTTCTCCATCATCTGTCCTATGGCGCCGTCGGCCAGTATCATGGCGGGATTGCGGTATTTGAAGGCCAGCTCGAAGCCCAGCTCCACGAAGTCGTGCATCTCCTGCACCGATGCCGGGGCCAGCACTATGAGGTGGAAGTCGCCGTGGGCGCCGCCCTTGCATGCCTGGAAGTAATCGCCCTGCGAGGGCTGTATCGTTCCCAGTCCGGGGCCGCCGCGCTGGCAGTTGACGATCAGACACGGCAGTTCGCACGCCGCAAGATAGCTCGTACCCTCACTCATGAGGCTTATGCCGGGGCTCGACGACGATGTCATCACTCTTTTTCCCGTGGCGGCGCCGCCGTAGACCATGTTTATCGAAGCGAGTTCCGATTCGGCCTGAAGCACCACCATGCCCGTGGTCTCCCACGGCTTGAGTTCCATGAGCGTCTCCATCACCTCCGACTGGGGCGTTATGGGGTATCCGAAATAGCCGTCGCAGCCGCAACGGACGGCAGCATGGGCTATGACTTCGTTGCCCTTCATCAATTTAACCTCTTTCTCTGCCATATTCTATTCGAATTTTTGTCTATAGACCACAATGCAACTGTCGGGACATATAATTCCGCACGAAGCACAGCCCGTACATGAATCGGGATGCGCCATCATCACATAACGATATCCCTTGCCGTTGACCTCGTTCGAGTATGCAAGCACATTGCACGGACACGAGGCTATACAGACACCGCACCCTTTGCAATGTTCGGTGTCGATTACAAGGGTTCCCTTTATTTTAGCCATATGCTTACGATTAAATACCCACAAAGATACGATTTTTATTTGTAATATTGTTCTTATGGTCGCATTTAATTCTCCGATACGCACACTGCCGTGAGCGGCGCGGCTGCGGTAATGTCCGGCAATTGGGGCAGTTGCGTTTTTTGTGTTCCGATTTCTGGCTCCCCGCCTCTTTTATTGGGAAAAAATCATTATGTTTGTTTTCGATTCCGAAACACAATTTTGTCGCATCATGAAAAACAAAAGCCTGATTTTTCTCCTTACTGCCGCCGCGGTGGTTCTTTTCGCCTCATGCGACCGTTCGCCCGCGCCGATGTTTACCTTCGAGAGCTACCAGCAGGAGTTCGACACCAAGCAGCCCTTCAAGGTGGATATGTCGTATATCCGCATAGCCAATGCCGACAAGAGCAAAACCCTGAAAGCCATCGAGGAGTCCAACCGAAGGGCTTTCTTCGCCCTCGAGGGCGACATGCCGCGTACCATGCAGAAGACCTTCGACATGGCTGCGGCGCAGTTCCGTGACGTGAACAACTGCGACAAGGAGCAGTTTTCGCACGGCCCGTATGAACTGATGGTAAGATCGGATATCGAGGTCTTCGACTGCACTCTCTCGTATATCGTCACGGGATACCAGTTCACCGGCGGCGCCCACGGCATAAGCTGGGTCAAGGGCCTCAACTACTCGCTCGAGACGGGGCAGAAGCTCACGCTCGACGACTTCTTCTCGGCCGAACAGAAGGCCAAACTGCCTGCGGCGCTCACGCGTCTGCTCTGCTGGCAGCTCGGAATGCCCGATACGGATACGGCGCAACTCTCCGAGATGGGATACTATCCCGAGAACATAAAGCCGACGGACAATTTCTGCGTCACCTCGACCGGCATAACGTTCCTTTACACACCGTACGAGATCGGCGTCTATGCCGTTGGCATGCCCCGCATCGAGTTCCCCTATTCGAGTATGGGATCGCTGCTCGAGTAGGGTCCAGCCATACGCTGCGCATAATAAATCGGGAGACACCAAAAGGCGTCTCCCGATCCGTTTCGTGGTGTCTCCCGAGCGTGCGGCACACCTTATTTCCCGTCGAAAGAGTGTATCACCACGCCCGAGCGCAGTTTCGGCTCGAACCATGTGGTTTTCGGCGGCATGATGTTGCCCGTGTCGGCGATGTCGATGAGCTGTTTCATTGAGACGGGGTAGAGCGCGAAGGCAACCTTCATCTCGCCGCTGTCGACGCGTCTCTTCAGCTCGCCCAGGCCGCGGATGCCGCCCACGAAATCTATCCGTTTCGATGTGCGCAGGTCCTTGATGCCGAGGATGCGGTCGAGTACAAGGTTCGACAGCACCGTGACGTCGAGTACCCCTATGGGGTCGTTGTCGTCGTATGTCCCGGCCTTGGCCGTAAGGCTGTACCACTCGCCGTCGAGATACATCGAGAAGTTGTGCAGCGCCGAGGGCTTGTATATCTCCGACCCCTTCTTCTCCACGGTGAACGATTCCGCGAGCCGTGCGAGGAACTCCTCCTTTGTTAGGCCGTTGAGGTCGCGCACGACGCGGTTGTAGTCTATGATTCGCAACTGCGAGGCGGGGAAGGTCACGGCGAGGAAATAACAGTACTCCTCGTCGCCGCGGTGCGACGGGTTGTTCTTCATGCACTCCTGTCCGACGCGTGCCGCGGCTGCCGTACGGTGGTGTCCGTCGGCGACGTAGAGCGCGGGTACGGCTGCGAAGAGTTCCGTTATGCGGCGGTTCTTCTCCGCATCGCGTATCACCCAGAACTGGTGCCGGAATCCGTCGGGCGCAGTGAAGTCGTATTCGGGCGCCGTATTCGACACCACGCTGTCGACAATGGCGTCAATGTCCGCATTGTCGGGATATGTGAAGAAGACGGGCTCGATGTTTGCCTTCTGGTTGCGGACGTGCTTCATGCGGTCCTCCTCCTTGTCGGTGCGGGTGAGTTCGTGTCTCTTGATCGCTCCCGAGAGGTAGTCCTCGAAATGGCAGCACATGGCGATGCCGTACTGCGTGCGCCCATCCATCGTCTGGGCGTAGATGTAGTAGTGCTCCTCTTCGTCCTGCCGGAGCCAGCCGCGCTCCTTCCACAGGCGGAAGTTCTCGACCGCCTTGTCGTATACCTCGGGCGAGTGTTCGTCGACCGTAGGGTCGAAGTCGATCTCGGCCTTGATTATGTGCAGCAGCGAGCGTTCCGTGGCCTCCTGTCGGGCTTCTGCCGAATTGAGTACGTCGTAGGGGCGCGAGGCCACTTCGGCCGCGTACTCTGCGGGCGGACGTATTCCGCAGAAAGGTTTTATCTTGACCATATCGCGTTTCCTATTTGTTTACCTGGAAACGGGTGTTGCCGTTTTCGATGTAATCCACGATCTGGCGAGCGGCGGCAAGACCCGCATTGATGTTGGCCTCGGCCGTCTCGGCACCCATCTTCTTGGGCGTGGCGAAGAAACGCTTGCCGAAGAGCGCGGCGAGTTCATCCTTCGAGTCGGGGGCTATGTCGGTAATGTACTTCAGGTCGGGACGCTCCGTGAGGGCGGCCTTCAACCCCTCCTCGTCGATCACCTCCTTGCGGGCGGTGTTTACCAGCGTGGCGCCCTTGGGCATCGACATGAGCAGCTTGTACCCGATGGAGCGTTTCGTCTGCTCGGTTGCGGGGATGTGCAGCGAGAGGTAGTCCGACGAGGCGTAGAGCTCCTCGACACTCTCCACCTTGCGTACGCCGTCGGCCTCGAACAGGGCGCCGTCTGTGATGAAGGGGTCGAAAGCGGCCACCTCCATACCCAGTGCCTTTGCCTTGCGGCCTACCAGGCGTCCCACGTTGCCGTAGGCGTGGATGCCGATACGCTTGCCCTGCAGCTCGCTGCCGGTACCTGCGGTGAACTGGTTGCGCGCCATGTAAACCATCATGCCCAGTGCGAGTTCCGCCACGGCGTTCGAGTTCTGGCCCGGGGTGTTCATCACCACCACGCCCTTGGCCTTGGCGGCCGCCAGATCGACATTGTCGTAGCCGGCGCCGGCACGGACGACGATGCGCAGCTTGGGTGCCGCGGCCAATACTTCGGCCGTGACCTTGTCGCTGCGGATGATGAGGCCCTCGACGTCGGCCACAGCCTCCAGAAGCTGCGCCTTGTCGGTATATTTTTCGAGCAGGAGGGTTTCGTATCCCGCCTCGGCGAATATCGCCTTGATCCCCTCCACGGCCTCGCGTGCGAAGGGTTTCTCGGTTGCTATCAATATCTTCATGACTTTGTTCGTTTTAATGGTTCATGGGGGCGTCAGGGCGCCGGTTGCGGCGCACGGCATCGTGCGGCATGCCCGGCACCGTGCGTAATGTTACTTGTGCATCTTCTCGAACTCCTGCATGCAGGCCACCAGAGCCTCCACCGATTCCTTGGGGCAGGCGTTGTAGCACGAGGCGCGGAAGCCGCCCACGAGACGGTGTCCCTTGACGCCGACCATCCCCTTCGACTTGGCGAACTCGAGGAATTCGGGAGCCAGATCCTCGTTGCCCTCGCTCATGACGAAGCAGATGTTCATCAGCGAGCGGTCCTCCTTCTCGGCCGTGCCGCGGAAGAGACTGTTGCGGTCGATCTCGGCGTAGAGCAGGGCGGCCTTCTCCTTGTTGCGGCGGTACATCTCCTCCATGCCGCCGATCGACTTCATCCACTTGAGCGTCTCGCGCAGTACGTAGATGGGGAATACGGGAGGCGTATTGAACATCGAGTTGTTCTCGACGTGGGTCTTGACGTTGACCATCGTGGGCAGGGGTCGTGCCACACGGTCGAGCATGTCGTTACGGATGATGACGAAGGTGACGCCTGCGGGGGCGAGGTTCTTCTGCGCGCCGCCGTAGATCATGGCATACTTCGATACGTCGACGGGGCGGCTCAGGATGTCCGAGCTCATGTCGGCGATCAGGGGTACGGGCGAGTCGATATCCGTCTTGTATTCGGTACCGTATATGGTGTTGTTGCTGCATATATAGAGGTAGTCGAGATCCGACGGTATGTCGAAGCCCTTGGGTATATATGTGAAGTTGCGGTCCTCCGACGAAGCCACGATCTCTACCTCGCCGTAAAACTTGGCCTCCTTGATGGCCTTCTTGCTCCATACGCCGGTGTTGACATATCCGGCCTTTGTCTTGAGGAAGTTGGCCGGGATATGGAAGAACTGGGTGCTGGCGCCGCCGCCGACGAAATATATACTGTAGTTGTCGGGGATGTTGAGCAGCTCCCTGAACAGGCTCTTGGCCTCCTCCAATACGCCCTCGAACTCCTTTGTGCGGTGCGATATCGAGAGCAGCGACAGTCCCGTGCCGTCGAAATCGATAATGGCTTTTGCCGCAGCCTCTATTGCCGCGTCGGGCAGGATCGAGGGTCCCGCATTGAAATTGTACTTCTTCATACTGTCGAATGGTTTATATGGTTATTACTTTAACTTCGCCTTACAAAGTAACTTGAAAAATATGATTAATCAAAATAATAATGCATATTTTTTTGCTCGATTCATAGTCTTTTTTAACAAAAAACATGTAAAATGTTTAGTTATTAATATTTTTTAATAACAAAATGGCATTCTATCGCCCCCAATGTGTGACAAACCGAAACAATTTTCGCCGGTTACACTTTTCAACATATTCGCACGCGGCATGCATATGGACGGCTTCGGAGGCGGTTGCCGGACCGTGCGGTACGGAACTGATGGCAAAGTGGCTATAAATTGTTAACCGTAGGAATGTTGCGCTATTAGGGCCGAAGCCGGCGCAGAGACGGCGGGATGCGTATGGATGTCATGGGGCCGTGCCGTAACGATCGCGCAGGCGGCCACTGCCGTTTGCATGGGGCTGCGGCTGCGCATGGCGGGAGACATACCGTACTTTTGTCTTTTCGAAATTTGTTTTAACGGGCGTCGATGATTATCTTTGTCGGGATTTTCCCGGGCTCTGCCGCATGCTTTATGGCGGGTTCGAATTTTCCTTTACGGATCAACAGTTTAAATCCTTCAGATATGGTAAAATCCATGACGGGATTCGGCAAGAGCGAGGTATCGCTGCCGACGAAAAAGATAACGGCCGAGGTACGGTCGCTCAACTCCAAGCAGCTCGACCTGAGCGTCAAGCTGCCCATGCTCTACCGCTCGCTGGAGTATGACGTGCGCTCGGCGGCGAGTGCCGCCCTGCGCCGCGGCAAGATCGATTTGACGGTGACGGTGGAGAGCACCGTGCCGCACACCTCTGCTGTCATCAACCGCGAAATCTTCCGTGAGTATGTTCGGCAGATCGACGATGCGATGAATTTTTCGGGCATTTCGGCCGACTACGACGCCGTCATTCCCGCCGTGCTTCGTCTGCCCGACGTGGTGTCGGCCGAGGCCGAGACCCTCTCGCAGGAGGAGAGCGATGCCGTGATGCGCGCCGTGGGGGAGGCCCTCGAACGGCTGGATGCCTTCCGCGTGCAGGAGGGTGCGACGCTTATCGCCGACCTGCTGCGCCGCGTCGACAAGATCGAGGAGTACAAGCACGAGGTCGAGCCCTACGAGGCGGCCCGTGCCGATACCATACGTACCCGCATACGCGAGAACCTCGCACAGCTGAAGGTCGATGTCGACACCAACCGCCTGGAGCAGGAGATGATATTCTACATCGAGAAGCTCGACATCACGGAGGAGAAGGTGCGCCTTGCGAACCACTGCCGCTATTTCCGCGAGGTTGCCGGCACGGAGGCCGAGGCGGGCCGCAAGCTGGGCTTCATCGCTCAGGAGATGGGCCGCGAGATCAACACCCTCGGCTCGAAGGCCAACCAGTCGGAGATGCAGATCCTCGTCGTGAAGATGAAGGATGAGCTGGAGAAGATCAAGGAACAGGTACTCAACATACTGTAAACGATGGCAAGCGAAGGCAAACTCATCATATTCTCGGCGCCGAGCGGCTCGGGCAAGACCACGATCGTACGGCGTCTGCTGGCGGTATTCCCGCAGTTCGAGTTTTCGGTCTCGGCCACGTCGCGCAAGCCCCGCGGCACGGAGCGCGACGGCGTCGATTACTTTTTCCTCACGCAGGAGGAGTTTTCGCGACGCGTCGAGGCGGGCGACTTCGTCGAGTGGGAGGAGGTCTACGGCGGCACCTGCTACGGTACGCTGCGCAGCGAGATGGAGCGCATCTGGGCCAAGGGCAACGTCATAGTCTTCGACGTCGACGTGATGGGAGGTATAAACCTGAAACATATCTTCGGCGACAACGCCTGCTCGATATTCATCATGCCGCCCTCGGTCGAGGAGCTGCGCCGCCGCCTCGAGGGGCGCGGCACCGACTCTGCGGAGACCATAGAAAAGCGGGTGGCGAAGGCTTCGTTTGAATTGTCCAAGTCGGGCGAGTTCGACCATATTGTCGTGAACGACGTGCTGGATGATGCCGTGGCGCAGGTCGAGCGTATCATACGTGAATTTCTCGGCAAACGGGTATAGCCATGGCGAAGCGACGGATGATACTCTATTTCGGGTCGTTCAACCCCGTACACAAGGGCCATACGGCCATGGCGGAGCATGTCATGGACAAGGGTCTGGGTGACGAGGTGGCGATGATCGTCTCGCCGCAGAACCCCTTCAAGGCCGAATGGATGCAGGCGCCCGAGATGGACCGTCTGGAGATGGCAGAAAGGGCCTGCCGCAACTCGCGTTATCCCGACCGCATACGTCCTTCGGTGATAGAGTTCCTTCTCGAGAAGCCGTCATATACGATCAACACGCTGCGCCACCTTACGCGGAACTACGGGACGGAGATGTCCTTCTCGATACTCATGGGCAGCGACATAGTGAACCAGCTGCCTCTGTGGCGCGAGGCCGACGCGATAATCGAGGGCTACGACCTGCTGGTATATCCACGCCCCGATGAGCCGATACGTTTCACGACGCCGCGCACGACGGTGCTGGAGGATGCTCCCCGATATGAGTATTCGTCGACGCGCATACGCGAGACGCTGGAGATGAACGGCGACGTGTCGGATATGGTCGACGGCGACGTGCTGCAATATATCCGCGAACACGGGCTGTGGACCTCCGCGGCGAAGATCGCGAGCCTCACGGCGGCCATGGCGCGCGAGCCGAAGAATGCGCAGCTCTATCTCGAGCGCGGCAAGTGCTACTTCCGCCGCAACGAGTGGGGCGCCGCCATCAACGACTTCCGCCGTGCCGAGGAACTCGCTCCCGGGAACGGCGAGGCAAGGCAGTTCATCGATATGGCCGAGGAGATCCTCGAGTTCCGATATAAGGACATATATAACCCTTGACATCCGAAGAGACGATGATCGAGATCGACGACAAGATAGTGAGTGACGAGATCCTGCTCGAGCCCTTCCTCTGCGACCTGAAGCGCTGCAAGGGTGCCTGCTGTGTCGAGGGCGATGCCGGCGCGCCACTTGAGGCGGACGAGGTGGCGTTGCTCGAGAAGGAATATCCGAACTATGCTCCATATATGACTGACGAGGGCCGTCGTGCCGTGCAGGAGCAGGGATATGCCGTCCTTGACGATGACGGCGACCTGACCACACCGCTTGTCGGAGGTGCCGAGTGTGCATACTCGGTGATGGAGAACGGCGTTACGCTGTGCGCCATCGAGCGGGCCTGCCGCGACGGACGGTGCGGCTTCATCAAGCCCGTATCGTGCCACCTCTATCCGATACGTGTGGTGCGTTTCTCGAACGGGGCGTACGGACTCAACTACCATCGCTGGCATATATGTTCTCCGGCCGTCAGGTGCGGCCGCCGTGCCGGCGTGCCGGTGTACAGGGCGCTGCGCGAACCGATCGTAAGGCGTTTCGGCGAGGAGTTCTACAAGGCTCTGGAGTGCGCCGAACAGCTGCTCCGTGAGGAGGAAAAGAGATAATTACCTGAAAAACATAACGAAAACATCGAATGAAAACAGAAATAATATCACTTGCACTACTCTTTGCCGCCTGTGCATCTGTGCGGGCGCAGGAGGCGGTGACGAACGAGGCGGATTCTCTGCGTACGGATTCCGCGCGCGAAGCAGCCGATTCGGTGCGGCAGGATTCGTCGGACGTGATCGTAATACGCCGCGTGCCGCTCGAGTCGGGCCGTACGATCGACGAGGAGATGATCGTCGTCGATACCGTGCCGTCGTCGAACGAGGGTGTGAGCATCGTGCTTTTCAACGACAACACGTGGCGATATGTCCGTAACCGCAACATCCCGGCCGAGGACAATACGGTCTTCACGTCGGACTGGGATACGGTCAAGCTGCAGGCCTACGACGTCGAGCTGAAGGACATGCCCGTATCGGTTGTGATAGACCTTGTGGACTCGCTCAAGAGCTACCACTATCCTCATATAGGCAAGATCAATTCGAAATACGGCGTACGGCGCCGCCGCAGCCATCAGGGTACCGATATCGGGCTGAAGGTGGGCGATCCCGTATATGCCACCTTCGACGGGCGCGTACGTATCTCGCAATATCAGAACGGCGGCTACGGCAACCTCATAATCATCCGCCACGACAACGGTCTGGAGACCTACTACGGCCACCTGTCGGAGCGCCTTGTGAAACCCAACGAGTGGGTGACGGCGGGGCAGCTCATAGGATATGGCGGCAGCACGGGCCGCAGTACGGGGCCGCATCTCCATTTCGAGACGCGCTATAAGGGGCAGTCGTTCGATCCCGAGCGCCTTATAGACTTCACGACGGGAACGCTGCGCCGTGAGACATTCCTGCTGAAGAAGAGCTATTTCAGCATCTACTCGAAATTTACTCAGGACTTCGACGAGGAGATCAAGAGCGAGGAGGAGGACAAGAAGATCGCCGCGCAGGCCGCCGCCGTGCAGTACCATATCGTCAAGAAGGGTGACACGATGGGCCGCATAGCGATCAACTACCACACCACGGTGAGCAAGCTCTGCCAGCTCAACGGACTGAAGAATCCCGACAAGTTGAGCATCGGGCAGCGCATACGCGTGAGGTGACACGCCCGTGTACGCGGGCAAAATGATACGGGGCCGGATGTCGTTCGCATCCGGCCCCGTATTGTGACGGTGCGGCGGGTCAGTATACCCGCGGCCCGAATATGGTGGAGCCTATGCGCACCTCGGTGGCGCCGCACTCGACAGCGATGGGGTAGTCCTCGGACATGCCCATCGAAAGGGTGTCGAATGCCTCGCCGAAATATGGGGCAAGGGCGCGTTTGCACTCCGCCAGACGCATGAAGTCGCCGCGCACGACGGTCTCGTCGTCGGTGAAGGTGGCCATACCCATCACGCCGCGGATACGGATATTTGGATATGCCGCAAAGCCGCCGCCGCGCACGAACTCTTCGAGTTCGGCATAGTCCCAGCCCGACTTGGTCTGCTCCTGCGCCACGTGTATCTCCAGAAGACAGTCTATCACGCGGCCGCACTTGGCGGCCTCCTTGTCTATGGCTGCGGCGAGGCGCTCGCTGTCGAGCGACTCGATCATGGTGACGAAGGGGGCTATGTATTTGATCTTGTTGGTCTGCAGGTGGCCTATCATGTGCCACTCGATGTCCTTCGGCAGCAGGGCGTACTTCTCCTTGAGCTCCTGCGGGCGGTTCTCGCCGAAGAGCCGTTGCCCGGCATCGTACGCCTCGCGTATCATCTCGGCAGGGTGGAATTTCGATACGGCCAGCAGCCTGACTCCCTCGGGCAGCGTGGCCCGCACATTGTGCAGATTATCCTCTATGAGAGACATGTGATAAGGTTTTTATACCTCAAATGTACGTATTTTTTGGGATCGGGCCAAATTCTTCGGTCCCGTATGGCGTGTCGCAGCCGCATCGGTAGGCGTGTCCGCATGGCGTGGCTACTCTCCCGACGGGCGGCGTGTGCGGTACGCATAGTTGAAGCGCCCCGCGGGGGCGGTGTCGCCGCTGACCCAGAAATCGGAGATGTCGCCGTCGTGCTGCGTGTTGTCGGCCCACTTGAACTCGATCTCGAAATCCGTGCCGCGCGCGATGCCGAGCACCTTGCGCGGGATACGAAGCTCCATCTCGCACCCCGCAACACGGAACTGCGCCTCGCCGGCATGTTCCCACCGCCATCCGCCGCCGTTGCGTTCCACGACGGCATGCCGGCCGTCGGGGGCGGTGCGGTTGACCAGAAAGTCGTATCCCTCCCAGCCCGTGGCATGGTCGCGGTCGATGTCTATGTAGAGACGCATCCATTGCGGGTCGGCCGGGGAGGTTATCTCGTCGGCACACGCCACATAAAAATATATGTAGTCGTCGTCATGCGCCACCTTGGCGGCCACGATGTCGTTGCGGGCGCTCGAATCGCGGTAGTATAGGCCGCCCCAGCCGCGGCTGTCGCGTATGACGGTATTGCCGCGAGAAGCTCGGTATTCGGGGCTCACGTCCTCCCAGTCGCCGAAATGCCCGTCGATGGAGATGCGTTTAGGGGCGGAGGCCGTGATGTCGGCGGCGGGCATGCCCTTGAACCGCCGTATGTTGGCCACCATCTGATAGTAGTAGTTGTCGCCGTGGCCGCCGCGCATGGGCTCTATGTCGCGGCTGTGCTCCTCGTCGAACTGGTCGGGAAAGGCATTGGGCTGGTCGGACCATTCGCGGTGGCGCCCCATGACCCACTCGTTCCACCCCGTGATAAAGATCATGTCGGGGTCGAGTTCTATGGCGCGGTCCCACTGCTCTTGGAAATTATATCCCCACAATACGGCGTCGGGCGAGGTGTCGTGTCCCCGTGCGGCCGTGTAGCTGCGGCCGAAGGCCCCTGGCGTGTTCATGGCACTCAGTCCGTGTGCCGCCGTCCAGTTCTGCGCCACGCCCACGGTGGCCTGCTCGAAGCGTCCCGACGCCGTCGGGGCGAAGCCGTGCTGCGGGTATATCTCGAGCCAGCCCCAGTGGTCGGCCCTTTCGGGGCCCTTGTTGTATAGGGGTTGCCCGGGCCGGAAGGTGAAATATTCGCGTATCTCGCGGTGCAGTGCCGTCGCGGCGGGGTCACCCTCCACGTCGCCCAGCATCTCGGGGTAGGCCATGATGAGCGGCTTGCCCTCCCAGTGGAAGAAGAGGTCGTCATATACGGCGGGCTTGTAGAGGTCGTTGTATATCTCCTTTATGGCCTCGCGGCTGCCCTCCGTGGGGGCGAAGGCGAGCATGAAGGCTATCTGCGGCGTACGGACGCCGTCGCGCCGCGCCTCGGCGAAGACCTCGCACAGGGCCATGTACGACTCGCGCCACGTGAACGACCCGTTGGTGCAGTCGAAGAATATCACGTCGACCCCGGCATCGGCGAGCATCTCGGCATGACGCCGAAGAACCCAGCGGTCGGTGTCGCGGTAGAAGCCGAACAGGGGCTCGCCCCAGAAACATGTGTTTATATCCCTGGGCCATGCCGGATGTTCGTAGTCGAATGCCGCTTTGGGGTGGCGGGCGATAACCTCGCTCGGGATACATACGCCCTGCTCGGCGAAATTGGTGTGCCATGTCCAATAGAATATCCCTACGTAGCGTTTTCTCGGGGGGCCGACCTCTTCGCTGTCGGGAAGGCGGCGGCCGAGGGCATCGGTTGCGGGCAGGCCGTTGCCGTAGTTCTGCGCCGCGGCGGAGTGAATGCCCGCCGTCAGCAGCAGGAGGAGTATGGTATTCAGTGTACTGCGCATGGTGACAGGTGCCGGATTGTTATTCTGTTAGTGTTATGCGTCCGAGCAGGTAGCGTTTGTGTCCGTCGTCACCCGGGAAGGGCAGACGGTATACGGGAGTTCCGTCGCGCATGCCTGCCGAAAGATAGAGATCGTATTCGCCCGCACGGCATGTGCGGAAGAAGGTGCCGGCACGGTCGGCATAGCGCGGCGCTATGCGGAAACGCCGGGATGTCTCCTTCGCGGGAGCCTGGCCCTCGGCGGCGACCCCGAGCGTGCGCACGTCGAGAGAGTCGTCCACCAGTACCGATACTATGCCGCCGTCACGGTCCTTGAGCGTGTAGCACGGGAAGCCGCCGCCGTAACATGGCGCCACGCCTGTGTTGCGCCACGACGAGGCTATCCCGAACTCTTCGCCCATGGCCACACGCTCGGGCCATGTAACGCTCCGGGGCGAAAGCCGGTATCCCAGGCGGCGGTTTATGCGGTCGATGATATCGCGGTTCTCCTCCAGCAGCACGCGCGGCCACCAGTGTATAGACATGTATGAGGCGTGGTAATCCTCGACCGATTTCAGGAGCAGCTCCTTGTCCCAGCTGCCGCGCTTGAGCGCATTGCCGTAGTGCTCGTGTTCGAGGATCACGGGCATCTCGGGCCAGAAGAGCTGCGCCATCTGGGAGTGGTACCACGAATCGGGGTAGGGTTGCACGAGGATGCTGTCGTCGCGGATGGTGACACCATGCTCGAAAGCGTAGTCGGTTATGGGGAATCGGCTGCCGGGGGCGTTGTGGCCTGCGAAGTCGTCGGATATGCATAGCTGCGTGCGGCGGAAATGGCGCAGGTAGATGTCGATCATGCGTTTCTGCGTCTCCAGTCCCCACGAGTGTCCGTGTACGGGCGAGGTCATGACAGTATGGCCTTCGCCCCACATGCCGTAGTGGCCTATGTCGACAAAGGCCACATGCGGATTGCCGTCGTAACGCTCCGCCATGGCGTGCACGAACGCCTCGACCTTCTCGAGGAATATCGGGTCGTCGTATCCGGGCTCCTTGTAGTGGCCGTCGACGTCGTATCCCGCGGCTCCGGCGGCAAAGACCCATTCGGGTGTGGCATGGTAGAGCCAGCTCTCCATGGCGCTGATGCGGAAGGCGACCATGCACCCCTTGTCGATCCACCGCTGTGCGGGCGTGTCGAGCAGCTCCCATACGAATACGCCCTCCTCCGGCTCGACAAAGGCCCACGGCACGCGCAGGTAGACAGCGCCGAGCCCCGGGAAGTCGTCCACCGTATCCGACGGGGCGAGCTGCGAGCCGTAGTTGGCGAGTATGTTCGAGTAGAAGTGCATCGTCCACCCCATGTTGGGATTGACCAGCGCGAGGCCGTTGTCCTCGGGGTGAGACGTGATGCGGCCGCCCTCATGCGAGATCTCTCCGGCGGGGGCTTTGTCTGCGGCATTCTCCACACCGCCGCCTGCGGAGATGTTTGCCGCGGCGTATGGACTCCAGTATGCGCCTGCGGCCACGGCTGCCGCCGAGGCTCCGGCGCGCCGCAGGAATGTGCGGCGATCGATCTTTTTCATGGTTCCCGTATTTGATATGTTCGGAAGGGGCTCTGTTCACAAAGATAACCAATAAAAACGAGGCGGCGGTGCAGTGTGTCAAATCGTGCAGTAAAAAAGTCATTGTCCCGACATGCGTCCCATGCTGCGGGATGGCGGCGGTGCAGGATTTTCGGACGATCATGCCATGATGTCCTGCTGCGGCGAATCTTGTGGGGCAAAACTTTCGCTTTCCGACTATTTTTCCGTAACTTTGACAGCTAAAGCGACAGACCCGACATGAAACCCGTAACCGTGGCAATCACCGTAGCACTCTATCTGGCCGTGCTCTTCTATATATCGTGGCGCACTTCGCGGCGCGGCGACAACGCAACCTTCTTTACGGGCGGGCGGCGTACGCCGTGGCTCGTGGCGGCTCTGGCCATGGTCGGTGCGGCGATATCGGGCGTGACGTTCATCTCGGTGCCGGGATCGGTGGCGCAGAGCGGATTCTCGTACCTGCAGATGGTCGCCGGCTTCGTCATCGGCAATATCGTCATAGCATACGTCCTTATTCCCATGTTCTATCGCCTCAACGTCATATCGCTCTACCAGTATCTCGACGATCGTTTCGGCGCCGGATCATATGCCACGGGAGCATGGTTCTTCTTCATCTCGAAGATGACGGGGGCGGCGCTGCGGGCGTTCCTTGTATGTGCCGTGCTGCAGACGCTCGTGTTCGGGCCCTACGGTGTGCCGTTCGTGGTGAACGTGGTGCTGATGATGGCTCTGGTGTGGCTCTACACGCGCCGCGGAGGGGTCCGCTCGGTCATCGGGACCGACCTGCTCAAAACGTTCTGCCTCGTTGGCAGTGTCGTGCTATGCATCGTTTTCATGATGCGCGAGCTGGGCATAGGTTTCGGCGAGGCGTTCTCGCAGGTCTCGGAACACGAATATTCGCGCACGCTCTTTCTGGACGATCCGCACGACGGACGCTTCTTCTGGAAACAGTTCCTGGCGGGAATATTCATGGCCATAGCCATGACCGGGCTCGACCAGGACATGATGCAGCGCACGCTCTCGTGCCGCAACCCGCACGAGGCGCAGAAGAATATCGTGATCTCGATCCTGCTGCAGGCGGTAGTCATAGCGATGTTCCTGTTTCTCGGCGTGCTCTTCTACATCTACCTTGCGGGCAAGGGCATAACCCATTCGGCCGATGCGCTGTTTCCCATGCGAGATGCCGCGGGTGCCGCGGCCATAGGCGACAGCGACGAGGTCTTTGCCTATGTGGCCACGCAGAGCGGACTGCCGCTGGTGGTGGGCGTGCTCTTCGTGCTGGGGCTGATCTCGTCGACATATTCGGCGGCAGGATCGGCGCTTACGGCCCTTACGACGTCGTTTACGGTCGATATAATGCATGGCACGAAACGTTACGACGAGGAGCGCCTTACGCGTGTCCGCAAGCGCGTGCATGTGGGTATGGCGGTCATGATGGGTGTGTTCATCCTCATATTCGACGCCTGCAAGAATACCAGCCTCATAGATATGGTCTACACGCTGGCCAGCTATACGTACGGCCCCATCCTCGGCATGTTCGCCTTCGGAATCCTCTCGCGGCGGCACCCTGCGGACCGTTACGTGCCCGTGGCGGCGGTGGCGGGCGTGGTGTTGTGTCTCGTGCTGCAGCTCAACTCCGAGCGGTGGTTCGGCGGCTACAGGTTCAGTTACGAGATACTGCTTCTGAACGCCTTCTTTACGGCGGTCGGGATGTGGCTGCTGTCACTTAAAAAGAGTGTTGCCAGATGATACTGATAGCGGATGCCGGAGGCACCAAGTGCCATTGGGCCGCAGTGGACGGCCGTGAGGTAGAAACGATCTCGACATCGGGGATAAATCCCGTGACGATGCCCGTTGCGGGGATGGAAACCGTGCTGCGCGATGAACTGCTGCCGCAACTGCACGGCGCGGATGTATGTGAGATACATTTTTACGGTGCCGGCTGCATAGCCGGCGCTGCGGCTACGTTGGAATTGGAGCGGACGATCCGCGATGTGTTTCCAGCGGCCGAAGTGGAGATACAAAGCGACATGCTCGGTGCCGCGCGGGCGTTGTGCGGGCATGAACGGGGCATAGCCTGCATCCTCGGTACGGGGTCCAATTCGGCACTGTACGACGGCGAACGTCTTGCGGCCAATGTCCCGCCGCTGGGGTATGTCCTCGGGGACGAGGGCGGCGGAGCCTGCATAGGCCGCATGGTCGTGGCGGATGCGCTGAAGGGGCTGATGCCGCGCCGGACGGTGGAGATGTTGTATGGCGAGTGCGGCACATCATACACGGCAATTATCGAGAATGTCTACCGCCGGCCGAATGCGAACCGCTACCTCGCCTCGTTCGTACCATTTGCCGCGCGGCATATCGGGGAGCCGGAGGTGGCGCGCTGCGTCGACCGTGCCTTTGAGTCCTTCGTCGAGCGCAACCTGATGCAGTATGAGGGTATAACCTCTATGCCGGTACATTTTACCGGGGGTGTTGCGGCAGCTTTTGAGGAGCGCCTGCGCAGGGTGTTGGAGCGCTGTTCCATTACTGTGGGCCGTATCGAAGCCTCGCCCATAGCGGGAATGGTGGAATATCATAAGGATGGAAAATGAGCTTTGAGAAGATAACCGAGCAGGCGTCGCATTACGACGACCTCGAAAAGATGAGTGCGGCACAGATCGTCGCCGCCATGAACCGCGAGGACCATGCCGTGGCCGATGCCGTGGAACGGGCTCTGCCGCGGATCGCGCATTTCGTGGAGCGCCTGACCGAACGCATGCGTCGCGGCGGCCGGTTGTTCTATATCGGTGCCGGCACGAGCGGCCGTCTCGGTGTCCTGGATGCCTCGGAGATACCGCCTACGTTCGGCATGCCGCCCACGGTTGTGATAGGGGTCATTGCCGGCGGAGATACGGCCCTGCGCAACCCCGTCGAGGGGGCCGAGGACGATATGCGGCAGGGATGGCTCGACCTGCAGGCACATGACATATGCGAGGCCGACTCGCTGGTGGGGATCGCCGCCTCGGGAACCACGCCTTATGTAATTGGTGCCGTACGCGAGGCTCGCCGTCATGGTATCCTTACCGCCTCGATAGCGTGCAATCCCGACTCGCCGCTGGCACACGAGGCGGAGATACCGATCGAGGTGGTCGTGGGCCCCGAGTTCGTCACGGGCAGCTCGCGCATGAAGGCGGGCACGGCGCAGAAGATGACGCTCAACATGATAAGCACGGCGGCGATGATAGGTCTCGGCCGCGTGAAGGGCAACCGCATGGTCAACATGCAGCTCACGAACGCCAAACTGGTGGACCGCGGCACGCGCATGATAGTCGACGCGCTGGGGCTGCCGTACGAACGGGCGCAGCGGCTGCTGCTGTTGCACGGATCGGTGGCGAAGGCGGTGGCGGCGTTCGAGGCCGAACATGTACGAGAGAAGGGAATGTAATAACGGATTAAAAACAAATAAAAGGATGAAAAAGATATTCTTGACACTTGCCCTCGCTGTTGCGGGGGTTGTTGCTGGCGGCGATGCGTCGGCCTGCACGAATTTCATAATCACGCGCGGTGCCTCGACAGACGGTTCCATTATGGTCACCTACGCCGCCGACTCGCACCAGCTATACGGGTGCCTCTACAAGTACACTCCCGCGAAGCGCGCCGCCGCCATGATGCCCGTGTACGAGTGGGATACGGGCAAGTACCTGGGCGACATACCGCAGGCCGCCACTACCTATTCGACCGTGGGCAACATGAACGAGCACTCGCTCATCATCACCGAGACCACCTACGGCGGCCGTGAGGAGCTTGTGGACCCCGAGGGACGTATTGACTACGGGTCGCTTATCTACATTGCCCTGCAGCGTGCCCGCACGGCGCGCGAGGCCATAGACGTGATAGTCGACCTGGCGAACACCTACGGCTATGCCTCGTCGGGCGAGAGCTTCTCGATAGCCGACACCGAGGAGGCGTGGATCATGGAGCTCATAGGCAAGGGCCCCGGCAACAAGGGTATCGTATGGGTTGCGCGCCGCATCCCCGACGGGTATATCTGCGCACACGCCAACCAGGCCCGCATAACCACATTCCCGAAGGACGATCCCGAGAATTGCCTCTATGCGCCCGACGTCGTATCGTTTGCCCGCGAGAAGGGCTATTTTACGGGCGATGATGACGACTTCTCGTTCTGCGACGCATACGCACCGCTGAACTTCAGCGCCATGCGCGGTTGCGAGGCCCGCGTGTGGAGTTTCTTCCGCACCTTCGCCGACGATATGGACAAGTATGTGGACTATGCGATGGGATATAACGCCGACAACCGCATGCCCCTGTGGGTGAAGCCTGCGGAGAAGATCTCGCCCAAGCAGGTGTTTGATGCCATGCGCGACCACTTCGAGGGTACGCCGATGGATATGACGAAGGACCTCGGAGCCGGAGGCCACGGCCTGCCGTACCGCTGGCGCCCGATGTCGTTCGAGGTGGACGGCAAGGAGTATGTCAACGAACGCGCCACGGCCACGCAGCAGACGGGATTCTGGATGGTAGGGCAGGCGCGGCCGGGCAAGACCGGCATCCTGTGGTTCGGTGTGGACGACGCCGCCACGTCGTGCCTCACGCCGATCTACTGCACTACGACCGAGGTGCCCGAGTGCATGGCCGAGGACAACGGCTCGATGCTGGAGTACAGCCCCACGTCGGCATTCTGGCTCTTCAACCGTGTCACGAATTTTGCATACATGCGTTACGACATGATGTCGGCCGACATACGCAAGGTCGTCGACTTCTGGGAGCGCTCGATGATAAAGGCTGTCGAGGGCGTTGATTTTGTCGTGGAGGGCATGTCGCCCAGACAGCAGCGCAAGTACCTCACGCAGTTCAGCGTCAACACGGCGAATGTCATGTTCGAGAACTGGACGCGTCTGGACAAGTACCTGCTGATAAAGTATATGGACGGCAACGTCAAGAGCGAGCATGACGACGTGCTGCGCTACGTCATAGGCGAGGGTGGCGACGCCTCGCACTTCGTCGACAACGGCAACGGCCGCGACATCCCCGGCGACATACAGTTCCCGGGCTACAACGACAAGTGGAAGCGTGCCGTGGCCGCGGATAACGGCGAGGTGCTGCAGGCCAGATAGCGGAATATACGGATAAGAGAATAACAACCATTAAAACTACAGAATCATGTTCGGATTAAACTTCCTTTCGGGACTGGGCTCTTTCGGAGTCTTTCTCGGCCTCGTAATAGAGGTTCTCGTAATCATATTTCTCGTCTATGGGATAAAGGCGCTGCAGTCGCTTGTAAAGTATCTCGACAGACACTAAACGGGTGCGGATCATGAAGTACGACATCATAGTCATAGGAAGCGGCCCGGGCGGCTATGTCGCCGCCATACGCGCCGCGCAACTGGGCCGCAAGGTGGCCATAGTCGAGAAGGCCGAGGCTGGGGGCGTATGCCTCAACTGGGGCTGCATACCTACGAAGGCCCTGTTGAAGAGTGCGCAGGTATATGCCTGCTGCAGGAATGCGGCGCACTACGGCGTCGAGATCGCGGGGGAGGTCAAGCCCGATTTCGCCAAGATCGTGGCGCGCTCGCGCTCGGTGGCCGAGACCATGAGCAAGGGCGTGGCCTTCCTGCTTAAGAAGAACAACATAGACCTTATAAACGGCTTCGGGCGCCTGGCCGGAAAGGGCCGTGTCGATGTAGACGGTACGGTATATGAGGCCGATGCCGTGATCCTCGCCACGGGGGCGCGGCCGCGCGTGATGCCCTTCATGCCGGTGGACGGTGTGCATGTGATCTCGTCGCGCGAGGCGCTGGCGCTGCCGTCGCTGCCGTCGTCGATGATCGTGGTGGGCTCGGGAGCCATAGGCAGCGAGTTCGCCTGCCTCTATGCCACGCTGGGCGTAAAGGTTACGCTCATAGAATATATGCCGCAGATCATGCCTCTGGAGGACGAGGAGACGGCCAAACAGATGGAGCGCGCCTTCCGCAAGCTGCGCGCCACGGTACTCACCTCGACCACGGTCAAGGGCGTCACGGTTGCGGAGGACGGCATGTGCCGTGTCGAGATTGAGGGCAAGAAGGGCGTGGAGACCCTGACGGCGGAGGTGGTACTGTCGGCCGTGGGCATCAAGTCCAACATCGAGGATATGGGTCTCGAGGAGGCCGGTGTCGTTGTCGAGCGCGACAAGGTCAAGGTCGACGAACACTATGCCACCGCGGCCGAGGGCGTATATGCCATCGGCGACATCATCGCAACGCCGGCGCTGGCGCATGTCGCATCGGCCGAGGCGATACGGTGCGTCGAGCATATATGCGGCATGGAACCCGAGCCGCTCGACTATGGGGCCATACCGTCATGTATCTTCACCTCGCCCGAGGTGGCGTCTGTGGGCATGACCGAGCAGCAGGCGCGTGCCGCTGGCATCGAATACAAGGTGGGACGCTTCCCCTTCACTGCGTCGGGCAAGGCGACGGCCGCGGGCGACCGCGACGGCTTCGTAAAGCTGATATTCGATGCCGACGACAAACTCATCGGAGCCCACCTTGTGGGTGCGAACGTCACCGAGATGCTGGGCGAGCCGGCATTGGCGCGCACGCTCGGCGCGACGGCCCACGCCATAGCACGCACGGTACATGCACACCCCACGATGAACGAGGGTATCATGGAGGCTGCCGAGGCCGCAATGGGGGCTGCGATACACCTTTAGCCGTCGGGCTGTCCCGACGTATGTGAAAAGCGCTTCGGACCTGTATTCCGAAGCGCTTTTCGTTGTATGCGGCTGCGCGATTATCTCCTGTCGCTGCGCACGAACAGTTCGGCAGGGTAGCGCACGTCGCTCAGGAAGAGCCCCTGTGCCGGAGCCCCCGCACTCGCGCGCGAGAGGTCGCGGCTGCGGACTATATCCTCGAACTGCGCAACCGTGTATCGGCCGCGGCCGACATCGACAAGCGTCCCCACGATCGAGCGCACCATGTTGCGCAGGAAACGGTCGGCTCGGATGGTGAAGGTGAGCAGGTCGCCGTCCTGCCGCCACTCGGCCCGCATGACGCGGCAGATGTTGGTCTTGTTGTTGGAGTTGAGCTTGGCGAATGTGGTGAAGTCGTCCACCGCCGTCAGCAATGCCGCGGCGTGGTTCATCGCCTCAACATCCAGGCTGACGCCGTACTGCCATGACGAGAACCGGCGGAATGGGTCCTTGCGGCGGCAGATGTAATAGCTGTATTCGCGCTCCACGGCATCGAAGCGGGCGTGCGCCCCTTCCGCGACGGGAGTCACGGCGAATACGGCTATGTCCGCAGGCAGCATGCGGTTGAGCTTGGCCGTAAGATGCGTGCAGTCAATCGGCTCGGCAGTATCGAAATGGGCCACATAATACGATGCGTTGACGCCCGTGTCGGTACGGCCCGCGCCCACGGTCTCCGTGTCGCGGCGCAGAAGCGTCGTGAGGGCCGTCTCCAGCGTCTGCTGCACCGTGGCCACGTCGCGCTGGCGCTGCCAGCCGCAGTAGGCCGCGCCGTCATAACTCAACTCTATGAAATACCGCATGTCCCGGACATTTTAGTGTCGCTTCGTCAGTCTCTTGCCGATTAGTTTCGTGCCTACTCCTTCAGATATTCGACATGTGTGTTGTCGGTTACCACGTGCGGGTCGCGTACGTAGGGGTTTATGATCTTTCCCCGGCCGCCCGCCTCGCCAACCTCGAGAACGACATTTTCTTTGGTGGCGTTATGGCCGAAATGTCCCACGTTGGGGTTGATAATGTCGGATTCGAACCGTCCCGGGGCACGGAAGGCCGTATGTTTCGTCCCGCGCTTCGAGTACCAGTATACGTAGCAGTTGTCGTAGAGGCTGCGGCCGGTGCATATGAAGCCCGTGGCGAACTCGTCGCTGTAGCAGAAGTCGTACCAGTTGTTGCCCCCTTCGTCGGCAAAGCCGCAGGTCGAGACATAGCTCTCGTCCGAGGCTCCGTAATAGAGCGGATGTATGTTGCGCAGGCTGTTGGCCTGGCCGCGTATGCGGAATCCTGTATATACGCCGCCGATGCGCATGTTGGTGAAGGTGTTGTCGCAGCTCTCTACCAGCACGCCGACCGAGCCCGGACGGTTGTTGCCCGTGATGTTGACATCGTGGATGTCGCTGTCGGAGGAGCCGCTGTTTGCGCCGTGCTTGATGTGTATGCCCGTGGTGACGTCCTTTATCGAGGTGTCGCGGATGACGGTCTCGCGGCCGCTGTCGATGGATATGCCTTTGGCGACGCCGCTGCCGTCGATGACGCCGCCCGAGAGGTAGTAGTTGCTGCCCGGGGTGGTGATGTTGTTGGCGGGATCCTTGCCCCCGAGGCGTATCATCGCCTCATCGTGCGACCACTCGGGCACGGCCTTGATGACGGCGTAGTTCGACAGCTCGAGTGCGACGCTCTTCGTAGGTTCGGCCGGAGTGAGTATTGGCCGGGAGATGAGATATACCCCGTCCGGGAAATATATCGTGCGGTTGGGGTTGTCGTCTATGATCTGCTGTATGGCGCCGCTGACGTCCGTGCGGCCGTCTGCCGTGATGTAGTCGGTCACGATGACGAACCCCTTGTCCGAGGGCGGCGTTTGTGCGAAGGATGCCATCGCGGCGCTTATTGCCGCCGCTGCGGTGATGATGCGTATTGCGATGCTCATGTACGGAAGAATTTTATGTGTCAATAATTATCCAAAGTTAGCGAAAATAATCCATTTTCAGCCGCCCGGCCGAAGAAAACGCCCGGACCGTCTCCGGCTCGGGCGTCTGTGCCGCGCATGCGGACGTTACCGTTGCGGTATGTCGACCTCGGTCTGGCGGCCGTCGATCAGGTAGTCGGTGAAGTAGTCGACCATGCGCCAGTAGAAGTATTCGTTCATGTCGCCGAAGCCGTGGCGCTGCTGCGGCAGCATGAGCATGTCGAAACGTTTGTTGGCGCGGATCAGGGCGTCGACCACACGCAGCGTATTGCCCGGGTGGACGTTGTTGTCGATGTCGCCGTGCACGAGCAGCAGATGGCCCTTGAGGCGGCGTGCTATCTCGGGATTGGTGCTGATGTGGTAGACGAAGGTGGTGTCGCCCTTGTCGCTTACCTGCTCCTTGACGCCGTGGTGGGTCTCGCTCCACCAGCGGTTGTAGATGCGGTTGTCGTGGTTGCCGGCGCACGATACCGCCGCCTTGAAGAAGTCGGGGTATTGCAGTATGGCCGCCGTCGACATGAAGCCGCCGCCCGAGTGGCCGTGTATTCCCACGCGGTCGATGTCGATATAGTCGTAGCGTGCCGCGAGCTGCTCGATGGCCGCCTTTTGGTCGGCGAGGCCGTAGTCGCGCAGGTTGCCGTAGCCGTAGTTGTGATACCACTTCGAGCGGTCGGGATGGCCGCCGCGGTTACCCACCGTGATGACGATGAATCCCGCCTGTGCCAGACGGTCGGTGCGGACATTCATGCGCGTGTAGGGGTATGTCGTGGCCTCGACCTGCGGGCCCGGGTAGACGTAGTCGATGATGGGGTAGCGCTTCGTCGAGTCGAAGTCGAAGGGCTTGTACATCACGCCGTAGAGGTCCGTAACACCGTCCGCGGCCTTCACGGTGAAGGTCTCGGGGAACTTGTATCCGTTGGCCAGCAGCTGCGAGAAGTCGCTCGTCTCGAGTACCATCAGCTTGTTGCCCAGGCAGTCGTACAGTGCCGTTTCGGGGATGGTGTCCACGCGCGAGTAGTTGTCGACGAAGTAACGGCATGCGTCGTCCACCTCCGTCGAGTGGAAGTAGTCTCCCTTGTTGAGCAGCTTGACCTCGCCGCCGTCGAGACTTACCGAATAGAGGTGCTGGTAGTAAGGGTTTTCGCCCTCCTCGCGTCCCATGCCGGTGAAATATACGGTGCGGTGCTTCTCGTCCACGTCGAGGATCTCGTGCACGTGCCACGGGCCCTCCGTCAGGCGGCGCAGGAGGTTGCCCTGGTCGTCATACAGATAGAGGTGTCCCCAGCCGTCACGCTCGCTCCACTGTATGAGCTGTTTCCCGTTGTCCACGGCCGAGAGCGGGCGCACCTCGATGTAGGTGTTCATGCGCTCCTCGATGAGGGGGCGCAGCGTGTCCTGCCCGATGGTATATGAACATATGTCGATGCGGTGCAGGTCGCGGCTCGAACGCGTCACGAAGAAGCGCTCGTTGTCGCCGAGCCATACGCGCGGCTGGTCGTACATGTGTCGCTGTTTCTGTTCGCGCGGCTTCGAGGCTATCGACAGCGTCTGGTCCTTGAACCGCCCCGTGGCGATCTCGCGCCGCGAGTTGTCGGTCATGTCGAAGAGATAAAGGTGGTAGATCGGGGCCTCGGCCTCGCCCGGCATCTGGTACTTGTATGTCTCGAGTGTGGGACGCGGCTGCGCCATCGAATTTATGACCCACAGTTCGCGCACGGCACGGTCGTCGGTGACGATGGTGGCGAAATACCGCGAGTCGGGCGACCAGAGACCGTAGACGCCGCGCCGCTTGCCGTTGCACAGGGTGTCGGTGTTGAGCAGGCTGTAGGGCTGCCCGTAGCCGAAGTCCTTGACTCCGTCGGTGGTGATCTGCGTCTCGACTACGGTCGAGTCCTTCTCGTCCTTCTTGAGCTTCTCGTAATCCTCACGCGACATGCGGTAGAGGTTCATGTCCTTGGCATATACGACGGTCTTGCCGTCGGGCGATACGGAGGCCCAGCCCAGCTGCTTGGTCTCCTTCTCCTTGTCCTTGAGATGCGTAAGCTCGCCCTTTTCGTAGTCATAAGAGAAGTAGAACACCTCCTTGCCCTCGGCCTTCCTGGGTTTCTTGCCCGCAAGGGAGTCCTCGCGCGAGAGCTCCTTGGGCTTGGCGTCCTGCGACGAGACCACCTCGAAGGTGAAGGCGCGTCCGTCCTCGTCGACCTCGAGGTTGCGGATGGGCAGCTGCTCGGCGATGAAGGGGTCCTTCACGATTTCGGTGAGTTGTGCCGCCAGCCTGGCGTGGTCGAAGAGCGGTTTGCGCTGGCGCTTGTCGGGGTCGACGACATACCATCGCGTCCCCTGGCTTGTCTTGTACGAGTACCAGAACTTTTCTCCCGACTTGAACCAGTGAGGGTCTACCGTGGTAGAGAAGAGCATGTTACCGAGTTTCCCCGCGGTGAAACGCTCCGCCAGGGCATATCGGTTGCGTTTGGCCGCCGTCTCGTCGCCTTGAGCGTGAAGAGCCGTGACGAAGAGCGTCAGCAATAGCAGTAAGGATAGTTTTTTCATGACTTGTATGTTAGTTGTTCGTATTCGAGTGGAAGAACTTGTCGAAGAAGAGCATGTGATATTTCAGCGAGTATTTCCAGTAGTCCCAGTTGTGTACGCCGGGCCGCTGGTAGAAGTCGTGGGGTATGCCTGCCGCCATGAGCTTGTCGTGCAGGGCGCAGTTCACCTCGTAGAAGAAATCCTCGGTGCCGCAGTCGAAGATGATCTGCAGCGAGTCGGGATTGATCTGGTCGACCATGTTGATGACGGTGTTCTTCTCCCAGTTGTCGGGATGTTCGGTGATGGTGCCGAGGCGTTTCGACATGCCCCAGTTCTCGGGAAAGGGGCGTATGTCCACACCTCCCGAGAGGCTGCCGGCGGCACCGAAGACATCCTGGTGGCGTATGGCCAGGTAGAGCGCTCCGTGACCGCCCATCGACAGGCCCGCTATGGCGCGTGCCGCAGGCTCCGCCTTGGTGCGGTAGTGCGAGTCGATATACTCTATGAGTTCGTCTGCCACGAAGGTCTCGTAGCGGTATGTCGGGTCGACGGGACTGTCGAGATACCAGCTGTCGAAGCCTCCGTCGGGCATGACGATGATGACGCCGTAGGTGTCGGCCATGGGGCAGGCGTCGCCCTTCTCGCTCCATGCGGTGTAGTTGTCGCCGTAGCCGTGCAGCAGGTATACCGTGCGCAGGGCGTTCATCGCCTCATAACCGTCGGGCAGTGCCACGATTACAGGAATATCCTTGTTCATGGCCGTGCTGTGTACCTTTATCTCCTGACGTGTGAAAGCCGACGCCGCAAGCGCGACCAGCAGTGCGGCAAGTGTCATGATTGTCCGTTTCATTCTTTTTCAGCGTTTTGCAGTAGTGATATAAATGTATGTTTGGATCTGGATGTGCGAATATCCCTATCGTGACGGCGCCACGCGGCTTATCGTGCCGTCGGCGTTGAATTCGAGCGGGTCGATGCACACCTCGCGGTGCGTGCCGGGACCGTCCGATATGTGGTTGCGGTTTATGCGGTGGTAGACGATGTACCACTCGTCGGTGCCCGGAACCTGCAATACCGAATTGTGTGCCGTGCCGTATATCTGCTGCCCGGGGTCCTGTATGATCACTATGGGGTCGTCCGCCACCTCGATCGGGCCGAGAGGAGAACGCGACGTGCCGTATGCCACATGATAGTTTGCGGCGCCGGTGTCGTCGACCGACCACATGAAATAGTAGAGTCCGTTGCGGTAGAATACGTATGGCGCCTCGCGGTAGGCATAGTCCTGAAGCGTACCGCCCTCGGGGGTCATTACCTTGAGCGTGCGCGGCTTGATCGAGAGCATGTCCCTGTTGAGTTCCGCTCCGGCCATGTAGCCGTTGCCCCAATAGAGGTATGCTTTGCCCGAGACGGGGTCGGTGAAGACGTCGACGTCGATCTGCTGCCCGTGGCCTGTGGGCGAGTCGGTCACGATCGGGTGTCCGATGTCGGTAAAGGGACCCGTTGGCGAATCGGATACGGCCACGCCTATCTGCTTGCCGCCGCCGGCCTTCGGGTTGCCGCTGAAGTAGAGAAAGTAGCGATACTCGCCGTCGATGAGTTTCTCTTCGATGGCGGGGGCCCAGGCGTTACCGTCGGCCCACGGCGACTGTTCCTTCAGGTCGAGGGCGACACCCTCGTACTTCCATTGTTGCAGGTCGTCAGACGAGAAGACCGTATAGTACCAGCCTCCCCAGCCGTCATAACCGTCAGTGGTGGAGTAGATGTAGTATTTGCCAGTCTTGTTCGAGTAGAGTATCTCGGGGTCGGCATGGTAGCCCGTAAGTATTGGGTTCTTGGGCGGCTCGGGCATGCCCTCGGGGCGGCCCCAACGGGCGAAAAGCTGCCGCAGTTCCGCAGCCGTGACGGGTATCACGGTACCGTGGCGCGGGTGGAAGTCCATGCTTACCTCGTGGTCGATGACGCGGAACGTGCGCAGGTCACTGCTCTCGGTGAACTGGTAGCGGCCGCGCATGTAGACGTCGTACATCAGTATGTAGCGGTTCTCGCCTATGAGCTTGAATGTCCCGGCACCCTCGACGGCGTCTGTCGTCTGCTGCTTGTAGTCGGGCTGCTCCTCCCATTTGCCCGATGTGAGCGACTGCGTGGTGGCCGACTTGATGCCGTTGCCGTGGCCCTCGGTCTTGTAGAAGAGGTGGTAGACACCGTCTCGCAGCACTATGTCGCCGTCGATGCACGAGAGCCTGTTCCCGTGGATGAAGAGCGGTTGCGGCTCTCCATCAAGGTCGGTGAACGATTCGTTGGCATAGGCGTAATATATAACGTCCGGCCCGTCGCCGTATTTCATCGACCAGTATATCATGTATTTGCCCGCTTCGGGATCATAGATCGTCTGCGGCGCCCACACGCGCTTGAGCTTCTCCTGTCCTTCGTAACGCTTCTGCATGTTTACCACCGAGTGGGTCCAGTTGACCAGGTCGGTCGAGCGCATGAGCACCATGGCGCGGTTCGAGTCCCAGCCGTTGTCCGAGACCATGTCCGTGGCAACCATGTAGAATGTGCGGCCGTCTTCGCCGCGCAGGATATGCGGGTCGCGCATGCCGCCCGTGGAGCTGATCCGTTTCGAGTCGAGAACGGGACGGTTGCCGTTCAGGGCGCGGTAGTTGAAACCGTCGTAGCTGACGGCGAAGCATATTGCCTCCTGCGATATGTGGTTCCCTGTAAAATAGACGAACAGATATCCCGCATAGTCCTTTTCCGTGACGGGGTCCGTTTGCGGCGTGGTATTGCCGGCCTGGCACATGCCCGGATACGCTGCAGTCGCGGTGAGGGCAAGGGCGGCGAGAAGTGATAGAAGAGGTCTCTTCATTTTGTGTTTGGTCATGTTTTCGACGAATCGTGGGCTGTCCCACGAAAAGGACGATGGCGGCACGGGCATGTCCGGTCGCGCTCTCCTTACGGACAAAGGTACGAAAAGTCGTGCGCAATGGCAAGCGAAAAACCTCTTTTCGGGTCCCCGTATATCTATTGCAGTCCCCATTGCCAGGATCGCATGTTCGGTGTGGTGGCGGCGTGGATGATCTGTGTCCTTCGTGGCGGAACGGTGTTGCCGCAGGTAACAAATAACGAAAAAAGACGGAATATTTTTTTTCGATCGTGGATTAATCGCTATTTTTGTGCTGAAAGGTTTAACGGAAAAGTATTTTTAATACCATGAAAGTGAAATTCATTATTGCTGCGGTCGCAATGGCGGCCATCGTATCGTCATGTGCCGACTGTAACAAAACCTCGTTGTTCAACGGCAAGGATCTCAATGGATGGGTATGTGTCGTAGACAGTGCGAGCGATGTGCCGGCAAGCGAGGTGTTCAGCGTCCGGGACGGCAACATCCGTATCGAGGGAGAGCCGTTCGGCTATATGCGTACCCACAAGAAGTATGGCGACTATCAGCTCCATGTCGAGTGGCGCTGGGTTGGCGGCGAGGGTACGAACAGCGGTATCTTCCAGCGCGTGCAGAACGGTGACAAGGTGTGGCCGGCGGCTGTGGAGTGCCAGCTCAAGGCGGGGCGTGCCGGTGACTTCGTGATGCTTGGCGGCGCCAAGATAGCCGAGGTAGAGTGCGTGGGCGAATTCCCCGTCAAGGAGCGTGTCGGCGGCGAGTGCGAGAAGGCCGTGGGCGAGTGGAACGAGGCCGACATAACATGTGTCGGAGGCAAGATCACCGTCTACATCAACGGCGAGCTGCAGAATGAGGGCACGGCAGAATACAAGAACGGCTTCATCGCCTTGCAGAGTGAAGGCGGCCCGATCGAGTTCCGCAACATCTACCTCACCAGCGTTGAGTAACGGCAGGCGGTACATGTGCCGCGTGGGGCGGCGTGGCCGTTTTGCGGCGGCTGCGGATTTGGAAAAGTGGAATGATTTTACTACTTTTGCCGAAATTAATATCTTAACAATAAGGTAAAAACAGAATCGTTATGGCAAATTTGAGAGATCTTAAGAAAGAGATCGACTATCGTTTGGAGGAGTTCGTCTTCGATTGCGAGATGGCGATATATTTCCAGCCCTCGAAGGAGGATGCTGTGGTGGAACTGATGGAGAAGGCTGTCGAGCTGCGCAATGTACTCTATGCCAAGGCCAACAATCCCACGGAGCCGCACAATGCGTCGCTCGTGCGCAAGTATTATGCAGCATTCCGCCGCGATATGGTGTCGTCGTTCGAAAGCCTGTTCGGCGATCTGAGCAAACTCAACGAGGCAAAGTAGGGTGCCTCTGCGGACGCAGGGGGTAATCCCGTACGTTAAGGGAGCGGTTCCCGCCGTTGTGCGGATACCGCTCCCTCGTTTTGTGTCGTATCTTTCTCTCTTCTCTGTTGTTGCCCCGCTATTCTGTTGTTGCCTCGCTATTTCCTGTCTGGATGGCTGTGGTCGGGGCACCCGTCTCCCTCGTGGTGTCCGAGGACCGTATGCGGAATGTCGCCGTGCGAGATGATCTGGATAGGGCAGTCGTAGTTGCGCAGCTGCTCGGGGGTGATGATGTTGGAGTCGTGGCGGTGTACGTGGCGGTTGACGCATACGATCGACTTGACGACACTCGATATCGTTCCCACGTCGTGCGTAATCATCACCACGGCCATCCGGTCGTTCAGCCGTTGCAGCATGGTGTACAATTCGCGCCCGAAGCTGGTGTCGACGAAATTCGTGGGTTCGTCGAGGATCAGCAGGCGCGGCTCGGAGATGATGGCGCGGCAGAGCAGCGCCCGTTGCATCTGTCCGCCCGATACCTCGCCTATGGGGCGTGAGGCTATGTCGCCTATGCCGGCCTCCTCGAGAAGACGGGCCGCGCGACGGCGATCCCCGGCCTTGTAGAAACCGAAGAAGCCCTTGTCGCTCTGCAGTCCCGACAGGGCAACCTCCTCGATCGAGATCGGAAAACGGCGGTCGAATTGCGCTACCTGCGGCATATAGCCTATCTTGTAGTGGTTGCCGCATCGCAGGGATTCGTCCATGGTGACGGTGCCGCTATGCGGGACGGCCCCGAGGATGGCCTTGGCCAGCGAACTCTTGCCGCCGCCGTTGGGCCCGATGACGCCGATGAAGTCGTCGTCGTAGATGTCGAGGTCGACACCCTCCAATGCCACATGGCCGTCATACGAGACGCCTACGCCGCGCAGCGAGATAAGTCTCTTTTTATCCATTTGGTCGCTCTTTTCCTGTTTGCGTTGTTACTCCCCGCAGCCTGTGATCGTACGGGTTATGCGCATGATATTCTGTTCCACATCCTCGGCCATGGGGTCTATCTCGCGGCACTCGACACCTATGTCGCGCGCCACGACCTCGACCACCGACCGCGGGAACTGCGACTGGTAGAGCAGTGCCGTGACGTGTGCCGCGCGCGCCTTGTCTATGATGCGGGCCAGTTCGCGTGCCGAGGGCTCCTTGCCGTCGTCCTCTATGGCAATCTGCTCCATGTCGTAGGCGCGGGCATAGTATGTCAGGGCGGGGTGATATACGACGAAGGCCTTTGTACGCGAGGCGTCGCACATGGTGCGGCAGAGGCTGTCGAGCTGTTGCAGCCGTTTGTCGAAGGCTTCATATGCATGCCTGTACTTTGCCGAGTCGGGGTATTTCAGCATGATCGCCTCGCAGGCGTTGCGCGCCATCGTGCGCAATTCACGTGGCGAGGTCCATATATGGGGGTCTATGCCGTGCGGGAGCCCTTTGGCGGCCGCCTCGCGGCTGCGTGCCGCCACGGCCGCGGGATGGTCGTGCGAACACGATCCGGCCATGAGCTCTATGCCGCGGCTCAGGTCTATGAGGTTGTCCTTGCGCTCCATGCGCGCGAGAAGGGTATTCTCGAAGTCGATCAGGCCCGTCGTGAAGACCATCTGCGACTCGTTCATGCGTATGTACTGTTTTGGCGTGGGTTCGAAGGTCTCGGGGCTGGCGCCGACGGGGACGAGGACCTCGATGACGAAATCCTGGCCTACGATCTGCTCGACGATATGTTTCAATGGCAATATCGTTGCCGTCATGGCGGGACGGTCGTCCCTGTCGGCGTGGCTGCTGCCGCACGATGTGACAATCACGGCCGATGCCGCGAGCAGGAACAGCGATATGTGTGCGGATAGTTTCATTGTCTGCCTTCTAATCGGGCTTGCCGACCACAAACATGCAAAGATACGAATTTTGGCTTAATGTTGGGGCATGCCTCGTGAAAAACGGTGAGGTACGCGGCCGGCACGGCATTCTGCGGGGCGAGCGGACTGTCATGACATAAAAAAGGCCCGGACATGTCACATGTCCGGGCCTTGAATCTCGTAATGGAATTAGAGCGTGGTGAGCTTGAAGTTCTTCCAGAGCACCTTGATGTTGTTGCCGTCGTGGATCTGGAGCATGATGCGGCCCGGGGTCTTGCCGATAAGCTCGTCGTTGATATCGACCATGGCCTCGCCGTTGAGCCACGTCTGAACCTTGTCACCCTCGACACGCAGGCGGAGCGTATTCCACTCGCCCTCCTTGAGGATAGACTCTTTCTCGTCGGGGATCTGTACGAGCCAGCCGCGGCCGTACGACTCGTAGATGCCGCCCGTATCGTTGCCCTTGGGCGCTACCTCGCACTGCCAGCCGTTGACGATGTTGTTCTTGTAGCCGCCCTCCACGAACGAGTGGAAGAAGAGACCCGAGTTGCCGTTGGTCACCTGCTTGAACTCTACCGTGAGGTCAAAGTCGTCGTAGTACTCGCGCGTGCCGAGATAGCCGTAACGCAAATCCTCGCCGTTTTCGGTAACGAGGTTGCCCTCATTGTCCACCGATACGCGCATGCTGCCGAAGAGCTCCCAACCCTTGAGGTCCTTGCCGTTGAACAGGTCGACGGTCTTGCCGGCCTTGCGGGGCAGCTCCTTGATCTTGATGTTGCGGAACGAGGCGGGATCGCCGTGGTCCTGAAGGCAGATGACACCCTCGTGAGCCAGACCGTATTCGGTGGCGTCGCCCCACTTGCCGCTGGCCTTCTTGGCGAACCAGTCATCGGTCCATGCCTCGAACTCGAGGATCTTCTCGCCGTTGAGCCAATGCTCCACGTGGCCGTTGTCGAAGACGATCTTCGACGTGTTCCACTCGCCGACGGGATTCACGTGCATCTTGTCGTAGTCGGGCAGGTGCATTGCGTAGTCTACGCCCAGCTTCTGCCACTCCTCGAGCTTGGCGGGGGCGTTAACCTCTTCCCAGCCCTCGTTGTCGATGAGCTGATACTCGGGGCCCGTGACATAGGGTACGGGGAACTTGGGGTTCTCGATCACGTGGTAGAGCATGCCGCTGTTGCCGCCGTGAGTGAGCTTCCAGTCCCATACCAGCTCGAAGTTGGCGTATTTCTTGTCGGTTACGATGTAACCTGAGGCGTCGCCGCCCTCACCCGAGGCCTGGATGCAGCCGTCGACAACGCGCCATCCGTTGGTGAGAGAGTCGCCGTTGTAATCTCTCCAGCCGTCGAGGTTCTCGCCGTTGAAGAGAAGCTGCCAGCCGTCGGCCTCCTCGGCTGCGGTCAGCGTGTTGTGCTGCTGGCACGATGTCGCAGCTCCTGCGGTGAGTGCCGCAACTGCGATCAGAGATAGAAATTTCTTCATAGTCGTTATTGTTAAAAAAGTAGTTTGTGTATTCTGTCAGGGTATTGCCGCATTATCCTATCTTTTGCGCTATATATCTCACTTTCAAGGAGTAGCTGTCGTTCGCGGCGCAGGCCTCGAGGATGAGTCCTCTCGATCCGTCGGCGGGAGTGATCCCGTCGGCGCAGTAGGGCAGACGGTCGGTGTACCATACCTGCCACGTGCGGCCGTTGAACGAGGCCTCGGCGCAACGACAGTCGTATCCCATGATGCGGCGTGTGGTGCCCGTGTCGCGCCATTGCGGCGTGCCGCTGCCGTTCTCGACGAAGCAGCCCGTGGGGGCGATGCCGGTAGGGCGGTACTTCCCGTCGAAACTGCGTATGGCCATCGTGCGGCTGCATGTCGGCCGCATGCGGAAACTACCCTTGCCGCGGGCGTTGTATGCAGTGTCGACCTGCAGGTGGAGAAAATCGCTGCGTCCATTCTCTGTGCGTTCGTATATCACGTCGAGAGTCGAGTGTGCGATGGCCTCCTGAACGGTGCTGGATCCGGCGTTTACGGCCATGTGTCCGATGCCGTAGCCCGTACGGTATGTGTATGCGAATAATGCCGCCACGACAGTTATGACGAACCCCGTGCTGATATGTCGAAACGAGATCTTCAACGTTTTCTGTTTTTCGGTCGGTTGGCGTGTGATACCGTGCATATGTGTCTCGACGTTTGTGTCGTAGCGCTGTCGCATCTGCCGGTTTTTGTGGTCGGTATGCATGTGCGGATGCATCCTTCCGAACACAAAAATAGAAAATAAAACCGGAAATAAGAATATTATGTGATGAATATTGCCCCTTTTATTGCGAAAATATAGCGGATTTTATGTCATTATGCGAAATCGTGAATGTTTCGGAAGAAAAACTGTACGAAACGGTATTCGTTATCCTGCGTATGATTATCTTTGACATGACTATGGAGGAAAGTATTATATACACGACGTGGTACCGTTCTCCGTGCGGGGATATGCTGCTCGGTTCATTCGGCGGGGCATTGTGCCTGTGTGATTGGGCGGCCAGGCGTAACCGTGCCGGGACGGATTCCATGATCCGCCGTCTGTCGGGGGCGCGCTACGTCGCCTCCGAATCGGATGTTACGCGCCTGGCAGCGTTGCAGCTGGATGAGTATTTTGCCGGCGTGCGAACCTCTTTCGATCTGCCGTTGCGGCTGTTCGGGACGGAGTTCCGTCTCAAGGTGTGGAATGCACTTTCGGAGATCGGTTACGGTGAGGTGGTGTCGTACCGAGATCTGGCACTGCGTGTAGGTGACGTGCGTGCCGTCCGCGCCGTGGCGGCCGCTGTCGGGGCCAATCCCGTATCGATCGTGGTGCCGTGTCATCGTGTCATCGGCAGCGACGGCCGCCTTGTCGGATATGCGGGCGGCCTGGAGGCAAAGCGCAGGCTGCTGGAGATTGAACGATGTCCGGGATGTGCGGTGCGATAGGGGAGTGGCTTTTATAAATATAAATTGGATTTGGCGATATGAAGAGTGAAAAGGATAAGATGCTTGCCGGTGAATACTATGATTGCGGCGATGAGGATTTGCTGCGACGGTGGCATGAGGCGAAGCGCCTGCAGGCGGAGTACAATGCCGCAGCGTCGGATGACATGCGGCGACGGGCGGAGTTGCTTGACCGGCTGATCGGTTCGCACGGAGAGAATGTATGGATTGCCGCCCCGTTTTATGTGGATTACGGAGAGAATATCCGTCTCGGGCGTAATGTCGAGATAAATATGAACTGCGTGTTTCTCGACTGCAATACGATCTCGATAGGTGATTGTTCAGGTATCGGCCCGGGGGTACATATATATACGGTGTTCCATCCGACGGATCCTGCAGAGCGGCTCTCGGGCGGGAGCAATTTCTGGCGGTCGCGTACGGCTCCCGTTACCATAGGTCGCAACGTATGGATCGGCGGCGGTTCCATCATATTGCCCGGTGTCTCCATTGGCGACGAGACGACGATAGGTGCCGGCAGCGTCGTGACGCACGACATCCCGCCGCGATGCGTTGCCGCAGGAAATCCGTGCCGCATAATAAAGTACTTATAACGAGTGCTTTATGCGTTGGTAGCCGGCGTCGGTTATTTTTCTTTATATTGTATTGACTCTCTCTTGGATTGGATATGTCTGGATGTGCGGTTTATTTTGCTCATCTGTCGGCCAGACCCGTTTACATTACGTTGTGGAACTTTCCGACGGGCGGACACGTGACGTGTCGCGGCTGTCGCGGGTTTGAGCGCAACCGGTTTCTGCTTTCTGTCGATTCCCGATGTTCGGATTCCATATCGTTCCTGTCTTGTTCCCGTAATATCTTGCGGTCGGGTATGATCAATATCTTTTAACCGATATATTATTTAACATAATAGAAATATTACATCAAAAGCGGGGGAGTTTTGTGGAATGGCGCTATGTTCGCTTTTGTCAACCATCTTAATGACGCGGTGCCGTCGTTCAATTAGTGGCTCCCATACGTATTTAGATGCGGTCTGTCGTCTCAAGGATGATCCTCTTGAGTTCCTGTGCGGCGTGGCGCTCGAGAAACGGCGTGTGGCCGCACCGCTGAAGAATATGCAGGTCGAAGGCTATGCCCGCACGTGCTAATGGTTCGGTCACGCCTTCGACGGGATGCGGGTCGTTGTGGCCGTGTATGACCGTGACAGGGCATTTTATCTCTCGCAGAATCTCATGCCATTCTCCCTTGTCGCGCATGTTGCGGGCTGCAGGCCATACCTTTTCATAGGCGGCGCTGTCGAAGGGCATGTCGTTGTCGTACGGTATGAGGTCAACATTGTCGCTTAGGGTCGTCAGCCGTGCGATCTGCCGTAGTGCCGTATCGCTGGCTTCACGCCCGGCATGTCTATTTCGGGAAGTCGCGTGCGATTCCGCTGCGGCGATTGCCATACGCAGTTCATTCCCCGCATCCGCGTCGAGCCTCTCCATGCGGCGGCGAAGTATGGTGTCGGCATGTTTTGTCTCGAACGGTGCCGTGCCGATGAGAATTATGCGGCGGACAGATTCCGGGTACCGTGCGGCATGGACTATCGCGAGCCAGGCTCCCCACGAGTGCCCGATGAGCGTTGCGCGGTGTGATGCGGCGTATTGTTTTATCTGCCCGTGCAACTCTGTGACGAGCGATTCCACGTCGTGCTGCGACTGTATCGCTTCGACGACCCCGTAGCGGCTGTGCCCGCAGGCGTCGTCCACAACGAGCATCTCCGCCAGAGGGCGCATGGATCCCCTGGCGCCCGGCCCGCCGTGAATCAGGAATATCTCATGTGGATCCTCCCCGTACAGCCTTACATCCATCCGTTGTGCCGTTTTTTTCGTGAATGATTGCCGATAATTATGTTAAATATTTTCAGCCGACATTCTGATGCCCGCAATTCGTTTCCCGCCGTGTGCATGCTGTTGCGTGTGAGCGGAGGCCTGACTGTCGAATTGCAATCACGACGGGCTGTAGCTTTCGAACGTATGGTCGTCGAACAGGACGATGATACGTTTCACCTTCCCGTGGCGTGCGGCGGCAGCGGCAAGCGGTGACGTCATCCCTGCGTCCGGGGTTCCTGCGGCAGCGGCTTCAACGGTCGTGGCGCCGGATGGCGATGTTTGCGATGCGCCCGGCGCGTCAAGGTCGTTCAAAGGCAGCGTCGGTGTAATCGTCTCGGCCGGAGGCGACACCTTGCCTTCCGGCGTGTCGCGATACATTGGGCCGCTGTCGAGCAGCAGCCAGTCGGGGTTGATGTTCGGGAAGCGGCGGAGTATCTTCTGCACGAAGTCGAAGCTCGGCTTGTTGCGGCCCGACAGGATATGGGATATTCCCGACGGTTGAATCCCGAGCAGCTCTGCAAGTCTGCTGGATGTCAACCCTTCGCTTCGCATCAAATTGAGCAATTTTTCACGCATAACGGATGTTTTTACAAAAATAACACCTTTTTCTTTTGTAAACAAGCAAATTTTATACAAATGTAAATGTGACGGTTGTGTTGAAATTGTTTACAACCGTAACGTTATATATTAGGTTAAAACATCCGCATTTTCATAGATCATGTCATTCTTTATGTGAATATATGTAAAATATTGAT
>CASDSD010000031.1 GCA_949283205.1 uncultured Alistipes sp. | reverse complement strand
CATGCGGGGCGCGGCGGAGTGCCGGAGGCGCGGGGAATGGCGCTTTGTGATCTTTTTTGGGGTTAAAAAATCGTTACGCCTTTGCCCGAGTGAAAATTTGTACTATCTTTGCAGCGTCATCAAAATAATCGTTCGATTATTTTACAATCAGCGAATTATAAATAAACGGAATTTTTTCTATATGCAAGATTTGAGTGCGCTTAACGGAAAGACCATAGCCGAATTGCGCGAAATCGGTAAAGCATTGGGTATAACCGACTTGACGTTGAAAAAGAAGGATCTTATCGCGCGCATAGCCGAGATTGCGGCCGCGGAGGATGATGGTGCCGCGGAGGATGCGGCTTCTGCCGGGACCGTGGGGGCCGATGAGGTGGATGGTGCGTCCGAGCCCCAGCGCAAGCGCGGCCGGCGTCCGCGTATGAGCAGTCTGCGCATCGAGGAGAACAAACCTGCGGGCGAGGGATCGTCGGAGCGTGTGCGTATCGTTATGCCCGAGAGCGGCGCTGCGGCGGCGTCGGGGGCCGTTTCGGCCTCGGAGGCTGCGGAGACGTCGCAGGAGCCGTATGTTGCGGAGGAGGTGTCGGAGATGCCCAAACGCCGCGGCCGCAAGCCCAAGGCCGTGAAGGAGGCCGAGGAGGGTGCCGCCGAGGGCGGTACGGCGCCTGCGGAGCCGCGTGCGGCGGCGCAGCATGCGCATGTGTCGCATGGCGCGGAGGATACCGCCAGGGAGAGCAAAGAGAAGGAGAAGGAGTATTTCGCCGGCGAGATTATCGGCGAGGGCGTCCTGGAGGTTATGCCCGACGGGTACGGTTTCCTCCGCTCGGCCGACTACAACTATCTCAACTCGCCCGACGACATATATGTCTCGCCGTCGCAGATCAAGCTCTTCGGCCTGAAGCCCGGCGATACCATCAGCGGTACGATCCATCCTCCGAAGGAGGGCGAGAAGTATTTCCCGCTGATCCGCGTCAACGAGATAAACGGCCTGGCGCCGGAGTATATCCGCGACCGCGTGCAGTTCGAGTATATGACGCCGCTGTTCCCGAGCGAGAAGTTCAACCTCACGGGCAAGGGGCACAACAACCTCTCGAACCGTGTTGTGGACCTCTTCTCGCCCATAGGCAAGGGGCAGCGCGGCCTTATCGTGGCACAGCCCAAGACGGGTAAGACGATGCTGCTGCAGTCGATAGCGAACGCCATTGCGGACAACCATCCCGAGGTCTACATGATAGTGCTTCTGATCGACGAGCGTCCCGAGGAGGTTACCGAGATGGCGCGCAACGTCAAGGCCGAGGTTGTGGCCTCGACGTTCGACGAGCAGGCGTCGCGCCATGTGAAGGTTGCGGAGATGGTGCTCGAGAAGGCCAAGCGCATGGTCGAGTGCGGCCACGACGTGGTGATCTTCCTCGACTCGATAACGCGTCTGGCACGTGCCTACAACTCGGTGCAGCCCGCCTCGGGCAAGGTGCTCTCGGGCGGTGTCGACGCCAATGCCCTGCACAAGCCCAAGCGTTTCTTCGGTGCGGCGCGAAACACCGAGGAGAAGGGTTCGCTTACGATCATAGCCACCGCCCTCATAGATACCGGCTCGAAGATGGACGAGGTGATCTTCGAGGAGTTCAAGGGTACTGGCAACATGGAGCTCCAGCTGGACCGCCGCCTCTCGAACAAGAGGGTATATCCCGCCGTGGATGTCATCTCGTCGGGTACGCGCCGCGAGGATCTGCTGCTCACGCCCGAGGTGATGAACCGCACGTGGGTGCTGCGCAAGTACTTCTCGGAGATGACCACCGTCGAGGCGATGGAGTTCCTGCAGAAGCAGATGTCGCTGACGGAGACAAACGAGGAGTTCCTCGCCACGATGAACCAGTAGCAACGGATATAAAACACCAATACGATGAAGAGACTTGTTTTGTGTGCCCTTGTGGCGCTGTGCGCCGTGTCGGAGGCCCTCGCGTGGGGGCAGAAGGGGCACGACGTGGTGGCGTACGTTGCCGAGTGCCATCTTTCACGCCGCGCGGCAAAACGCATAACGAAGGCGTTGGAGGGCCATTCTCCGGTATATTACGCCAACTGGATGGACAATGCGAGCCATACGCCCGAATATGCCTATACGAGCACGTGGCACTATGCCAACGTCGACGAGGGCTATACCTACGAGACGATGCCCCGCAACGAGAACGGGGATGTCATAACGGCGCTGAACGACATCATCGCGCGCCTGCGCAAGGGGGGCCTCACGCCCGAGGAGGAGAACCTGGCCCTGCGCATGCTCATACACTTCATGGGCGACCTGCACTGCCCGATGCACGCCGGCCACAAGAGCGATCTGGGCGGCAACACGGTCGAGGTCTTCTATTTCGGCCGGCCGACAAAGCTCCACACGATATGGGACACCGATCTGGTGGAGTCGGCGCACAAGTGGGGCTATACGGAGTGGCAGCGGCAGATCGACTGCCTGCCGAAGGCGGAGCGCGAGGCCCTGTGCGAAGGTTCGATAGAGGACTGGTTTGCCGAGACGGCCGAGATCTGCGGCCGTGTATATGAGGAGATACCTGCGGGCAAGAACCTCTCGTACGACGAGGTTGCGCGCTATGCCCCCGTCATCGAGGAGCAGCTGCTCAAGGGCGGGCTGCGCCTGGCGGCGATACTCAACAGCATATACGGATAGAGGGCAGTACCGTATCCCATGTGACGACAGAGGGCGGAATCCGTCAAGCCTGCGGGCTGTGGGTTCCGCCTCTTGTCTATGGCGGGGATTGGTGGCAGAGGGAACGTTTCGGGGGAACGTTTGGTTTCCGATATATTGCGGATTCTGTGCCCTACAGGAACGAAAACGGCCCTGCAGTTATCCGCAAGGCCGTTTTTCGATATGCTTGTCCAAAGCCTGTACTCGAAGCCGGGATCGAACCGGCACGGCCATTGCTGGCCACAGGATTTTAAGTCCGGCGTGTCTACCAATTCCACCATTCGAGCAGTACACCCCCGTGGGGACGGACGCGACAAAAGTAGCAAAATAATTTCAATCCGCAAACATCTGCTCCTCGATATGGCGCAGGATCTCTTCCACATGCGTGGGGTCGAACCACGCTATGCGGCTGTCGCGCCGGAACCATGTCAGCTGGCGTTTGGCGTAGCGGCGCGTGTTGCGCTTGACAAGCTCCACGGCCTGCTGGCGCGTGATCCTGCCGTCGAAGTATTCGAACAGCTCCCGGTATCCCACCGTCTGCAGCGAATTGAGGTGCCGCAGCGGATAGACGGCGCGCGCCTCGGCCTCGAGCCCCGCCTCCATCATCATATCCACGCGGCGGTCGATGCGGCGGTACAGCTCCCCGCGCTCCACATCCGTGCCTATCATGATGATACGGAACGGACGTTCGTGTACGCGACCCGTGAGCAGCGACGAGTACGGCTGTCCTGTCGTGAGGCACACCTCCAGCGCGCGCAGCACGCGGGCGGGGTTTTGCGTGTCGACCTGTTCGTAATATGCCGGATCGAGGCGTTTGAGTTCCGCGGCAAGAGTCTCGAGGCCCTCCGTGCGGAGCCTATGTGCGAGTCGCTCGCGTATTTCGGGCGAGGCTTCGGGCAGCTCGTCCAGCCCGTCGCACAGGGCCTTCACGTAGAGGCCCGACCCGCCGACGGCGATGACCGTATCGTGTTGCCTGAAGAGCTGGTCGAGCAGCGTGAGCGCCGCCTGCTCGTATGCGCCGCAGTTGAAATCCTCCTCTACCGGGTGCGTCGCGATGAAGTGATGTTCGACGCGCCGCAGCTGTTCGGCGTCGGGCTGTGCCGTACCTATGGGCAGGCCGCGGTATATCTGGCGCGAGTCGGTCGAAACGATCGGGGCGTGGAAGTGTTCGGCCAGCGTCACCGCCAGGTCGGTCTTGCCCGATCCCGTGGGCCCGACTATCACGATGAGGGTCTTCTCGGCGGCGGCCATGGCATCAATATTCGTCGTCGTAGTTGTCGTCGCCCTCGAAGTCGTTGTATTCGCCCATCATCTCGTCGAAGATCGAGCCGCTCTGTTCGTTGGCCTCGGGGTCGTACTGGTCGGGCGCGGGCGAATGCTCGAACTGCAGGCGCGGATATGTCATGCCCTGCTGCGGTTTCTTCTCCTCGATCATCTCGAGGTAGTAGGCTCTCTGGTTGAGGTTGTCGAAGAGGTATATTAGTCGGTCGTGTACGTTTCCCGCCACGTCTGCAACCTTCGTTTCGGCCATAGGGGCGCTCGGCATTGCCGACCCGCTCTCGGGTCCCATGCCCATATCCATGGAGGTGTACTCCTGCAGCGGCTGCCACTCGCCGTCGGCCGCATAGAATGAGGTCAGGCACGGGTCGTAACCGAGCATGCGTATTATGAAGTCGTGCATGTCGAGCAGTGACGCCTCTGCCGGGACCTCGAAGTCACGGACAAAGTTGTCGTTTTCGTCGCTGAGCATGCGGAATCTGTAAACCGTTGACATATTGTCGTGTTTAGCGTTCTGTATAATGATAAATGGTCCTGCGGCGTGCGCCGTCGTGCGTGCGCCTCATACAAAGATAACACAAAAAGATCATATTCTCCCGCTGCGGAGCGAATTTCGTGCCGCGGCGGAGGCTTCCTGCTCGGGAACCGCAGGCCTGCGGGGCGGAGCGTCCGTACGGTGGCGGTAAAAGAACGGCGGCCGCGCCATGTATGCGCGACCGCCGTGGATTTTCATTGTTCGGGTTCTTCGGACTACTTGGTGGCATCACATACGCCGCGCAGGTAACCGATAGACTCGGCAACGCCCGGATGGGGGTTCTTGCCGTTCTTCTCGAACTCGAGCGATACCTTGCCCTGATAGTGGATCTTGCGCAGAGCCTCGACGATGGGCTTGAAGTCCATTACGCCGCGTCCCATCTCCCAGGTCTGGCCCTTCTTCGAGGCCTCGCTCTCGTCCTTGATGTGGATGTCGTAGATCCAGTCCTTGTACTTCTTGATATCCTTTACGATATCCTCACCCATACGTACCGAGTGACCGAGATCCATGCAGCAGCCTACGCCCAGCGAGGGATCCTTGACCATCTCAACGACCTTCTGAATGTTGGGGAAGGGGGCACCGTCGGGTCCGTGGGTGTGAATGGCGACCTTGATACCCGTCTCGGCTACCTTCTTGATCGTGTAGTCGAGGAGCTCGTACTTGGGCACGCCGATGAAGACGTCCGAGCCGTAGCGCTCGGCATAGGCGAAGGCGCGGTCTACCTCAGCCTCGCTGTTCATGTAGATAGGACCGAGGATATAGCCCTCGACGCCGTACTTGGCACATTTGGCCTTGAATGCGTCCATCTCCTCCTTGGTAGAGTCGAGCGGCAGCCAGAAATCCTTGATCGAAAGGTACTTGACTCCGAGGCTTTGAAGCATCTCCAGCGTTTGGTCGATGGTGAAGCTTCGATAGGTGAATCCTGCCACACCTATCTGGAAGTCGTCGGATCCTCGTTTACCGGTGACCAGCTGTGCCTTGGCAGGGCATGCTGCGGCTACGAGCAGGCACACGGTCAAAAGTTGGAAGATTCTTTTCATAGAATTAGAAGGTTAGTTTGTGATAGTTTTATCGAAGACAAATTTACAAAAAAAATACAAAAAAGTATCGGGAATGGATAGAAAAATACCATGCGGGCGTATGTTTTTTTACAGCCTGCGGCTCTCCGGCGCGTGCCGGTCAATCCATTTTGTAGTGCTTGGCCAGGCCGCCGCCCGAGGTTTCGCGGTAGAGGCTGGGCAGGTTGTGCCCCGTCTCCTTCATCACGTCGACGACGCGGTCGAACGCCACACGGTGCTTGCCGTCGGAGAGGATGGCATACGTGGCCGAATCTATGGCGCGGGCCGCGGCGACGGCATTGCGCTCGATGCATGGTATCTGTACCAGGCCGCAGACGGGGTCGCACGTCAGTCCCAGATGGTGCTCGAGGGCCATCTCGGCCGCATATTCTATCTGCGTGGGGGTGCCGCCCATAAGCTGGCATGCCGCAGCGGCCGCCATGGCGCACGCCACGCCTATCTCTCCCTGGCATCCCACCTCGGCGCCCGAGATCGAGGCGTTGCACTTGACGACGTTGCCGAAGATGCCGGCCGTGGCCAGCGCCCGCAGGATGCGTATGCGGCGGTAGTCGTTTATCGAGGCGAGATGGTACAGCACCGCAGGCAGCACACCGCTCGAGCCGCATGTGGGGGCCGTCACGACCTGCCCGCCCGATGCGTTCTCCTCGGATGTGGCCAGGGCGTAGGCGTAGAGTTTCGAGCGGTAGCTTACCGTCTTGCCGTACTCCTTGGCCTTGACCCAGTATGTGCAGGCCTTGCGCGCCACCTTCAACCCGCCCGGCAGCACGCCGTCGTTGTTCAGGCCGCGGTCGATGGTGTTGCACATCTCCTGCCATATGTGGTCGAGATAGTCCCATATGTCGGGCAGGTCGTAGTCCTGAACATATTCCCAGAAGGTCTTGCCCTCGCGGTCGGCCCATGCGAGGATCTCCTCGATGGTGTTGAGCGGGTAGACCGTATCGTCGGCGATGTGCGGCATCTCGGGGCTGGCGATGGTGCCTCCGCCCACGCTGAAGACCGTCCAGCTGTCGACCGTCTTGCCCTCCTTGACGGCCTCGAACATCATGCCGTTGGCGTGGAAGTCGAGTACCACGTCGGGTTTCCACACGATCTGCGTGGGTGCCGCCTTCTCCAGAACGGAGCATATCGCCGCGTCGGTAAGGTGCCCCTTGCCCGTAGCGGCGAGCGACCCGTAGAGCGTCACGCGGAACGAATCGACGTCGTTGCCGCGTGCAAGGAAACTTTCGGCGGCTTTCTTCGGTCCCATCGTGTGGCTGCTCGAGGGGCCGTTGCCTATCTTATATAACTCTTTGAGCGATTCCATGGAGTATTTTATATGTATTGTGATGCATGTGTCATACGTGGCGGAGGATCTCCTCCAGCGACTCGAAGTGGCTCTTGTAGTCCTCCAGCGAGCGGCGTATCACCTCGTAGGCCTCTTCGCGGCCGTATGTGGCGACGATCTCGACGCTCTTCTTGCCCGCAGGCTCGTCCGATGCCGGCATGTCCTTGTATGTAAGGAAGTAATGCTTCAACCGTTCGACCACGATATGCGGCAGTTCGGTGATGTCGCCGTATCCGCGGTATGTGGCGTCGTTGTGCAGCACGGCGATGATCTTGTCGTCGGCCTCGTTGCCGTCGATCATGCGGAAGCCGCCTATGGGCTTAACGCTTGCAATAATGTCGCCATGCGATATGGTGCGCTCGGTCAGAACGCACACGTCGAGCGGGTCGCCGTCGCCCAGAATGTCGCTGCGGCCGCAGCGCTCCATGCAGTAGCGTGCCACGGAGTCGCCGCAGTAGCTCTGCGGGATGAAGCCGTAGAGTGCCGGCACCACGGTGGAGTATTTCTGCGGGCGGTCGATGCGTATGTAGCCGCTAACCTTGTCGAGTTCGTATTTCACGGTGTCGGTAGGCACCATCTCGATGAATGCCGTGACTATCTCGGGAGCGTTGTCGCCCACCTCTATGCCGTGCCACGGGTGTGACTTGTAACGCAGCCCCATCAGGCGGGCTATCGGGTCGTTTATCTTGTTTCCCATTTCAGTTTGGTTTTCGGGTGTAAATTTAGCAAAAAAAGCGATACCTTGTCGTTCGCGTATGCTCTCTCGGGGCCTGTTTCGCGGGGCTTACCCTACGATATAGCGTGCCGCGCGCGGGAAGAGCGCGTATATGGTCCGTGTTATGGCCCAGCATGCGGCGAAGACGAGGACCACGGCGCAGAGCACGTGCAGCGGCGTGGGCAGGTGCAGCGGCGCGAGCAGCAGCACGGCGGGGCCTATGAGCAGGTAGTGCATGAGGTAGGCGCCGAAACTGCACTTCGATATGTCGGCCAGGATTCGTTGCGCACGGGGCGAACGGATACGGGCGCGCTGTACGGCGATGAACAGCGCTATGGCCATGATCACGACGTTGGGCGAGCAGAACTGCCAGAACATCTCCAGATATTCGGGATGCTCGTCGTAGCTGTATTGTGCCGACATGGAGCGGAAGCCCGTGTAGGATATTGCGTAACCCGAGGCGAAGAGCAGCAGCGCGAGCAACAGCACCTTGCGGGTGGAGAGCGGGTTGCCGTTCTTGAGCAGGTGGCCCAGCAGCAGGTAGCCCGAGAAGCCGGCGAAGCAGTAGAGGGTGCCGAAGTCGTTCCATGCGCACTCGCCGAAGATGTATGGCGCCACGGCATAACGCAGGTACGGCAGCAGCAGCGAGCAGCCCCACAGTATGACGAACGTGCGTGTCATGGTGCGGTCGCCCTTCTCGATCCATGCCGACATGAAGGGCATGAAGAGATAGAGTCCGATGAGCATGTATATGTACCACATGTGGGTGGTGTAGTTGTTGAACGTGAACGGTATGGCGGCGACGTTGCGCAGGGCGTCGCCGAGCGCCTGCGACGGTGCCTGCTCCATGGGGAAGAATGTCGAGACGACGTTCGGCCCGCCGCCGAGCAGGCCGATGAGCCACGGCGAGAGACAGTATATGGCCGACCACAGAAGCATGGGTATGAGCACGCGCGGTATGCGCTTGCGGTAGAATGCGCCCGCAGCCTGCCGCACGAGCAGCAGAAGCAGTCCCGTCATCATGGCGAAGAGGGGTACGCTGGGGCGTACGAACGACCCTATGATGGCGCCCCAGCGGCTGTCGGAGGCCTCCACGTCGGGGGTGACGTTGTATATGTCGACACAGTGTGCCGTTATCACCATCAGCAGGGCGACGAGGCGCAGCAGGTCGACCCATACGATTCTCTGTCGTTGTAGTGCGGTTGTGTCCATATGGCAGTGTTTTCGTGGTTATGCTGTTCGTAAATGTTCGGTTACAGTTCTATGTCGGGCCAGCCGTCGCCGTCCCATATGAGGCGGCGGACCAGGAGCACGGCGCGCCCGTCGCGGGCGTCGTAGGCGTGTGCCACGAGGACATCTTCCCCGTCGATGTCGTATACGCCGCAGTGTCCGGCGGCGGCCCAGGCTTCGGACGAGGAGGTGAGGAGCGTCATGCCGCCCTCGCTCATGGGTCTCCCGTCACGGTCTACATACGGTCCCGTTATGTCTTCCGAACGGCCTACGGCCATCTTGTATGTGCTGCGGGCGCCGCGGCAGCAGGCGTCTATCGAGACGAAAAGGTAGTAGTAGCCGCCATGCCGGTATATGAACGGCGCCTCGATCGCGTTTTCGGGGCTGCGGCTCCGGTCGCGGGCCGCCAGCAGGCGCGACTCTCCCGGCGCGGCTATGCCGTCGAGGCCGTCGTTGAGGCGCACTAACCGTATGCCGCTCCAGAACGACCCGAAACAGAGCCATGCCGCGCCGTCGGCATCTGTGACGGCATTGGGGTCTATGGCGTTCCAGTCGTCGCGCTGCGGCATGGAGGCGATTACGGCGCCCGTGTCGACCCAGCGGTATGCCGGGTCGCTGCGGTCAAGCGTGGCGTTTACGGCATGGCCTATGACCGAACGGTTGGAGCCGAAGGTCGAACATGAGTAATAGAGGTGGTACATGCCGTCGCGGAAGATTATGTCGGGGGCCCAGATGTGTCCCCTGAAGCGGGGGACGTAACGCGTGACCCAGTCGGGTGCGGTGTCGAATACCGCACCGTCATACCTCCAGCTGCGCATGTCCTCGGAGACGAATACCGATATGCCCTGTCCCGTACAGAATATATAGTATTTGTCCCCGCACCTTGCCATGACGGGGTCGTGTACGTCGGGTGCCGTGACGGCGGCGTCCTGTTGCGGCCGTTGCTGCTGCGCCCCTGCCGCGGTGGTGCCCGCGATGCGGGTGCCGCAGAAAAGGCAGGCCATGGCGAGGACAGCTATTCGAAAGGCGAATGACATGTGTCGGGTAGTATATGGGATTGTCCGTTGCAGAGACAAATATAAGAAAACCTTGCATAAAAACGATCTTCGCACGGTTTTTTGCGGCCGGAGGCGGCGCGGCATCGCACCGCAAGCTGCCGGTCTGCTTACAGGCAGAGGCAGACGGAGGGGCAGGCGGAGGTAGGTGGGAGCAGGCGGAGGTGGGTGGGAGCAGGTGGCCGGAGCCGGTGCGGCGGCCGGCGAAAGGGTCCGCAGGCTGGTGTCGCGTGCGGTTGCGGCGCCGATTCCGGGCCGCGGAGATGCGGAAAAATAAAAAATCCTCGATTTTTCTTTGCAGATAAAAAATTATGTTCTACTTTTGCATCGTCTTTCAGACAAGAACATATCATTGGGCTATGGTGTAATGGTAACACTACAGATTCTGGTCCTGTCATTCCAAGTTCGAATCTTGGTAGCCCAACACTAGGAGACCTCCGCAGAAAGCGGGGGTCTTTTGTTTTGCGGGTGTATTGTGTGTCAGTTTTTTGCCGGGCGGTCGATAGCCGTTTTGCCGGTGCCGTATCTCCATGAGCGCTGCATTGAATCACGGCCGTTGCGGGCGTGACGGGTTGCCGCACGGTACACTATGTCGTTATGCTCGGGGTATGCTCTCTGCCGGGAACCGGCCGCGGGCCGGGATGCATGATGAGTGCCATCCCGCAATATGCTGCCGAGGGGCCCGATGGAGATGAGCCGTCAGTGTCGGCCGGCGGGGGGGGTGAAACGAAAAAAGCCTTTCAGATGACTGAAAGGCTTTCGGTAGTGGGAGCTGAGGGATTCGAACCCCCGACCCTCTGCTTGTAAGGCAGACGCTCTGAACCAGCTGAGCTAAGCTCCCGTAAAAATCGCTCGGGCGGTGCAAAGGTAAGCAAAATTTTCTTTTCTGCAAATCTTCGCGCGAATTTTTCTCATAAGGTCTCGACCGCTCCGTTTCGCCTCCCGGCTGACGGGCTCTCGACACGGACGACATCCGTTCGCTACCCTCGCGTATCAGCGCCTGAACAAGGACTTGAACCTAGGACCCCATGATTAACAGTCATGTGCTCTAACCGACTGAGCTATTCAGGCAATACAAAGAACGTTTGTTTCGTTTTGCGAGTGCAAATATAAGCGCAATTTTTCGATCGTGCAAAAAATATGACAAAAATTCTCGAAAAAAATATAACTTTGTCTACGTTATGAAACGTGTATCGTATATTCTATTGCTGATTGTGAGCCTGTTGTCGGGCGCTGTCGAAGCCCGGGCGCAGCAGAAACAGATTCTGTTCGAGGAGTCGGTCTGGGACTTCGGGCAGGTGCAGGAGAGCGACGGCAGCGTCGAACACACCTTTGTCTTCACCAACGTGACCGGCAAGCCCGTGGTCATAGTCGATGTATCGACGGGGTGCGGATGCACCACGCCCACATATTCGCGCAAACCCGTTCTCCCGGGCAAGAAGGGCAAGATCGTCGTGTCGTTCGATCCGATAAACCGCCCCGGACACTTCGCAAAGGGGGTATCGGTGCTTACGTCGGCCTCGTCGGAGCCCGTGCAGCTGCAGGTGACGGGCGATGTCGTTCCGCGCGAGAAGACCCTCGAGGAGAAATATCCGTTCGATATCGGCGGCGGCGTGCGTTTTGACTCCAATTTCCGCGCCTTTGCCTATGTCGGGCGCGGAGATCGCGTCGACGCCGTGATAGGGTGGGTGAATACCTCCGACAAGCCTGTGAGGCTGTCTCTCGAGTGGCAGGAGCGCAGCGGTCTGCTTGCGGTGGATGCCCCCGAGGTGCTGGCGGCGGGCGCCAGCGGCGAAATAGGCCTGCATTACGAGGTGCCGGCGCATAGTGACCGTTACGGTACCCTTACGGATGTGCTGGCGGTGTCGGTAGACGGGGTGCGCTCGCGCACGGCGGTGAGTGTAAGTGCCATCGCCGTGGACCGTTATGACGCTGCCGTGGACGATATGTCGTCTCCGGATATGGAGCTGTCGAAAAAATTTATTAAATTTGGCGAGTTGAAACGCGGTGCCACGGCCGAGGACAGTTCGGTGACGGTGTCGAACAACGGCAGCGGGGAGTTGGTCATCCGTGCCGTGGAGTTCAAGAATCGGGCTTTGGAGTGTTCTCTCAAGGCCGGAGACCGTATCGGGGCGGGGAAATCGGTTGCGGTGACCTTCCGGCTGTCGACGGCGGAGGCGGACTATGGCGTGTGGGTCGACCGCGTGCGGATCATTACGAATGATCCGGCGCATCCGATGCAGACGCTGCGTGTGACGGCCGTTGTGGTCGATAAATAGGTAAACTATTCTATTCTATAGCGATATGTTCAGAATTGTAGAGAAGAAGCAGCTTGCGGAGAATATCTACCGCCTGCGTGTCGAGGCGCCGCGTGTGGCGCACAGCGCCCTGCCCGGACAGTTCGTCATCGTGCGCACGGACGAGCATGGCGAACGCGTGCCTCTGACCATAGCCGATTACGACACGACGGACGGTACGGTCACAATCGTCATTCAGACCATAGGCATGTCCACGCGCAAGATGTGCAGCCTGGAGGAGGGCGACGCCCTGGCCGATCTGGCGGGCCCGCTGGGCAATCCGTCGGAGTTCGTCAACATACCGCTCGAGGAGTTGCGCCGCAGACGTTACCTCTTTGTCGCGGGAGGTGTCGGCACGGCGCCCGTATACCCGCAGGTGAAGTGGCTGCACGAGCATGGCGTGGCCGCGGATGTGATAATAGGTGCCAAGACCGCCTCGATGCTCATATATACGGATGATATGCGCCGTGTGGCCGACAACCTCTATATTGCCACGGACGACGGCAGCGAGGGCTTCAAGGGTATGGTTACGGGCAAGATCAAGGAACTCATCGAGACCGAAGGCCGCCATTATGACGAATGCGTGGCCATCGGGCCGATGATAATGATGAAGTTCGTGACGCTCACCACGCGCGAATATAACCTTCCGACGACGGTGTCGCTCAACGCCCTGATGGTGGACGGCACGGGCATGTGCGGTGCCTGCCGCGTGAGTGTGGGCGGTCACACGCTCTTCACGTGCGTGGACGGTCCCGAGTTTGACGGCCACCAGGTCGATTTCGACGAGGCGATGCGCCGCCAGGCGATGTATCGTGCGCAGGAGGGTGAAGCTAACGAGAAACATAAATGCGAGTGCTATGGCAAATAAGATTCCGCGCGTAGCGGTGCGCGAGCAGGATCCTGCGGTGCGCGCCACAAACTTTGAAGAGGTCTGCTACGGATACAACGACGAGGAGGCGCGTCTGGAGGCGTCGCGATGCCTTGCGTGCAAGAAGCCGCGGTGTGTTGCGGCATGCCCCGTCAATATAAACATTCCGGCCTTTGTCGCCGAGGTTGCGAAGGGTGACATTGCCGCTGCGGCGGAGATAATCGCCGCGGACAGTTCGCTGCCGAGCATCTGTGGGCGCGTCTGCCCGCAGGAGACGCAGTGCGAGGGTTCGTGCGTGCTGGGCGTCAAGGGCGAGCCCGTGGCCATAGGCAAGCTGGAGCGCTATGTGGGTGACTGGCACCTTGCACATGGCGGAGGCGGCAGCCGCCGCGCCGAGACGAACGGCCGCCGTGTGGCCGTTGTGGGCAGCGGCCCTGCGGGCCTTGCCTGCGCGAGCGACCTGGCCAAGATGGGGTATGAGGTTACGGTATTCGAGGCGCTGCACAAGCTGGGCGGCGTGCTGGTGTACGGTATCCCCGAGTTCCGCCTGCCGAAGGAGAAGGTCGTCGAGCGCGAGATCGGCACGCTGCGCGATCTGGGCGTGAAGTTCGAAACAGATGTCATAGTGGGCCGCACGGTGACCGTCGACTCGCTCATGGACGAGGAGGGCTTCGATGCCGTCTTCATCGGCTCGGGTGCGGGTCTGCCGCGTTTCATGGGCATAGAGGGGGAGAATCTGAACGGCGTGGTCTCGGCCAACGAGTTTTTGACGCGCGCCAACCTTATGCATGCCTACGACGAGGTTTATGATACGCCGATATATGTCGGCAAGCGCGTGGTTGTTGTCGGCGGCGGCAACGTGGCGATGGATGCCGTACGTACTGCCAAGCGTCTGGGCGCCGAGGCTACGATCGTATACCGCCGCAGCGAGGCGGAGCTTCCGGCGCGCCGCGAGGAGGTGCACCACGCCAAGGAGGAGGGCATAGAGTTCCGCATGCTGACGAATCCCACGCGCGTGCTGGGAACCGACAAGGGCTGGGTGCGCGGCCTGTCGTGCGTGCGCATGGAGCTGGGAGAGCCCGACGAGAGCGGACGCCGCTCGCCCGTGGTGATCGAGGGCTCGGACTTCGATATAGAGTGCGACGTGGTGATCATGGCTCTGGGCACCTCGCCCAACCCGCTGCTGAAGCGCACGACAAAGGGCCTGGAGACCAACCGCCGCGGCTGTATCGTTGCGGACGAGACGGGTGCCACGACGCGCCGGGGCGTTTTCGCCGGCGGCGATGCCGTGACGGGGGCCGCTACGGTGATCCTCGCAATGGGTGCGGGACGCCGTGCAGCGCGCGCCATCGACGAGTATGTGCGCGGAAAATATTCGGAGGACAAATAGCAGGTTATATATACGGCGGCAGGCCGGAGCGGATTGATCTCCGCTCCGGCCTGCCGTTTTGTGCAGATATGCATGTTGCCGGTTACTCCGTGCGCTCTACCGTGAAGACGTACTCTCCCGACGGGACGGTGCCGGCGTCGATGAATGCCGTGTCGCCGCTGCGGCGGGGGCTGATGCGGCGGCCGTCGCGGCGCAGGATATATTTCCCGCCGGGTGCCGGCAGCAGGATGCGGGCGTCGGTGTTGGCCGGGATGCGTACGCGCAGGCGGTATGTGCCGGACGTGTTGTCTATGTCTGCCTCGACGGTGCCGCGTATGGTGGGAACCCTGGCCGTTACGTGGCGCAGCGACGAGGTCTGCGGCCGCACCTCTATCGTGGCGGCGGCGGGGGCGGTGGGGCGGACCCCGACAAGGCGCATGGGTATGATGTCGGCGGGGACGGCACCCCATGCGTGGTTCCAGTCCTGGTTGGGCTTGAAGGAGTTGTCCCACGCCTCGAAGGTTATGGTGGCGCCGGCGCGGAGCATGTTGCGCCAGCTGCGAAGGTCGTCCTTCGTGAGCAGGTGCAGGGCGTAGTCGGACTCGGCGGCATCGTACAGACCGTCCAGAAGGAACTGCGCGGCGTAGACGCTGCAGGCCATGCCGCGCGAACGGATATATTCTATGACGTTCTGCCGGTATTCGTCAGGCACCAGCCCGAATGCCAGCGGGAAGAGGTTGGCATGGAGCGAGCGGTGGTCGGTGCCGATGCCGTCGCGGTAGGTTCCCGTGGCGGTATCGAGCAGGGCCGTGTTGAAGGTGTCGCGGAACGAAGAACAGTAGTCGGCGATGCCGCGCGCCTCGTCGTCGCGCCCCAGAGCCTCGGCCATGCGTCCCAGCAGCTGCACGGCGCGGTAGTGGAAGGCGTTTACCACCGTATTGTAGTCGGTGAAGACGTAGTTGTCGTCCTCGCTGCCGCGCGGCCAGTCGACGATGTCGCTGATGTTGCCGTTGAAGCGTATCGAGCGGCGGAAGGTGTCGCTCTTGATCTCATCGCCCGCGCGCGTCGATATGAGGCCGTTGTCGCGGCGCAGCGATTGCAGCGTGCGTGCCGCAAGCAGGTCGTAGTTGGCCTCCACGGAGCGCAGGTCGCCAGTGTAGAGGTAGTCGTTCCACGCTATGATCAGCCCCTGGAGGATCCACTCCGTGGGCCATGTGGGGTGCTGCATGAGGTATTCCGACGAGCGGCGCGCCATGGCGTACTCGCGGTCGACGGCATAGTGGCCGAGCTGGTTGATTATGGCGTCGGCCTCGTAGGGAATGCGCTCGCGGTCGCCGTCGATATATATCCCGAGGGCGGAGGTCGCCTCGATCGAGTATCGGCACAGCTCCCATACGTCATTCAGCGCGGCGTTGTCCGAGGCGAAGTGCGAGCCGCCGCGGTCGAACGGGTATGTTACGGTGAGGCGCACGACGTCCTCCGAGGCGATGTCGCCCGTGTAGTTCTCGATCTGGCAGTATCGGAACGGCGCCACCTCGCCTGTGTAGTCGGGCATGAGGACCGCTTGCGGTCCCGTGTTGCGGCGGTCGTGGGCGGGGATTATGTCGTATGTGTTGCGGCCCTGCTTCAGCACGACGGGGTAGCGGTAGTAGCGGACGGTGCCCGGCGGGCGGTTGTCTATGCGCCCCTGCTTCATGGCCTCTCCGATGGCCACGTATACCGTGTCGCCGCCTTCGGGCGAGGTGAGACTCACGCGGAGCGAGGCGAACGACGCGCGCCCGAAGTCGAGCAGCGTGGTCGCGGCATCGAGGCGTTCGATGCGTGCGGCAAGCTCCTCGCGCCGCACCTGCGGACGGTAGGAGGGGGCGTACGGCTCCAGCTCCTCCGCCGTGCGGAAGGGTTGCACTTCGGACCAGCCGCTGCGGCCGCCCTTGTCGGTGTCGATCTGCACGCTCCAGAAATAGAGCCTGCCTGGCTGCAGGTCGCTGCCTCCGTATGGCACGGCTGCGGATTGCGCGCTGCGCACGGTGCCGCTGTCCCATATGTTGCCGCGGCGGGCGCGGGCATCGGCCTCGTTGTCCGAGACGACGATACGGTATGCCTTCTGCCGTGTTGCGCGGCCGCAGTCGGGGACGATCCATCCGAATGTGGGGCGCGACGAACGTATCGCGGCAAAGGTGCGGTCGGAGGTCTCATCGTCCGTAAGGTCGGCCACACTCTCCCCCGTGGGGAATCCTCCGCGATATACGATGTGGGCATCTGTCACGAGGTCGGTCATAAGGCCCGCAGGGCGGTTGCCGGCCGTGCTGTTGCCGTCGTCGGGCGTTGCGGCATAGACGGCGGAAACGAGGAACAGCAGGCAGAGAAGAATGGGTTTGCGCAGTTTCATTGCAGGAGGTTTTAGGTAAGGGTAAATATACGCTTTTTATGGTTGCGCGCCAAGCGTTGCGACTATTTTGTGAGCTCTGCGGCGGCGGAAATGAAAAAATTGCTATCTTTACATGTTAAAGCCCTTTTTGTGAATGGCCGTCGCCGTGCTGCGGATCCGGACGACGCATGTGAAACGACGTATGACTTGCAACTTATTACAACTAACAATATGAATGTAAAATTACGACTGATAATCATGAATTTCCTGCAGTATGCCGTGTGGGGATCCTATCTGACGTCGATGGGTTCCTATCTGGCAGGTGCGGGAATGGCCTCGAACATAGGCCTCTTCTACGCCATGCAGGGTATCGTGTCGCTATTCATGCCGGCATTGATAGGCATTATCGCCGACCGCTGGATCGAGGCGCAGCGGCTGCTCGGCATATGTCACGGTCTGGCTGCGGCATTCATGTTCGGGGCGGGCTACTATGCCATGGCTGCCGGCGACGGGGTGGCCTTCGCTCCGCTCTTCACGCTCTACGCCTTGAGCGTGGCCTTCTACATGCCCACCATAGCCCTGGCCAACTCCGTGGCCTACAGCGCCCTCGAGAAACACGGGCTCGACCCCGTGCGGGCATTCCCTCCCATCCGCGTGTGGGGTACCGTGGGCTTCATCTGCGCCATGCTGGTGTGCGACTTCGCCGGTTTCCAGACCGGGTACATGCAGTTCATGCAGTGCGGCGTCATTGGTATCGTCTTTGCCTTCTATGCCTTCACTCTGCCGTCGTGTCCCGTGAGCGGAAAGTCCGCCAAGCGCGGCGTGGTCGATGTACTGGGTCTGCGCGCCTTCACGCTCTTCCGCGACCGCCGCATGGCGATATTCTTTATCTTCTCGATGCTGCTCGGCGTCTCGCTCCAGATAACAAACGGCTTCGCCAACCCGTTCCTTACGGCGTACCGTGATGTGCCCGAGTACATGTCCACCTTCGGCGCCAACCACGCCAATGCCCTCATATCCCTCTCGCAGATATCGGAGACGCTCTGCATCCTCCTGATCCCCTTCTTCATGAAGCGCTACGGCATCAAGCGCGTGATGATAATCTCGATGCTGGCGTGGGTCGGCCGCTTCGGTCTCTTCGGCATAGGCAACCCGGGCGGCGGCGTCTGGATGTTCATCCTCTCGATGATAATCTACGGCGTGGCATTCGACTTCTTCAACATATCGGGCTCGCTCTTCGTGAACGAGCAGACCAATGTCGAAATACGCTCCTCGGCACAGGGACTCTTCATGATGATGACCAACGGCATCGGCGCCACGATCGGTACCCTCGGCGCCCAGGCCGTCGTAAACCACTTCGTATATGACAAGGGGCTGCAGGGTGTCGAGATGATCGCCGGCTGGCAGTCTTCGTGGCTCGTCTTCGCAGCCTATGCGCTGGTGGTTACCGTCCTCTTCGCGATATTCTTCCGTTACAGATACGATCCCACAGCCGCATCGTACCGTATGTGACGTACGGCGCCCCGAATAAAAATAGCCCCAGGATCATGCGATCCTGGGGCTATTTGTTTGCGTATGGGCTCTGTTAGTGCGGGCCGCCGGGGCCGGGACCACCGGGACCTCCCATCGGGGGACCCATGCGGCGCTGGCCGCTGCTCTTGCCGTCCGAGATGCCGTAGTCAGACAGTACGCGCGAGCCGCGCTTGCCGAAGACACGCAGGTTATAGTTGAACTGCACGGTGAAGTAGCGTCCGATGACGCTGTTCCATGAGTTTTGCGTGTATCCCGAACCGGTGGTGCGGGCGAACGAGGTGTTCTGGTTGAAGATGTCGTTCACGCCGACCATGATCTCGCCCAGCTGGTTGCGGAACACCTTCTTGCCTATGTATGCGTTGCAGAGGGTGTACGAGTCGTTGTAGTCGTTGGTGTAGCCGATATACTGTACGTACGAGGCCGAGGCCGTGAAGGTGAAGCCCTTCCAGAAGACGGTCTTCAGCGAACCCGTGGCCTTGTGGTTGAAGTATTCGTTGCGGCTGCCGCCTGCGGCCAGCGAGTTGTTGGCAACGTTGTATGTACCGTTCCATGAGAGGGTGAAGTCGACATTCTCCGAGATGTTGCTGCCGAGTACCACGTTGGCATCGTATCCCATGTTGCTGGCCATGTTGCGCTCACCGTTGACGAGCGACGGCACCTTCGAGTAGCTGACGCCGGCCATGACGTTGAGGTTGCACTTGATGGGGTTGATCGGCAGACCGTAGCTCAGGTGCGTGCGCAGGCTGAGATAGCCGTCCACGTTGTCATAGGTAGAGTACTGTATGGGCTGTGCCCCCACCTCGTCGACAACCTCCTGCGGGATGTTGCTTCCGGTGTACATGCTCGACGAAATGTAGTCCTGCGTACTCTGGAACGAGAACATCCACATGAAGGTGCGGCCCTTCTCGAGGTTCGTGTTGTTGTAGTGGAAGTTTATGCGGTGCGAGTATGCAGGGTTCAGGTTCTCGTTACCGCGCGACACGTATTGCAGGTCCGATACGTCGAGCAGGTTCTGCAACTGCGTGATGCGCGGGTTGTCTGTGCCCGACATCACGAACAGACGGATCGAATTCTGCGGGTTGATGTTGAAGTTGCCCATCATGAAGTAGGTGAAGTCGTTGTAGGTGCGCTTCACGGGCTGCGTGTTGATCGCCTCCACACGGCCGTTGAGGGTCGAGTACTGGTAGTTGAGGTTCACAACCACGGTGTTCTTCTCCTTGCTGAAACGGAAGCCCGGACCTACGCGGTGGGTCGTGTAGTCGCTCTTGTACATGTTCGAGAGCTGCGGGTCGAGCGTACCGTCGGTATAGGTGTCGTCGGTGCCGAAGTTGAAGGCCTCCTTGTCCCGCTGCTGTCCCGTGTAGTCGAGACGGTAGGCCAGAGTCACCTGCGAATATTTCGACAGGGGCTCGGCGTAGGTGATCGATCCGGCCAGATTCGTGTTGTCCGACTCGGTCTCCTCCTTCAGGTGGCGCAGAACGGGCGAGTAGTTTCCGTTGCCGTCGTCGACCGTCCTCTCGTTCGAGTAGCTCTTCGAGTCGTTGTTGTTGTCGCGCATGCCCAGACGGAAGTCGGCCGTCAGCAGACGCCCCGCCTTGCCCAGCTTCACGCGGTACTGTATGAACTCGTTGAGGTTGTATCCGCCGCGGTTGGCGTCGTTGCCGTTGGCGATGATGTTGTAGAGGTTGTCGCCGTACTGCACGCCGTTGGTTACGCTGAAGGGGTCGTATGTCTGGAAACTCAGGCTCGTACGCGACATGAGCGAGTGGTTTTCGGCGATACGCCAGTCGAGACGCGCATTGAGTCGGTTGTTGTAGTTGAGGTTGTCCGAACTGCCCTCCTGCTCGAGTGTACCCAGATCCTCGAGCGGCGCCTCGTACCACTTGATCGTCTTCGAGAGGTTCTTCGTACGCGTGCGGTTGAAGAAGTAGCTGGCCTGGAGCTTGACCTTCTCGTCTTCGCCCCACGAGTCGGAGTAGTTCACGCCGATGGATCCGACATTGGCCACACCGCTCTGCGGACGTACCATGTACTGTCCGACGCCGCCGCCCATGCCGCCGCCCATGCCGCCGGTCGAGCCCGAGACGTCGAGAATATCCTCGAACGAGAAGTTCTGCTGGTTTATGTTGTTCAGCAGTCCGATGAGCGAGACGCGGCTCGAACCGTGGAACATGTTGACGTTACCTCCCAGGATATATTTGTTCGCACTGGTGATCTCGTCGGTTTCGGGCTGGTAGCCGTAGCCGGCGTACAGCTTGCCGAAGAAGCCCTGACGCATGTTCTCGTGGGTGACGATGTTGATGGCCTTGTACCCTTCGCCGTCATCCATGCCCGAGAACTCGGCATTGTCGCTCAGCTTGTTGTATACCTCCACGCTCTTTACGGCCTGCGCGGGCAGCGAGTTGAGCGCCGTGGCGACATCCTCGCCGAAGAACTCCTTGCCGTCGACGAAGATCTTCTGTACGGTCTCACCCTGTGCCTCGACCGTGCCGTCGGTGATGGTGATACCGGGCATCTTCTTCAACAGTCCCTCCATGTCGGCGTCATTGGCCACCTTGAAAGCCTCGGCGTTATAACTTACCGTATCGCCCTTCTGCGAGGTGCGGATCGACTGCACCTCCTTGACCACGGTGTCGATCCTTGTCGAGGATACCGTAAGTTCAACCGTTCCCAGATCCTTCGTCGAGGCGGTTACGGTGATCTTTTTCGTGTTGTCCTCGTATCCGAGGAACGATACCGTCATGTCGTATTCGCCGCTCTTGAGTCCGGCGATATCGGTCTTGCCGTTGAAGCCCGATGTGTAATACTTGGGATCACCGCTGCCGTCAGCGAGTTTCAGCTCGATGACGGCGCCTGCGACGCCCTCCTTGGTTTGGGCATCGACCACGGTCATCGTTACCTTGCCGTTTTGCGCATATGATGCGGCGGCAATGCAGGTAATGAAAAGCGTGATTAGAAATTTCTTCATATTAGCTGTATTTCGTTTTTTTTGATTTTTTCTGTTGTTGCGGGCGCCCCCTGCCGCACTCCTCGTGGCAGCCCTGACGGTCCTGGTCGGAACATGCTCCGCCGAACCGAGTGCGAAGGTACATATTTATCGGCAAATTTGCTCTTTCCGGTCGGTGAATCGACAAAATCGGGGTGTCAACAGACTATTGACACCCCTCCGAAAAACAACCTAATTTCCATTACTGCCCTAGAATGGATTCTCTGGGATTTTTGTTGAAGAAAGGACTGAATATTAAAATCCCATATCGTTGCCGAAACCGCCGCCCATGTCGGGGCCACCGAAACCGCCATCACCTCTGGGGCGCTGGAAGCCGCCCTGCTGTCCCGGGAACCGAGACCCGCGGTTCTGTTGAGCCTGCTGTTGCTTCGACCATTTCTTATATTGCGATGCATCGAGTATCTTCTGCATCTGCTCATCCATAGCTTTCTGGCGTGCCTGCTGCTTTTCGCGCTGCTCCTGCATCGCCTTGCGCATTGCCTCGGACTCCTTCTGCTGCTCGGCAGCGTTGTCGAGGTAGATCTTGTATATAGCCTCCTTCTGCTCGTCGGTCAGCGATAGCGTCTTGCCCAGATTCTCAACTCTTCTCTCGGCGATCTGCTCGGGAGTGAACTGCTGGCGCTGCGGACGCTGCTGCTGGCTGCCGAAATCCTGTGCCATGGCACTGCCCATGATAAGAGCCGCTGCTGCAGTGAGGATGGTTATTCGTTTCATATCTCGTGTCATTTAATCTGTCCCTTGACCCGTGCCTTTTAATCTGTCCCTTGACCCGTGCCTTTTTAGTCTGTCCCTTGGTCCGTGTCATTTGTCCGGCCCTTGACCCGTGCCTTTTGTCCGGCCCCTGACCCGTGCCTTTTGTCCGGCCCCTGGCCCTGTAGCCCCCTGTTTACATTGCAAAGATAGTAACGGCATCGGACAAAAAGTGCCGCGACGCCGGCGAAACGTCCCAAATGGAGGGGTGAAACGACTAATCCGCGGGGTGAACCGCCGTGAGCCATTGCTTGAACTCCGGTACACGCGTCTTCGAGATGATGATTCTCTCGGGCGTCTCGACCGACAGGTTGAGCGACAGACGGCTGCCGAACCATACGGTGATATCCTTTACGGCCTTGCGCGAGACGATGAACTGGCGGTTGGCGCGGAAGAAATCCTCCTCGGGCAGCTGCGATTGCAGCATTTCGAGCGTGCGGTCGACGATATATCGTTCGCCGGTGTGCGTGAAAGCCGACACCTTCTCGTTCGAGGTGTAGAAGAAGGCCACGCTGTCTATATAAAGAGGTATGATCTTGTCCTTGTAGTGTACGAGGAACACGTGCTGGCTCTCCTGCTTCGTCTTCTCGATCATGTCGCTAACGCGGCCCTTGTAGTCGGTGCGTTCGCTGCGCGTCAGGCGGGCGAACTTGTCGATGGCATGTTGCAGGTCCTCGGCCTTGATGGGCTTGAGCAGGTAGTCGATGCTGTTGACCTTGAATGCTTGGAGCGCGTATTCGTCATATGCCGTGGTGAAGATTATGGGAGCCTCGATCTGCACCGAGTCGAATATGCGGAACGACTCGCCGTCGGCCAGATGTATGTCCATGAATACGAGGTCGGGTTCGGGGTGCGCCGCGTCGCGGAAAAATTCCACCGTGTCCTCGATGCTCTCCAATACCGCCAGCACTTCGTATGCGGGGGCTACCTTGCGCAGGATGGCTTGCAGGTTAACGGCCGCAGCCGTTTCGTCTTCGACTATGAGTACTTTCATCGCGTTATGTTTTTTTGCAGCGGCAGACGTACTGTAAATTCGTTGTCGCTCTCTATTATCTCTATGTCCTGTCCCGTTATGAGCTGCCAGCGGCTGCGCAGATTCTTCAGGCCGATGCCGGTACTTGGTTCCGGCTCGAGCTTGGGCCGCTTGGGGTTCGATACCACCAGTACGGGACCTTCGGTGCGTATCGATACGTGGAATGGTTGTTTGCGCGTGATGGTGTTGTGCTTGACGGCGTTGCCTATGAGCGGCTGCAGCGAGAGCGCCGGCAGGGTCCATTTCTCGTATTTCGGGTCTATGTCGATGTCGAAGAAGAGCTTGTCGGCATACCGCACCTTGAACAATTCGCCGTAGGCCTTGGCAAAGGCTATCTCCTCTTCGAGCGTGGTGGAGGTGTTCTGGCCGTTCTGTATGATGTATCGGAACGTATACGAGAGCTGGTCGATGTATGTCAGGGCCTTCTCCGAGTCGTTCTCACGCACCAGCATCGAGAGCGAGTTGAGCGAGTTGAAGAAGAAGTGGGGGCTGATCTGTCCCATCAGCATGTCGTATCGCGTCTGGAGATTCTCGTTGCGCAGACGTTCGTTTTCGAGCAGGATCTGCTGCTGCTGCGACATGAGCCCGTAGATGCGCCCGTATAGGATCGCCACGACCAGCACGACCGTACATTTGAGAATTACGATCAGATCGATGGGCGTGTGACTGTTCTGGAACATCATCATCACGCGTCCCGTCTGCCAGTCGATGAACGGGGCGAAGAAGTAGCAGGCGAAGGCTGCGACCAGAGCCAGCGCACAGCGCTGAACATATGATTTCGTGGAGTAGTTGTCCTTGGCCACACGTGCCGTGATGATTGTCATGAGCAGGAACGAGAGCAGGAAATAGTATAGCAGCTGCACCGCAACGTCCTCGTTGCGCTTGGGCCTGTCGAAGATCATCGGGGCGGGGATTTCGTTGCCGTTCTGCATGAGGACCTCGTCCATGACGGGGTTGGCCTCCCCCTTCGACGGGAAGATGGTGCAGACGATGCTGTCACCCTCCTTGAGGTTGTACCACTTGATCTTGCGGTTGGTGGCGTAGACGCTGTCTATGCGTATCGAATCGACACCCTCGGCGGGCGAGAAGTGGCGCTCGCAGACAAGGTACCCGTAGCCGTCGCGCGAGATGCGGAGGACTCCCTTGCGGTGCTGTTTGACAAACAGCGGGCGTTCGTTGCGCAGCCGCTGCTGTTCGGTGTTCTCGCGGCGCTCCACCATCATCGACAGCAGGTAGGAGAAGTTTACCACGAGAGCCACCACCAGCGCTATGAGGATGTTGAGCGCTGCGGCCGATTTCTTGAACTTGAATTTCATAGTCTCTTCCGGTTTTTAATGTTTACCATCGGAGGGCGCGTTTTTTCGGGTAGGTTGCAGGTTGTTGCGCCGCGTCGCCATGCACGCGGCATGTTTCGCCGCCCGGGGTTACTCCTCGTACCACGAGGCGTACATGCGGTAGTCGTGCGCGGTGCGTTTTACGATCTGCTCGCGCTGCTCGGGCGTCACCTCGCGTATCTTGCGTGCCGGCACGCCGGCATAGAGCGAGTTGGGTTCCAGTTTGGCGTTCGAGAGTACGAGCGCACCGGCGGCGATGATGCAGCCCGAGGGTATCTCGGCATTGTCGAGGACGATGGCGCCCATGCCGATGAGGCAGTTGTCGCCGATGATGCCGCCGTGGATGACGGCGTTGTGTCCCACCGAGACGTCGTTGCCGATGTGTGTCTGCGAGGGGTGGGGCGACCCGTCGTAGAGGGTGTGTATGACGGCGCCGTCCTGGATGTTGGTGCGGTCGCCTATGGTGATGGTGTTCACGTCGCCGCGAAGTACGGCATTGAACCATATCGAGCAGTCGTGCCCTATGGTTACGTCGCCCACGATGACGGCCGTCTCCGCCACGAATGTCCCTTCGCCTATTGCGGGCGTGTGTCCCCTTACCTCTTTTATATATGCCATATGTGTGTCTTGTTGTCTGTTGTCGAATTTTGGCTGCGCCTGCCGCCACGGCTGTCTCTGCCGTTCCGGCCGCCGGTATCCTACTGCCTCTCCTCTTCTCTTTCGGCCTGCTTGGCCTTCTGCCACAGCTCCTCCATCTGCTCCGGCGTCAGGTCTGTGAAGAGCCCTCCGTCGCGTTCGGCTTCGCTCTCCATGCGGTTGAAACGCGCGATGAACTTCTTGTTTGAGCGCTCCAGCGCCAGCTCGGGGTCGATGCCGTAGAGACGGCACATGTTGATGAGCGAGAAGAAGAGGTCGCCCACCTCGTCGGTGATGCCCTCGAGGCTGCCGCGACGCATCTCGGCCTCCACCTCGGCCGTCTCCTCCTTCACCTTGTCCCATATGTCCTCCTTGCGTCCCCAGTCGAATCCTGCGCTCGAGGCCTTTTCTCCTATGCGGAAGGCCTTGACCATCGCCGGCAGCGAGCGGGGTACGCCGCCAAGGATGCCGCCCCGGCGGTTCTTCTTGCGCAGCTTGAGCGCCTCCCAGTTCTTCAGCACCTCGTCGGGCGTGTCGGCATGTATGTCGTTGTATACGTGGGGGTGTCGGTATATGAGTTTGTCGCACTCGGCGTTTGCCACGTCGGCGAAGTCGAAGGCTCCGGCCTCCTCGCCCAGCTTCGAGTAGAAGACCACGTGCAGCAGCAGGTCGCCCAGCTCCTCGCGTATGCCCTCCATGTTGCGGTCGGCGATGGCGTCGACGAGTTCGTAGGTCTCCTCGATGGTGTTGTTGCGCAGTGACTCGAATGTCTGTTCGCGGTCCCACGGGCACTTTACGCGCAGCGTGTCCATCACCTCGAGCAGCCGTTCGGTGGCTTTGAGCTTATTTTCGTAGTTCATGTGAAAACAGAATTATCCGCTTACAAAGTTACCATTTTTCGGCAGGAAACATTAACTTTGTAACAGATAAATTTCAAAAAATTATGATGATCAGGCGTTTTTTGACCCTGCTGACGACGCTTTGCGTCGTTGCGGTTCCGCTGGCTGCTGTCGCGGATAATATTGTGCCCGAGCCTCGAAGCTATGAAAAAAGGAACGGAGTATTTACCATACTAACAACAACTAAGATTACACACTACCCTGAACTCCGTTCCTTGGCAAAGTACCTTGCGGAATTCCTTCCGCTTCCGGTTCGTGAATATAACGGAGAGGTCGGCGGCGATATTGTGTTGCGCCTGAATAAAAATTTGGCCGAGGAGGAGTACCGTCTCACGGTGGCGCCCGAAGGCATTGTCATCGAGGGCGGCGCGTACGGCGGCGCCTTCAACGGCGTGGAGACGCTTCTGCAGCTGCTGCCCGCGAAGGTATATGCCGGCACGCTGCCCATGCCGGCGATGGTGGGGTGCTGCGAGGTGGCGGATGCCCCGCGCTTCGCCTATCGCGGCTTCATGCTCGACGTGAGCCGCACGTGGATGACGGCCGGTGAGGTGAAGGATTTCATCGCCGCGCTGGCGCACCACAAGATAAACAAACTGCATCTGCACCTTACCGATGACGAGGGGTGGCGCGTGGAGATCCTCTCGCATCCCGAGTTGGCAGAGGTCGGGGGCTTCCGCGGGGGCGACTCGCCCGTGGCGGCCATATACGGCAAGTGGGACGAGCGCTACGGCGGATACTATACGCAGCAGGAGCTGCGCGAGATTGTCGACTATGCCGCAGTGCGCAATGTGGAGATCATCCCCGAGATCGACCTGCCGGGCCACAGCCGCGACCTGGCGCGCGTGATGCCCGAGGTGTTGTGCAACTACTCGCCTTCGCTCTCGCTCTCGAACGGATACGATACGCGCAACGTGCTCTGCGCGGCCAAGGAGTCGAACTACGAGCTGCTGAAGGATGTGTTGGGGGAGATAGCCTCGATATTCCCGTCGCGCTACATCCATATCGGCGGCGACGAGGTCGACTTCTCGCAATGGATGTCGTGTCCCGACTGCAAGGCCCTTATGGAGGCCGAGGGGCTCGCGGACGGCGAGCAGCTGCAGGCCCGATTCATGGGACGCGTGGCCTCGATAGTGGAGAGCCTGGGCAAGGTGCCGTGCGTGTGGAACGAGGCCGTGGCGGGCGGCCGCTTTACGCGCAACTCGCAGGTATACGGCTGGGAGAGCGTAGCGGCCGCACGCAAGGCCGCCGCCGACGGCTACCCTACGGTGGTGATGCCAGGACAGTACTTCTATTTCGACATGCGCCAGAGCCGGCGTGAGGACGGCCATATCTGGGCCGCCATCTTCGATGCCCGCCAATGCTACTCGTTCGATTTTGCGGAGCAGGGCTTCACGGCGGACGAGATGCGCAACGTGCAGGGTGTCGAGGCGAGCTTCTTCAGCGAGGTTTACCTCTCGCACCGCGACATGGAGCCCGACTACCTCTACTATATGACCTATCCGCGTATCTGTTCGCTGAGCGAGATCGGGTGGTGTGGCGACGGCCGCGTGTGGAGCGACATGTACGAGCGTCTCAAGGCAGGCCACTACAGCCGCCTCGCGGCGATGGGTGTCGGCTTCCGCCTCTTCCCGCCGAAGGTGTCGTATGCCGACGGCGTGCTGACGGCATCGACGGACGACCGCTCACGCCTCTATTATACGGTAGTAGGCGAGGATGGGGGGACGGAACACGAGTATGCGGGGCCCATTGCCACCGACAAGCCGCAGCTCTATGCCTTCCGCAGCCGTTTCGGCGAGGCTGTAAGTCCCGAGGCGGGTGTCGAGGAGCGGTTCCGCATGGCGCAGCCGAAGGTTACCGTGACCTCGTCGATACCGCCGAGCACGAAATATCCATATACCAATGCCGCCTCGTATGACGGACGCATAGCCTACACGGGCCGCACATGCATGAACGGCGACTGGATCCTCTTCACCTTCGACGAGCCTGTGCGCTGCCGCCGCATGGAGATACGCACGGGGTATGTGCAGCTGCCGCGCAACATCTTCGAGCAGGGGTACATGGAGGTGAGCAGCGACGGCGAGACCTTCCGCCGCGTGTGCGACCTGGAGAACGGCATCGGCGCCATAAATAATCCGGACCATGCGATCAAGGCCGTGCGCGTGGTATGCACGAAGGACGGCAACGGCGCCGCCTTCGTCACGCTGCAGTCGCCGTGGGTATATCCTCTGTTGCAATAGTCTCCGTGAGGCATGTACGAAAAGAGCCGCACCTTTCGGGTGCGGCTCTTTTTCTGTGGGATAGGGTCGCGTTACGAACGTATCTGGGCGCCGGCGCGGGCCTCGAGCTGACGGGCCAGATTGCCCATCGTCTTCTCGATGACCTTGTCGTTGAGCGTCTGCGTCTTGTCCTCGAGCGTGAAGCTCAGGGCGTACGATTTCTTACCCTCGGGCAATTTGTCGCCCTCATATACGTCGAAGAGAACCACACGCTTGAGCAGTTTCTTCTCCGTTGCGAATGCTATGTCGCGCAGCTGCGAGAAGGTGACGTTCTTGTCCACGAGCAGCGCCAGGTCGCGTTTCACCTCGGGGAACTTCGACAGCTCCTCGGCTGCGACATGGTGCTTCGATGCGATCCTGACGAGGGCGTCGAACTCTATCTCGGCGAAATATATCTCCTGCTTGATGTCGAACGTGCGGCGCAGTTTGGGTGAGACGACACCCATGCGCACCACCTCGCGCTTGCCCTGCGTGAGGACGATGGCATCGGAGAAGAGGTCGCAGTCACAGCTTTCGCAGTGCAGCGAGTAGATGTCTATGCCGAAGCGGCGCAACAGCTTCTCGACGGCGGCACGCAGCGTGTGGAATGATACGGGTGCGGGTTTTGTGTTCCACGAGGGTGCGGTGTCGGCGCCCGTGACGGCGATGGCGAGACGGTATTTCTCGCTGTAGCGGTCGAGCGGGTTCTCGGTCTCGACGCTCTGGTCGTAGTAGTAGCAGTTGCCCACCTCGTAGATCTTGAGGTCGCCGTTGCGGTGGTTGATGTTGAGCTCCACGGCCTCGAGTGTGTTGAAGAGCAGCGTCTGGCGCAATACGTTGAGGTCGGCGCTCAGGGGGTTGAGTATGCGTACGCACGCCGAGGCGGGGTAGGAGGTCAGACAGTCGTAGTAGGCCCCCTTGGTCAGTGAGTTGGACATGATCTCCGTGTAGCCGTTTGCCGAGAGGAAATCCGAGGCGATGTTTACGAGACTGGTCTTGTCGGGCTTCGGTGCGTACGAGAGCGTCGAGTTGACGCGGTGCGGGATCTCGACGTTGTTGTAGCCGTAGATTCGCAGTATGTCCTCTATGAGGTCTGCCTCGCGGCGTACGTCCACGCGGTAGGGCGGTACGGCAACGGTGAGCGTGTCGTCCTTCTGTGCGAGGATCTTCACCTCCAGCGCGTCGAGGATCGTGCGTACGGTCAGCTCGGGGATGTGCTTGCCCACGAGCGAGTCGATGCGCGAGAACGATATGTCGAAGACGAAATCCTGTGCCGGCGTGGGGTTGATGTCGGTAATCTCGCTCGAGATCTTGCCTCCGGCCAGCTCCTTCATCAGCAGGGCGGCGCGCTTGAGGGCATAGACCTGTATGTTGGGGTCGATGCCGCGCTCGAAGCGGAACGAGGCGTCGGTATTGAGTCCGTGGCGCTTTGCCGACTTGCGGATCGAGACGGGGTTGAAGTAGGCGCTCTCGAGGAATACGTTTGTCGTGGTGTCGCTGATGCCCGAGTCGAGGCCGCCGAAAACGCCGCCGATACACATCGGACGCTCGGCCGAGCATATCATGAGGTCCTCCGACGAGAGCTTGCGCTCCACGCCGTCGAGCGTGACGAAGGGCGTACCCTCGGCGCAGTTGCGCACGACGACCTTGCGGCCCTCGATCTTGTCGGCGTCGAAGGCGTGCAGGGGCTGCCCCAGCTCGAAGAGGATGTAGTTGGTGATATCCACAAGGTTGTTCTTGGGGTTTATGCCCGCGGCGCGCAGCTCGTTCTGCATCCACTCGGGCGAGGGGGCTATCTTGCAGCCCGTGACCGTGAGGCCCGCATAGCGGGGTGCGGCGGCGCTGTTCTCGACGACGATCTCGATCGGCATGTCGTGGTTGTCGACGGCGAAGTCGTCCACCGAGGGAAGCTTGAGGCTCACCTGCTTGCCGCGGCTGCGGAGGTAGGCCGCCAGATCTCGCGCCACGCCTATGTGCGAGGCTGCGTCGATACGGTTGGGCGTGAGGCCTATGCCGATCAGATAGTCATCCTTGATATGGAGAAACTCGCGTGCCGGCATTCCCACCGGGGCATCTGCGGGCAGCTCCATGATGCCGGCATGGTCGGTGCCGATGCCGAGCTCGTCCTCGGCGCAGAGCATACCCATCGACTCGACACCGCGGATCTTGCTGCGCTTGATCTTGAAGGGCTCGTCACCGCCGTTGGGGTAGAGCACCGAGCCGATCGTGGCGCAGAGAACCTTGAGTCCCTTGCGGCAGTTGGGGGCGCCGCAGACGATGCGCAGCGGGGCCTCGCCGCCGACATTGACCTCCGTGACGTGCAGGTGGTCCGAGTCGGGATGGTCCTCGCACTCGACGACCTCGCCCACAACCACGCCCGCCAGGCCGCCGCGGATGGTCTCCACCTTGCGGAAATCCTCCACTTCGAGTCCTATGTCGGTGAGTATTGTCGCCGTCTCTTCGGCCGAGATGTCGAGGTCGATATACTTCTTCAACCAGTTGAATGATATCTCCATGATATATGTGTTTTTAGTTTCGTTTGCGCAAAATACGGACAAATATACGAAGATTTCGCGTAATATGATCTCTCGGGGAGCCGAAATATGAAGTCTCTGCGCCGCAGGGGGTAATGCAGGCGGCCGCCCCATGCGTGGAGCGGCCGCCCGTTATCGTGCAGGAAGCCTGCCGGCTCTTATCTGCCGTTCGTGAAGGTGTAGCTGCCCGAGCCGATCTCGATAACGATATCGTCGCCCTGCTCCGACACGCTGCGCACGCCGTTGCCGACCTCGGCCTTCACGCCGAACGCCTCGGGTATGCGTACCGCGGCCGTGGTGTTGCACGGGATGGTGATGTTCCACTCGAAGCGGCCGTCGCTGCGGCTCCAGTCGCTCGCAATGGTGCCGTAGACCGAGTCATAGGACGCCTTGACGTGGTCGAGACCCTCGGGGAAGACGGGCGACATGTCGATCTTCCTGAACCCTTGATAACCCTCTGCGCACTTGATACCGGCCAGATCCTCGTAGTACCATATCATCAGGTCGCCCAGCAGCATCACGTGGTTGGCGGAGTTCATCGCAGGGTCGGCCGTGTCGCCGTTCCAGAGCTCCCATATCGTTGTGGCACCCTTGGCGATCATGTATCCCCAGCTCGGGTAGTCCTCGTTGGTTGCTATGCGCAGGGCGAGGTCTTCGCGTCCGCGCTCCGACAGGCCGCGCATGAGGTGCTGCACACCGAGTACGCCCGTGCTTACGTGACCGCCCAGTTCGACCTCGGTCTTGTGGACTATGTTGTCGAAAACCTTCTGCTCATAGCCCTCGGGCACCAGCCCCAGCCGCAGCGAGAGCAGGTTGCCCGTCACCGTATTGTTGCCGTAGCGGGCCGTCTCGCGGTCGAAGAACTGTTCGTTGTAGGCCTGTCTGATCTGCTCGGCCAGCTGCAGGTATCCTTCGATATCCTGCTCCCGGCCGCAGATATCGGCGAAACGCGCCATCCTGTGCAGTATGTCGTAGAAGACGGTGGTGCTGAGGATCGCTCCGGCGGTCTTGCGTGCAGGATCCTGCGAGTGGATGAGCGTCTGTGCCTCGGGCGGCATACACCAGTCTCCGTAGACGTCGTTCACGATGACGCCGTTGCGCAGCGACCTCTCGCAGGTGAACTCAACCCAGCGTTTCATGGCGTCGTAGTGGCGCCGTATGGCACGGTCGTCGCCATAGTGGCGGTAGAGCATGTCGGCACAGTAGAAGAAGGCCGAGGCCCATGTCACCTCGTCGCCGTAGATGGTCCAGAAGCGGGGCGAGACGACCGAGATGCCGCCCTCTGGGCTGCGCGAGTCCTCGATATCCTGCAGCCACTTGTCGTAGAGCAGCGCGTTGTCGAAGAGGTATGCCTCGCCGCTGGCTCCCGTGGCGCGGTCACCGAGCCATCCCATGCGCTCGTCGCGCTGCGGGCAGTCTGTGGGCATGCCGCGGTAGTTGCCCCGTATGCCCCAGAAGGCGTTGCGGTGGATGCGGTCGAGCAGCGGTATCGAGCTCTCGAAACGGCCCGTGGTGCGCATGCGGTCGTAGAATACATATCCAGTCATGTCGGCGGCTGCGGGCGTGTAGTCCAGGCCGTCGATCTCGACATAGCGGAAGCCGTGGTATGTGAAACTCGGCTGCCACTCGAACTCCCCGTCGCGGGCGGGGGTGTAGATATCCGTGGCGCGCGCCGTGCGCAGGTTGGCCGTATAGAGCGTCGAGTCGGGGTTGAGGATCTCGGCGAAACGCATCGTCACGGGCTTTCCGGCGCGGCCGTTGAACCTCACGCCGAGCCATCCCACCATGTTCTGCCCCATGTCGACGATCACCTTGCCGTCGGGGCGCGCCGTGACGCTCGCAGGCGTTATCTCGTCCTGTATGGCGATGTTGGGGTTGGGCTGCGCGTGCAGCGTTCCTTCGGGCGCCTTCATGCGGTCGGCCTGTTTCCACGCCGAGTCGTCGTACTGCACGGTGTTCCATCCCGCAAGTTCGCGGCGCGCGTCGTACTCCTCGCCGTCGAACTCGTTGTTGGCCACGATGGGGCCGCGCGAGGTGACACGCCACGAGGTGTCGCTCACTACGGCCTCGGTGGTGCCGTCGGCATACTCTATCTCGAGGCGTGCGAGCAGCGACGGCAGCCCGAAGTGCATGATGCCGCCCGACCGCATGGTGAAGTAGCGGCCGTTCCCGAGCGTCACGCCCAGCACGTTGCCGCCCTTGCCGATAAGGTCGGTGACGTCGTAGGTGTTGTAATAGACGCGTGACGAATAGAGCGACGGCGTGGGCGAGAGGACATCGTCACTGACGCGGCGGCCGTTTATGTAGGACTCGGATGATCCCAGGCCGCTGATGTAGAGGACTGCGCGCGTGACCTTGCCGCCGACGTCGAACGTCTTGCGCAGGTAGCGGGCCGCAAGGCGGGTGTTGCCCTGGTCGGTCTCGCCCTCGTTCGACATGGCGTTCTCGCCGATCCATTCGGCCTGCCACTCCGCAGGGTCGAGGATGCCCATAGACCAGCGGGCGACGTCGCTCCAGCGCCCCAGGCCGAGGTTGGTGCCGACCTTCACGCGCCAGAAGTAGGCCGTGCGCGACTTGAGCGCGGGGCCCTCGTATTCGACAAGGATCGAACGGTCGGAGATAACTTCGCCGGAGTCCCATACGAGGTTGCGCCCGCGCTTGAGGTCGGCCTCCGAGGTAGCGACCTGTATGCGGTACGAGGTCTGGCGCACGTCGCGGGCATCGGATATCGTGTTCCACGAAAAGAGGGGGCGGGGCGATTCTATGCCTTCGGGGTTGGTTTTCATGTCGGTGAGCAGCCGTTCGACCTTTGCCGGTGCGGCTGCCGGGCAGGTGAACGTACACCCGAGAAGGATTGACACGAATAGTAGCGGAAACAGTTTCTTCATGGCGTGGCGTGTTTTGTATGGGGTTGTTGGTATTCCTTACAAATTTACGCAAATAAATCCGGATATGCGTTGTCTGAAATGATTTTGGCTGTCGTGAAAATGACAGTGCGCCGATCGAAGTCGGCGCACTGTTGTGTTTATGGTTATGTCTTTCGGCGGCGCTACCGGCTGCCGAAATAGAGGAATATCATACCTATGATGATCAGGACGAGGTCGAGGGCCTTTGCGCGCAGGTTGCGTTCGCGGAAGAGCAGCGCACCGCAGGCGAACGACACCACCACCGAGCCGCGGCGTATCATCGACACCACCGAGATCATGGCGTCCGCGTCGCTCAGGGCGACGAAGTAGGCCATGTCTGCCGCCGTGAGCAGGACGGAAATCATGGGAATGGCCCACGACCAGTGGAAGCGGGTCGAGCCGCGGTGGCGCAGCAGCCGCAGCGTCGCCATGACCAGAAGCATGATGCCCAGCTGGTAGAGGTTGTACCAGCCCTGTACGAAGAGGGGCGGCAGCTGTTGCATGAGGAAGCGGTCGTAGAGGCCGCTGGCGGCGCCGAGCAGCGCGGCGGCGGCAACGCATACGATCCACCTGTTGTGGCTGAAGTCGATGCCCTCGCGGCGGCCGGCACGGCTCAGCATGAAGAGCGACACCACGGCCAGCGCCACACCGATCCATTGCAGGGCGTTGAGCCGCTCGCCGAAGATGAGCAGCGCCCCCACGAGCACCATCACGGGACGTGTGGCGTTGATGGGGCCGACGATGGTGATGGGGAGATTCTTGATGCCGTAGTACCCGAATGCCCATGACGAGAGTACGATCACGGCCTTCATGGCCACGAGCATGTGGTCATGTGCCGTGCCGAGGGGTATGGAGTATGCCGTCCCGTCAAACCATGCGTTTCCGCATATGCTCGACACTATTGCCGGCAGGAATATGAGCGACGAGAAGAGTGTGTTGAGCAGCAGCACCGCCGGCACGGAGTTGTCGCGCAGGGCCTGTTTTTTTGCCACGTCGTAGAATCCCAGCAGCAGGGCCGAGAGGAATGCGAGTATCAACCACATGGTGCGAGGTGTCTTTGCGCGGGGCTATGCCGTGAGCATCCCGATGATGAAACATACGGCCAGCAGCGTGCTGGCAAGGCCGTTGAGCGTACCGAACGCGATGCCTATGTTTTTCTGGTGCCCGGGCGTGACGAGTATGTGTTCCGCGACGAGCAGGGCGACGAATATTGCCGCTCCCGCCCATATCCATGCGCTGGCGGGGAGCATCGTGACGAACCACACCAGCGCTGCGACGCTCACCGCATGCAGTCCGATGCTGATGTTGAGGGCCGTGCGTACCGGGAAACGCGCCGGAATCGAATGCAGGCCGTGCGCGCGGTCGAAGTCGCGGTCCTGCAGGGCGTAGATTATGTCGAAGCCGCCGCACCACGTCATCACGAGCAGCGCCAGCACGCAGGGAGCCAGGGCGAAGTGCCCCGTCACGGCGATGTAGGCGCCGACGGGGGCTATCGAGAGCGAGAGCCCGAGCACGAGGTGCGAGAGCGAGGTGAAACGCTTGCAGTAGCTGTACGACATTATGACGAAGAGCGCCACGGGCGACAGCGCTGCCGTGAGGGAATTTATCGTCGCGGCGACGGCGATGAAGAGTATGGCGTTTATGATGACGAACCACAGTGCCGCGCGGGGCGACACCTTGCCTGCGGGGATCTCGCGGCCGGCCGTGCGGGGGTTCTCGGCGTCGATGCGGCGGTCGGCCCAGCGGTTGAAGCCCATGGCCACGTTGCGGGCGAAGACCATGCACAGCACCACCTGCACCAGCAGCGTGAGCCACCATACGGGGGCGGAGTTGTCGGCGCGGCCGAAGTCGATGTCGCGCAGGGCGTAGACGAACGATGTGAGGGCGAAGGGCATGGCGAAGATCGTGTGGGCGAATCTTACCAGACGGGCGTATTTCGATATGATATCCATTACGTGGGCGTTTTAAGTATGATGGTGAAACGCAAAGTATGATTTTATGAACTCAAAGTATGAAAAAAGTTCGGCCGCAAAGATACTAATTTGTGCGTTACGATGTTCCCCGCAGGCGGTTGTGATCCGAAAGTATGGAGTCAGAGTATGATTTCAGAGTATGATAATGACGTTGTCGGAGATGGCGCGGCCTCGATGGCGGCATGCGGGTTCGTTGTTGTTTTTCCTCTGTTGGTGGTTGTCCGCATGAGGTTCGTTGAAAAGATTTTGACGGGGACGGCGCGGGTGATATTTTTGTCAAAAATGTGCGACGGATAATGTATCACAGTTAAATAATATTGCTATGAAACGACTATTTCCAATCTTCGCGACGGCCGTTGCGGCCTTGTCGCTCGTGGCGTGCAACAATAACGACACGCCGGCACCGGCCGGACCGTCTATCTCGCTCGACGGAATGGATATAACGCAGGTGCATGAGATCACGGGAGACCCCATGACGGTGAAGGTAGATGTCAAGGCCGAGGGCGGCATAGAGAAGTTTTCGGTGAAGATCTCTTCGCCGCTGCTCACGGACGAACTGCTCGGCGCCATAGGCCTCTCGACAGAGATGGAGCTTACGGCGCCCGCATCGGATGACATGTCGGCGGCGCTGGCCGATCTGGGATTCCCCGTGGGTGCCGAGGTGACGGGAGCGACGGAGCTTTCGTTCGACATATCGGCCTTCATACCTCTTATCAAGCAGCTCTACAACGGCCATGAGCGCGACTCGAACCACAATTTCGAGCTGACGGTGACCGACGCCTCGAATCAGACGGCGCGCGAGACGCTCAAGTTCCACATATCGGACGCTGATCCCAAGATATCGTACAACGGTGACGCCGACCTGTGGCTCAATACCGCTACGCTGACGGCCGAGGTTCCCGATGGCGGCGAGGTGGCCATGGAGTACCGCCGTGATGGCGAGCAGACATGGCATGCGGCCGCCGTGGCCGATGCCGGCAACGGTTTCTACACGGGAACCATCGCCCCCGAGTGGATCGGAAGCGAGGCCGAGGGGCTGTGGCAGCTGGACGGTGAGAGCGGCGTGTTCGCAGGCCATACATACGAGTGCCGCTTGACCGTGGACGGCGAGCCGGTGTCGGAGACGTCGTTCGCGACGGCCGCCGGCGACGCGATCCCCAACGGTGACATGCAGGCATGGAGCCAGTATGTCGGTTACGGATCTACGGGGAGTGCGGCCGTGTATTATCCCAACGCCTCGGCCGAGGAGGCCTTCTGGAGCAACGGCAACAACGCCTTCACGCAGACCCTCTGCACGCCGTATGCGGAGGAGGGGAGCGACGACACGGCAGCCCTGCTCAAGGGTAAGAGCACCTTCGGCATCTTCGCTGCGGGCAACCTCTTCACGGGCGAGTTCCGCATGGCGGGTATCGCGGGCTATGCCGATTTCGGCCGCCAGTACACCTATACGGCCCGTCCGCGTGCGTTGAAGCTGCGCTACAAGGCTACGGTGGGCAACATCGTCTCGCTGGGCCTTAAGGAGGGCGAGCTGACGACGGACGATGTCGACCCGGCGTCGATATTCGTCTGCATAACCGACTGGAACGCCCGTCACTCGGTATATTCGGGCCTGGGCGTGGCCGAGGATCAGATCAACGGCTTCGATCCCATGGTGGATGCCTCGACGGCCGAGGGTGCCGTGATAGCGTTCGGCGCCTCGACAATCGAGGAGAACAGCAACGGCTGGGTCGAGAAGACGATTTACCTAATTTACCGAGACAAGGAGGCGCGCCCCACGGACGGCAACTACTCGCTCGTCATCTCGTTCGCCTCGAGCAAGTACGGCGACTACCTCTGCGGCAATCCCGACAACGAACTTTATATCGACGATATAGAGTGGGTTTATTAGAATTGTATAGAGTTTTTGCGAGGGCCGTCCGCTTTGCGGGCGGCCTTTTTTCGTGGGAAACGGCCGGGCGTATCATCTGCGCGAAGAGACCGCGCAGTGCTTTTTCGGCACAAAATGCCGCCGGCATCATGTTTTTTGCGTATCTTTGCACACATTATGCACACAATGCGGACTTATAATGAAAAACATACGCAACTTTTGTATCATAGCTCATATCGACCACGGTAAATCGACTCTGGCGGACCGCCTGCTCGAGAAGACCAATACGCTCAACCAGCGCGAAATGCAGAATCAGGTGCTGGACGACATGGACCTCGAGCGCGAGAAGGGCATCACCATCAAGAGCCACGCCATACAGATGGAGTATCGCGCCCGCGACGGCCAGAAGTACATCCTGAACCTGATCGATACGCCGGGACACGTCGATTTCTCGTACGAGGTGTCGCGTGCCATCGCTTCGTGCGAGGGGGCGCTGCTCGTGGTGGACGCCACGCAGGGCATTCAGGCACAGACCATATCGAACCTCTATCTGGCCATAGGGCACGATCTGGAGATCATCCCCGTGCTGAACAAGATAGATGTCGAGTCGGCCATGATCGACGAGGTGAAGGATCAGGTCATAGACCTCATAGGCTGCCGCGAGGACGAGATACTGCTTGCTTCGGGAAAGACGGGGCAGGGTGTCGAGGAGCTTCTGGAGGCCATCGTGGCGCGTGTGCCAGCTCCCAAGGGTGACGACAACGCCCCCTTGCAGGCTCTGATCTTCGACTCGGTGTTCAATCCCTTCCGCGGCATCATAGCCTATTACCGCATCTTCAACGGCACGCTGCGCAAGGGTGAGCATGTCAAGTTCTTCAATACGGGCAGCGACTACGAGGCCGACGAGATCGGCGTTCTGAAGCTCAAGTTGCAGCCGCGCGAGGAGCTGCGTGCGGGCGATGTGGGATATATATGTTCGGGCATCAAGACTTCGACCGACGTCAAGGTGGGCGATACGATCACCTCGGTGGACCGCCCCTGCACCGAGGCCATTGCCGGCTTCGAGGATGTCAAGCCGATGGTCTTCGCGGGCGTATATCCCGTTGAGGCAGACCAGTACGAGGATCTGCGCGCTTCGCTCGAGAAGTTGCAGCTCAACGACGCCTCGCTGACGTTCGAGCCCGAGAGTTCGCTCGCTTTGGGATTCGGCTTCCGATGCGGTTTCCTCGGACTGCTCCATATGGAGATCATACAGGAGCGTCTCTACCGCGAGTTCGACATGGATGTCATCACCACCGTCCCCAACGTATCGTACCGCATAACCACTACGTCGGGCGAGGTGCTCGAGGTGCATAACCCCTCGGGCCTGCCCGAGATAACGAAGGTGGCGAAGATCGAGGAGCCGTATATCCTCGCCCAGATAATAACGAAGGCCGACTTCATGGGCCCCGTGATAAAGCTCTGCATCGACAAGCGCGGCGTGATGAAGAACCAGACGTTCATCACGCAGGACCGCGTCGAGATAAATTTCGACATGCCACTGTCGGAGATCGTATTCGACTTCTACGACAAGCTGAAGAGCATCTCGAAGGGATATGCGTCGTTCGATTACCACCGTACGGGCTACGAGCCGAGCCGTCTGGCGAAGCTCGACATCCTGCTCAACGGCGAGCCCGTCGACGCCCTTTCGTCGCTCATATATGCCGACCACGCCTACGACTTCGGCCGCAAGATGTGCGAGAAACTCAAGGAGCTGATCCCGCGCCAGCAGTTCGACATAGCCATTCAGGCCGCCATCGGCGCTAAGATCATCGCCCGCGAGACGGTGAAGGCTGTGCGTAAGGATGTGACGGCGAAGTGCTACGGCGGCGACATATCGCGTAAACGCAAACTCCTTGAAAAGCAGAAGGCCGGTAAGAAACGTATGCGTCAGGTGGGGCAGGTCCAGGTGCCGCAGTCGGCATTCCTCGCCGTACTGAAGATGGATTGACGCCTACCCACACCGTTGGTCCTCGCGCGCTAGGCTACTTACGCCTTGGTCATCTATGCCATTGGCCATCTGCGCCCTTGGCATCCACGCGCTGGGTTATCTACGCGCTGGGTATCCACAACCTTGGCCACAATATGCCATTGGCCCCTATTTGTTGACTTTAGCGGACGGACATGGTTTTATGTATACGCCGGGTGCCGCAGTCGGCATTCCTCGCCGTGCCGAAGATGGATTGACACCCACCCACACCGTTGGTCCTCTGCGCGCTGGGCTAATTACGCTTTGATCATCTATGCCATTGGCCATCTGCGCCCTTGGCATCCACGCGCTTGGTTATCGACGCGCTGGGTATACACAACCTTGGCCACAATATGCCATTGGCTATCTGCGCGCCTGACACCCACAACTCTGGCTCTCACGCCATTGGTCATCTGTGTGCTTGATATCCACGCCGTTGGCCATATGCGCCATTGCCCCCCCCCTCTCTTCGCCGGCAGCAGCGATCGGTCGGGTTTTATATATGCGCGGGATGCCGCTGGCGGCAACGGAGAATGAAAAAATGTGAAGTCGGTTCGGTATTACGTTAAATTTTGTATATTTGCACTCGGGTAGTGCGCTGACACCTTCGGTGCGCCGACGCTGCCCGAACGTATGCGGTAGTAGCTCAGTTGGTAGAGCATTGGCTTCCCAAGCCAAGGGTCACGGGTTCGAGTCCCGCTTACCGCTCTTGTACCTGAAAAGAGCACACATGGTATATTAGTTGGACATGTTAAGGTCCTGTATATTTATTATACAGGACCTTTCTTTTTAAGTGTGCATATATGATCAGAAAATATTTTTTACATCTTAGTAGTGCCTTTCGGAATGTGATTAAAATATGGTTATCTGATGTCTTAATTTTGATTTTTTCATGTCTTTTTCTTTGCAGTGTTTAGACAATGATTATGTGGTGATTATGTCAATGTAACAGGTTTATTATCAATGAGTGAAATATTTGGTTACCACTGGTGTAAAAATTCTATTTGGAAAAATATTTTTATGTTAGTGAAATAAACACTCGATGTATATAGAGTTTTGTGATAACGATGTTTAGATTGTGTTAGACTACTATTGTTGTCATGTTTATTGAATTGTGTTTAGAATGGGTTGGCAACGCAATATAGATGTCCTCTTTTTCGATTTGTATTTACAAAATAAGAGTTTTATCGATGATGAGCATTTCACAAGATGTGTATTCGATGGCGTGCATATAACCTATATAATGAGGTTATATATCGAGTAAATAATATTGCTGTATTATATAGATGGAGAAATGCGCAAATAAAAGTATGTGAACGCAGATTAACCTTTTATACTATTTATGGATTTTGTCGTGGCAATCCATTCTGTGGTTAAGGATATATTTGGTACCGGCGATGGTAATAAAAATAATAAAGAGCAAATAATATGAATTGGTGTTATTAATATTATTTGCTCTAAATCATGTGTCCCTTTATGTATGGTGTATCGTTTTTGTGATGAAACTCCTCGTATCTTGTGTTAAATGTATTTAAGTCTTATGTTTTGAACTTTTAATGCCATATGCAAAGTTATTTTGTATATGGTCGGGGACAGTAGCAGTAGTTTTGCGAACAGCTTATATCTGAAGCTAATTTCTGCACGGCTGCAATACTTGGCTGAATTTATGAAGATTCTATTATCCATTATCTTTTCATAGATGTATTTTGCGTCATCATTGAAAAGTGACATATAAGCATATTTATTCATCAAGCAGGAAGACACCCAGTTGAAAATGAGTAATTGAAACTCTTTAGAATTTTCATGTATTTGGAAATCGCCTTTTTTGATGAAATATGTAGCCTTCTCTATAAATGTAAGCACATCCAAGTGCTTTTTACTTACCTTTTTTGTAATACTGTTGCTGTTGTAGTGAATATAACAATATGGATAACAGTGGCATACAGCTATATTCCCGGCATACATGAATGCCTGCAAACAAAATAACATATCTTCATATAGCAAGCCTTCTTCAAATTTAAGATTGTGATTATGTATCAGTTCTCGCTTAAGTATCTTATCCCAAACATTTGTCCTATAACTGCCATCATTCATAGATTTTGAGAAATACTGTGCACCTGAGTTATAATAACCTGTTTCCAAGTGTATGGGCATCTTAAAGGTATGTTTTGGCGAATAAACCTCTGTCCGGCCAAAACATATGATGTCAGGTGCATAATCTCTGCGACAAAGCATATCGGCTATAGGCTCAAATTCATCTTTGTCTATATAGTCATCCGAGTCTATAAACCAAATATACTCTCCGGTGGCATATTTAAGTCCAGTGTTTCTTGCTGCACTCAGTCCTTTGTTTGCCTGCTTTACAGAGATTACAGATGGGAATATAGATGTAAACGAATCAATAATTTCTTGTGAATTATCGGTCGAACCGTCATTGACTATGATTATCTGATCTCCTGCAGAGATACGAAACTCAATTGAGTGCAAGCATCTGCTGAGATAAGGTGCAACGTTGTAAACTGGCAAAATTATAGAAATCATAATTAATTTAGTTTCTGCCACATCGAAGTAATTTCTTTTGCCTTATTATTGGTATCAAAACCAGATGAATAATTGGTCAGTAGTTGTTTTGGAATCGGATGGTTGATCGCGGTTTCCATCAATTCGGCAAGTTCAGCGGGATCATTGAAAGACTTGGATACGTACCCAAGTTTATTGGCTGACAGAAGTTCCTTTGCACCCGTGTGCGGAGTAGAGACAATGGTCTTTCCCAATAATAAACTCTCCAAAATAACTAGAGGCAATCCTTCAGATGTGGACGGGATAACAACTAACTTTGATTTGAGTATATATGGATACGGGTTGTTCAAAGACCCCAACATGGTCACGTATTCAGATAATCTTAGATTTTCAATCATTCTTTTTATTCGTATTCTCTCCTCACCCTCTCCTATTATGACAAGCCGTATGGTTGGAAATCTACGGTGTAATATGTTAAACGCGTTTATGAGTAATGGTATGTTCTTTACTACGCTTAATCGTCCGACAAATAGGATGAAATTGTCAAAATCGCACTTTCCTGTTGAAGCTAATGCTTTAATTCTATTTATATCAATTGGATTATATATCGTTACAATCTTATTGGGTGAAATATGTATCTGCTCTTTTAGCATTGATGCTATGGATTTGCTTACAGCTATTATTTTATAGCAGAAGTTAGCACAAAATTTGGTTATGACCAAAGATAATTTGGCATGCCGCAACTCTGCATTATCAAAAAAACTATGCTGAGTTTCTATAATCTTAAACGGAGAAAACGGTATTAAGAATTTTACGGCTACAACCGATAAGACTCTTTCATTTTCGGTTATAATGATGTCAGGCTTTATGTTTTTTACGATTTTACGAAGACGAAATATGCTGTTCCTGATCCTTTGGCAATTTAACGTGTATATCTTTATCCCGCTTGATATCATGTTAACAAAAGATCCAGACCTGACAATAGGATGCATAACTACATAATGTATCTCATACCCATCCTTATAAAGGAGGTTGGCGTAATCGACCATAACTTTCTCAACGCCTCCAATATTTATTGAAGAGATAAAGAATAAAATTTTTTTGTTCTTATGCATTGCTATTCTGGTTTTTAGAAGTGTTACTATATGTTGTCTTTGAATTGTCTTGTATCAAATTAAATTATGCTTAGAGCAAATCATTATATGTCGTAAAACATTTTTCTTTATATATCTGCGTATGCTACTGAGAATAATCCAGATTTGTATTTAGAATGTAAATATCTCGTGCGACCACATGTTGTTCTTATAATTCGTCGTTTCGTGTGGTTATTTTACGTATAAAAAGCCTTCGTTGTGGCGGTATGATTCTCGTATATTGAACATTAACTATGTTTTAATACTGTAGTCCGTTGCTCGTACGGAGTCTATGTAGTAACGAGTTTTTACGCCTTTCTAGAAATATGTATTTATAAAGGAGCTTTAACTTTTAAAGATTGTATTGCAATGATTCTTGTTCACGGTTTTATAGGGTCGGTATAACGTCAATAATTATTATGTAATCATTCTGATTTGCCTGTTGAGAGGCTTAGACCGTTGTGCCTTGTATTCTTTGATTGTGAAAACTAACAATATCAGTAAAAAATAATCTCCGCTAATATAACCTTTCATGTTACATAGATACACAAATAATGTAAAACATAGTAAAAACGGTTTCAGACAAACCACCTTTGATTTTCTGTAAATTATTTTTGCAAAATATAATTGATATAGATAATACAAAATAGTACAAGGCAATCCCCAAAAAAATATCAATCGTATAAAACCTATATCAGTCCGCATATAGTAGTGCCCGTCTGCAGTATAAAATCGGCCATCGCCGAATAGCCATGTAGAGGTATTTTCGGGGAATCTGTACATACTATACATGACATCTGTTGAATCGCTGCTAAGGCCTTCTCCCGAAAATAAGTTGATAAAGATTTCAAATGCCCAATTTAGAGTATTCTCCATATCGCCTAAATAAGACTTGAATACATTATAAAATATTAGGCAAGATAAGACAATTATAAGAATTGCCTTAATGGATTTGCCGGCAAAAGTTATTACTTTGTGCCTGTTTTGGATACATAGAAATAGCAGAGCGCAGGCCAGGCCGACAAAAAAGGTTCGTGCACTTAATATTCCGACAACAATAATTGATACAACGACTGTCCAATATAAAAGTTTGTTTTTATAAATCTTGGATCCCGAGACATAGGGAATCAAAGTCATTACAAAAATGTCAATGCTATAATTGAAGCCTGCGCCGAAGAATTGATTCCCCAGTCCTATCATTCTTAACGACAGTAAATCAATTCTGTCGTCAATGGATGATTCCAACTTGATGAAAGAGTATACAAAATTAAATATTTCATTATTCAAGAAGAACAGGATTGTGATTATTAGTTGTATTATCGATGCATAAATCCATGCGTCTAATAATCTTCCGATTTCCAATCTCTGGTTCTTATATAGAAGGTTAATTATTAGAAGAGTAATTCCAGCAAAAAATGGAACATTCAGAATACTTCTGATTAAAGGTAACGTACCACTTATATCTCTTAGGGCAGAAAGTATACCGAAGGTGCCAAGTGCAAATACGTATAGGAAAAATATGTTCAACCATTTGGGAAATGAAAACATATGCATGAGTATTAGACTCATTATGTATATAATGCCCAAGTATTGAACTAATTGTAGCATTGTAAACGGCAAAAAAGCAAATTGAAAATTATATCGGCATAGGAAAATAAGAAGCACGGCTAATACATTTGTAAAAGCCGCTTTATTAATTTTCAATGCTTTGGCAGTTAACATAGACTCTACAATAAGTCGTAATGTATCAGTATATTTTATATCACAGCATGCATATCCTTTCATCGGATTGCTGTAATTAGATACATATACAATTAATCATTTTACAAAAAACCTTTAATATTGTTTAGTTGGCGTCACAAATTTAGGAAAAAATCCTACTGTTGAATTGGTGTTATTCCAATATGTAAATCAGAGATGTCTGAATTTATTGACAAAGCAGACTAATGCATCCTTCAATATTATAGGTTGGCTTTTGAAAATAAATATAATAAGCTGTTGCAAAAAAATCAGGGTGCTTATTTCGCGCAGTTGAGCTATATAACTTCTTATGTTGTTGTAATATTTGATTTTACCTATGCTACCCAGGAAATTATTTATAGAGTATCCTACTTTTATTCGATCCAGTAACAAATCTTTTTTTATGGAGTACTGAAGAGAGCCTTGTCTTATGATCCTATTATATACTATGTACGGACAAACTTCTATTTTGGCAGCGTAATAGCCTGTTTTTACGCTGAAAAAAGCGTCATTTGAGGCTTTCACTTCATCAAATCTAATATTATGCAATACGATCATATCGCGTTTTACCATTTTGGTCCAAGGTGCGTAACACTTATAACGTAATACATTATACAGGTCGCTATTTGAGTCGTATATCTTGCAGGCTGAACCGACCGGACTATCAACATCGGTCTTTTTGCCTGATTTTTGATCAAATGTATCATTGAGCAAATATATTACATCAGAATCTGCGTTTAGATACTCGTCAAACAATTTATTCAGATTTTCTGAGAAGTAGTCATCAGCATCGGCAAACAATAGCCATTTGCCTTTTGCATGATCTAATCCGACATTTCGAGCATAACCTGCCCCTTTGCCCTCTTTGGTGAGATATATCTCGACTTGAGGATTATTTTTACCTGGGAAGTTGTCAAAATCAACAATATTCGGATCGCTGTTGTCGTCAACAATGATTATCTGCACATCATCTCGTGCAGGGATGGAGTCTATACAGCGCTGTAATAGCGTATGTATGTTCCGATGAGGTATAATTATACTGAAATTAATATCTGTCATATTTAATCTCTTCTGAAAACATCCCTTGTATATACTTTATCTGCAACATCGTCCAAACAACTGTCATATCTGTTTGCAATAATGGTTTGTGCCTGGCTCTTAAACAAGCCGAGGTCATTTACAACTTTTGACCCGAAGAACGTACAACCATCCTCCAATGTGGGTTCGTAAATAATGATCTGTGCCCCTTTGGCTTTGATACGTTTCATTATGCCTTGAATAGAACTTTGTCGGAAATTATCGCTGTTTGACTTCATTGTCAATCTATATACTCCTATCACGCATTGATGCTCGTACTTGGGGTCGAAACTGCCTCGGCTGTTATAATCATAATATCCATTCTTTTTCAAAACTTGATCGGCGATGAAGTCTTTGCGCGTACGATTACTGTCTACTATTGCGTGAATCAGGTTCTCCGGTACGTCAGCATAGTTCGCCAACAATTGTTTTGTGTCCTTAGGTAAACAATAACCGCCATATCCAAAACTGGGATTGTTGTAATGAGATCCTATGCGGGGATCCAGACATACGCCGTCTATAATAGCTTTTGTATCCAGACCTTTTACTTCAGCATAAGTATCCAATTCGTTGAAGTAAGAGACACGCAAAGCCAGATATGTATTAGCGAAAAGTTTTACAGCCTCGGCCTCTTTAAGCCCCATAAACAACGTGTCTATATTTTTCTTAATGGCGCCTTCTTGCAACAATGTGGCGAATTCATGGGCCTTAGCTTCGAGGTCATATCCAGCAATGGCATTGATAGCCACATTTTCCTCATCACTTCCTTTAATCAGTTTTGGGAATCCCACTATGATGCGGCTGGGATACAGATTGTCATACAGTGCTTTACTCTCTCTGAGAAACTCAGGGGAGAATAGCAAGTTAAACCGTTTGTCTCGTAATTTTGGTGTATTTTGGAATTTTTCGGCATAGCGTACATACAAACTCCTGCAATATCCGACAGGGATAGTACTCTTGATGACCATTGTTGCCCCTGGGTTTACCTCTAATACCAAATCTATCACCTCTTCAACATGGCTGGTATCGAAGTAATTTTTTACAGGATCATAATTTGTTGGGGCGGCGATCACAACAAAATCCGCTTTGGCATAGGCCTCGCGCCCATCAAGTGTGGCCGTGAGGTCTAAATCCTTACTTGCCAAATATTCCTCAATATATTGGTCTTGTATCGGACTTATTCTATGATTTATTTTATCTACTTTCTCGGGTATTACATCCACAGCCAATACTTTGTTGTGCTGTGCCAACAATGTTGCAATTGAAAGTCCGACATAACCTGTGCCGGCTACTGCAATGGTTCGTTTACTCATAATATAAAGTTATATGCTCCAGACATAATTCCACATGTTTGCTGTTTCGCTTTTTATTTTAGGAACAGCCTGATTCAGTATATTTCTAATACTCTCATTCTTATCGTGAGATAGATATTCGGAAACTTTTGTCAAACACTTATTAGCGTCCGTAATATCCAGTACGCAATCGGACAAACCATAGTCTTTGTATAATTCTTCATATTTATGACTCCAACTTGTAGCCAGACATGGAACAGAAGAGTTGAGAGAAGAGGCTAATCCATGGAAGCGAGAAGATATACATAAATATGAACTGGCAATTAGGCCTTTCACCTCCAACGCATTCAATCCGGTTACTACCTCAATTGAATTGTTCAATTTCTTTTGTAATGTATAGGCCAATCTCTCATCCTTTTTGCCTTCATGATTTAGCAGATATACTGGGTGACCTTTTTCAGACGCAAATCTAATGATTCCTAACAGCAAATCCAAATATATGGGTAATGTAATGGCCCCCTTGTCTATCATTCTTAAATTGGGGATGATACAAATTCCGTTCTTCAAGTGTTCAAATCGAGAAGGGAATACACCCTTCACGACAGATGTAAAATCTGTGGTTTTTCTCAATTTCTCTGAATTTACTCCGGCATCGAGCAAATATCTAAGCGAAATACTTTCTCGTGGCATGATTACATCTGCATATTTGTTCAATACGGCAAACTCTTGTTGTGTGTATGTTGATTCTGCAGGGCCAAATGCCTGTGGTAAAAAGATAATTTTACTTCCTTGTTCTCGATATTTTCTTAAATGGAATTCCAATAACTGCACAATGTATTCGTTGGGATTCCATTGATCCGAGAAACAGAAGCCGCTGGCATCAATAAAATAATCCACCCTAGGCACGGGCCATACATCAAGAAGCCAGAAACAGTTGATATGTAATCTGCGCAAAATACCATTCGTATGCAGTTTGGCCAAGAACCTTTTCAGTCCAGCATAAGGCTTTTCTTTTACGCATACGTTCGTATGCAAGTACTTCAGTCCTTGTGTTACTGCGAATATGGGGACAAAGACTTCGGCTTTTGGGAACTTTCTCTCTATCTCCTGTAATATGGCATATAACATCAGTTCGGCCCCCTTGTTATTGGTCTCTATTCCAGATAATACGATTCTCATTTTTGTTTTTATTTCAGGCTGTTAATAATTCTAAATGCTTTTTTTACCGCTCTTACAATAAATAAGCGACTCAATTTTCTGCGCCTGACATAATTTTTTATAATTGAGCGCGATTTCCCTATAATATCCTCTCGGCTCAGTGCCTCATTGCTTATGTATTCTTCTATATTTCTTTTAGCGGCTATTATATACTTTGCGGGAATAGTTGCCACATCCTTTTGTTGATACAAATATGAATTGGTCTTTATGCGCAGCTCATTTAAAGCTACAGAATATGCGGAAACCGACTTGCGCCTTTCGTCGATATTCTGCCCTTTCAATAATTCATTAAAACTAGCATGTTTCAATGTTATGTCATTTGCCCGAATAATATCCTGTATCAATGATTCCCCTTTGAAAGTTCTTGTTATAACGAGTGATTCTCCTTTTTGCCAGTCGATTCCAGACATACCCCATGGATCGCCGAATACTATATCCGCAAAACTGTTGAGCTTGTCATAGCATACCCTGCAACGTGGTGATGTGTACATATCTTTCAACGCAAAACGGTAATCATTTGGCAGAACAACATCATCTCCATTATCGAATCTTATTCTTATAGGGGCGTCTCGATATGGATAATATTTTCCTGAATAAGTGAAATCCTTTTTCTTCCATTCGATAATTCCATTACTTTTTACAGAATGGTATGAAAGCAGAACATCTTGTAATGTCGAGCCTAAAACGCATTCGCATATTAATCCTAACTTGTAAGAGACATTTTTGCATCTCCCCATATTTTGTAATGATATTATACCTTGTATTTGACAAGGCAATCCAACTACGGCCAATGATTTTTTATCATAATAGCCTCTTAATATTGACAGCAAATCGACTGGAGCATATTTTGATTTTTGGCATTCATATAAATCAGTTTCGGAGTCTATGACTATGGCTTGAGTCTTCGGCGGCATCCCTGCACTCATTTTGCAGAGGACAGCCGCATCGATCATTTTTTTCTTAAATAGGTATTTTAAGGTAGCAGTACAAAGACCTCCACTTTGTGCGTTATTATATATTTGTTCATCGTTAGCCCTTCCTGTATATACTTGCTCGATCTTGCCAACGTACCTGTCCTCGAAAATAGAATGCAGATTAAATTTATCAAGAGATGGACATACTTTAAGGCAAGCTTTACAATCGATGCAACGCTCATTGACGCTTGCATACATTCTGCCTAATGGAGACGTTATAAAAGATATAGCATCTTTAGGGCATATAACTTTACACGCACCACAATTTGAACATATCATCGATTCTGAGACTATTGAGATATTATTCATAGTATATGTTTTCAATTCATTAAAGATAGGACTTTTTTATATTATTTGAAAGGCTTGATATATATTATTTGTATAGAAAGCTTGTATTATAGGAGACAGTAAATCATGGATTATAGCTATATTATGTGATTCCCGACTTGATAGTATGTATATTATTGCATGGGAGATTATATGGAAGGCATTGGTCGTGTTTGATTATAGTGCGTGCCTTGTTTAAGGGGCAGAAACAGATTTGAGCCGATCCTAAAAAATGAATATTCTTCGTAGTTTTGTCCTGCGAATAAATAGGAAAGTTAATACCCCCACCCTCCCATATATTATACCGGATAATATCTATAAAGTATATTGTTCCTTGGACATATATCGATGATAGTAAATATTTCAAGCTGCATTAGTAATATTAGCCCAGAGAGTTTGATCTGCCTATGGAATTATACATTTCTGATACATGGATCTTACTATTGTGTTGCTTGTGATTTAAAGATAGGACCAAAAATATGATAGAAACGTTTCTATTATCTTGCAGATCTTGCTTTTGATTTATTTATTATTGTCCCTAGTATTGTGTAAATAATTATGAATAAACGACCTGGTTTTACCTATTATATATGCTCTTTCATCTTTGGAACACCCTATATAATATATAGTAAAGAGACTGGATAAAAAAGAGGTAAAACAGTTGATTAGAAAAGATAGTGTTCCATGATTCAGAAATGCACTAATTGAGACCGGAATGATGACCGAGACTATCATAACATATATAATATTAATATAAACTTTCCGATAAAAATACATAACAGAAAAAGGTATTAATTTGCTAAGCATATATACTCTGGCTATCACACATAATTGAGACACGACAATAGAGATAATATATACAGAACTGGGAGCTCCACCGAAATATAGACATACGTAAGCAATAGGTAAATTTAAAAGTTTCAATCCACCTACTATAAGTTGGTAGTTCCTTATATTTCCCGTAGCCAACTGGGCTGTTACCAATGGGCTTGTAATGCTTTCGCTAATAGCAAATATCAGGATTAAACGAACAAATAAAACAGTATGATCGGGTATTATTCCCAACCATAATTTAATTAGGTAATCTGCATTGATTATTACCGGCAATGATATCAAGAACAATAAGTAGGCTGAGAAGCGACTACCATTATATATTAGTTTCATCAAGTAATCATAATCTCCGCTTGCATATGATTTTGTAATTTGTGGATTTAATGCAGTCATGAAATTTGTAGAGAAATTATACAAGGCTGTATATACCTGATTTGCTATTCCGCTTGCTGCATTTACTACTGGTCCAAAAAATAAATTTAAAAGAATATTCCCGCCTTGATCCCTTAAAAGAGAAGACGAGGTTCCGATGAAATTCCATCCTGCGAATCCGAACATCTGTTTTAGCAGTTGCCTGTCCCATATAAAATGGTAATGAGTTTCCTCGAAGTGTCGCCGACAATACAAGGCATATATGAAGCGTATAATCAAAGCTACTCCAAACATTAGGATCGCATAAAAAATCAAACGATCAATTGGTGCTATTTGTACAAAATAGGCTATGGCAAGTTTTCCCATAACTTCAAGAATGCTTATGTATGCAAAGGCGGACATTCTTTCATGGGCAATAATTGTCGCGTTATAGGGAACATTGATCAGGTTGACGACAAAAGTTAAAATGGAGAAATGAAAGACCCAGTTTGCAGCCTGTAATCTGTCGGGGGCGATATTCATCTTTGCATTGATAAACCAGGTGCCGATAATCTCTGCTACGACTACAATCAGAATTGCTAATATGATTTGTATGGTTACTGAGGCCGAAAATACTCTTTTTAGTTTGTTTAAATCATTTTTACCCAATTCGAATGTGATGAAACGGCTAATGGCCGAAGATAACGATCCGGACAGAATGCTGAACATCGCTACGACACCACCCACAACATTATATATACCAAAATCTTCGACACCTAAAGCCCTTAATACAATACGGGATGTATACAAGCTAACAAGCATGATAAGCAGCATACGAAAATACAGTAGCACTGTATTCTTTGCTATCCGTTTATTATTCTCTGCGACCGTAGGCATTTTATAGGATTTGTAAAATGTATTTTGCAAAGATAGCCAATATTACATACTAAGCAAAAAAACAAAATTTGCGTCATTATCTGCATCAATTGTAGATATGAAGAAACAGAATGTGTATAGAAGCTATATCAAGGGGGCAAAGTATAAAGGATATTGGAGGCAGGAATGGTTGGTGTGCTCGGACAATAATCAGAATGGAACCTTTAGGCTGATACGTTGGATGGATTGGATGGAAAAGATTAGACTATTGTAGTATGGATTGTTGGTGGTTATGAGTATGGGTTGGGTTTTACATAGCTGAGAGGTGTCGTACATAGCCATAGATTAATGTTTGTTCCAGATCCCGAATAAAACTGTTTATAAATTATGCATGGTCATCATACTTGGCTTGGCTTTTATGATTGCCAAACGTGTAATCTGGCGGTTGGTTATTACTGTATTTGGTACTGACGATGGCGTGAGAGGTGAGGTGGACGGTATACCGATAACGTAAAACTGATTGGGAAAGAATCATGAGTATGGAGACTTATGGATAGTCTGTTACGGTACAGCGACGATTATATAGTCTGCTGCGTAATGAGATACTTTGGAATGTGTGAGAATTTCTTAATGTTGCGGGAACGAAAAACCGCATTAGATCTTGATAATAATATCAAATATATTAGAGCATGATTAGTATCTATAGAGAATCAATATATTATCGGGTATTTTAATACTATAATCTGAGCTCGTGGGATTCATACATGAAAATCTATTATGTACTATCCTTAATTTGATTGGAAATGCTCAGGCTATAAAAAAAATATTATATTTGCAATATAATTGAATCCTATTCTAAAAAGAGATTGTTTTGGTAGTATATGGATAGTAATTTTAATTTTGCGGGTTCGTAATGAATAATAAATTAGTATAGATGTTGAGATCTTTATGCGCTGTAGAAAATAACGTCCCGTTAGGAATGCCCCTTATCCCAAAATGTGCCGAAAAAGCAGATGGTATCATGGGCGTGATGAGCGTGCCATTCTGGAAGAATGTTATATTAGGATATGGGAGCCCGTTACAGTCGAAGTCGATATAGTTAAGGCTGTTTCGCAGTTGATTTTATGGGTAAATGTTCGGTATGATTTTATCTTTTGTCGGCCAAGATTGTCGATGAGGTCGGATACATTAATCCAAAGTTATTTATTTGGGGTGATGATTACGAGCATTATTACAGATGTTTGAAGCATAAATATAATCCGATAACGTTGTTGACGGCTAAATTTTATCATCCGGCGAATCGTGGATATGCCGAACCTATATTTTTCGGATTGGTAAAGGTCCCGTTCGTAAAAGACAAGCTGAGATTTGTTTGTGTAATTCGCAATTGGGCATATATCAATAAAACGAACGGGCGCTATGGAGCCTTGGTGAAGAGTTTTTTGGCATATTCGTGGCTCTTCCTAATTACTCGCAGGCTTGATATGGAATGGTATAAATTATATTTGGCCTCTTGGTACGACGGCATCAGAGGAATATTTACAAGGCATCTTCAATACATAAAATAACCATTATATGAGATACGATTATTTAATTGTTGGCTCGGGCTTATTCGGAGCTGTAATGTCATATTGCCTATCTAAGGCAGGTAAACGTTGTTTGGTTATAGATAAGCGTGCGCATATCGGAGGAAACGTGTACACCGAAAATGTCAACGGCATAAATGTCCATAAATATGGCGCTCATATCTTTCATACGAGTGATAAGCGGGTCTGGAATTTTGTTAATTCGTTTGTCGAATTCAATAGATATACGAACTCTCCTGTCGCAAATTACCACGGGAAGATTTATAACTTGCCTTTTAACATGAATACATTTTATGCAATGTGGGGGGTAGTCAGCCCGAAAGAGGCGCAAGCTAAAATCGAGGAACAGCGTGCCGATTATATAGCCGAATTGCATAGACAGGGGGTATTTGAGCCACGCAATTTGGAAGAGCAGGCGATATCATTGGTAGGTAAGGACATATATTACACTCTTATTAAGGAGTATACGGAAAAACAGTGGGGACGTAATGCGACCGATTTGCCGGCATTTATTATTAAGCGGTTGCCTGTCAGACTTACTTATGACAATAATTATTTTAACGATCTTTACCAAGGTATTCCTATAGGAGGGTATACAGCCCTTATCGAGAAGATGTTGGGGGATACTGAGATTCGGTTGGAGGCGGATTATTTTGCCGACAGGGATTATTTTGACTCTATAGCGGATCGTATTATCTTCACCGGAGAGATAGATCGGTATTTTGATTATCGTTTTGGACATTTGGAGTATCGAACGGTAACATTTGAGACCAAACTGTTGGAGGGTGTTGCTAATTATCAGGGTAATGCGGTGGTCAATTATACCGATGGCGAGACTCCGTATACCCGTATTATCGAGCATAAACATTTTGAGTTTGGCACACAGCCCGATACAGTTATATCTCATGAATACTCAAAAGAGTGGCACCATGGGGATGAACCGTACTATCCGATTAACGATAAACGCAACGGCGAGTTGTACGAGAAGTATAGAGCATTGGCCGAGCAGCAGGATCGCGTTATATTTGGCGGTCGCTTGGCCGAATATAAATATTACGATATGCATCAGGTGATTGCTCGAGCTTTAGATGTCGCGGATAAAATAACAGCCAATAATTAATATTGCTAATAACCTAATTTCTGAACTTATGGATGAAGCGTTGGTTTCGATCATCACCCCAATGTATAAGGGCGCCCCGTTCATCGGCGAAACTATAGAATCCGTGTTGTCGCAATCATACGGTAATTGGGAGATGATAATCGTAGATGACTGTTCTCCTGATGATGGAGCCGGAATCGCAGAGGTAAAAAAATACTCGAAAGATGATCCTCGGATTATTTTAATAGAGAGTCCTGTCAACAAAGGGTCTTCCGGATCTCGAAATACTGCATTGAGACGGGCTACAGGACGGTATATTGCATTTTTGGATTCGGACGACATTTGGCATCCTGATTTTCTTGAGAAGCAATTGGGATTTATGGCATCGAAGGATGCGGCATTGGTATTTTCATCATACAGGAGGATTGACGAAAATACGAAGGAGGAGATACTGAGTCCGTTTATTGTGCCAGATACGGTTAATTATAACTCTTTGCTCAGAACATGTCCAATATTCCCTTCTACGGCTATCTATGATACCTCAAAGGTGGCTAAGATTTACTTTAATGAAGATATGGGTAGCATGAGAGATGATTATGTCTATTGGTTGGATATGATCAAAAAGATCAAGATCGGATATGGGAATAAAGAGATCCTGGTTGATTATCGGGTACGTAAGTCCTCTGTTACGGGTAATAAATTGAAGGTTATTATCCCACAATGGAATGTCCTGTATAAGGTTGAAAAGTTGGGATTGTTGCGAAGCCTTTACAATATCATGTGTTGGGCTTGGATATCATATTTCAAATATCGTAAGTAGTTTGACGGGCAAAACATTGTCTATTTATAATTATATTTTACAAGGTCGTGGCAGAAAACCTGCCACGACCTTATGCTTTATGGTCATGTCGTTGAAAGAGGAAATGCAGCAAATCCGAAGTTAAGTCTAGTCTATATGAAAAATCGGTCGGGCGTGGTTATTGTTGGCTTTGTTACCACTCTGTTACTCCGCGGCCGAAGTTGTCGAGCCGCCAGTGTTGTTGATGTTCAGGTACGAGGGTGAGCCTTTGTAGCGGATGTGCGAGCCGCCAGAGTTGTCGCCAGTGAGCGATCCGGTTACGGTGATCTCGAGGTTGCTGCCGCCAGAGATGTCTACCGTTGCCGTCTCCGTCGCAAAATCATAGGCATAGCAGCGTGAGCCGCCCGAGCAATTTATATCGGCTGTGGCGCTTTCGCCCTTGATGTTGAGCTCGGAGCCTCCGGAGCATATTATTGAAGCCGCGTTGCACGATGCGGAGAGGGTCATCACGGCCCCGCCCGAGGCGATGAATCGGCCATCTTGTATTGTGATCATGTCGGGGGCGTAGAGTCGCGCCCCGCCTGAGGCCGTAAATGTGTGATACGATGCGAGTGATGTGGTGATGGTGACCTCAAGGTTCTTGAAGCGGCGGGCGTCGACCGTGAATATTGTGTTGTTGCGGTCGGTCTCGGCCTTGATATATGGCTGGATATTCTCGTGTGTGCGTATTATGGCCGTACCGGCGGGTATGGCATCGTCCAGCACAAGGCGCATGCCGTCCGTTATCTCTATGCCTTCGGCTGCGGTGGGTATCTCGATCTCGCGTTCCGTGATCTCGCCGTCGGGTGTCAGGTAGTCGGCGCATGATGTCAGCGACAGCAGGCCTATGGCGACTGCAATGATGTTTCGTTTCATGATAACAAGTGTTTAATTTGTGGCAAATGTAGTGTAAATATCGTGTCGGTGTTGCGCGGTCGGGTATTTTGTGGCTGATCGTCGGCTTTCGAGGGTTTAATCACTTGTGCGACAGCTGTTTGTGGGGCATGTGCCTATGTTATATGAACAGGTTCGAAAGGTTGAGGTCTGCACATCGAATTGTTTTGTATCTTTACAGCGCGGATGCGAGGCTCGGCTGCTTTGTGAAGCGGTATTTTGTTGCCGTCGTATCTGCGTAACGAAAGAAACATTGCGATGAAAGTAGCGCTTTTTCAACATGATATAGTGTGGGGTTCGCCGTAGGAGAATATGCGTCGGGCGGAGAAGGCCTTTGCCGAGGCTTTGGACTGCGGCGATGGCAATGCCTCGAATAAGGGAAGCCGTTGTGCGGATGATCTGTCAGAACGGGCGGCGTCGGCGTCGCAAACATCTGCACCGCAAACATCTGCACCGCAAATATCTGCATCGCAAACGTCGGCGTCGCAAACATTGGCCTCTCAAACGTTGTCTAAGGTGGTTTCGGGTGATGCGGGGAGTGTCGATCTTATCGTTCTTCCGGAGATGTTCACAACGGGATTTTGTGTCGATCCGTCGCATGCTGCCGACGTTATTGATGACGGAGTTGCGGCAGTGGCGTGGATGCGACGCATGGCCGAGCGATATGATGCGGCCGTCGCGGGGAGCGTGGCGGTGGTCGACGGGGGACGATACTTTAACCGTATGTATTTTGTGCGGCCTGACGGCGGTGTGGAATATTATGACAAGCGGCATCTGTTTGCCATGGGCGGCGAGGCCGACCACTATACGGCAGGGCACAGGCGTGTTGTTGTCGAGTGGCGCGGTGTGAGGATTCTCATGCAGGTATGTTATGATCTCCGCTTTCCGGTCTTTGCCCGCAGCCGCGGCGACTACGACATGATCCTCTATGCGGCCAACTGGCCTACACCGCGTATTGCCGTGTGGGATACGCTTCTTCGGGCGCGCGCCATCGAGAACCAATGTTATGTTGCGGGCGTGAACCGCGCTGGACGGGATCCGTGGTGCGACTATTGCGGCCGTACGGCTTTGATAGACCCTTACGGGCGTGTTGCGGCATCGTGCGGCGAGGGAGAACGGGTTATTACGGGAGATGTCGATATGGATCGTCTGGCGGCATTCCGCCGCAAGTTTCCCGTTCTGGAGGATCGTGACGCATGGCAGGCCGATGAGTCGTGGCGCGGGTGACGGCAGAGGCGCAACATATGCAGGCGGCGGGCTATGCAGCTCGCCGCCTGTGGTTTATTTGTCCGCTTTTTTGTAGACTCTGACGTAGTCTATCTCGTATCGCATCGGCATGGCGCTGTCGTCTATCGGGCCGCCGTTGTCGCCGCCCAGTGCGAGATTCAGAAGGATGAACTGCTCGCGGTGGAAGGGGTTGATGCCGGCGCCCTCTCCGCCACGGTTGACCGTCGTGGAGAGGTCTATACGGTTGAGAAGCTCGCCGTCGAGATATATGCTTATCGCGGTCTCGTCCCAATCCATTCGCCACGTGTGGAACTTGTCGGCCCAGTCGGGATCGGACTCAAGGAAGTGCGAATAGGGTATCTTGCCCGTATTCCATACGGCCTGATGCCGTTTTTCGCCACCCCAGGCCGCATTGGCCAGAATGTATGGTATGCCGTCGGTGTGGTAATACTCCATGACGTCGATCTCGCCGTTGTGAGGCCACGGAAGCGTAGTGCCCAGAAGCCATATCGCGGGCCATGCACCTTTGGCGACGGGGATGCGTGCGCGCACCTCGAGACGTCCGTATCGGAAGGCGAAACGGCCGCGGGTGTTTATCGACGAGGAGGTATATTCGGCATATGGCGCCTTCTGGTCCCAATTCTTGCCGTCGGGGTCGTATTCGGCACTGGGGCGTCTCTCACGGCGCGCCTCGATGGTGAGGATGCCGTCGCGGCAGATGGCGTTGTCGCGTTGGTAGTATTGCGCTTCGTGGTTGCGCTCGAAGCCCTCCTCGTATCCCCAGCGGCGGGGATCGGGACGTCCGTCCGTGGTGAACTCGTCGCTCCAGACGAGGCGGTAGCCCTCACGGCGATAGGCGTTGGCATCGCGTCGCGGGGTTTGCGCGTGCACTTCGGCTGCGGCCAGCAACAGCAGAAGCGGGAATAGTGTAAATTTCATATTTTGTGCGATTTCGGTTGTTGCAAATTTAAATAAAAGATATTAAATTCATATATTTGCCGCCGAAATGGATCGCGTTCCCGAAAAATTGAGCTGGAAACCCGGCACGATGATATATCCGCTGCCGGCGGTGATGGTCAGTTGCGGCGCTTCGCCCGAGGAGTACAACATTGTGACTGTGGCATGGACGGGTACCGTCTGCACCGAACCGCCGATGTGTTACATCTCGCTGCGGCCCGAACGGCTGTCGCACGGAATCATCTCGCGCACGGGCGAATTTGTCATCAACCTTACGACGAGGTCGCTGGCGCGGGCCACGGACTGGTGCGGCGTGCGGTCGGGACGCGACCATGACAAGTTTGCCGAGATGGGCCTTACACCCGTGGCGGCGCGCGTGGTGCAGGCTCCGGCCATAGCCGAGGCCCCGGTGTCGATAGAGTGCCGTGTGCGCGAGGTGCTGCATCTCGGCTCGCACGACATGTTCGTGGCCGATGTGGTGAATGTGTTGGTCGACGCACGCTATGTCGACAGTGAAAGCGGCCGTCTGGATCTTGAGCGTGCGGGGCTGATGGCATATTGTCATGGGGAGTATTTCCGTTTGGGCGATGTGATCGGGCATTTCGGATGGTCGGTGCGCAAACGCAGGAAAGGCCCGAAACGTAAGAAATAGACCTTTTTATCACGCATTTCGACTCCGCGATGCGTTTTAAGGCGTACCGCACGGGTCGCGCGTGGCGGCGCAAAGAGACGCGGCAGCGAGACTTTGCCGTGCGGAGTTTTGTATGTACGATAAAATTTCGTATATTTGTATATTGTGCGGTGCGTTACCGTGTTGACCGCCGACGGAATTAACGGACAGTTTAAGGAAAAAAAGAGTATATTATAATATGAGAAAGACGATTTTGTCCCTGCTTATGGCGGCGGCGGTAGCCGTCTCGGCGCAGGCTCAAAGCACTCAGGAACTTATCGAGGCCTACAGGAACGGCACTCTGTCGCAGAGCCAGATCGAGCAGCTCAAGGAGAAGGAGGCGGAGAGTACGATGAAGGATGTGAACCGCACACGCCGTTCAGGAACGGATACTGCAGACAAGCTCAACCAGATGCGTACGTCGCAGGCCGATATGGTGATGCGCGGCCGTACGGACATGCAGCAGCTGCCTGCCGGCGGGCGTTTTGTATATATGATGCAGGATTCGCTGGGTGGTGACTCCACTACGATGGCCTATATACTGCCTGCGGAGGGCCGGAACCGCTCGCGTATTTTCGGTCACGACATGTTCACCAACGAGCAGCTTACGTTCGAGCCCAATTTGAGTATCGCCACCCCCGACAACTATGTTCTCGGCCCGGGCGATGAGGTTATAGTGGACGTATGGGGCGACTCGCAGATGACGGTCGAGAGCACCATATCGCCCGACGGCAAGATATTCATCTCGAACGTGGGACCCGTGACCTTGGCGGGATTGTCCGTGGCGGAGGCGTCACAGCGTCTGCGCAGCGTTCTGTCGAGCATATATGCAGGTCTGGCCGACGGCTCGGTGCAGATGAAGCTCTCGCTGGGCAGTATCCGCAGCATACAGGTCAACATTACGGGTGAGGTCACGTCATCGGGCACCTATACGCTGCCGTCGCTGGCGACGCTGTTCCATGCGCTGCACGTGGCCGGCGGTGTGAACGATCTGGGTACGCTGCGCAGCGTCAAGATATACCGTGACGGGAAACTCTTCTCGGATGTGGATGTCTACGACTACATACTCAACGGCAACAGCAGCCGCGACATAGCTCTGCGTGACGGCGACCTTATTACGGTGGCCCCGTATGGAAAACTTGTCGAGATCACGGGCAATGTGAAGCGTCCGATGTTCTATGAGATGAAGGGCGGCGAGACGGTTGCCGACCTGATCCGTTTTGCGGGTGACTTTAACGGTGAGGCCAACCGCAGCATGGTTAGCGTGACGCGTCGTCAGGGTGGCAAGTACGCCTCGTTTACCGTCGACAGCGCCGATTTCGGCAACTTCGTTCTGGAGGACGGCGATGTGGTTTCCGTCGGCGGCAGCATCGACCGCTACGAAAACCGTGTCGGCATCGAGGGGGCCGTGTACCGCCCGGGATATTATGCCATCGACAGCACGACCAAAACGCTCAAACAGCTTATCGAGCGTGCGGACGGCCTGCGCGAGGATGCCTTCATGCCGCGTGCGATACTCTACCGCGAGAAGCCCGACTGGTCGGTGGAGGTGAAGAGCATCGATCTGGGCAAGTTGATGTCGGGCGAGACAGCTGACATAACGCTCCGCCCCAATGACTACCTTGTCGTGGCAGCGGAGTCGGGAATGCGTGAAGCCTATACGGTCTCGATATTGGGATCGGTTAGCCGCCCCGATACATACCCCTATGCCGAGAATATGACCGTGGAGGATCTGTTGGTAGCCGCAGGCGGCCTGCTCGAGTCGGCCTCGACGGCAAATGTGGCAGTGACGCGCCGCATAAAGGATCCCAAGAGCCTCAATGTGAACGACCAGCTTTTCGAGACATTTACCGTCAATGTGAACGACAGCCTCTCGGTGAACGACGGCCGTGAGTTTGTGCTCGAACCCTTCGATCAGGTATATGTACGCCGTTCACCCGTCTATATCACCCAGAGCAGCGTTACCGTGAACGGTGAGGTGGCCTTCGGCGGCAACTATCCGCTTTCGCACCGCAATATGCGCATATCGGAGGTGATAGCTGCGGCGGGCAATGTCACTCCCGGGGCTTTTGTCGAGGGTGCCTATCTTCTGCGCCGTATGACCGATCAGGAGCAGATCCAGAATCAGGCGTTGCAGGATATGATCGCATCGCAGGCCAATGCCGGAAGTACGGATTCGCTCAACATGGCCGGCGTGGAGATACAGTCGGTATATCCCGTGGGTATCAATCTTGAGGAGGCGCTGAACAATCCGGGTTCGGATGCCGATATTGTGCTGCGTGACGGCGATGTCATCTCGGTGCCTATGTACAACGGTACCGTGCGTGTCATGGGCGCCGTACTCTATCCCAACTCCGTTACCTTCAGCGAAGGCAAGAAGTTGAAGTACTATGTCGATGCGGCCGGCGGTTTCGATACCCGTGCCCGCAAGGACAAATCTTTCGTGATATATATGAACGGTATGGTTGCCTCGGGCAAATCGGCAGAGATACGCCCGGGATGTATCGTGATCGTGCCGTCGAAGAACCAGCGTGAGCCGATCTCGTGGGCCGAGACCGTAGGCCTGCTCTCGTCGACGGCATCGACGGCGGCGGTGATAATATCGGTTCTCAACCTTACAAAGTAACGTCGCATTGCACGATTTTAAGATAAACAGGTGTATCATGAAGGAACAGAAGGAAAATCAGAATAATACGGACTCTTCGCAGGAGCAGGAGATAGATCTGGTCGAGCTCGTAAGGCGAATGTGGGTGAACCGTACGCTTATACTTAAGGTTACGGGTGTGTGCTTCGCGCTCGGTCTTTTGATCGCACTCTTCAGCGCCAAGGCATATACGGCGGGTTGCGATTTCGTGCCGCAGACATCGAGTTCGACTTCGACGTCGCGCATGAGTTCTCTGGCGGCGTTGGCGGGCATAAATCTCAACCAGATGGATGAGGTGAAGGCGCTCTCGCCGTATGTATATGAGAACATACTCAACAGCACGGCGTTCCGCAAGGAGCTTATGCAGACGAAACTCTCTTACGAGAAGGCCGATCGTCCCGTCAGCTTCTACGAGTACAATACGAGTGACGAGTTCAATAAACTCAGTTTCGGCAAGATTCTCAAGAAATATACCATCGGACTGCCGTTTTTGATTCTTAACGCCATACGCGGCGAGCAACCTGAGCCCGACTATTCGGCTTTGGCCTCGGAGGGTGAGGGCGCCAAGATCGTGACCTTGACAAAGGATGAGTATGAGTGCAACAAACTGTTGTCGGAGTGCATCAGCCTGACGCTCGATGACAAGAACGGCTATCTGACATTGACGGTGACAATGCCCGAGGCCATTGTTGCCGCGGAGATGGACGAGGCTGCGGTGACGCTGTTGCAGAAGTATATCACCGAGTTCAAGATCGAGAAGGTGCAGTCGAATCTCGACTTCGTGCAGGAGCGTTACAACGAGGCCAAGGCGGAGTTCGAGGATGTACAGGAGCGGCGTGCGCGCTTCCGTGACGCCAACCTTAATACGGCGAAGTATTCGGCCCGCACACAGTTGGAGAAACTCGACGCCGAGTACACGCTCGCGTTGAATCTATACAGTGAGCTGGCCTCGAAGCTCGAGCAGGCGAAGATCAACGTCAAGGAGACAACCCCGATACTTACCGTGATAAACCCCGTGACCGTGCCGTTGCAGAAGAGCAAGCCGCGGCGTGCGATAATCCTCTTCGGATGGACGTTCTTCGGCGTAGTGTTGGGTATGGGAGCGGTGCTGGTGCTGCCTGCCGTGGCCGAGATCACCGGAAACAGGCGGCTTAAAGGCATTGTCAAGGAGAGTGCGGCGGCGTCGGCCGATTCCGCAAATCAGGACTGTTAATTATCTTATTAATCGTTAGGATATTATATTCGATATAATAACAGAGGTTAATTATGGAGAGTATGTTTTTGACGGTTGCGCTGCCGATATTCATAGCATCGCTCGTGGTGTTTATCATCCATCCTCATTTGGTGAAGATCGCCAAAATGAAGATGATTGTGGATAATCCCAACGCCCGCAAACTGAACAAGGTGCCCGTACCCGTATTGGGTGGTGTGGGCGTCTTCTTCGGCCTTATGTTCGGCTTAGGCGTGGCGGGGTATTATACCAAAGGCATGAACATACAGTTCGAACTGATCGTGGCGATGATGGTCATGCTATACACGGGTGTCGGGGACGATATACTCGACCTGTCGCCGACGACACGTTTCGCGTTGCAGATATTCACCGTCTGCATGATGATGTTCCTGTGCGGAATATATATCGACAACTTCCACGGATTGTGGGGCATATACAAGCTGCCGCTCGCCGTGGCCATAGTCCTGACGCTTGTCTCGTGTGTCGGCATCATCAACTCGATAAATCTTATCGACGGCGTGGACGGCTTGTGTTCGGGCTACGGAATGTTCGCTTCGCTGCTGTACGGAATATGTTTCCTGCGTATGGGCGACGTGTCGTACGCCGTGCTGGCCTTTTCGCTTTTCGGCAGCCTCATCCCGTTCCTGTTGCACAACGTCTTCGGCAACAAATACAAGATGTTCCTCGGTGACGGCGGTTCGTTGGTTCTGGGATTCATCTGTTCGCTCTATGTGATGCGCGTGATACAGTCGGGCAGCGATTACATCACGGGCAGCACCATCAGCTTTACGCTTGCCGTGCTTGCAATACCCGTATTCGATACGTTGCGTGTGATGACGGCGCGTATGCTCAAGGGACGCTCGCCCTTCAGCCCCGACAAGACGCACCTGCACCATATGTTTATCAAGCTGGGATGCAGCCATGTGATGACGACGGTGAATATTCTGGTGCTGAACGGTCTGGTGGTTGTGGCATGGCATCTATGCAACAAGTTCGACCTGAGTGCCGAGTGGCAGTTGTATGTGACGGCGGCGACGGCCTTCGTGCTGACGTGGGGCCTCTATTACGTCATGTACTACGTCGAGCATCACCACCCGAGGCTTTACGGCAGTATGCAGGCGTGGGTGGACCGGCACAGCGTGCGGCGTTCGGGCGTGCTTCTGAAGGTACAGAATATGTTGGACAGCATCTGACGGCCGTGCCGACGGATGCTCAATTGCGGATATGAATATAGTCATCGTAGGTACGGGGTATGTCGGATTGGTATCGGGGGCATGTTTCTCCGATATGGGGATTACCGTTACGTGTGTCGATACCAATGTCGAGAAGATCGAACGTCTGCGCCGCGGCGTGATGCCTATATACGAAGCAGGACTCGAGGCTGCCGTTACGCGTAACGTCCGTGCCGGACGTCTGCGTTTTGCGACCGATCTGGCGGAGTGCGAGTCGGATGCCGAGGTTATATTCTGTTGTGTCGATACGCCGCCTGCGGAGGATGGCAGCGCCGATTTGAGCCATGTGATGGCTGTGGCCCGCCGTGTGGGCGAGGTGTTGGACCATTACGCCGTGATCGCAACCAAAAGCACCGTGCCCGTAGGTACGACGCGCCTCGTGGAGCGGACAATCGCCGAGGAGCTGTCGCGGCGCGGTGTGGAGGTGGAGTTCGATGTGGCGTCGAACCCCGAGTTTCTGAAGGAGGGGGTCGCCGTCAAGGACTTCATGTCGCCAGACAGGGTTGTGGTGGGTGTCGAGAGCCCGCGTGCGCGTGCCATCATGGCCCGCCTGTACAAACCTTTCATGCTGGTAAGTGACCGCCTGATATTTACCGACATAGCGTCGGCCGAGATGATAAAGTATGCTTCGAACTCGATGCTTGCAACGCGAATATCGTTCATGAATGACGTTGCGAACCTCTGCGAAAAGGTCGGCGCCGATGTGAATATGGTGCGCAAGGGTGTCGGGACGGATACACGCATAGGCAACAAGTTCCTCTATGCGGGTTGCGGTTATGGCGGGTCGTGCTTCCCGAAGGATGTGAAGGCACTGATACGCACGGCCGCGGAGCACGGTTGCCGTATGGAGGTGCTGGAGGCTGTGGAGCGCGTGAACGAACGCCAGAAAGGGATTCTGTTCCGTAAGCTGGATGACTTTTACAAGGGGGACCTTGCGGGACGTACCGTGGCGCTGTGGGGGCTTGCCTTCAAGCCCGAGACCGATGACATGCGCGAGGCGCCGTCGCTGGTGACCATTGACCTGCTGCTCAAGGCCGGATGTCACGTCCGTGTATATGATCCCGTAGCGATGGCGGAGTGCCGCCGACGACTCGGCACGGCGGTATATTACGGCAGCGACATGTACGATGTCGTGTCGGGTGCGGATGCGCTGATGATGCTGACCGAGTGGAAGGAGTTCCGTATGCCCGACTGGCGTAATGTGCGCGAGGCGATGCACCGTGCCGTGGTGTTCGACGGCCGCAACATATATGACGGCCGCGAGATGGCGGAGTACGGCATCGAGTATCACCGCATAGGATAGCGGCGCGGGGTGAGACCTTATAGGATAGAAACAGCGAAAAGAGTGTAAACAGATACAGGTGACTGGAGACGGACCGTGAGGATCCGGAGCGTATGGCAGAACGGAGAGAGTTTCGGCACCGAGTTTTTTATTAACGGATTAGAGTTTTATTTATGCCCGAAATATCGAACAGAGCGGTTGCGATGCCCGAGTCACCGATCCGCAAGTTGGTACCTCTGGCCGACGCCGCCAAACGCCGCGGCGTGAAGGTTTACCACCTCAATATAGGCCAGCCCGATCTGGCGACGCCGCAGCAGGGACTGGATGCGTTGCGCAATATAGACCGTAAGGTGTTGGAATACAGTCCGAGCGACGGTTACCGTTCGCTGCGTGAGAAGCTGGTGGGGTATTATGACCAGTACCAGATAAAGCTCACGCCCGAGGATATAATAATCACGACGGGAGGGTCGGAGGCTGTGTTGTTCGCCTTCATGTCGTGCCTGAACCCGGGCGACGAGATCATCGTTCCGGAGCCGGCATATGCCAACTATATGGCGTTTGCGATCTCGGCGGGGGCGGTGATACGTACGGTATCCACTTCGATAGAGGAGGGATTCGCATTGCCGAAGGTAGAGCGGTTCGAGGAGTTGATAAACGAGCGTACGCGAGGCATCCTTATCTGCAACCCTAACAATCCTACGGGTTATCTATATACGCGCAAGGAGATGAACCGCATACGCGACATGGTCAAGAAATATGACCTGTTCCTCTTCTCGGACGAGGTGTACCGCGAGTTCATATATACGGGGTCTCCCTATATCTCGGCATGTCATTTGGAGGGTATCGAGCAGAACGTGGTGTTGATCGACTCTGTATCGAAACGTTATTCCGAGTGTGGTATCCGTATCGGAGCCCTAATCACAAAGAACAAGGTGCTGCGCGATGCGGTGATGAAGTTCTGCCAGGCCAGGTTGAGTCCACCGCTTATAGGCCAGATTGTGGCCGAGGCGTCGATCGACGCGCCGCGCTCATATATGATTCACACGTACGATGAGTATATAGAGCGTCGCAACTGTCTTATTGATGGCCTGAACAAGATTCCGGGAGTATATTCTCCGATTCCGATGGGGGCATTCTATACGGTTGCGCGGCTGCCGGTGGACGATAGCGACCGGTTCTGTGCATGGTGCCTGTCGGAGTTCTCGTACGAAGGGGAGACGGTGATGCTGGCCCCGGCGTCGGGATTCTATACAGACCCGTCGAAGGGACGAAACGAGGTGCGTATAGCCTATGTGTTGAACAAACACGACCTGCGCCGCGCACTCTATATCCTCGGGCGTGCGTTGGAGGCCTACCCGGGACGTACGGAGTAACTGCCGGCGCTTGTTGGCGCGGTATTTTGTAATTAAGAGTATGGCTACCGATATTAACAAGACGTATACGGTGCTTCTGGAGTTGACGGCACGGGCCATATCGAAAGAGCGCGGCGATAAGGATGCGACTCTTTCATGCGGGGTGTTGTCGGCGGAGGAGTGGCGTGGTGTGTATGACGCAGCGGTGCGTGGAGGCGTATGCGCTCTGGTATGGGATGCCGTACAGCGTTTGGACAAGACTATGTGGCCGCCGCGCGAGTTGCGATTGCAGTGGGGCGTCGGTGCGAGTGTCATAGCATCGGGCTATGAGGATCGCAAGGCCAAGATATTGGAACTGACGGATCGTTGGGCCGAGGCCGGTATCAAGACATATTGCCTGAAAGGGTTGGCGTTGAGCCAATATTATCCGAAGCCCGAGTTGCGTGAGAGCGGTGACTTCGATTGCTGGCTTGGCGATGATTTTGATCGCGGCAATAAGTTGGCTGTATCGTTGGGAGCGACGTTCGATCCACATGATTATCGTCATTCGGTTCTGGAGTATAAGGGGCTCAAGGTTGAAACCCATAGATATTTTTTAGCGATACGCGGTAATAAACGGCATAAACATTTGGAGCGATATCTGCATGAGGTGATCGCCTGTGACCGCCGTATTGGAGAGAGCAATTTGTATTACCCGTCGGGACAGTTCCATGCCATGTTTCTGACTATGCATGCGTTGAACCATTTCCTGTACGAGGGAATCCGACTGCGCCATCTGTGCGACTGGGTATGTTTCGTAAATGCCGAACGGGCTAATATCGATTGGGATGAGTTTAACCTCCGGTGTGAGCAGGTTGGCGCGTCACGTTTTGTGGCGGCGATAAATGCGGTATGTGCGGAGTATCTCGGACTCGATATGTCGGGGTCAGGACTGGTTTGTGACGATCGCGTTGCTGCACGTATATTGCGCGACACGCTCGCGACTGGACGCCGCGTATCTGGAATATCGAGCCTGTGGCATCAGCGTATGTCCAAAATACGTAACATGGTTGAGGCGCGGTGGAAGTTCAACAAGGTTTACGATCGCAATTTTCTATCAGCCATATTGCGTTTGGGAATAGGCGTTGTTACTGACCCGCGGCCGAAGATATGATCAAGGAGAGAGAATAATAAAACATATCGTACATGAAGGGAATAGTCTTGGCCGGGGGTACGGGTACGCGTCTCTATCCCATAACGAAGGGAGTGAGCAAGCAGTTGCTTCCCATCTATGACAAACCGATGGTCTATTATCCCATATCGGTATTGATGCTTGCAGGCATCAGGGATATTCTGATAATCTCCACGCCGCAGGACCTCCCGGGATTCCGCCGCCTGCTGGGCGACGGGTCGGACTACGGTGTGCGTTTTTCGTATGCCGAGCAGCCGTCGCCCGACGGCCTTGCGCAGGCATTCATCATCGGCGAGGAGTTCGTTGGAGACGATGCGGTGTGCCTTGTCCTTGGAGACAATATCTTCCACGGAGCCGGCCTGTCGGACATGCTAGGCGATGCGGTGCGCATGGCCGAGCAGGAGGGAAAGGCTACGGTCTTTGGTTATTGGGTCGATGACCCCGAGCGTTACGGCGTGGCGGAGTTCGACAAGGAGGGAAATTGCCTCTCGATCGAGGAGAAACCGCAGCATCCGAAGTCGAACTATGCGGTGGTGGGTCTTTACTTCTATCCCAACAAGGTTGTGGATATAGCGAAGCACATCAAGCCGTCGGCACGCGGCGAGCTGGAGATAACCACCGTAAACCAGCGTTTTCTTGAGGACGGAGAACTGAAGGTCCTCACTCTCAAACGGGGCTTTGCATGGCTCGATACGGGCACTCACGACTCCCTGGCGGAGGCATCGATCTTCGTGGAGGTCATCGAGAAGCGACAGGGTCTTAAAATAGCCTGCCTCGAGGGCATAGCCTACCGCAACGGGTGGATTACGGAGGAGAAGATGCGGTCGTTGGCGCAGCCCATGATCAAGAACCAGTACGGACAGTACCTGCTGAAGGTTATCGACGAACTTAAACGCGACGAGTAGGGTATGAATGTCATAAAAACGGATATCGACGGTGTGGTTATCGTCGAGCCGGATGTATTCGGTGACGAGCGCGGATATTTCTTTGAGAGCTGGTCGCAGGCGAAGTTCGATGCTGCGGTGCGTCCCGTTCGTTTCGTGCAGGACAACGAGAGCAAGTCGTGTTACGGCGTTCTGCGGGGCCTGCACTACCAGAAGGGGCGTCACGCCCAGTCGAAGCTGGTGCGTGTGGTGAAGGGTGCAGTGCTGGATGTGGCTGTGGACATACGCCGCGGCTCTCCGACCTTCGGACGTTATGTCGCCGTGGAGCTTACGGCGGAGAACAAGCGGCAGTTGTTTATCCCGCGCGGTTTCGCGCACGGTTTTTCGGTGTTGAGTCCCGAGGCTGTCTTCCAGTACAAGTGCGATAACCTCTATGCTCCGCAGTCGGAGGGCGCCATCGCTTGGAACGATCCGGCAATCGGTATAGACTGGCGTATAGCCCCCGAGGATGTGATACTCTCTGCGAAGGACAGTGCGCACCCGATGTTGTGCGACGCGACGGATCTGTTCGACTATAATATTGACTACTATGCAGAATAACGGAGTGAAACGCATCCTTGTGACGGGTGCCAACGGCCAGTTGGGCCGTGAGATGCGCCGTTTGGGTTCTGCGTCGCCCAACGAGTATACCTTTACCGACGTGGACGAACTGGACATAACGGATTCTGCGGCGGTTATGGAATGTGTGAAGGCGGGCGGCTATGACGTTATACTCAACTGCGCAGCCTATACTAATGTGGATCGTGCGGAGGATGACGAGGCCACGGCCGAGAAGATCAACTGCGCGGCCGTCCGCAACCTTGCCGAGGCGGCCAGGGCGGCGGGGGCGGTGCTGTTCCATATATCCACGGATTATGTCTTTGGCGGCGATGGCAATACTCCGCGCCGCGAGGATATGCCTCTGGACCCTCTGGGGGCATACGGCCGTACGAAACTGCACGGCGAACAGGCCGTGGCGGCGTCGGGATGCCGCGCCGTCATAGTACGTACGGCATGGCTCTACTCGGAGTATGGCAACAACTTCCTCAAGACGATGCTGCGCCTGACGGCGGAGCGTCCCGAATTGAATGTGGTGTTCGATCAGGTGGGCAGCCCTACATACGCCGGTGATCTGGCCATAGCGTTGTTTTCCATCATCGAGGGCGGCCTTTACGAGGGGAATGAGGGTATATATCACTTCTCGAACGAGGGCGTATGCTCGTGGTACGACTTTGCCGTGGAGATAGCCCGTGCGGCGGGCCACGACGGATGTGTCATACACCCGTGCCACAGCGACGAGTTCCCCTCGAAGGTGAAGCGTCCGGCATATTCGGTACTTGACAAGAGCAGGATCAAGGCGACGTTCGGCCTGGATATCCCACACTGGCGCGAGTCGATGGAGTATTGTATAGGGAGAATCAAAAAATCGGAGCAGCAATGAAACGCAACATATTGATAACCGGCGGCGCGGGCTTTATCGGGAGCCATGTGGTTCGCCTCTTTGTGAACAAGTATCCCGATTACCGTATCGTCAACCTCGACAAGCTGACCTATGCGGGCAATCTTGCCAACCTGAAGGACATCGAGGACCGTCCGAACTATCTCTTCGAGCGTGCCGACATATGCGATTTCGACCGCGTGCGCGAGATCATGCGCAAATATGAGATCGACGGAGTGATCCACCTTGCGGCGGAGAGCCATGTCGACCGTTCGATCAAGGACCCCTTCACCTTCGCGCGTACGAACGTGCTGGGCACGCTGTCGCTGCTGCAGGCGGCGCGCGAATACTGGAACGGCGACTGGGAAGGCAAGCTCTTCTACCATATCTCGACGGACGAGGTGTACGGAGCATTGGAGCTTACGAACCCCGAGGGTGTGGAGCCTCCGTTCACGACCACGGCCTCGTCGAGCGAGCACCATCTGGCCTACGGCCGCGACTTCTTCTACGAGGATACCAAGTACAATCCCCACTCGCCCTATTCGGCGTCGAAGGCGTCGTCGGACCACTTCGTGCGGGCGTTCCACGACACGTACGGCATGCCTACGATCGTGACCAACTGCTCGAACAACTACGGGCCGTACCAGTTCCCCGAGAAGCTGATCCCGCTCTTCATAAACAATATCCGTCACGGACGCCCGCTGCCTGTCTACGGCAAGGGTGAGAATGTGCGCGACTGGCTCTATGTCGAGGACCACGCCCGCGCCATAGACCTTATCTTCCATAAGGGCCGTGTAGCCGACACGTACAATATCGGCGGCTTCAACGAGTGGAAGAACATCGACCTGATCAAGGTTATCATCAGGACGGTGGACCGCCTGCTGGGCAATGCCGAGGGTACGAGCGAGCATCTTATAACCTACGTTACCGACCGTGCGGGTCACGACCTGCGCTATGCCATCGACTCGTCGAAGCTGCAGCGCGAGCTGGGGTGGGAGCCGAGCCTCCAGTTCGAGGAGGGTATCGAGAAGACTGTGCGCTGGTATCTGGACAACCAGGCGTGGATGGACAACATCACCTCGGGCGACTACGAGCGCTATTACGACGAGATGTACAGGAACCGTTAGGCGCGAAGTTACCTGAGTATACCTGTACAAAACGTCCCCCGATTCTGTAAAGGTCGGGGGACGTCCGTATTATGGTGTCGGGCGCATTAGAAGAAGAAGCCCACACCGAGCTGGAATGTCGATATTCGGTTCGCTCCGGTGGTTATCCCGAGCACCTCGCTCTTCTTGAAGGCGCCGTTGTATCGTGCGGCGACGTTGAGCTTCCACAGCCGGATGTCCACGCCGAGGGCATATCCCATCGTGGGGCGGTCGATTTTCCACGTCGTGCCCTGCGTAGAGCCTCCGATGTCGGTCATGAGGTTGAATGTGGGACCCGCCTGCACGGCCAGGAAGTTGAGGAACCGCAGCTGCAGCAACACGGGCAGGTCGATGGTGTTCATCTTGATGTGTCCGTCAATTCCTGTGGCGGTCTCGACCCCGAACTTGTTGTGCGAATATACCAGCTCGGGACGTATCCCCAGCATGCCCCATGTGAACTCGCTCTGCAGGCCGGCGTACCAGCCCGAGTCGGAGTTGAAATCTATGTCCTTCGCCTCCTTGAGTGTGTTGATCTGGTAGTTCCATCCGGCCTTGATACCTATCTTGGCGCGAGGAACCAACCCTGCGTGCGCCTGCGCTCCGATGCACAGCACCGCCAGAAGCAATATTAACCTTTTCATGATCTTTTCGGTTTACGGTTTTACATTCGTTTATGCGTTCGGTCGGGCGCTCTCCCGACCCGTTGTTTGCGTGCGTCTGTCCCCTCTATCTGCCGCGCGAACCTGCGGCACGTTTGCCTGTCGGGCTTTCGCCGCGCACATCCTGCTGCTTTTTCGGCTTCTTCGGCGTGTTTTTACGTGATGTCTCCTTCGGCGGCGTTATGTTGTCGCGGCGGGAACCCTGCCCTGTCTCGGGCCGGGTGTTGTTGCGCATGTCGCGTATGGGGTTGCGGCTGTCACGGTACGGCGTATCTGCGGGACCGCGTCCGGGGCCCTGGGGGCCGCGCTCGGGCTGCGGACGGTACCTGTATCCCGGGGTGTCGCGCAGTACGGGCTGGGTGTGTATGCCGCGGTACTTCCTGTACTTGCTGCGGTGCGCGCGGTTGTAGAGCCACGGGTCGCGCACGTCGAGGACAACCTTGTAGAACTTGTACAGGTCGCGCGGGCCGGCATGCGGCGGCAACTTGTGTGCCGATACCCACCTGCCGTGGTTGTAGTAGTAGAACAGGGCGCGGTTTACGTCGTAGTATATGTTGAAATCGGGAAAATAGTAGTACGGTGCGAATGCATATCCTGCAGGGCCCCATGGGGGCTGTGCCGATATGTTTACGGCAGCGCCTACGGTTATGCCGTCATGCGATCCCTGCATCATGACGCTGCATGAGGAGAGGCTCGCGGCAATTGCCAGCATTGCGATCAAACGTTTCATAGGCAGTATCGTTTCACTGTCGTCACAGGCAGTAGTTTCACTGTCAGCAGTTCTGCGGCATACGCCATGGCCATGTTGCACGGCGCACTGTCGCTTGTTGCAGAGCCGCCTGATGCAAACATACGAAAAAAGAGCGTAATAATCTCATAAATCGGGGCAAAACAGTCGCCCGTGCCGAAAACTATTCGCCAATGATCCACTTGCTGCCCGGGATGAGGGACAGGATCTTTGCCGTCACGAAGCTGCTGGCGAAGGTAGCGGCGGCGATGGCCGGTATTGCGGCGGCCGTGGGCAGGGCGAGGGCGCCCTTGAATATGCCGACCCAAAATCCGAGCCAGAATATATGCATCAGGTAGACTCCGTAGCTGAGTTTCGACATGGTGGTTATGAACTTCGGCGCCGAGGTGCTCTCGATGCATGTGAAGAGCAGGAAGGTGCCGACGGTCAGGGCCACGCAGTTTATGGTGCACATTGCCCACCCGATCTCTATGACGGGGGTCTCGTGCGTGATGCCGGGCACGGCCTGCACGTAGAACGAGAGTATTGTTGCGGCGGCGCCGACGGCCATAAGGACGGCTCCCGCGGCGAAGCGCTGCGTGCGGCTCCATGTGAGGTGCTTGCGTATGTAGTGCGCTATGACCGAGTAGCCCAGATATCCCGAGAAGTACCACAGCATGTGGTATTCGTTCCAGAAACACTCTCCCCACAGTTCGCCGAACCAGCGGTGCAGGTACGGCATGCATGTCGAGATGAGGAAGAGCAGGATGAAGAAGCGCTCCTCGCGCGCCGTGGCCCGCTCGAGCCACGGCGATATCACGGGGATGAAGAGGTATATGCTTATGAGCGGATACATGAACCACAGGTGCCCGGCGAGTGTCGGGAAGTTGAGCCACAGCCGCGAAAGGTCGCGCGAGGCCGTGTCGCCGTCGATCTGTCCCCAGAGCATGGGCAGGGTACTGTAGAGCACCATGAAGACGATGAAGGGCGGCAGTATGCGCGTGAAGCGGCGGCGGTAGAACTGCCACGACGTCTGTGCGGCGGGCATGGGCATGAGCAGGTATGCCGAGACTATGATGAACAGGGGCACCGACATGCGCGAGAAGCCGTCGTAGAGCGATACCCACAGACGGTCCGTCTCGTTTGCCAGGAACGATTGCGGCCCTGCCATGTCCGTCGATCCTGCCGCGCCGTAGAAGTTCTCGCTGGCATGTACCACCATGACGAGAAAACATGCGAATATGCGCAGGTAATCGAGGAAAACTATTCGTTGCCGCTCGGCCGTCGGCATGGCGGGCTTGTTGGTGTGTGTGTTCATAGCGTGATATTGTTTTGTCTCGGTGTCATGGCAGTCTGGCTGTCATGGCTGCCGGCGGTGCCGGCGTGCGGGGTGGCCGGCTATTGCCGTTCGAACTCCACGATCAGGGCCTGCCGTGCCCCGACACGCGTCGCGTCGTTCGGCTCAATGGGCTCTCCCGTGAGGACGTTGCGGCCGTTGCGGAGGCTCTTCGTGATCTCGGCATAGCGGCTCCACTCTATGGTCTTGGCGCCGCGCGTGTTGTTTATGAAGACGAAGACGGCATCCGTATCGTCATAGCGGAAGTAGGCATATGTGTTGCCGTGAGGCGCGAAATGGAGCGTGCGTCCCGAGTGTATCACCTTCTTGTCCTTGCGCCATTCGAACAGACGGCGCGTATAGTCGAAGAGGTCCTGCTGCACCGAGTCGCGCTGTGCGGGGTCGAAGAGCGATACTTCATCTCCCTCCCATCCGCCGGGGAAGTCGACACGCAGGCCTCCGTGGCCCTGTGAGAGATCCTTCGAGGTGAACATCATCTCGTCGCCCGAGAATATCTGCGGGATGCCGCGCATCGTTGCCAGCAGCGCCATCGAGAGCTTCATGCGGTCGGGGTTGCGGCGCACGACGTCGCCTATGCGGTCGGTGTCGTGGTTGGCCGTGAAGATCAGCATGTGCGAGAGGTCGTGGTAGACGAAGTCGTTCGAGAGGGTCTCGTATACGCGCGACATGCCGCGTCCGTCACGCTGCGAGTCGCTCGACAGCGCTTCGCAGATGGCGTCGCGCAGCGGGAAATCCATGATCGAGGGCAGGTGCGAGTCGAAGCCGTCGCGGTTTTCGTTGCCGCCCTGCCAGTATGCGAGCTGCGGGATGTTTCCCGTCCAGCACTCGCCCATGATGTTGATGTAGGGATACTCCTCGCGCACGGCACGGCACCACTCGCTCATGGGTTCCTTTTCATTGTAGGGGTAGGTGTCCACACGCAGTCCGTCCAGGTCGGCATATTCGATCCACCACACGGCCCACTGCTTGAAGTATTGGAGCAGATACGGGTTGTCGAGGTTCATGTCGGGCATCGAGGTGTCGAACCAACCGCTCTCCTGTATCTCGAGGTCGGCGAGCGCGGCGTTGGGGTCCATGTTCGTCGAGAAGAGGTTGTTCGTGCGGGTGTATTCGGGGAAACGGTGTACCCAGTCCTCGAAGGGCATGTCGCGCATCCACCAGTGGGCGCTGCCGCAGTGGTTGGTGACGATGTCCATTATCACCTTCAGGCCGTGACGGTGGCTCTCCTGCACGAAGGTGCGGTAAAGTTCGTTCGTGCCGAAACGCGGGTCTATGTGGTAGTAGTCGGCGCAGGCATAGCCGTGGTATGATCCGTGGGGCTCGTCGTCGAGCAGCAGCGGGGTGCTCCATACGGCCGTGGCGCCTGTCGAGGCTATGTAGTCGAGGTGGTCGATCATGCCCTGGATATCACCGCCGTGGCGTGAGAAGTAACCCGTACGGTCGGGTTTCTCGCGCGTGTCGTCCGTGGCGTCGTTCGAGGGGTCGCCGTTGGCAAAACGGTCGGGCATGAGCAGGTAGATCATGTCTGCCGTGGTGAAGCTCTTGCGCTCGGCCGACGCCTTGCGGCGGCTGTCTATGCGGTACGGCAGCTCGAACTGCTCGTCGCCGCGCGTGAAGACGATCGTGTACTCTCCGGCCGCAGCGCTCGGGGCGATGTCGATGTCGATAAAGAGAAAGTCGGGATTGTCGGCCTTGTGCGTTCCGGTGACCTTCACGCCGCGCGTGCCGCGTGCCATGGCCACGTCGTATGAGGATATCTCCTCGCCCTGTACCATCAGTTGCAGGGGCGTGTGCATCCCGACCCACCATGAGAGGGGCTCGGCGCGTACGATACGGTCGCCTGCCGCTTCTGTGGCGGCGTTGGCGGGGATGTTGTTGCAGACAGCAGTGAGACTCATGAGAGTAATTACGGTTATGAACAGTGAGTATCGTTTCATGTGTTTGGTTATTTGTGGTTGTCAGTGGAATTGATACAGACGGTAACGGCTGCAAACATTGCCACGCAGGCGTTGTCGTTGGAGAGAAACCCTCTTTCAGACGCTGCCGCCGTTGGTGAGAGAATTGCATTCCGGTGCTGCCACCGTGAGGATACTTGCAGTCGGGCACTGCCGCTGCCGGGAAAAGGTCTACGGTCCGGGCACTGCCTCAATTGGTCAGAGAATTAATTTCGGTGCTGCCGCTGCAGGGGAAAGACTGCATTCCGCATCGCCACCGGGTGGATACTTGCTGTTTGGGTTACGGTCAGGCTTTGGCACCCTTGGTGCCGCCGCCAAGCGAATAGTTGAATATATTCTCCTTGTAGCTGGTGATCTTGAACGACGCTTCGCGGCTGCGGCGCAGCGCTATGTCGACGAGACGGTCAATAAGCCGGTCGAACGATACGCCCGACGCCTCCCACAGATAGAACGACAGCGACCCCGGGATGGTGTTTATCTCGTTTACGTAGACCTTGTCCGAGGCCTCGTCTATCATGAAGTCTATGCGTGCCACGCCGTCGCATCCCAGCGTCTTGAAGGTCTCTACGGCCGTAGTGCGGATCAGATCGGTGGTCTGCTGCGGCAGGCGTGCCGGTATCTCGCGTACGGTCGAGCGCATGCCCTGCGATTTGGTGCCGCCGTGCTTGGCTCCCTTCGTGCCGCCACCGCCGAGATACTTGTCCTGGTAGCTGAGGATCTCGCCGCTGCGTACCGGGGCTTCGCACACCGAGGCCTCGCATTCGTAGTAGTCGCCCAGCACCGAGCAGTTTATCTCGCGCAGCCGCTCGACAAGATGCTCGACGATGATGCGCTTGGAGTATGCTGCGGCGTTCTCGATGGCCTCGACGAGATGCTCGCGGTCGTGTACGGCCTCGATGCCGACGCTCGATCCCGAATCTGCGGGCTTGACGATGACGGGGTAGCCCAGACGGTTTTCCACACGCTCCACGACCTGCTGCTGGCGGTCGTACCACTCCTTGTCGGTGAGCCATACGTAGTCGACGACGGGGATTCCGCTCTGGGCGAGGATCATCTTCATGGTGATCTTGTCCATGCCGTTTGCCGAGGCCAGCACGTTGCAGCCGGCGTATGGTACGCCCGTCATCTCGAATGCTCCCTGTACCGAGCCGTCCTCGCAGTTGGTGCCGTGCAGCGCCGGCAGTATGACGTCGATCTCGGCCGCCACGTCGGTGCAGAATATGTTGCGCTTCACCTTGTAAAGGCGGTTGTCGCCGTAGACGGGACGCATGTAGACCTCCGTACATGAGGCGAAGAGACGCTCCATGTCCTTGTAGTTCTCGCTGTGGCGCAGCGCCTCGCCCGTATACCAGCGGCCCTGCTTGGAGATGTATATGGGTGTTACGTCATACTTCTCCTTGTCCACGGCCTCCATGGCCTGTATGGCCGTTATGACCGAAATCTCGTTCTCGACCGAGCGGCCGCCGAAGACGACGCCGATATTGGTCTTTCCGTTCTTGTTCATATCCGATGTGTTTCGATCCGCCTCGCGGCGGCCCTATTTAATCGTTTATATATGTTGTCTTGTGTTGTTATGTGAGCCCCCTCACGTCACTGCTAACGGAACGAGTCGGGGAGGTCGTTCTCGTAGAGGATTACGTCGCCCTGCGTAAGCGTGCGCAGCAGGAAGGCCGACGCCTCGGTAAATGATGCCGTCTGGTGGATGCACTCGGCGGGGAATCCCGCCTCGGTGAGTCCTTGGGTTATGGCCTCGCGGTTTGTGAGGTTGACCACGACGGCTATGTCGCACGCCTTGGCCATGTCGCGCCCGAACTGACGGTTTAGTTCAGCCTGACGCTCGCCCAACTCGACGAAGCCCGGGGTGACGACGATGCGGCGGCCGCCCACGTCGACGGCAAAGTCGCGCAGCACTTCGAGAGCCATCCTTGCGCCCGCAGGGTTTGAGTTGTAGGCGTCGTCGATGACCGTGACGCCGCCAGAGGCGCGGTTGATGCTCAGACGGTGTTCGATCTGCTCGATGCGGCGCATGGCGCGCTTCTGCAGCGCCTCCTCCACACCCAGACGGTCGGCCACGACGATGGCCGCCAGCAGGTTGAGGATATTGCCGCGGCCGGCAAGCTGCGTCGCGTAGCCCGTACGCACACCCTCGCGCGTAGCAACCGAGAAGTCGGTCAGCTTCGAGGTGTAGTTTATGTCGACGGCGCGGTAGTCGGCCGCCGTATTGTGTACGGCGTATGTGACGATACGTTTGTCATGCGGGGCGTCGCTCGCGGCGATGGGCTGCGAATCGAGATTAACTACGCCGAGACCATCTTCGGGCAGCGCATCCAGCAGTTCGAACTTCGTATGAAGGATATTTTCTACGGTATGGAACGTCTCGAGATGCATCTCGCCCACGGCCGTGACAATGCCTATCGTCGGGTGTACCAGGTCGCATATCTCGCGTATGTCGCCCGTCTGCTTGGCCCCCATCTCGACGATGAAGATGTCGTGGTAGGGCTTGAGTTGTTCGCGTACGGTGCGCACCACGCCCAGCGTGGTGTTGTAGTTGCCCGGGGTCATCAGCACGTTGTACTTCTCGGAGAGTATGCGGTAGAGATAGTTCTTGGTCGAGGTCTTGCCGAAGCTGCCGGTGACGCCGATGACAGTAAGGCGCGGCATCGACGCCAGTATCTGCTGCGCCTCGCGGTAGTAGCGGCGCACGATATATTTCTCGATGGGTTTGTTTATCAGGTCGGCGCCGAGCATAAGTACGGGCAGCGCGAGCAGTCCCAGCGCAACGGCCGGCATGTAGTGGGGGATGTATATCAACGACAGGATTACGGCCGCAAGGGTCAGTATGCCCGACGTTACGAAGAGCCGTATGACGCGCATCGTATAGACAAGCGGCTTCTTGTATTCGACCTTAAGCTCCTGCCATGCCAGATAGAGCATGAAGATTATGGCCAGGCCCGTGACGTTGTCCGTGAGGATCCAGCAGGCGATGGCCAGAGCTGCTATCACTGCGGCCCATTGGGGCTTGTAGGACTTGAAGAGCCAGCGGCGGTAACGCGAGAAACGGTAGGAGTTCTGCTGATACATCATGATGTCGTATCGCAGCATGGCGAACCACAGCGTGGCGTAGGCTGCCAGAAATATCAGTACGAGGATTTTGTTCATGTCTGCTTACTCTTTTGTATTCGTATCGTCCCTGGCGGGATTGCTGCTTGCGGTGTTGTCGTTTGTCTTCCGGTCCACGAGGAAACTCTCCGCTACACGTCGGAAGAGATCCGGATTGTCGAGGAACGAGAAGTGGCTGCCGCCCCTGACGGTGACGATGCCGGCGTCGGGGATGAGGCTCTCCATGCGCCGGGCGTCGGCCAGCGGTGTCGCGGTGTCGTGCTCGCCCCAGAAGAGCAGCGTCGGGGCCTTGATCAGCGGCATCACGTGGCAGAGGTCTTCGTTGACGCACTTCGACAGTATGGCACGCATCATGGGCGTGGCGTTGTTGTAGTCCGACGATCCCGTCTTGGCGCGGTAGCGGTCGATGATGCGCTGTGCGCGGTGGCGTCCGACGGCTATGGGAAGCACGCGCTTGGCCACCTTGTAGGAGTACACCTTCCAGTAGTAGCGGGCCGAACGGCGCGGTTTCACGCCTGCGGCATCTACGAGCATCACCTTGTCTACCTGGTTGCGCGATGCGTACAGGATGGCTACGCGCCCGCCGAAGGAGTGGCCGATAAGGATCGGGCGTTCGATGCCGTTGTCGCGGGCGAAAGCCTCCACCGAGCGGGTGTACTGCTCCACGCCCCACACCTCGCGCGGCTCCTCGCTGCGGCCGAAGCCCGCGAAGTCGAACGTGTAGACGCGGAAGTGTTCCACGAAGAATGCCCGCACGCAGTCGAATATCGAGCCGTCGCACCCCCAGCCGTGCAGCAGGAAGAGCGGCCGGCCGGCTCCCTCCTCGGTATAGTGGAGGCGGATGCCGTCGTATGTGTAATCTCTATCCATGGTTTCTAAAGGCAAATGTACATATTTTTTCGCACATCCGTTCGACGCATTGTACCATTTGCTCCATGCCGGCAGAAAAAATATCCTTCCGGCGTGACAAAAAAGGAGTCCGCCCTTCGGGGCGGACTCCTTGCTGTCGAAGTTTACAGCCTACTGTTGTTTGTTCATCACCTCGTTCTGACGGTTGATGCTTTCGATATGGATTGCTTCGAGCACCGTACGCACGAAATCCTCGCTCAAGCCCATACCGCGCGTGAGCGAGAGCATTCGGCGGCAGATATCCTCCCAACGGTTGCTCTGCAGTATGGCCACGTTGTTGGCCTTCTTGATGCGGCCGATCTTCTCGCTGGTCTTCATGCGCTCGCTCAGGAGCTCGAACAACTCGGCGTCGATCTGGTCGATCTGCTGGCGGCAGACGTTCAGCTCGCTCGTGTATTCGGGGTCGGTGGCCGTCTTGGCACGCCACATCACGTTGTCGATCATGGTGATGCAGTCCTGGGGCGTGAGCTGCTGCGAGGCGTCGCTCCACGCCTTGTCGGGATTGTTGTGGCTCTCGATGATAAGGCCGTCATAGCAGAGGTCGGCCGCCTGCTGCGAGATCCCGTAGAGCAGGGGACGGCAGCCGCAGATGTGCGACGGGTCGCATATCATCATCATCTCGGGGAAACGGCTCCGCATCTCGAAGATCATATGCCACATGGGCGGGTTGCGGTATTTGCTGCGGCCGAAATATGAGAAACCGCGGTGTATCAGGCCGATGTTTTCGGCGGGGACGCCCTCCTTGATAAGGCGGTTCACGGCGCCGGCCCAGAGGTTGATGTCGGGAACCATCGGGTTCTTGATCAGTACGACGGCATCCTTGTTTCCGCGCAGGCTCTCGGCGATCTCCTGTACGGCGAAGGGCGACACCGTCGTGCGGGCGCCTATCCACAGTATGTCGACGCCGTGGCGCAGCGCGCACTCGACATGCGCATGGTTTGCCACCTCGACGGCTATGGGGAGTCCCGTTTCGGCCTTCACTTCGTTGAGCCACTCGAGGGCCGGTTCGCCTATGCCCTCGAATGTGCCGGGCTGCGTGCGTGGTTTCCACACTCCGGCGCGTATTACGTCCACGCGTCCCGACCGGGCAAGTTCCATGGCCGTATCGACAGTTTGCTCGCGGGTCTCTGCGCTGCAGGGTCCCGCTATGATAAGGGGCCGCTTGGCCCCGAGTACGAATTTTCCCATTTGAATTCTGTTTGTGGGTTATTCCAGTATGTTCCTTATCTTGTTGGCCCGATGCATCGCCTCGAGAAGCCCGTCGCGGTCGTCGCGTTCGATCATGCGCCGCAGTATCTGCAACTGGTGTATGTGCTCGCGCAATACGTCCAGCACGTTGTACTTGTTGCCCAGAAATATCGGGGCCCATGTCTGCGGCAGGCTCTTGGCCAGACGGACCGTACTCTCGAAGCCGCCGCCCGCAAGGTCGAATATGTGCTCCTCTTCGCGCTCCTTCTCCAGTACCGTGAGCGCCAGGGCGAAGGAGGTGATGTGCGAGATGTGCGACACGTAGGCGCAGTGCATGTCCTGCTCCTCGGCCGACATGTACCGGATTGGCATGCCGAGCGTGCGGTATATCGTCTCGACCCTTTGTGCGGCATCGTCGTCCGAGCGCTCCCGTTCGCATATGACGACGGTGCGTCCGGCGAATCCTCCGTGCATGGCGGCATCGGGGCCGCTGTTCTCGGTACCCCACATGGGGTGTGTGGCGACGAGACGTCCGCGGTGCGGATGCATCATGGTGATCTCGCACAGCTCCTGCTTTATGGAGCCCATGTCCATGAGGATCTGGTCATGGCGTATGCGGTTGAGGATCTTCAGCGCGAGCGTGGGGATGGTGTCCACGGGCGTGGCCAGTACGATCAGGTCGCTCTGCGCGAGCGCCTTCTCCATGTCGACTATTTCGTCGACGAGGCCCAACTCAAGGGCGCGTCGGGCGCCCGTTTCCGAGCGCTCGATGCCCATGATATGGTCACTCAGTCCCTTGTCCTTGAGACTCAGGGCGAACGATCCTCCGATAAGGCCCAAACCTATGACGGTGGTCTTCATCGCTTGCGATGTCTTATCTCTTCAGACGGGTCTTGACGCGCTGTGCGGCCTCGGCCAGACGCTCCTCAGGCATGCAGAGCGATATGCGGATGAAGTGGTTGCCCTCGCTGCCGAAGATGCCGCCCGGCGTAGCGAAGACGTCGCACTCGTCGAGGATCTTGTCCGAGAAGGCGAAGCAGTCGCCGTCGAACCAGTCGGGAATCCGAGCCCAGATGAAGAGTCCGGCCTGTCCCTTCTGGTATGTGCATCCCAGGGCGTCGAGCAGTTCGTAGCCCTTTGCCTCGCGTGCGTAGTATGTCTTGTTCAGCTCCGAGAACCACTCCTCGCCCAGCGAGAGAGCCTCGGCGGCGGCGGCCTGTACGGGGTAGAACATACCCGAATCCATGTTGCTCTTGAAGCGCAGGATGTCGCTCAGCCATTCGGCGCGGCCTACGACAACGCCCACACGCCAGCCGGCCATGCTGTGTCCCTTACTTGTCGAGTTCATTTCGAGGGCCACGTCCCATGCTCCCGGTATCGAGAGGATGCTCAGACGCAGGTTGTTGCGCACGAAGCTGTAGGGGTTGTCGTGTACGAGCAGGATGTTGTGGCGTCCGGCGAAGTCCACCAGCTTCTCGAAGAGCTCCTTGGTGGGGTGGGTTCCCGTCGGCATGTTGGGATAGTTTACGAACATGAGCTTCACGCGGCTGAGATCCTGCTTCTCCATCTCGTCGAAGTCGGGGTAGAAGCCGTTCTCGGCCTTGAGCTTGTATTCGAGGACCTCGCCTCCCGAGAGGGTGACGGCGGCACGGTAGGTGGGGTAGCCCGGGTTGGGCACCAGAACCTGGTCGCCGGCGTTGAGGAATGCCATGCAGATGTGCATGATGCCCTCCTTCGATCCCAGCAGGGGCAGAACCTCGTTCTTGGGGTTGAGTTTCACGCCGTACCACTTCTCATACCAGTCGGCATAAGCCTGACGGAGCAGGTCGCTGCCGTTGTAGGGCTGGTATGCGTGTACGTCGGGGCGCTGCGCCTCCTTGCCCAGACGGTCGATGACGCTCTTGTGAGGCGGCATGTCGGGGCTGCCGATGCCGAGGCTTATGATGTCTCGGCCGGCCTTGCGCAGTTCGGCGATCTCGCGGTTTTTCTTCGAGAAGTAATACTCCTTGATGCAGTCCATTCTGTGAGACGGTGCAATTTCAACCTTTGCCATAATTTTCAGTTTTTAGAGTTAATATTTCATTTGGCCTATTCTTCTTGTTTCTGAACGTCCCCTTTACTTGCCGCTGCGGTATACTCCGTATACGTGTACCTCCTCGGTAGCCTGCTGCAGGCGGTCGAGATTGGTGATGTAGTCGTCCAGGCAGCGGAACTCGAGGTCTATGTGGAACAGGTAGTGCCACGGTTCGCTCGGGATGGGGTACGACTGCAGCTTCGAGAGGTTTATTCCGTTCAGCTGGCTCAGGGCCCTGAGCAGCGATCCTTCGCAGTGGTCTGTCTTGAAGTAGAGCGACGCCTTGTTGGCCCGTGGGTCGATGTTGTGGTCGTGCCGCTTGAGGATCATGAAGCGCGTGTAGTTGCTCTTTATGGTATTTATTTCGGGTGCGAGGATCTGCAGGCCGAACATCTCGGCGGCCAGTTCGCTGGCGATGGCGGCGGTATGCCGCAATCCCTTTTCGGCGATGTGGCGTGCGCTGAGAGCCGTGTCCTCGCTCTCGATGAGTTTCCACGGGTGCTGGTCGAGATACTCCACGCACTGCAGCAGTGCCATGGGGTGCGACTCCACCTCGCGTATGTCGTCCAGAGAGACTCCGGGCAGGGCCATGAGGTTCTGCATCACGGGGAGGTATATTTCGCCCGCGACCTGCAGGTTGGCATCCTGCAGGATGCTGTAATTGGATATGATCGAACCGGCGATGGAGTTCTCGATTGCCATGACGCCCTTGTCGGCCTCGCCGCTCTTGACGGCGGCGGCAACGCCGCGGAAGGTGTCGTAGGGCATGATCTCTATCCCGCGGCCGAAGTATTTGTTGGCCGCAATCTGGTGGAAACATCCTTCGTATCCCTGTATTGCTACTTTCAGCATAGATAGTGCGTTAAAAAAAATCCTGACCTTGTTCGCACAGGTCAGGATCAATATCATCGTTCATAAACTTATTTTTTAGCACGCGACCTCCTGACCGTTCGCACGGTAGTAATAAAATCGCTTATAAAAGAATGAATTCATATCGCTGTCCTATATCGTTTGGTGAACGAACCTTTATTCGGAGGCAAATATACTGCTATTCGGCGAGAATTCAAAATTTCGCGTGGATAAATATGCAGGTATTTACTTAATATATTTAATAACGTCGCGGTTGCGGGGTTTGGCGGCGGGTTGTTCGTCGGCATATCCCATGCCTATACACAGCAGCAGTTCATAGCCTTCGCTCAACTGGAGCGACTCGAGGAATGGTTTTCCGGCGGGTGTCGAGAAGAAGCCGAGCGGTCCCATCATGCACACGGAGCCTATTCCGAGCGAGTGGGCCGAGAGGACCATGTTGCCGGCCATAAGGCCGCAGTCCACCTGGGTGCAGAGGCCGGGCTTGTGTGCGATGAATACCACGGTGGGGGCGTTGCGGAACATGTTGCCGCCGTCGCCGCTCGGGAGCATCTTCTCCGCGGGGGTGCCGGCAACGATCTGTCTGTATGCCGCGGTAGCATTGTCGAGCCACTCCTTCGAGTCGACCACGCGCACCTCCCATTGCTGGGCGTTCATGCCGTTGGGGGCGTTTATGCCGCACTCGAGGATCTGGTCGAGGATCTCGTGCGGTACGGGGTCGGGTTTGTAGGCACGTATGCTGCGGCGTGCCATGATGGTCTCTATGACCTGGTTTTGCTGCGGCGCGGCGTCGTCGCCCGCACTCTGTTGCGCGTCGCATCCTGCGGCGGCAAAGGCTGTGAAGGCCGTAATCATCAACAGTTTTTTCATAGTAGTAGGGTATTTGGTTGCAATTTGCCCCATGCCCGGGGCGACATTTTGGATCAGGCCGCATGGCCTTTCCCTCTATTCCAACCCAAATATAGTGAATTGGCGCGACATATCAAAACGGACATCTCCGTCCGATGCGCGGCGCGTCACAACTCGTGCATGCCGACTATGCCGTTCATCACGGCGTACACGGTAAGGCGACCTATCGACTTGGTGCCGAGTTTCTCGGTTATGTTGCGGCGGTGGAATATCACCGTGGCGGTGGATATGTTGAGCCTGTCGGCAATCTCCTTGTTGATGTAACCCTTGACGATGAGCGCCAGCACATCCTTTTCGCGCTGCGACAGCAGTTCGGCGTAGTCGGGGGCGGGTTGCGGCCGCATGCCGTGTGCGGCGTGAGCCGATCCCTGTATTGTGAGGAACGCCTTGAGCATTTCGCGTTCGGGCCGCAGGATATCCACCGTACGGAACTCCGCAGGTACGCCGACCGGTGCCGCACCCTCGGTGAGGACTATGCAGCGGCGGTATTGCGGGGCGAAGAAGGGCAGGTTGCGCACCAGAACCTCGGCGGCCACGAAATAGTGTATGGCGCAGCACTGCTCGTCGGCGAGGAACTCCTCCATCGAGTTGTACGTTGCGGTCTCGACCGAGCGGAAGGCCCCGATAAAGGGCGCGATGTCGGTGATGATGGCACGCATGGCCATACAGCATAGTGAATTCGGGTGTATGACTGCTATTTTAGGTTTGGTTTGCATGGGACAAATATAACAAGCCGCGGGCAAAATGCCGAGGCTGACGGGTAATTTTTTGGCGTGCCGTGCCTTCTTCGCGGCAGGTGAGGGCCTTTGTCGTTGCGCGAAAACTATAAAATGTTATAGTTGTCGTGCGTGCGGGCTTTGACTACCTTTGCATCATGAAACTGCTTATAGCATTGCTGACCCTTGCGGGCGGCGGTCCCGACGACCTTGCGCCCGAACCCGTCGATACGCTCCAGAACATCGAGCAGGTGACGGTGGTGGCACCCGTGGCCAAACAGACCTTTTCGCTGCTGCGGCAGCCCATCTCTTCTACCGTACTCGGGCCGTCGGCGCTGGAGCGCGAGCGCGTTCTGTCGGTGAAGGACCTCACGGCGCTGGCGCCGAACTTCTACCAGCCCGATTACGGCTCCCGCATGACCTCGTCGATATATGTCCGCGGCTTCGGGGCGCGTATCGACCAGCCCGTCGTGGGGGTGAATGTCGACGAAATACCGTACCTTAATAAAAACACATACGATTTCGACCTTTTCGACATCGCGCGCATCGAGGTGCTGCGCGGTCCGCAGGGTACGCTGTACGGCCGCAATACCATTGGCGGCCAGATCAACATCTATACGCTCTCCCCGATGGGATACCGCGGCGTGCGTGCCTCGGCCGAGTACGGCTCGGGCAATACGCTGCGGGCGAAGGCATCCTATTACGGACGCCCGTCAGACCGTTTCGGCATCTCGGTGGGCGGGTATTATACCCGTACCGACGGTTTCTTCGACAACGCCTACGACGGCAGCGACTGCGACCGGGGCCACAGCGGCGGCGGCCGCGTGCGCATGGTGTGGGAACCCTCCGGCGGCTGGTCCGTGGACAACGTCGCCTCTGTCGGATCGAGCCTCGAGGGCGGGTATGCCTATTGCCTCTACGACGAGGCGGACGGTGCGGTATCGCCCGTGAACTATAACGGCCCCAACAGTTACGAGCGGGTGAACGTCTCCGACGGACTTGTCGTGAAGCATGTCGGCGAGAAGGTGCTGTTCACCTCGTCGACGGGGTACCAGTATCTCTATGACCGCATGCTTATCGACAACGACTTCACGCCGCGGTCGCTCTTTACGCTTGTGCAGCAGCAGCGCGAGCACGCCCTGACGGAGGATATCGTCCTGCGCAGCAACGACGCGTCGCGCCGCTGGCAATGGATAACGGGGGCATACGGCTTCTACAAGAGCCTGCGCATGGAGGCTCCCGTGACGTTCCTGCGTGACGGTATCGACGACCTTATCCTCGGTGCGGCGAACGACGGCATACAGAGCGTGATGCCCTGGGCGGAACTTATGGTCGAGGAGGATGCCTTCGATATCTCGAGCAACTTCGACATTCCCACCTATGGCGTGGCGCTCTACCACGAGTCGTCGTTGCGGGCGGGGCGGTGGCGTTTCACGGCGGGCCTGCGTCTCGACTACGAGGCCTCGCACATGGATTACGACAACCATACGGCTCTGCACTACCGCCTGAGTCCCATGATGCCGCAGTTCAAGGAGCTGTCGGTTCCATTCGCGGGGCGTGAGCATATGGATTTTCTGGAGTTGCTGCCCAAGTTCGCCGTAAACTTCTCGACGGGCGTGGGCGATCTGTATGTTACGGCAGCCCGTGGCTACAAGGCGGGCGGTTTCAATACGCAGATCTTCTCCGACATACTCCAGAACCGCATGATGGCGGCAATGATGGAGGACATGGGCATGCCTCCCGCATCGGCGCCGTACAACGAGGCGTCGGCTACGACCTATAAACCCGAGTACAGTTGGAACTATGAGGCGGGCGGTCACCTTTCGTTCGCCGACGGCCGCCTCCGTGCCGATTTCTCCCTCTTCTGGATCGAGTGCCGCGACCAGCAGCTCACCGTCTTTCCCGAGGGTACAACCACGGGGCGCATGATGTCCAATGCGGGACGGTCGCGCAGCCGCGGCGTCGAGGTGTCGCTGTCGTGGAACCCTCTCTCGCGTTTGGGCGTGTGGGGAAGCTACGGATATACCGATGCCCGCTTTGTCAGCTTCGACGACGGCGCGGCCGACTATTCCGGCAACACCCTTCCCTACGCTCCGCGTAACACGCTGTCGCTGGGGGCGACCTACCGCCTGCATGTCGGCGCCGGCATGTTGGACGACGTGGTGTTCAACTGTACGTGGCAGGGCGCGGGCCGCATCTATTGGAACGAGAGCAATTCGCTCTACCAGAATTTCTATTCGCAGCTCGGGGCGTCGGTAGAGCTGCGCAAGGGTGACTTTACGCTGTCGCTCTGGGGCCGCAACCTGACCGGAACTGATTTCTATACGTTCTACTTCAAGTCTGTCGGGAACAGCTTCCTCTGTCACGGCAAACCGCGCTCCGTGGGTGTGACGCTCAGTTACGCGATGTAGGGGGGGCGGGAGATTCCCTCTTATAGAAAAATATGGCGGGCCCGTTCGGGTCCGCCATATTCGTTTAGTCTCATTGAGCCACGCGCTTATGTCCGCCTGTGCAGGCGCATGCTCGTCTGCGACGACTCTCTCCGTCCCGGTTTCTTGTCCCGGCAGGCTTTCGGGTCGAGGCGGGCGTCCGACCTCTGCAGCATGTCTCTGGCCGGGAGCCAAAGAGCGCTGCCGGCATGCGAAGTGTCCGTAGAAAGCGTGCGCGACGTGGTGCCCATACGAAAAAAGGAGCCGCCCGACGGGCAGCTCCTTTCGTTTTCGGCCGGAAGGTTTTACTCGAGAACCTTGACCTTGATGTTGCGATACCAGACATCGTCGCCGTGATCCTGCAGGCCGATGTAACCCTCGTGGTTCTCACCGCCGCAGTTGAGCAGCAGATCGTAAGCCTCGGGCCACTTGTCCTTGCTGAACTTCGACTTGTCGAGCAGCTCCTTCCACTGGGGAGTCCAGAGGTGGTACTCTACAACAGCCTCGTCGTTCTGATAGTGAACAACCGTACCCTTGTAGCAGAGGATCTTTACCTTGTTCCACTCGCCGTAGGGCTTTGCATTCTGCGGCTTGGCGGGGATCATGTCGTAGAGCGATGCCGACATGCGGTTACCGTCTACGCCCAGCTTGGCGTCGGGGTGATTCTCGTTGTCCAGAACCTGATACTCGGGAGCCGAGATGTAGATGGGCTGGTTGGGAACCTCCTGTGCCAGGATGAAGATACCCGAGTTGGCACCCTTCGCAACCTTGTACTCGAGCTCGAGTTCGAAGTTCTTGAACTTCTGGTCGAAGATAAGGTCGCCGCCGTCTCCGGCCTGAGCCTCACCGCCGCCGGCGCCGTTGATCTTCAGGCAGCCGTCCTCGATAACCCAACGCGAGGGAACCTCGGTCTTGTTATATCCTCTCCAACCATCGAGGCTCGTGCCGTCGAACAGAACGATGGTGTTCGCGTCGTCAGCCTCCTTGTCGGCAGCTTTCTTGGTGGTGTTACCGCCGCCGCAGCTTGCGAGCATGGCGGTAGATACCAAAGCAGCAAAGAATAATACCTTTTTCATTTCCTTTATTGGTTTATATAAAAAGTGTGTTTGTTATTTGGGCATTTCGGGAAGCAACGTATCCCAGCCTTTGCGGTAGTTGTGCTTGATCATCTCCTCGGCAAACTGCTTTGCGTTGATAGGATCGGTGTAGGTCTTGTTGAAGGTCGGGTGTCCATCGTGTACCGAGAAACCGTCCTCGATCATGATGCGCAGCGTCTCGTCGTCACCGATATTGGTGAAGCGCATGTTGGCGCCATCCCACTCGAGGGTCTTGTTGAGGCTCTGCAGACGTACGCCCAGAACGCCCATTACGACCATCTCGTTGAAGGGACCTGCCTCCGAGAAGTCAGAGTTGGACTTGGTGCGGTTAGCCTTGTCCTCCTTGCAGGCGCGGACCCAATCCTTGCCGTGCGAGAGCTCGACCTTGCGGGCGCGGGCGGGAGCGTTGGGCACACGGCCCGACAGCAGGTAGGGATTGACACCGTAGCAGCCGCAGATGAGAACATCCTTCGTACCGTAGAAGATGCAGCCGCCACCATTGTCGTTGAGGTTCTTGCCGGGCTCGAGTCCCTCGGGACGCGGCGGGGTAAGACCTCCGTCGTACCACGTAACGGTAACCTCGGGCAGCTTCACCTTGTCCTTCTTGCCGCGCTCGGGGAATACATATGTCACCATCTGAGCCTGCGGAGCGCAGTCGGTGAGCAGAGCCGTCGACGAGCCCTGTACCTTGGTGGGGTATCCGAGCTGGAGGGCCTTGAATACGGGGTGGAGGATATGGCAGGCCATATCACCCAGAGCGCCGGTACCGAAGTCCCACCATCCACGCCAGTTCCACGGCTGGTAGATCTTGTTGTAGGGACGGTAGGGAGCCGATCCGAGGAAGAGATCCCAGTTCAGGGTCTCGGGGATGGGATCTACCTCCGAGGGACGCATCAGGCCCTGCGGCCAGATGGGACGGTCAGTGAAGGCATCCACACGGGTAACCTCGCCGATCTCGCCGTTCCAGATCCAGTCGCAAACCTTCTGCACGCCTTCGCCCGACGAACCCTGGTTACCCATCTGGGTAGCCACGCCGTTCTTTGCGGCCAACTTGGTGAGCAGGCGCGACTCGTATACGGTGTGGGTAAGGGGCTTCTCGCAGTATACGTGCTTGCCCAACTCCATTGCGTTGGCGGCAACCAGCGCGTGGGTGTGGTCAGGCGTTGCGCACATTACGGCGTCGATCTGATTGGCAATCTTGTCGTACATCTCACGCCAGTCCCAGAAACGCTGAGCCTTTGAGAAGCGGTTGAAGGTACCTTTCGCGTAGTTCCAGTCGGTGTCGCAGAGGGCTACGATGTTCTCCTCCTTCAGGTCATCCAGCACGGCCGAACCGCGTCCGCCGATGCCGACGCCGGCTATGTTGAGTTTGTCAGAGGGAGCCTTGTGTCCGAAAGCTGCGCCCATCACGTTGCCGGGAACAACAGTCATAGCTGCAAGACCTGCAGTCGAGGCCTTCAAAAAGTCAGCTCTTGAGATTTTCTTTGACATTGTTGTTGATGTTTTAGGTTAATAAAAAATCTATACGGGTTTTAATGATATTATACGGGTCTTTTGTAGTCCTTACGTATTATGTCGTTTCAGTTGTTTGCCGTTCTTATCGTGGATCGCCTTTTTCCGCTCTCCCCGTCGTGGCTTTCCATCGCTCTTCTATTCTATTATTTATCCTATCCTATTCTTTCCCTTCCTTTCCTTTCCTTTCCTCTTTCGCTATTTCTTCTCTTTCTTTCGCCTCACTTCTCCTTTCATGCTTCTTTCCTCTATTTTCCTTTTCCTCTTCCTCT
>CASDSD010000030.1 GCA_949283205.1 uncultured Alistipes sp. | reverse complement strand
GCTGCGCGAGATGGTCTCGCGCATCTGCGTGTCGGCCATGATGTTCTTCATCTTGTAGTAGTCCATGATGCCCAGGTTGCCGTTGCGGAAGGCTTCGGCCATGGCCAGCGGCACCTCCGCCTCGGCGAGGATCACCTTGGCACGCGCCTCCTGTGCCTTGGCCTTGTTCTCCTGCTCGAGGGCTACGGCCATGGCGCGGCGCTCCTCGGCCTTGGCCTGTGCGATTTTCTTGTCGGCATCGGCCTGGTCCATCTGGAGCTGTGCGCCGATGTTCTTGCCCACGTCTATGTCGGCGATGTCTATCGAGAGTATCTCGAAGGCCGTACCGGCATCGAGACCCTTCTCGAGCACCACGCGCGAGATCGAGTCGGGATTCTCGAGGACGATCTTGTGCGAGTCGGCCGAGCCGATCGACGAGACGATACCCTCGCCGACACGTGCCAATACGGTCTCCTCGCCGGCACCGCCCACAAGCTGGCGTATGTTGGCACGCACCGTGACGCGCGCCTTGGCGATGAGCTGTATGCCGTCCTTTGCCACGGCGGCCACGGGAGGCGTGTTGATCACCTTGGGGTTCACCGACATCTGCACGGCCTCGAAGACGTCGCGGCCCGCGAGGTCTATGGCCGTGGCCATCTTGAAGTCGAGGACTATGTTTGCCTTCTGTGCCGACACCAGGGCGTGTACCACGTTCGTGACGTTGCCTCCGGCCAGATAGTGTGCCTCGAGTTCGTTCGGGTCGAGGTTCAGGCCGGCCTTCGTCCCCTCGATCATCGACGATACTATCACCGAGGGCGGCACCTTGCGCCAGCGCATGAGGATAAGTTGCAGCAGGCTGATCTTGACGCCCGACACCAGGGCCGAGAACCACAGCCCTACGGGGATGAAATAGAATACGAGCCATATGGCGATAAGGCCCAATACGATCACTACAGCGAAAAATCCGAGTTGCAGTTCCATAATTCCATGTTGGTTTGGTTGATAAATTCCTGTTTCGTTATTATTTATATGTTTATATGGGGCCGGTCCTCTCCATGCAGAGGCTCGTACGACCCTGCGGCGCCGCGGTTACTCCCCGTTCTTTCCGGCGCGTCTTACCACCACATTGAAGTTCTCGAATCCCGTCACCTCGATTTCGCTGCGCTGGTCGATATAGGCGTCTATCGACTTGGCCTCATATATCCGGCCGTCGATCTCCACCTTGCCCATGGGCGAAAGCCGCGATACGGTGGTGCCGCGAGCACCCACCCGAACCGTGTCGGAGGGGGACTCCATGCTCGACGACTCGATCTTCTGCCGGAGCGACAGCCTGCGCCATGTCTTGGCGCGCAGCGAGATCACGACAGCCACGATCGACACCAGGAGGATTGCACCCAATGTCACGGCGCCGCCCGTAAGCCCGAAACGTACGAAGCCCATATATACCGCAATGGCATAACTTGCCATCGAGAGTATGGTTCCGATGGTAACTCCGGGCAGGAGCATAAGTTCCACGACAAGGAAGAATACGCCCAACAGTACGAGAAATATTATGAGTCCCATAAGTCTTGAATGTTTATCGTGTCAAATGTTGTTGTTGCCGGCCGGGTGTCGTTCCGTTCGGTCCCGCCCCGCATCTGCGGAGTCTTCATACACACTGCCGTCTTAATCGTCATTATGTCTTCACTCTCTCTCCGTCTCCCTCACAGTCTCCGCCTCCCTCACTCTCTCCGCCTCCCTCACAGTCTCTGCCTCCCTCACAGTCTCCGCCGGCGCGACTTGTGCCGGCTAATCTTCAGCCTCCTCTTCGGCCGGAGCCATGTTTATCTCGGTGATCTCGGTGGTGAGGTTCTCGTCGCACTTGACCACGGCCTGCGCCACACGCTCGGCCATGGCGCGGCTGTCGAACATGCCGACGATGAAGGTATCCTCCGACACCCTCGATATTTCGCATCCCGAGGCCATCGTCGCTATGATGTCCCGCACGGTGTCGTCGAGCGTGCCGCCCTTGATCACCACGCGGAAAGCTATTTGAGCCGATTCGTTCTGCTCCGAGAGGTTTGTCTTGCGGCCGTCGCACCACTCTATGATCTGCGGGTCGCGGAAGCCCTTCTTTTTGAGGACCTCGACGGCGGCCTCCGCCTCGGCCCGCGTGCGCAGGCCTCCGACATAGTAGCTGAAGCGTCCGTCCTCACCTTCCTCGACGGAGAGCGGCGACGCTCCGCGGAAGATCGACACCGCCTGCTTGTACTTGTAGTTGCCCAGCAATATGCGGTATATGGTGCCGTATTCGTATACGACGCACTCGGGAATGGGGTTGGTGGCGTTGTAGGGGCTCTTGGCGCTGAATTCGATAGGTTCGTAGTCGACGAACGAGCGGCGTGCCACGTCTATCTTGGGTATGCGGAAGTCGATCTGCCTTACCGCCTTCGATACGTTGGACAAGGAGTCTATCGCAGCCGCCTGGTTGAGCAGTTTGGCCACATATATCTCGTAATTGAGTACTATGGGCTTCTGCAGGCAGTAGTTCGCGACGGCCTCCGAAGCATAGTATTCGCTCGCCGAGAGCTTTTCCTGAAGCGACTTGACCATCATGTTGTCCGTCAGCGCAAGCAGGTCCTCGCGGTTCTCCTTCTCGAGGAAATAGGAATATACATATATCTTTTCGTCGTAAATCTCGCTCCAGGACTTGGCCAGGCGGCGCTCCAGAACCAGATTGTCATCCATCGCCGTAGAGAGTTCGGCATATACCGCCTCGGCATCGGCCTCCGTCTCGGCTACGATATAGCGGTCGTAGAGCGATTTTATCTTCTCGTAGTTCTTCATGTACGTCGAGACGTATCCCTGAGTCTCGCTCTCCATTTTCTGCACCCGGAGCAACTCCTTGTAGTCGTCGGGGTCGATGCTCTTGACGAAATAGGGGTTTGTCAGAAAGGCATTGCCGCCGCTGTCGCTCTGGGCTTCGCCGCCTATGTCACCCATATTCGAGAGGACGAAATTCTGCTCGATGGCATTTATGCGGTCCACGAGCTTGAGTTTCTCCATGCGCAGCGAGAAGACCGCATTCTCGGTGTCCGACAACATCAGCAGCAGCGAGTCCGAGCGCACCTGCGCCAGCGAGTCGCGCGTTTCGGCATTCTCGGCCATGGTGCTGCGCACCGACCTTATAACGCCGATCAGGGAGTCCTCACGGTTGCGCAGCATGGCATCGCTGCGCAGCAGCTCCATATATTCGCTGTTGCCCTCCAGCCCCGAAATGCGGGCCGTCACCTCCTGTGCCGACGCTTCCGACGCGCCGCACAGCATGAATATCATTCCGCAAACGAAAAGTCCTCGTTTAATCATCTCCACCAACGTATAAAGAAAAGTTGTATTAATCCGAATATTTCAAGACGCCCCAGCAGCATGAGCAGCGTCGCGTTCATCTTCATGGCGCTCGACATGGCGGCATAGTTGTCCATCGACCCCACCTCGCCGAAGCCGGGGCCCACGTTGCCCATGCATGCCACGCATGCCGAGAAGCCCGTCATGAGGTCGCACCCGAGCAACGTATTGATGAATGTCCCGCCCAGGATCAGCATCATGTAGGCCACGGCGAAGACCATCACGCTGTTGAGCATGTCGCTGTCCTGCGGCAGGCCGTCGACTTTGGTGCGGAAGATGGCATTGGGGTGCTGCTGCGAGCGGAGGCGGTTGCGTATCATCTTCATTGCAAGGACCAGACGGTCCATCTTCATGCCTCCTGCCGTCGATCCGGCGCAGGCGCATATGATCGAGCAGAATATGAGTATCATCGTGGCGAATGCCGTCCAGGTATTGCAGTCGGCGATGGCGAGTCCCGTGGTGCTGATGAACGACACCACGTGGAATGCGGCATATCGCAGCGAGGTGAGCAGCGACGGATATACGTCCCCCGCCCACAGGCTGACGGCGGCCAGCAGGCTGGCGACGGCGATCGTGATGAAGTAGAATCGCGTGATCTCCGACCGGAAGAGATTGTTCGGCTTGCCGCTTATGGTTGCGTATATGACACCGAAATGCACTCCGGCCAGGGCCATCGCCACGATGAGGATTATCTCCATCACCGGCGAGTCGAAGAAGGCCATGCTCATGTTTTTGGTGCTGAAGCCGCACGTGCTGCATGCCGACATGGCGTGCGCCAGGGCATCGAACCATCTCATGCCGGCGATCTTGAGGGCGAGGGTCGTGACGGCGGTGAGGCCGACGTATACGGCCAGCACTATGCGCACCACGGTCTGGCTGCGATAGTGGAAGTTGTTTTTGGCCATCGACGAGAGTTCGACATTCGAGAGCATCATCTTGCTCTTGCCGATTGCGGGGAGTATCACCAGGGCGAACATCACCACGCCGATACCGCCCATCCAGCAGGTGGACATGCGCCAGAACTGCAACCCCTGCGGCAGCCCCTCGACGTTGTTCAGTATGGAGGCTCCGGTGGTGGTGAAGCCCGAAACGCTCTCGAACCAGGCGTTCACCACGGAGAACTCGCCGCCCCACATGATGTATGGGAAGGTGCCCACGATACTCGAGACGATCCATGCCCCGACAACTATGCAGTATCCCTCCTTGTTTGTGATATGGTCGCTGCGCGGCACGAATATCATGGGGAAGCATCCCATGAGCAGTGTCAGCAGCGAGGACATCAGCAGCGGGAAATATGCCGTGTCGACGCTGTTCATATATGAGATTCCCGCCGACAGGAGCATGAATGCCGCCACCAGCAGCAGTACCATGCCGATATATCGTATTACAACGCTGAATCTCATAATGTCGTATAGGTCAAAATAATGTTGTGCGGTACGCCGGTGCCGCTATTTCATTTTTGTCGAGGCGTTTATTATCGACTCGATCTTCTCCTTCAGCTCGCGCATCTCGTCATGGCACTCGGCCTTCACGTTGAACGGCAGTTTGTAGCGTATGTAGTCGCCCAGGCGCCGGTTCATCTCGATTATCGGCCGCACGCTGTATATCATGATGAAGTAGTAGAAGAGCAGCAGGATCACGATCATCACCACCAACGATATGAATACGGGCGTGACCGAGCGGTATGCGTTGTGGTTGAGACGTTCGGCGCGCGGGTTGAGAGAACTCTGCACGAGCCCCATGACATTGGTTATCTCGTCGGTGATACGATCGTACAGGGGGGCATATTCGGAGTTGTACCAGCGTTGCCCGTCAAAAGGTACGGCGCTGCTGACTGCGGGAGCGGCATCGAGTACCGCATTGAGGGTCTCGTATAACAGTCCCGTATACATGTCGAGCGAGTCGAACTGCGACTGCGCCTCGGCCGATACGTCGTTACGGGCCTGTCGCAGCAGCACGTCGAAGTCGGCGAGCGTCGTGCGGCACGAGTCGGCATAGAGGCTGTCGCGCAACACGGTGTAGTATGCTACCGAACGTTCGTTGTTGTGGATGGCGTTGAGCATGTTTTTCGACATCTCGATACTCTTGCGGCTG
>CASDSD010000029.1 GCA_949283205.1 uncultured Alistipes sp. | reverse complement strand
GATGATGTCGCTGTTCAGGATGTCGCGGTAACGTTTGTACCAGTCTATGACCTCGATGACGGCCGCCTTCGTCTCGGGCGTGTCGTAGAGGCGCGGGCCGCGGTAGCAGGCCTGCACGCCCGCACCGTAGTTCTGCACCATAAGCGTCCTGTACTCGTGGAGGTGCTCGCTCAGCGGCTCCAGCGTCGCGGCGGCGCCGCCCCCGTGGTACTCCACAAGCGGCACGAAACTCCACAGCGACGACGGGATGCGCTCCCACGTGCAGTCGTAGTTGAGCTGGCGCGTATGCACCAGCTGGCGGTCGCGCGGCAGAGACCAGTTGGTCTCGCGGTAGCCGATGCTCGTCTTCGTCGAGCCGTTCAGGAAGTAGAAGTCGGGAACGTTGAGGTAGATGCCCTCGGCCCGCATCCAGTGGTAGAGCTCCGTGATCTTGCGGAACTGGTTCCACTGCGAATCCAGAAGCCCCTTGTGGTGGGTGTGCGAGGTCGAGGCGCAGACGTCGCCCGGGTAGGAGCCGTCATGCTCGAAGCAGCGCATGCCCGTGCGCTCGAAGAAGGTCCTTATCCTGGAGAAATAGTCGTACCCCCAGTCGCTGCACAGGCAGGGAGAGCTGCCGAAGGTCATGCCGCCGCGGCGCCCCGTCGCGGGGTTTATCACGTCGACCTCGTCGCTTATCCAGCGGCTCGCCAGAAGCGAGTAGCACCCCATCTCGATACCTTTGTCACGCGCATAGTCCACAAGTTCGCGGAACTTGGCGATGTTCTCCTCCGAGATGTCCTCGGCATTGGCTCCCGACCCGAAGCTGAGGATTATCATCTCGTACCCCGTCTCGGCACACTGGTCCACGGCCCTCCGCACCGTCTCGGGGTCGCTCGACGTCAGGTGCAGGAAGATCGGGTTCTCGGTCGTCCACGGAGCCACGGCACGGTAGAAACGGCGCGTGAAGAGCCCCTTGCGCTCACGGTCCCAGCTGTCGAAGGGCATCTCGTAGACGCTGAAGGTGGAGAAGGTATCCCCCGCCGCCACCGTCTGGTCGGGCCCCAGCTCGGGCGAGACGTCCAGAATGCAGCGCGTCTGCATGAGGTAGTTGCGCTGCGACGTATAGGCCGGGTCCTCGACCCACTTCTCGGTGATGTCGGTCTCCTTCTCCGTAAAGCTGCCCCTGCAGTTGTAGTCGCTCTCGACGTGTATGTTCGGAAGCAGGAAGGTGTCGGGGTCGCCGCCGCTCGGAGACTCCGGCTCGGCGAAGGCCAGATACTCGAGATTGAACGAATCGACATTCAGGGGCACGGCCGAGCCGTTCACCACCTCCATGCGCTTGCGGATGACGGGGATCTCGTCATAGACGGCGAAATGGACCCGCACCGTCACATCCTCCAACGCCCCGCTGCCGCGCAGCGTGAAGACGATCTCGCGGCCCGTGGCGTTCTCCCTGTTCAGCGCCCAGCGGGTGCGCGCCCACGCGAGCGTCGGGCCGATCTCCCCGATCTCGAAGTCCTCCACAAGGAACGAGTCCGGCACCGTCTCCATCGAGTCGATCCACTCCTCCTTCAGGTATGCCCTCTCGGGCTGGCCCGACAGTCCGCCCACGGACCACCGACGGCCGTCGATGGTGATGAAGCCTTCGCCGCTGACGGCGCGGAGCATACCCTCGCCCGTCATGCGGTTCGTCAGGTGCGTCGTCGCCAGATTGGGAAATATGCGCAGCGTGCGCGCCATCATGCCGTTGGCCACGACGATGCTCTTGCCGTCGGCCGTGCGGTAGATCCCCGCCCGCGACCTCCCGGGCGTGAGCAGCCAGTCGTACGGCGTACGGTCCGACGGCACGCTCTCCCACAAGGGCAGCGCGGCGATCTTCTCCCCGAGCCGCTCCACCGTCGCCTCGTCCTGCCGCGGCCCCGCGCCCGAGGCGGCCACATCCGTAATCTCGGGAGCCTCGCCCCCGTATGTCACTACGGGCGACGTGAGAAGGACCATATCGCCGCTCGCGCCGTCCCCAGCCGCATCCACCACGATCTCCAGCATGCGCGCTCCCGTCAGGTCGGCCTCAACAGCCACCGGCGCCGCCCCGCCGCGAAGCGTGCCGCTATCGTATACGGTCTTGCCGTCGGCCTTCAGCGTCAGCACCACGGAGCCCGCACCGATCACGCCGTCGCTGCCCGTCACTCCCACGAAACGCTTGCCCTCGCCGTCGCGGCGGTACACCAGCTTGCGGCCGTCGACCAGGGGCTGGAACATCAGGTCGGGATCGTCGCCGTCGATATCCGTACTGCGTATTCCGGCCTGCGCGCGGAACGACACCGCCTTGCCGTCGAGCGCGACCCTCACGACCGCGGGGGCGTGCAGCACCACGTCGCCGCCCTCCGCGGCGGCCGTGCCGTACTCCTGCCGCACCTTCGACAGATCCATCTCGGAGAGCGCCGCCCGCTGCTGCGCCGCAGCCGCCGCAGGCACCGCAACCGCCCACAAAAACGCCAGGACAAGAGCCGCATACGGCCTGCGGCCGCATATATGCGCCGCCGCATTGCAGCGGGCCGCCGCCATTACGGCACCGAACGATTTCACACTTACCATATGTTTTTAATTACACATCCGTACATCCCTCCGCCGCGTCATCGGCTGCCGTGCAGCTCGAACGAGCGGACCTTCCCGCCACCCTCCATCTGCCAGAGGGTCCAGCTGTTGCCGTCGGCGCCCTCCTCGAGACGCCAGCTCAGCGCCGGGTCCTGCAGCAGCCGTTTGACGTGCGTCGGGAAGGCATCGGCGCGGCGCGCACGCTCCCATGTCCTGATGACATTGAAAATGCCGTACTTCTGCGGGCACCTCTCCACGTCGTTCTGGTCGATGCGCAGGAAATAGGTCGCACCGTAGCCCACGGCCGTGGCCTCGATATGCTCGTACTGCTCCACCGTCGAGTTCTCGCCGATGGGGAAGTTCACACCGAACGACGAGGGGAAGAAGTTGGCATAGGTGACGTCGCGCAGGTCCTTGCCCTGGCTCGTGGTGCCGCCCCAGACGCGCTTCTCCACGTCGTATATGTTGAGGCCGCCGCCCACGTTCCACACGCTCTGGTAGTGCCACGACCCCTCGGAGAGGGTCGCCCCCGTAAAGCGCAGGTCGCGAAGACCGTACTCGCGCGCCCGCTCGAAGACGCTGCGGAAGAAGCGTTTCACGGAGTAGGTGCCGAAACCGCTGTGGAAGAGGAACTCCTGCCCGTCGAGGTCGTACATCCCCACGCCGCACAGCCGGGCCACATCGGCATACCACCGCCCGATCTCGTCCTGCAGCTCGAGGTTCGGGACCAGTCCCGCATACCCCCAGCCGACGGTAACCTGCATCTTGTCCACGGCATCGCCCGCGCGGTGCTCCGCCGGCACGGTGTTCCAATAGCCGCGCGTGACGTTGAGCAGACGGTACGGCGGCGTGGTCGTGACGCCGAGGTAGTGTATCAGCTCCTTGCCTATGCGCACCATGTTGAGATCCTTGTCATGCGCCTCCCAGCAGGCAATCTCCTCCAGGTGTGTCGGGTCGTCGATATAGATGAGCGTATCCGCGGCCGAGATGTCCGCCGTCAGGAAACGGCGGTGCTGGATGCAGACGCTGTCCGACGGCACGGGAGAGCAGTCCTTCGTCCCCGGGGCCATCGAGTTGGTGATGGTCGTGCGCCCCAGCACAATGCCGTCGCGCGCCAGCAGGTCGGCATACTCCCTGTGCGAGAGGTTGCCCGAAGCCATACGAAACGGCTTGCGTTCATGCTCCTTCCCGTCGATATAACCCCCGTTGCCGCGGTCGGGGCGCAGGAACCCCGGATCGTAGGCATGGACACCGTGCAGCCCCATCTGTCGCGTGTATGACGCTATGCTGTCGTAACCGCCGCCCGACACCCATACGTCGGGCTCGAACGACGTCGGGTCCTTCACCCACCGTCCCCGCACCGTGGGATAGGGCAGCCCCTCGGCCAGAACAACCTCGCGGATGACGTGCATCAGGGCCTTGTCGTCGGGCGCGCCCCACAGGGCGATCGACGAACCTATGTAGTCGACGCCCGGCACATCCTGCCGCAGCAGGTGGTTCGGCTCGTTGTTCACGAAGACGGGAACACCCTCGGGAGAGTAGATCATCCTCCCCTTGCGTCTGTCGCGCGAGACGTAGCGTATGTCGATGCGGCCGTTACGGTCCACACCGGCCGTGTTGCCGTACATCATGCGGAAATAGGGCTCCCGACGGTTGTAGAAGGCCACGTCGTTGTAGCCGTCGCCCCCCAGGGTGAACTTGTCGCCCTCGTGCAGCGTCAGCGGCAGCGGGTGGTGCACGGCGTCGGGCGTATGGACCATGTAGCCGCCCCACCCCGTGTCGGAGGTGTAGTGCGCCTCGCCGCCGATGGTGTTGTCGTCGAGAGCCAGCACCCCTATGGCATAGTTCACCGCCGCCGAGGTGTCGCGCGCCACGCCGATGATCTCCCCGACGAGATTGTCGATATTCGTATAGAAGTTGCCCCACTGCACGCTCCCGATATTCTCACGCCGCTCCAGCGCCTCGAGCGTCAGCTTTATGTAACGAGCCTTCTCCTCGAGCCGCACCGTCGCCACCGACCCGTTGTCGTACTCCAGACGGTACCTGCCGCGAGAATAGTCGGCACGCCGGGGATAGCAGTATCGTTTCAGACCCTCGTCGTAGAGTGCCAGAAGGGGCGACGGACGGTCCGCAGGGCTGAAGTTACGCCCCTCGTCCGCACGGTTCCACATCCCCACGACATAACCGCGGCCGTCGATCTCGATCCTGAAGTAATCGGTGCGGAACGTCCGCGTCTGGGACCTCACGCCGCATGAAAACAATACGGCAAACACGCATGCCAGAAACAATCTTCTCATTATGACTCTGTCGTTTTGATTTACATCCTTTCCGCACACGGCACGAACATGCCCCGGCCTGCGGCCGTGCCGCCGCGCCACGGCAATTCCACCGGTCACGGCACTCGGCGCAGGCATACCCCGCACGATGCCCCGCCTGCGTGCAGGCCGGGTCACATATTCATAAAATCACGACAGGGACAAAAGTCGGCAGTTCGTTCCATCGGGTTGGTAATACAAATGTAGACAAGATTATCATAAATAACAACTGCCGCACGGAAATAACGGCAACTTCCGCCACCAGCACGCGCAACGCCATGTATATCCGCCATTTACACCAAAAAAAACGCACATGCAACGAGCGGATCATTTTTTACCTTACGGCCGGCGTAATTAAATTTAATTTCGTATTTTTGTAGATTAGAGGCGGTGCATCCCGAGGCAGCCGCAGCACGGTTCCTCCGGAACTCGCGCCGGGCATGCCCCCGTACCTCACCGCCGGACATACCAGCCGCACGCCGCGGCAAAAAAACGAACGTTATGGAACAGAGACCGACCGTAGCCCTCATATACGACTTCGACGGTACGCTCGCACCCGGCAACATGCAGGAGTACGACTTCATCCCCGCCGTGGGCAAAAGCAACAGGGAGTTCTGGAGCGAGGCAAACTCGCTCGCCGAGAAGCAGGATGCCGACCCCGTACTCACATACATGGCCCGCATGATACAGGAGGCGCAGAGCAAGGGCCTCTCGCTGCGACGCGAGGCATTTCAGGAGTCGGGCCGCAGCATACGATACTACGCCGGCGTCGAGCAGTGGTTCGCCCGCATGAACGCCTATGCCGACGCGCGGGGCCTGCGGCTGCTCCACTACATCAACTCGTCGGGCCTGCTCGAGATAATCGAGGGCACATCCATCGCCCGCGAGTTCAAGCACATCTATGCCTGCTCGTTCCTTTACAACGTCGACGGCATAGCCTACTGGCCCGCCGTGGCGGTGAACTACACCAACAAGACGCAGTTCATATTCAAGATAAACAAGGGCGTAGAGTCGGTATACGACACCCACATGGTAAACCGCTACATGGAGGAGGACAAGCGTCCCGTACCCTTCAAGCGGATGATATACGTGGGCGACGGCACCACCGACATACCCTGCATGAAGCTGGTGAAGAACTACGGCGGCCACTCGATCGCCGTCTACAACCCCGAGGACCGCAACAAGCGGCGCGAGATGACAACACTCATACGCGACAACCGCGTGAACTACGTCTGCGAGGCCGACTATACGGAAGGGTCGGAGATGGACACCGTCGTAAAGGCCATCATCGACAAGATCGCCGTCGACACGCGCCTCGAACACCTGCAGACCGCCAAACCGTGATAATGACAAATACACACGCAATCGCATAGCCCCGAAAACCCGAAAGAGAAGAGGACGAAGAAAACCGAAAAAACAACCGAACTCCCGAAAAATGGAATTACGCAACACATTCAGACCGATGCTGCATGCCACGCTTGCGGCCGCGATGCTCCTCACGGCGGCAACAGCAACGGCGCAGCCGCGACGGCCGCACCCCATACGGCACGAACGGCATGAAGCGCGCCGCGCGCCCGGGTACGACGCATGGCGCACCGGACCGCGCCACGAGGTGTCGATAAAGGCGGGGGCATTCCCCTTCACCATGAACTGCGGGCATCTGGGCCTCTCGACCGGGGCCGAGCGCATGCCCCTTTACCCCGGCATCTTCGCCACGCCCGACGCCATCGCGGCATTCAAGGTGCGCTACACGCCCCGCAAGACATCCGGAGGCATCACCGCCGCATATTACTACCGCGTGGCCTATGCCCTCTCGGTAGGCGTCGCGTTCACATACACGGGGCTCTACGGCGACTTACTCGACGCCGGCTCGGGCCGCAAGGTCTCGTCGAACGACATGACCACGATATCCGTCGCCCCGGCGCTGCGGCTGCAGTGGCTCAACCGCCCCGTCGTGCGGTGTTACTCCGCGCTGGCCATAGGCCCCGCGGTCGACATCACCTCCATCGACGACAGCCGCGAGACATATCTCGGACTTTCGGGCACAATCGTCGGCGTGAGCGTCGGCCGCCGCCTCTACGGCTTCGCCGAGGTCGGGGCCGGCATGCAGGGCATATTCTCGGCGGGCATAGGATACAGATTCTGACAACATAAAAAACGATACGACATGAAACACCGGATCATATCGACAACCATACGCATGGCCGCCATCGCCATGGCGGCGGTCGCGGCGGTCGCCTGCCGTGTCGAGGATGGCAGCGGCAACATCGACAGCACGGCCGTGGGATACACGCTCTTCAACAACGCCAACGACGCCGTGCAGGAGTTCTCGCAGGCCATAGACCGCATGCAGGGACTCGACCTCTACATCGGGGCCGCGGACGACGCCGCACGCGAGGCCATCCGCAACCGCTTCTTCTACGACAAGCGGCTGGTACACGATGCCGAGAACGAGGGGGTATGGCTCATCATGTCGGAGACGGCGACGATGCAGGTCGACACCGGTCGCAAGCGCCTGGGCGACGAGGGCGCCGCATGGAGCTACTCGTATCTCGACCGCAACTACGAGGGGGACAAGATGCCGACGCTCCGCCGCATCGCCGGCGGGGAGTATCTCTTCACCATGCCGGCACCGGCAAACGCCCTCGACACCTATCTCTACGCCGTAGCCGACAACCTCAGGGTACGCATCGACTTCGAGCCCGACGACCCGCTCGAGGGATACTCCACCATAAGGCTCGAGGGACGCTTCACAAGCCTCTGCGGATACCGCAGCGACAAGCTCGTTCTCGAGGTGGAGATACGCGACGCCCTCGTCTATTCGGCCGACGTGAGCGGCATGACGGCAGGCACGGTGTCGCTCGACGCCGTAAGCCGCGGAACCGCCGAAACGGCTGCGGCACGTTACTTGACGCCTCACACCGTAGACATAGAGTACGGAGGCTCCGCCGCAACGTGGGTGTACTGACACCACCCTCCGGCGGCGCATGACAACATGACCATACGATGAAAAGGATACGATTCGGACTGCTGCCGCGCGTGCTGGCGGCCATAGCTCTCGGAGTGGCCCTCGGAGGTGTGCTCCCCGTCTGGGGCGTGCGAATATTCGTCACCTTCAACGCCCTCTTCAGCCAGTTCCTCGAGTTCGCCATACCCCTCATAATCGTGGGCCTCGTCGCCCCCGCCATCGCCGACATAGGGCGCGGCGCCGGACGCATGCTCCTGCTCACGACGCTGCTCGCATACGCCGCATCCATAGCCGCGGGATTCGCATCGTACTTCACCGGCGAGGCGCTCTTCCCCTCGCTCATATCCTCGCACATAGAGGTCGAGACCGCCGCCGAAGCCTCGGGCCTCGACCCTTACTTCACCGTGCAGATACCGCCCCTGATGAACGTCATGACGGCCCTCGTGCTGGCCTTCATGCTCGGCCTCGGCATGGCCCACCTGCGCGGCGACGTCATGCGCCGCGCCGCCGTCGAGTTCCGCGACATCGTCTCCATGACAATCGAAACGGTCATACTGCCCCTGCTGCCGCTGTATATCTTCGGCATCTTCGCCAACATGACCGCCTCGGGCGAGGCGTTCCGCGTCCTCGGCGTCTTCATCAAGATCATAGGCGTCATCTTCGCCCTGCACGTGGTATGGCTGCTGGCCCTCTACGGCGTCGCCGGAGCCATAGCGCGGCGCAACCCGCTCCGCATGCTCGGGCGCATGATGCCCGCATACTTCACCGCCCTCGGCACGCAGTCCTCCGCCGCCACAATCCCCGTCACCCTCGCACAGACCCGGTCGATGGGCGTGAGCGAACAGGTCGCAGGATTCGTCATACCCCTCTGCGCCACCATACACCTCTCGGGAAGCATGCTCAAGATCGTCGCATGCGCCCTCGCCCTGATGATAATGCAGGGCATGCCGTACGACCTTCCCCTCTTCGCGGGCTTCATCCTCATGCTCGGCGTGACGATGGTGGCCGCGCCCGGCGTGCCCGGCGGCGCAATCATGGCCGCACTCGGCATCCTCGCCTCGATGCTCGGCTTCACGGCCGAGGACCAGGCCCTCATGATATCGCTCTACGTGGCCATGGACAGCTTCGGCACCGCCTGCAACGTCACGGGCGACGGCGCCCTGGCCGTGATAATAGATACGGTGACGGCATCCGGCCGCCGCACGCAACAACACCATCCAGAATAACCCTACAATCACCATGAAGATAGTTTTTGCAACGAACAACGCCCACAAGCTGCGCGAGGTGTCGCAGACGCTGGGCGGGGAGTTCACCCTTGTGACACCGCGCGAATGCGGCATAACGGAAGAGATCCCCGAGAACGAGCCCACGCTCGAGGGCAATGCCCTGGCAAAGGCGCGGTACATACGCTCGCGCACGGGCCTCGACTGCTTCGCCGACGACACGGGGCTCGAAGTGGCGGCCCTCGGCGGCGAGCCCGGCGTGCGCTCGGCGCGCTACGCCACGGACGGCCACGACGACGAGGCCAACAAACGGCTGCTGCTCGAACGCCTCGCCGGCAGGGAGAACCGCCGCGCCCGCTTCCGCACCGCCATAGCCCTCATCGACGGCGACGGCGAGCACCTCTTCGAGGGGGTGGTCGAGGGGCGCATCGCCCGCGAGCAGCACGGCTCCGACGGCTTCGGATACGACCCCCTCTTTGTACCCGAGGGCTGCGACCGCACCTTCGCCGAGATGTCGGCCGAGGAGAAGAACGCCATCTCGCACCGCGGCCGCGCCGTGCGCCGCCTGGCCGAATACCTGCAAAGCCGCCGCAAATAGCCCCCGCAGCGAAGGAAACAGCGCGTGCGAATTGCTTTTTACGCCGATTCGCGCTAAATTTGCCCCGCTATGGAACAGACAGAGAACTACAGACGCGAAGAGATATACGATGCCGAGCGCATCGAGAAGCTGAGCTACCACTACCGCGAGATACTCGCGCTGCTGGGCGAGGACCCCGAGCGCGAGGGGCTGCTCAAGACCCCCGAGCGCGTGGCCAAGGCCATGGCCTTCATCACAAAGGGCTATGCACAGGACCCCGTGCAGATAATCACATCGGCCATATTCCGCGAGGAGTACAAGCAGATGGTGCTGGTGAAGGATATCGAGCTCTTCTCGCTCTGCGAACACCACCTCATGCCCTTCGTCGGCAAGGCGCACGTCGCATACATCCCCAACGGATACATCACCGGTCTCTCGAAGATCGCCCGCGTGGTGGAGTGTTACGCCCGACGCCTGCAGGTACAGGAGAGGCTCACGGTGCAGATACGCGACTGCATACAGCGCGCCCTCAACCCCATAGGCGTGGCCGTCGTCATCGAGGCCAGCCACATGTGCATGCAGATGCGCGGCGTCGAGAAGCTCGGCTCGGCAACCACCACATCGGCATTCACGGGCGTCTTCCTCAAGGATACCCGCACGCGCGAGGAGTTCCTGACCCTCATCAGCAACCGCTACCGTTAGCACCCGGAGACCCCGAAAGCGCCAAGAAGGTCCCGCACTCCCCGCAAGGTTACGAAAAATACCCGGGAAGGCCCCGAAAAGCACCCGGAACCGGGGAGGCCGCGAGAAGCACCCGAAAAAGCGCCCGGAGACCCATGAAAACATCCGGAAGCCGGGAAGACACCGAAAAGCATCCGGAAGCCGGGAAGAAGGGCCCGAGAACGCCCATAAGTCCCCGGGAATCCCGAAAAACCCGAAAACATAAAGATACCATGAAGAAGATCCTTACGCTTATCGCATGCGCCGCCGCCATCGTCTCGTGCGGCAAGGCGCAGCAGCCGGCCCCGATCAAGGTCATTTCGTACAACATCCGCATGAGCGCCTCTCCCGACGCCGACGGCGACAACCGCTGGGAGAACCGCAAGCAGGCCTCCATCAACATGATAAACGACCAGCAGCCGACGCTGCTCGGACTGCAGGAGGCGTGCCCCGACCAGGTGGCATTCCTCGATGAGAACCTGCCCGACTACAAGCGCATAGGCGTGGGCCGCGAGGACGGCAAGGCCGAGGGCGAGATGATGGCCATATACTACCGCCACGCAGAGTTCGACCTCGAGAAGAGCGGCACCTTCTGGCTCTCGGAGACACCCGACGAAGTGTCGATGGGGTGGGACGCCGCATGCAAGCGCACCTGCACGTGGGCACTCTTCCGCAGCAAGGCCGACGGCCGGTACATAGGCTACATGAACACACACCTCGACCACATGGGCCCCACGGCGCGCCGCGAGTCGATAAAGCTCATCGTGGCCAGGATCGCCGGGCTCTTCGACGGGGATATACCCCTCTTCCTTACGGCCGACTTCAACTCGCCCGACGACGACCCCATCTTCGACCCCCTCAAGGAGGTGATGACCGAGGCCCGCGGCGCAGCCCCCGAGACCGACAACCGCGCCACCTTCAACGACTGGGGCCGCTCGAACGATGCCGTCATAGACCACATCTTCCTGCGCAACGCCAAACCCCTCACCTTCAAGGTCCTCTGCGACGAGAACTACGGCGCGCCCTACATCTCGGACCACTACCCCGTAGTGCTTACGGCCGAGTATTGATCCCGCGGCCGGCGCAAACGGCATGAAGGAGTCCGCCACCCCGGTACCGGGATGGCGGACTCTTCGTTATACGACGTTATACGACCGCAACGCCCCCTACCCGAGATACCTGCGGTAAAAGGCCTCGATACGGTCGAACGGGATGGCCTCCATGTTGTCGTACAGGTCGACGTGCGACGCCCCCGGGATGATCACCAGCTCCTTGTTGTCGCCCTGCAGGCGCCGGAAGGCATCCTCGCTGAAGTAGCGCGAATGGGCCTTCTCGCCGTGGAGCATAAGCACCGCGCTCCGTATCTCGCCGCTGTAGGCCAGCAGAGGCATGTTCAGGAACGCCAGCGCCGAGGTGACGTTCCACCCCTCGTTCGAGTTGAGCGACCGCACATGGTAGCCCCGCGGCGTCTTATAGTAGGCGTGGTAGTCCTTCACGAACTGCGGCGCATCCTCCGGCAGCGGGTCCGCGACACCGCCCGCACGGGCATACGTGCCGCGGCGCGCATCCTCCGTGCGCCGGGCGTTGAGCTGCTGCCGCAGCGCGTAGCGCCCGTCGGCATCCAGAGAGTCGAAATAGCCGTTGGCCGTCACGCGGCTCATGTCGTACATGGTCGAGGTGACCGTAGCCCTGATACGGGTATCGACGGCGGCGGCGTTGAGAGCCATGCCGCCCCAGCCGCAAATGCCCAGGATGCCGATGCGCTCCGGATCCACGTCGTCACGGATCGACAGGTAGTCCACCGCGGCACAGAAATCCTCCGTATTGATATCGGGCGAGGCCACATACCGCGGCTCGCCCCCGCTCTCGCCCGTATACGAGGGGTCGAACGCCACCGTGAGCAGGCCCCGCTCGGCCAGCGTCTGGGCATAGAGCCCCGACGCCTGCTCCTTCACCGCCCCGAACGGCCCGCACACGGCAACGGCCGCATACGGCGCCGACGTCCCCACGGGAATATACAGGTCGGCCGCAAGCGTCACGCCGTAACGCGTGCGGAACGTCACCTTCGAATGCTTCACCTTGCCGCTCTGCGGGAAGACCTTGTCCCACACGGCCGTCATATTCAGATTTTCCATAGCTCCGTCGTTGTTTTGCAGTAGATGTATCGTGTAAATATACCCAAAAACGGGGACAAAGGCAAACGCCGCCGCAAAAAACGCCTTCGGCGGCAGGGCCGGGATGTCCGTAAAAAACCGCCGCACCCCCGAAAAGGGTGCGGCGGCCCGTCCGTGACGTCGCGCGCCAGACTAATCGTCCAGGCAATCGACGTGTATCTCGCGCTGGAACGACTCGTTCAGCGAGATATAGGTCTGCGTACTCGACACGCCCTGTACATGAAGTATGTTGTCGAAGATCGTCCGCATCAGATGCTCGTTGTCCACACAGTAGAGCTTGACCATTATGTTATATGCGCCCGTTATGTAGTGACACTCCACTATCTCGGGGATCTTGCGCAACTGATCAACCGTATCCTGCTGGCGGGTAATGTCCGAGACGCGTATGCTGATGAAGGCGCACACGTCGAAACCCAGCGATTTCGGCGCGACCACGAGGCGGCTGCCCATGATCACCCCCATGTCCTCCAGCTTCTTGATACGCTGGTGTATCGCCGCACCCGAGATGCCGCACTCGCGCGCGATCTCGAGATAGGGCATGCGGGCATTCTTTATCAGGAACCGAAGGATCTTCCTGTCCGTAGCGTCCAATGTCGTCTTTGCCATAATAGTGCGTTATTTAAGTACTCCCAACTCCTTACCTATCTTGACAAACGCATCGACGCAGCGGTCAAGCTGCTCCGTCGTATGGCCTGCCGACACCTGTACGCGGATACGGGCCTGGCCCTTCGGCACGACGGGATAGTAGAAGCCCGTCACGAAGATGCCCTCGTCCTGCAGACGTGCGGCGAAGTCCTGCGACAGCTTGGCGTCGTAGAGCATCACGGCGCAGATGGCCGACTGCGTGGGCTTGATGTCGAAGCCCGCAGCCATCATCTTCGTGCGGAAATGCTCCACGTTCGCAACCAGACGGTCATGCAGCTCGTCGCTCTCGGCCAGCATGCGGAACATCTCGATGCCGGCACCCACCACTGCGGGCGGCAGCGAGTTCGAGAAGAGGTAGGGACGCGAACGCTGGCGAAGCATGTCGATGATCTCGGCATGGCCCGTGGTGAAACCGCCCACGGCGCCGCCGAAGGCCTTGCCCAGCGTGCCCGTGAGGATATCCACCTTGCCGCGAAGGTCGTACAGCTCGGTGATGCCGCGGCCCGTCTTGCCCAGGACTCCCGCCGAGTGGCACTCGTCTACCATGACCATGGCGTCGTACTTCTCCGCCAGGGCGCATATCCTGTCCAGCGGGGCGGCGTTGCCGTCCATCGAGAAGACGCCGTCGGTGACGATGATGCGGAAACGCTGCGCCTGCGCGCGCTTGAGGCAATCCTCCAGCTCATCCATGTCGGCGTTGGCGTAACGGTAGCGCACGGCCTTGCACAGACGTACGCCGTCGATGATCGAGGCGTGGTTCAGGGCATCCGATATGATGGCGTCCTGCTCCGTCAGCAGTGGCTCGAACACTCCGCCGTTGGCATCGAAGCAGGCGGCATAGAGGATCGTATCTTCGGTGCCGAAGTAGTCCGAAATGGCCTTCTCAAGCTCCTTGTGAATATCCTGGCAGCCGCAGATGAAGCGTACCGACGACATGCCGAAGCCGCGGGCGTCCATGGCGCGCTTCGCCGCCTCGATAAGACGCGGGTTGTCCGAAAGCCCCAGATAGTTGTTGGCGCAGAAATTGAGTACCTTCTTGCCTGCGACGTCGATCTCGGCGCGCTGCGGCGAACAGATGACCCTTTCGTTCTTGTAGAGGCCGGCAGCCTTGATGTCGGCCAGCTCCTTGCGGAGGTGTTCCTTGATCTTTCCGTACATGGTAGTCGAATTTGTTGGTTACATTCTTTTGATGTAACAAAGGTATGAATTTATAACCACACCGCAAACAAAAAATCCGTTATTTTTATCATTTTGGTTATAAACCGTAATTCCAGCGCCCCGTTTCGTGTCATTCGGTAGCGTATGCCCCCGCTTTTGGCCGCGCACAAAAGTTTGATTCCATAACCGAGCCCGCCGCAAGGCCCCGCCGCAGACTCCCCCACCCGTCGCAGCCCGCAGCCCGCAACGTCATCTCCGACAGCAGGATACCGGCAGCGGCACAGTCCCCAGCAGCCCGTTGCACTTCCTCACCTCGGGGCAAACAGATGCCCATGCGTGAATGTCAATGCGCATGCGCATCTACGCATACGCATCCGCACGCAAATATACATCCGCCCGTGGCCGCACGACATATGGACCCATACGCCGGGCCGGAGACCGTCCTAAAACAGCCCCGCACAGACAAAAAAGTGGGGAATCGCCCGTACGGACGATTCCCCTGCTTCAAAAATTAACCCTTAGCTTATCTCTTTCCACGAAACAGCTCCTGAAGATAACAGTCCATATAGAAAAGATCCGCCTCTTCACAAATGACCTCCTTGAGCAAAAGTTCGTAGTCGTCAGAGACCAAATCCGATGATAGTTTACTGTCCAAATCTTCCATAGGCTGCATTCGTTTACCTTAAAACGGCAGCCACGGAGGATTTATTGTGCCGATCAGCTCAAAATAAGATTATTTTCTTTGATCATCTTCCGCAGGTTGATCAGCGCATAGCGCATACGTCCCAGCGCCGTGTTGATGCTGACATCCGTCTGGTCGGCAATCTCCTGGAAGCTCAGACCAGAATAGTAACGCATGATAACCACCTCGCGCTGTTCGTCCGGAAGGCGGTCGATAAGACGACGCACATCCTCCTCGATCTGCGACGAAATGATGGCATCCTCCACCGTGCGCTCCGCAAAGCGCAGAGTCCCCAGCATGTCGTAGCCGGCATCCGACTCGCTCACAGTCTTGGCGCTCTTCTGCGACCGGAAGTGGTCGATTACCTGGTTGTGGGCTATGCGCAGGATCCACGACAGGAACTTGCCCGAATCGGCATAACGCCCCTCGTCGATAACCCGTACGGCCTTGATGAATGTCTCCTGGAGGATATCGTCAGCAACGTCGTTGTCCTTGACCATCATGCGGATATAGTCACGGACACGATGCGTGTGTCTGTCGATAAGTTGCGATATGGCAGCGCGATCACCTGAAAGATAGTTATTAAGCAATACCTGGTCGCTTAACACTCGTGTGTTCATACTCTTCTCCTTCCTTATATTAAATATTCAAAGAGCAGAATTTTCTCGATAGGCAATCGTTTTTAGATTATAAATTTCATTTTGTGAACGCAAGATAAGGACTTTTTTTCAAACGTCAAAATTTTTCGCAATTTTTCTCTTCCGCTCTCGTCATACGCCCCTCACGGTGCAAAGACCGTGCCGATATCGCCGGCACCGGGCCCTCCGCCACGGTCACCGTGCCGCGCCCGTATCCGCCATACCGCGCCCGCACCCGAAAAAAACGGGGCGCCTCCTTACGAAGGACGCCCCGCATGTCGCATCGGGTCCCGCATGCATCGGGTCCCGCGCCGTTACTTCACGGGGACGAGTTTCACGGCGAAACCGCCGCCGTTGGCCATGCGCACCCTGAGGCTCTTCGAGCTGTCGGCAGCGCTCTTCTCGATACGGAAGTCGCGCGCTATCTTGTCGGCATTGACACCGTCCCGGAGCACCGTCATCTCATACTCCCCGTCGCCCAGGAACGAGAGGTCGATCTCCACGTCGCGCCCCTTCCATCCGTTCAGACCGCCGACATACCACTCCTCGCCGCTGCGCCGCGCCAGAACAGCATACTCGCCGACAACACCCTCCAGAGCCACCGTCTCATCCCATACGGTCGGAATCCCGGCGATGAAACCCGTACACTCCGGCTCCTTCTCGTAGTTGGTCGGAGAGTCGCACAGCATGTTGAACGGAGCCTCGTAGACGACGTACATCGCCAGCTGGTGGCAGCGCGTACCCTGGCTCATGGGCTCCGAATTGCTCGCATGATAGTTGAAACGCTGGGCATTCATCATGGCCCCCTGCGTGTAGTCCATCGGGCCGGCGACCATGCGGATGAAGGGTATCGTAACGTCATAGGTCACCTGATCGACCGAAGCGTCCGACCACTTCATCTGCTCCAGGCCGTGCACCCCCTCGTAGTTCACCACGTTGGGGTACTTGCGCGACAGTCCGCACGGCTTGTAGGCCCCGTGGAAGTCGCACATGAGGCGGTACTTGGCGGCCGTCGAGGCGGCACGCTCGTAGAAATCCACCATCTGCTGGTCGTCGCGGTCCATGAAGTCGATCTTGAAACCCTTGACTCCCAGGTCCGAATAGTACTTGAAGACGTTCTCCATGTCGCGGTTCACGGCCCAGTAGCCGCCCCACAGCACGATGCCCACGCCGCGCTCCCGGCCGTACTCCACAAGGTGCCTGATGTCGATCTCGGGGACAACCTGCATCAGATCCGCCTTCAGGTTGACGCTCCAGCCCTCGTCGAGGATGACATACTCGATACCGTTGCGCGCGGCAAAGTCGATATAGTATTCGTAGGTGCGGTTGTTGATGCCGGGCCGGAAGTCCACACCGTAGAGGCCCCAGTCGTTCCACCACTCCCAGGCAACCTTGCCGGGCCTGATCCACGACGTGTCGCCGATGGCGTTCGGCTGGCTCAGACGGAACACCATGTCCTCATCCAGAAGGTCGGCGTCGTTGTCGGCAACGATGCATATGCGCCACGGGAACGACCGCGCGCCGCTCACCTCGGCGATGTAGGGCTTGCGCGTCTGCACCTCGCCCTGGAGCATGTTGTGGCCGCCCTGCTTCACCTCGTCGGGAACGGGCGCATAGTTACCCTTCAGGGCTGTGCCGCCGTCCGGATTGTAGAGGTACATGCCCGGGTACGACATAAGGTCCGACTCCGTGATGCACACCTTGCGGTCGCCCATATCCACCAGCACCGGCAGGAACATAAGGCGCTTCGGGCCCATCTTACTCATGGGCTCCTCGACATAGGTGTTCTCGAACGAGTTGTAGTACTGCTGCTCGAAGCTCTTGTCGGCATTGCCGCGCACGTATGAGCAGAAGACGTTGTTGTCCCCCTCGAAGGCGAACTCCGCAACCTCGTCCTTCACCGTATAGTCGCCCTTGCGGGTCGAGACGAAACGATAGGCCGCAGCCTCGTCATAGGCGCGGAACTCGACGGCATAGTCGCCCTTGAACTGCAGCGTCAGCGTCGTGCACTTGTCCACGACCTCCGACTTCTTGTAGAGCGGCGCGGGGATCACCTCGTCGATCGCTCCCGTCACGGCCCTGCGCAGACGCGGCGCCACGCCCCACGTCTCCCCCTCGCCGATCTGCATGGCGATCCGCGACGGCGCCAGAACCGTGCGGCCATCGGCCTCGACGCTCCAGCGTATGTCTTCGGCAACCGTAACCGTCACAACCAGTTTGCCGTCGGGCGAAGTGATCTTCCTCTCCGTCGGCCTGGCCTCGGCAGCACACACCGCACACACGGCCAGCATACATAAAAATATCCTTTGCATAATTAAGATTTGGTTAGTTGGTTTTGTCCCTCTTATGGCGTTATTCCGAAAATAACCCTTAAAGATACGTATTATTTGCCTATTCTGGAAAAATTTTCCGTATTTTTGTTCAACTCCTTATTTTTGTTCTACCCCCTAAACGTGCAGAACCCTATGAGAAGATTTTTCATGTTCCTCGCCCTCGCCGCCATCACCGCCGTCACCGCGGCGCTACTCACCGCATGCGGCAGCAACGACAGCAGAATCGTCGGCGGATACACCGACCAGCGACGGCCGTCGGCCGAAGAGCGCGAACTGTTCGAAACAGTGACGGCACAGATCGACGACATCGAGTACAAGCCCGTGAGCGTGGCCACGCAGGTCGTGGCCGGCACGAACTACCGTTTCCTGTGCAAGGCCCGCGAGAACAGGAAACGGGGCAAGCGATTCGACGCCGTGATCGTAATATACAAGCCCCTGCCGGGACAGGGCGAACCCCGCATAACGGCCATCGAGCGCAGCAAGCGCTGACCCCCCCCCACGCACATCGGCACAAACCACGGCAACGCAATGCATACCACCTCTCTCGAACCGCAAGACACGGCCCCGCAACCGGCAGCAGCCTCCGCCGACAAGGGGCTCCCCGCCGTCCCGTCAGGAACGGCCCCGACGAGCACGGACACCACGGCGGCCGAAGAGCCGGCCGTCGAGAATGATGTCGTCCTGGAGCGTTTCACGGCCTACATCGAGGGCGAGCGCCGTTACTCGCCCCTGACGGTGCGCAACTACCGCCACGACATCCGCTCGTTCGTGGCATGGGGCGAGGCCGCGGCGGCGGGAAAGGCGAAAAAGACGGGAAAAGCGGGAAAGACGGCAAAGGCGGGAGAGACGGGAAAGGCGGAAAAGGCGGGGAAAGCGGAAATAACGGAAAAGGCGGAAACGGAGAGCGGCGGCCATGGAGAGAAGGCGTTCTATCTCTGCCGCGTGCGGGGCGAGGACGTGCGGGCGTGGGTGATGCACCTCTCGGACGAGGGGCGCATGAACAACGCCTCGATAAACCGCTGCGTGGCATCGCTGCGGTCGCTCTACCGTTACATGCGGCGCGAGGGGATGACGCACCGCGACCCCTTCGCGGCCCTCGAACCCCTGCGCACGTCGCGCCGCCTGCCCAGGTTCGTCCCCGAGGAGGATATGGAGCAGGTCGTGCAAAGCGTCCTCGAGCGCCTGCGCGACGAGGATGCCCGCACGCGGCGCGACGCGATGATGGTGCTCATACTCTATACGTGCGGGCTGCGCCTGGCAGAACTCACCGGGCTCGACACCCGCGACATGGTGAACAACGGATCGGCGCTGCGCGTACACGGCAAGGGCGACAAGACGAGACTCGTACCGCTGGTGCCGCGCGTGGCGCAGGAATTACACCGTTACCTCTCTTTTTCGGATGCGAAAATTTGCACAAGTCCCGAAAATCCGCTATTTTTATCCTCAACAGGGGGGCGTATCTCCCGAAGCGACGTCCAGCGCAGTGTGGCGCGACTTCTGCGCGAATGCGGCGTAAAGGGCAAATGCTCGCCCCATGTGTTGCGGCACACCTTCGCCACGCATCTGCTCAATGACGGAGCCGACCTGCGCGAGATACAGGAGCTTATGGGCCACACCTCGCTCAAGGCGACACAGGTATACACCCACAACAACATAGCGCAGCTGCAACGCATATACGCCTCGGCGCACCCGCGATCGCATACCGACAAGAAACCGTAAGAGACACTTTTGCGGACAAATCGGAATACCGCACCGGTCGGGCACTGCGTTTGGATGTAAAACGCGGCGCAGCGATTGCACCGACATCGCAAGAGAGATATCTCCGCATGGGTCCAGGCCCCGACGGAGATACAAAATAAGGTTTAACTCTAAATTCGAAGGCTATGAACGTACAGATTCAGTCAGTGAAATTCGATGCAGGCAAGCAACTCATCGAGTTCATCGAGAAAAAATTAGCCAAACTTGACCGCTTTGCCGAGAACGCAATGGGGGCGGACGTCATCCTGAAGCTCGACAAGGACAATGAAAAAGGGAACAAGATCGCCGTAATCACACTCCACATACCTGGCGGCGACCTGCGCGTGGAGGAGCAGGCCCGCACCTTCGAGGAGGCGATAGACAATTCGTTGGATGTGATGAAACGTCAGATCGAAAAGGCGAAGGCCCGCATCTGACACATTACGCATAAGAGGGACGGCATGCAGGCCCGCACATGGGCCGCAGCATGCAACCGAAGTCCCGATCGAACCAACCCAGCCGGCGGAACGAATGTTCCGCCGGTTTTTTATATGGAGCCCGCATGCCGCCACGGCGACATGGGTCCGTACCGACGCCGACACACGGCGGCACGGTACGGCCCCGGCATGTGACCCGCATGTGACCCGCATGTGATCGGCATCAGCATGAGTCATGACCCTGCAAGTGCATGCCGGAGCGCAGGAGCAGCACGGGCATAAAAGAAAACCCAGTCCGCAATATGCGGACGGGGTCATTCCCAGAGGTCTGAAGCGGACGCCATAAATTTGAATCGAATTTTACCGATTTTAATTTTATTTTATCTATATATCAATATATTACAGCCGTTTTTCATCAACTGCGAGGTCTGGAAGTTTTCGAAAATTCAGCCGATGTATGACAAATGTATGACAAAAATGATTACATTTGCAGCAGATAAAACCTCCTGACCTATGGCATCCTTCTGCTACCGCATCCGCTCAACCCAGAAAAACAAACTGGTCAAAATCCAAATCCTCTTCACGGTTGGCCGTGGCAACCAGTTCTACGTCGACAGCCAATATATGGTGTTGACGGACGCCTGGGACAACAAGCGGCAGACGGTCAAGAGCCGCTTCACCTTTACCGATGACTTCACCGAGCAGCAGGGGCGCGAGCTGACCAAAAACCTCTCCGAACTGCGCAGCCACATCCTCGGAGAGATTGCCAAGGATCCCGAACACGCAATGACGAAGACGCGGCTGGAGAAGATCATCTACAGCTTCCACCACCCGCGCAGCCTCACCCCCGGCCGTCGCATCCGTACCCGCGAATCGCTCGGCGACTACATCGTCCGCTTCACGCGTGAAATGGAGGAGGGCACCCGGCTGAACATCCACAAACTCCGCTACGGCCCCTCGACCATCAAGAACTACAAGGGGTT
>CASDSD010000028.1 GCA_949283205.1 uncultured Alistipes sp. | reverse complement strand
CCGCCATCGGCACGCATGGCGACACCGGCCACGCGCAGCTGCGCCTCCGCGGCGGCGGCATCGCGCGCCACAACCAGCAGGTCGCACCGCGCCGCCACGGCACGCGCTATCGAGAGGAAACAGCCGTACGCCTCCTCGAGGTATGGCGCCCAGTCGGTATCGGCATGGGGCCATGTCAGCTGCACGAAGCTCTGCGGCTCCCACTCCGCCGGCAGGCGGCGCCCCTTGTTCGAAGCAGAAATCATATTCCGGTATTTATGCCGATAAAGGTACGGATTTTATCGCTACCGCGCAAGAGCGCCGCCACACGCCGCCGCGGCCGCGCCGTAACGAAAACGTCACGTCGATGAAATTCCATCGTTACACGAGTGACATTCTCCCGTAACAACACTTGGCCACCTTTGCGGCGGTAAACAAGCGAAAAAAACAGATGACTATCGGGAAAAAAGTTCTCACCCTGCTGCTGACCCTCGCCTCGACGGCCGTATCGGCAGCCTCGTTCAAAGGAATCGTAACGGACAAAAGCAATTCACAGCCGCTTATCGGCGTGGCCGTCGTCGTCGACGGCACCACGCGCGGCACCTCGACCGATGCCGAGGGGCGCTTCGAGCTGCCGCTCGAAAAGGGACGCTACCGCATCGTGGTATCATACATATCATACGTAACACAGCAGTTCGACATAGAGATCGGCGACGCGACGCAGGAGGTGCGCATCGAGATGGAACCCGAAAGCCAGGAGCTCTCGGCCGTGACGGTCAAGACCCGCAAGAACCTCGAATCGGAACGTATCCTGCAGCGCGAGCGCATGGCCTCGGAGATCGCCGTCGAGAACATGGGCGCCAAGGAGATGGCCCTGAAGGGTATCTCGAACGTGCAGGAGGGAGTGAAGAAACTCACCGGCATCTCGATCGCCTCGTCGGGGCAGCTCGTCGTGCGCGGTCTGGGCGACCGCTACAGCATAACCACCCTCAACGGCCAGCCCATAGCCTCGCCAAACCCCGACAACAAGCTCATCCCGCTCGACATATTCCCCTCGTCGACGGTAAAGAACATCACCGTGAGCAAGGTCTACGAGGCATCCTCATACGCCGACTACTCGGGCGCGCACATCAACATCGACACCAAGGACAACATGGGAGACGACTTCTTCTCGGTGGACTTCCACACCGGAGGCCGCGCCAACACCATCGGCCGTGACTTCTACCGCATGGACCACCGCTCGCTCTTCACGCAGCCCGCAGCAGACCCCGCGGCCCTGACCATGGATAAGCAGGAGTTCCGCCAGTACGTCACCTCGAAGGATATATTCGACACCGGCTTCTCGGTCGACAGGCACACCGCCCTGCCCGAGCTGGGCGGCAACATAGGCTTCGGCCGCAACATCCCCGTGGGCAACCAGACCCTCGGCATCCTCGCCGCGGCGGGCGTAAGCAACGAGCTGCAGCGCATGACCGATGCCACATACCGTCTTCTGGAGGCTACGGGCACCGTCACCGACGACTACACCTACGACAGCTACCAGGCGAGCCTCAAGATAGCGGCTCTCGGGAGTCTCTCGCTCACGCTGCGTCAGGAGGACCGCATAAACTACACCTTCTTCTATGCCCGCAACGCCTCCGACACATACATGCGCCGCGAGGGATACGACCAGGAGGGACACGACCTGACGGGCAGCAACGACGTGATGCACGTCTACACCCTGATGACGAACCAGATAAGCGGCACGCACCACCTCGGCGAGAGGTGGAAGCTGCTCTGGAGCGGCTCATACTCGTCGACCTCGTCCGACGAGCCCGACCGCCGGCAGGTGATGTTCATACGCCGCCAGGACGGCACGCTCGACCTCTTCCGCCTCAACCAGCAGGAGACGATGCGCTACTTCGGCACCCTCGACGAGGACGAGTGGAACGGACACATCGCCGCCGACTTCTCCTTCGGGCGCCACAAGCTCACCCTGGGCGCCGCAGTCAAGGACAAGGGGCGCGACTACGCCGGCACCCGCTTCTACTACGACCTGACGGGGATACACCCCGCAATAGACGACATATACGACACCGACGGATACCTCGGATTCGACAACGTGGCCGACGGCTCGGTCGTAATAGACCGACAGCGCCACCCCAAGGACACGTACCAGGCCGGAAATACGATCTATGCGGGATACTTTTCACTCGGGCTGCGCCCCGCCGACGCGCTTCTGGTCGACCTGGGCCTGCGCTACGAGGCATCGCACCAGTGGGTCGACTACTACAACGACCAGAGCATGGCCGAGCGCCGCAATCTTGACAAGAACGATCTCTTCCCCGCGCTCAACATAAAATACGACCTCGACGGCTCGCAGCAGCTGCGTCTGGCCGCCTCGCGCACCATAACGCGCCCGTCGTTCATCGAGATGGCGCCGTTCCTCTACCAGGAGTCCTACGGCTCGGCCCAGCTGCGCGGTAATGCCGACCTGCAGAACAGCTACAACTACAACGTCGACCTGCGCTACGAGATGCTCAACGACCGGGGCGACATGATCTCGGCCACGGTATACTACAAGTACCTCGACGAGCCCATCGAGCGCGTGCAGATGCTCTCGGGAGGCGCCTCGGTACACACCTTCCGCAACGCCGACAACGGCATGGCCGCAGGTATCGAGATCGAGATGCGCAAGACCTTCACCGAAGCCCTCCGCATAGGCGTCAACGGAACGTACATGTACACCAACGTCAAGCTCCCCGACGGCGGCGTATACACCAACAAGGAGCGCGCCCTGCAGGGTGCCTCGCCCTACCTCGTAAACGCCGACATAACATACTCGCCCCGCTTCGGCGAGCGGCGGCAGCTGAACCTCGCCCTGCTCTACAACCTCCAGGGTCCGCGCATCCACGCCGTGGGCATCTCGGGCCTGGGCGACATACGCCAGCTGCCCGTGCATACGCTCGACCTGGCCGCCGCGTACCGCTTCGGCGAACGCACCGAGATAAAGCTCCAGCTCAACGACCTGCTCAACCGCCCCATGATCTTCGAACAGGAGGTGCCCCAGACCGGAGGCTCGATCGAGGTGGAGCGCTACCGCACAGGCCTGGGATTCGAGGTGGGCGTGGCTCTCAAGTTCTGACACAATGACACATCACAGGAGACAAAAAAATAAAACCATTCATTTTTTACGGAGATGAAAAGCAAAATCAAATTTCTGACCGCAGCCGTCATAGCCTCGCTGGCTTTCGCAACGGCCTGCACCGACAACAACAACGACAACAATGACGACTCGACGCTCAAGGGCGAGATCCCCACGGGAACCGTCCTCACGGGCAACATCACCGAGAATGTGACCCTCACGCGCGACAGCCGCTACAAGCTCAGCGGCGGCCTGCACGTCAAGGCCGGCGCCACGCTCCGCATCGAGCCGGGTGTCGAGATAGAGGCCGTCGACGACGACGCCTCGGACTATATCCTCATCGAGCAGGGAGCCATGATCGACGCCCAGGGCACCGCAACCGATCCCATCGTCATGACCAGCGAACTCAAGCAGACAGGCGCCTGGGGCGGCATACACATCTGCGGCCGCGCCCACACCAATGCCGGCACGGGTGTCCTCTCGGAGATCGGCAACGCCCCCTACGGCGGTGACAACGACGCCGACAACTCGGGTACGCTGCGTTACATACGCCTCGAGTATACGGGCTTCGCCCTCGACGAGGAGCACGAGGCAAACGGCATCTCGTTCTACGGCGTGGGCAACGGCACCACGGTCGAGTACATCCAGGCATACAAGGGTTCGGACGACGGATTCGAGTTCTTCGGCGGCTCGGTCAATGTCCGCCACATGGTGGTGACCGACTGCACCGACGACTCGTTCGACTGGACCGAGGGATGGAACGGCCGCGGCCAGTTCCTCGTGGCATACCAGTCGGGAGATGTGGAGTGCGACTGTCTGATGGAGTGTGACAACAACGGCAACAACTTCGCCGCCACGCCCGTAGCGCACCCCGTACTGTCGAACCTCACGCTCGTGGGCGACAACTCGCAGAACAACACCCGCGGCATACGCCTCCGCGCCGGCACGCAGGCCGAGATCTACAACGCCATAATCACCGGCAAGGAGAAGTGCATCACCCTCGAGACCACACAGACCGAGCAGGCGCTCAAGGATGGCACCTCGAAGCTCAACAACATAGCCATGAGCTCGGCCCTCGACTCGGAGAACGGCATCTACACCGCCGAGATGTTCGCCGCCGCCGAAGGTAACTCGACCGACTACGTGAACTCGCTCACCAAGGAATATGTCGGCACCCTTGCCGGCGGCGCCACCCCCGACGACGCCTTCTTCACGCGCGCCGACTACAAGGGAGCCGTCAGCGCCGACGACGACTGGACCGCAGGCTGGACGCTCTGACCCGCCGCGACGGTACGCATATTGCACGGAGAGACCCTGTAGGGTCTCTCCTTTCGTATGCATGCGGGAGCATGCCGCACGGCGCAAGCATGCGCGAACCGATTATTTTTCGTACATTTGTAAATGCAAAACGCCCACGGCCCCGGCCGCGCGGCATCCGTGAAACGCAACTACCAAAAAACACGATATTATGGAACTGAAAAACATTCTCGACCACCGGCGCAGCACGCGCAAGTTCCTCCCCCGCAAGGTGGAGCACGACAAACTCCAGCGTATCGTCGACATGGCGCTTCAGGCGCCCTCGTCGCGCAACAGCCGCTCGACGCGCCTGCTCGTGGTGGAGCAGCCCGAACTGCTGGAAAAGATCGCCGTCATGCGCGACTACGGCTCGGCCTTCGTCTCGGGAGCCGCCGCCGCGATCCTCGTCATGGGGGACCGCCGCGTCACGGACCTCTGGGTCGACAACTGCGCCATCACGGCCACGGTAATGCAGCTGGCCGTCGTGGACGAAGGTCTGGCCTCATGCTGGGTGCATGTCAACGGCCGCCCGCGCCTCGTGAAGGAGCCCGACGGCGAGCAGGCCGAAGAGTACCTGCGCTCGTTCCTCCCCATACCGGAACACTACGGTATCCTCTGCGCCATAGCCCTCGGATACTCGGACTTCACGCCGGCGCCGCTGCCGCCGTACGAGGGTGAGGAGCGCGTCAAGTGGCTCTGACGACACCCCGCACGCGACGAAATATCCCCGGCCCTGCAACAGGACCGGGGATATTCCTCATATGGCCGCCGCAACACTAAAGGTCGTTGCGGAAGATCTGGGCCAGGGTGCTGTAATAGCTGTTCTCGACCTCGACGTATGAGAGCATGTTCGAATAGATCCCGTCGGCCTCGACGTAATACTCGATGACCGACAGCTCACCGCTCTCCACGGCGCGGCGCAGCAGCTCGAGCGTCGAACGCATCAGCGACAGATCGTAGGTGCGCATCGTCGCCGCCGACTGCTCCAGATCGCTGTAAAGCGAGCGTATGCGGGCCTCGGTCTGCTCCTTCACATCCTCCGTGCGCAGTTGCGAGGCGGCATAACGGGCCTTCGCCACACCAGCCTTGTGACGGTTCGAGAAGATCGGGAACGACGCCCCCACAAGGAAACCGTTCACCGCATCGTCCATGTCGGTATTGCGGCGGTAGCCGACCTCCAGCTTCGGCAGCCAGTTCTGCGAATTGACCCGTACCTCCTGCTGTGCGGCGCGCGTGTCGGCCTCCGACACCTGCAGATCCAGCTCCTCGGACAACATCCTCTCGCGGAAGGCATCGAAGTCCCCCACCGACGGCATGGCGGGATAATCCGCCCCCTCCATCGAGACCCTCCGGCCGCCGTTCATGGCGCAGAGCGACTCCATCACCGTCGTCCTCGCCGCCACGTTGCGCGACAGTTCTGCCGCGACATCCATCCGCTCCATGCGTATCTTGTTCACCTCCAGAGCCGAGGCGTCGCCCTCCTCCAGCCGCCGCTCGAACAGCGACAGCAGCTCGTCGGCACTCTTCATACGCCGCTCCAGCAGATCCCGCTCGCGGTCGAGGCGTATCGCCTCGAAGCACAGCAGCTGCGCCTCGAGGAGAATGTCACGGCGCGCAATGCCGTAACGGCCCTCGATGCCCTCGCTCTGCAGGCGCCCCGCCTTGCGGCGCGCAGCGTAGAGCGTGGGGAAGTCGAACCCCTGCGACACCACCAGCTCCGAGCTGGCGATGCCGTCGGCGCCGTGTGCGAAGAAGGGGCTGTACTCCACCGAAGGGTCCTCCAGATTGTTCTGCGAGCGCACCTCCAGCTTCGCCGCATCGCTCTCGTGGCGCATGGCCTCGAGGTTACGGTTGTTCTGCTCGATCTGCGCCAGGACGCTCTCCACATCCTGCGCCTGCACGGCGGCCGAGGCGCACAGCGCCGCCAAAAATATCGTCATACGTTTCATATTTCGATCTCTTTTTCTTGTTTGACCTCCTTCTCGCCGCGATGCAGCCACTCGTAGACTATCGGCACGATGAAGGCATTGAGGAATGTCGACGTCAGCAGGCCGCCCAGGATGACCTTCGCCATGGGGCTCTGTATCTCGTTACCCGGCAGGTCGCCGCGCAGCGCCAGCGGTATGAGAGCCAGCGCCGACGTGAGCGCCGTCATGAGGATCGGGTTCAGACGGTCGAGCGACCCCGTGACGATACTCTCATGCAGCGACACGCCATCCTCGCGCAGATGGTTGTAGCGGTTTATCAGCAGCATGCCGTTTCGCGTGGCGATGCCGAAGAGCGAGATGAAGCCTATGATGGCCGGGATGCTCACCTCGCCCGTGGTTATGAGCAGCGCGAAGACGCCGCCTATGAGCGCCAGCGGCAGGTTGAGCAGCACCACGCCGCTCTGCACGGCGTTGCGGAACTCCACATAGAGCAGCAGGAAGATCACCACGATGCTCATGAGCGACGTCAGCAGCAGCGTGCGGCTGGCCGCCTGCTCGCTCTCGAACTGGCCGCCGTACTCGATATGGTAGCCCTCGGGCAAGGTAATTTGCTCGTCCACACGCTGGCGTATGTCGTTCACGACGCTGCGCAGGTCGCGCCCGCTCGTGTTGGCCGAGATGACGATCTTGCGCTTGACATTCTCGCGGTTGATCGTATTGGGGCCCGTCGACGACACCACGTCCGCCACATACGACAGCGGCACCTTGTTGCCGTCGGCATCGTCTATCATAAGGTCGCGGATACGCTCCATCGAGCCGCGGTTCTCCTCGGCGGCGCGCACCACGAGGTTGAACGTACGCCCCTGCTCGTAGACCTGCGACACCGTCTCCCCGGCCATGTTCACCGCCACGAACTCGTTGAAGGCCGACAGCGGTATGCCGTAACGCGCCAGCATCTCCCGCTTGGGCACGATCTTCAGCTCCGGCCGCTCGATCTGCTGCTCGACATTCAGGTCGGCGATACCCTCGACGTCGGCCACGGCCGCCTTGATACGGTTGCCTATCGAAAACATCTCGTTCAGGTCGTCGCCGAAGAGCTTTATCGCGATGCTGGCCTGCGTGCCGCTCAACATGGCGTCGATGCGGTGGCTTATGGGCTGCCCGATCTCTATGTTGGCCCCGACGATCGTCGAGAGTTTCTCGCGCACCTCGGCCAGCAGCTCGGCATGCGACCTGTCCTTCAGCGTGAAGGGGGCCTCGATCTCCGAAACGTTCACGCCCAGGGCGTGTTCGTCGAGCTCGGCGCGGCCCGTCTTGCGGGCCACGGTCTCGATCTCGGGGATCGACAGCAGCAGCTCCTCGGCCTGGCGCCCTATGCGGTCCGACTCCTCGAGCGAGATGCCGGGCAGAGAGCTTACGTTGATGGTGAACGACCCCTCGTTGAACGAGGGCAGGAAGCTGTGCCCCAGCGTGAAGAAGAGCCCCAGCGCCGCAAAGAACAGCACGGCCGTGACGCCTACGACACTGCGTTTGTGCCGCAGGGCCCACTCCAGCGTCACGCGGTAGTAACGTTTGAGCCATACGGCCACGAAGGCCTCCTTGGGCATGCCGCCCTCCCTGTCGCCGCCGAGCAGGTAGCTGCACAGCACGGGCGTCAGCGTCAGCGCCACAACCGTCGAGGCGAAGAGCGCCACGATGAAGGCTATGCCGAGGGGTATGAGCATGCGCCCCTCCATTCCCGAGAGGAAGAAGAGCGGCACGAAGCTCACCACGATTATGAGCGTCGAGTTGAGAATCGGCATGCGCACCTCGCGCGAGGCCTCGAAGACCACCTCGATCACCGACCGGCGTTGGTCGGGCGGCAGCGTGCGCCTCTCGCGCAGGTGTTTCCACACGTTCTCCACGTCGACGATGGCATCATCCACCAGCGAACCGATCGCTATGGCCATGCCTCCGAGGCTCATGGTATTGAGCGTCAACCCCATGTAGTGCAGCACAAGCACCGACACCAGCAGCGACAGCGGCAGCGTCACCAGCGAGATGAGCGTCGTGCGCACGTTGGCCAGGAAGAGGAAGAGTATTATGACCACAAAGAGGGCTCCCTCCAGCAGCGAGCTGCGCACGTTGTCGATCGAACTCTCGATAAAACGCGACTGACGGAATATGTCGGTCGAGACGTGCACGTCCGCCGGCAGGTTCTTCTGCAGGTCGGCCAACGCCTCCTCCAGGCGCTGCGTCAGCTCGATGGTACCCGTATTGGGCTGTTTGGTCACCGTCAGCAGCACCGCCTGCCGGCCCCGTTCCGATGCCAGGCCCAGCTTCGGCTGCTGCGCCCCCACGCGCACGTCGGCCACATCCTCCAGCGTGACGGGCACCCCGTTCACGCGCTTTATCACCGCACGCGCCATCTGCTGCACGTCGGACGTAGAAACCACGCCGCGCACGATATACTCGTTGCCGTACTCGTATATCACGCCGCCGTTGGTATTGCGGTTCATGTCGCGCGTCACGGCCATCACGTCGGCCAGCGTCACGCCGTAGTGCTTCATCCGCTCGGGATGCAGCAGCACCTGATACTCCTTGATGTCGCCGCCCAGCACCGCCACCTGTGCCACGCCGCCCGTCGAGAGCAGGCGCGGCCGGATCGTCCAGTCGGCGATCGTACGCAGGTCGAGCATCGACGTGCTGTCCGCCGTGAGGCTCACGATGAGCAGCTCGCCGAGAATCGACGACTGCGGCCCGAGCGTCGGCGTGCCCACATTCTCGGGCAGCGTCTCGCCCAGCGTGGCGAGTTTCTCGGATACGATCTGGCGGTCGAGATATATGTCCGTACCCCAGTCGAACTCGACCCATACGACCGAGAAGCCCGTGGTAGAAGAGGAGCGCACGCGACGCACGCCCGTGGCGCCGTTCACGGCCGTCTCGATGGGGAACGTAACCAGCTGCTCGACCTCCTCGGCAGCCATGCCCCCCGCCTCGGTCATCACCACCACCGTCGGGGCATTCAGGTCGGGGAAGACATCCACCTCGGCATGGAACGCGCGGTAGAGGCCCCCGACAAAGAGCAGCGCCGCCGCCACAAGTATCAGCAGGCGGTTCTGCAGCGAGAATCGTATTATTCTGTTAAGCATCGCTCTCGGGATTTGGTTTAGTGGTTATGCGAATGTGCCGGTATGGCGTTCGATGCCGAAGCAAGTTTAACGTGTATCGCCCCGCGCGTGACGACACGCTCGCCCGCGGCGATGCCCGACGTGATCTCGACGCGCTCGCCGTCCGTGGCACCCGTCGTCACCGCCTGCTTGCGATAGCACTCCTCGTCGAGCTGCACATATACGAAATATACGCCCTGCTCCTCTGTCAGGGCCTCCACGGGAAGGCTCAACACGCCCTCGCGCTGCGACGAGAGCAGCCACACCTCGGCATAAGAGCCCGCCAGCACATCCGCGGCGTTGTCGAACGAGAAGGTCACGGGGATATAGGCAGAGGCGTCGTCGGCATTGCGGCCGTAGGCCACCATGCGGCCGTTCAGATCCGACAGGCAGTGCAGGCTCTCGCCCGAGGCGGTGCGGAAATTGGCCGTAGAGACGTTCCGCAGGCTCGAATAGTAACGCTCCGGCACATCCACACGCAGGGTCAGACGGCGGTTCTGCGTCATGACCGCCAGCGGCGTGCCGACACTTACGTAGTCGCCCTCCCGTACCGCACAGCTCTTGACGTAACCGCCCAGCGGCGCCTCGACAACGGCGCCGCCGGCACCGTCCTCACGGGCCACGGCCTCATAAGCAAGGCGTGCCGTCTCGTAACGCTCGACAGTAGCCTCGAACTCCTTCTGCGAGACGATACGGTCGCCGACAAGCGAGCTGTCGCGCTCGTACTCGGCACGCGCCTTCTCGTATGCGATACGTGCGCGCGCCACGGCATCACCGTCCTGCATGCGCTCCGACGAGATGGTGAACATGGGCGTACCCTTCGCCACCTGCGCCCCCTCGACCAGAGGCCGCGCAAAGGATACCACGCCCGACACCGACGCCACGACGGCCGTCTCGTCCCCGGGCGCGGGCATAATCCTGCCGCCGGCGACGATCACCTCGCGGAACGGGCCCGCAGCCACCGTCTCGACCTCCACGCCCGCCGCAGCGGCCTTCGCCGCAGGCAGCGTGATCTCGCCGGCCGCAGCCTCGTGCGCCGCCTCCCCGGCCGCATGGTCGTGACCTTCGTGATCATGTCCCTCGGCCGCATGGTCATGGCCATCATGCTCCGAATGGTCATGTCCCTCGGCGGCATGGTCATGATCCGCATGGTCGTGCGCCGCCGCCTCGGCGGCATGGTCGTGGTCGTGGTCATGGTCTGCGCTTGAGGCCGTACCCTGGCACGCCGTCCACGCCGCGCAACTCAACATAATCAAAAACAATTTTGCTCTCATATCTGATTCTTTTTGTTGTTTTTCCTTCCAAACGCCGTAAAGGTAAGAAAAGATCGGTGCAACCGAGTTGCAAACACTCCGGAGGCCGTGAGGCGGGAGCGCACGCATACGATGAAGGGACGATGAAGGCACAAAAAGAAGGCTCCGCCGCATGAAGGCGAAGCCCATGACACACATGCCGCCACGGGCGTCACAGCTGCGGCGACCCTGCGGCGGAACACTCGTCGCAGACGCCCTTGACGATATAGTTTATCGAGTGGGTTACGAATCCGGCGGGAAGATCCACCACGGGCACGCCGATGGTCTTGAGGCAGAAGGTGCGGTGGCACACCTCGCAATAGAAATGCGTGTGCATGTCCTTCACCGAACAGTCGTCGCGGCTGTCGCATGCCTCGTACTTGACCGAGCCGGTACCGTCGTCGATGGCATGTACCACGTGGCTCCTGACGAAGAGCCCGAGCGTACGGAAAACGCTCGAGCGGTCGACCGTGCCGAGTATCGTTTCGATATCGGCCAGTGACACGGCACGCTGCGCCGAGAGTATCGCCTCCAGCACGAGGAGACGGTTGGCGGTAGGTTTCACACCCCGCCTCTCAAGCCTTGCGACCGACTCCCTCTTCTCTTCCATCATATCGTCATCGGATTAACGGCAGGGCCGCAGCCGTGCCGGATTAGTGCAAATGTAACACATTATTGTCGAAAAACAGGCTATTTCCGTGCTTTTCTGCACCTTTTCACGCGCCGCACCCGGCAAATCGGCCGCACGCGCCCCGCCGGAGCGCCATACTGCGTAAAATCAAAGCAAAAAATTTGCCCGCCCCCTCTTATATTCGTACTTTTGCATCGCGCCGCATGCCGCGCGCATTACCCAACCAAACATACCTCCATACACTACCGCAATGGAACAACCGACCGTAAAAAGACATTCGCGAATCGACGTGGCCGACATGCTGCGCGGGTTCGCCGTAATGGGCATAGCGCTGCTGCATGCCATAGAACACTACAACTTCTACTCCTTCCCCGACACCTCGCAGCAATGCGACCTGCTCAACTTCACCGACAAGGCCATCTGGGACGGGCTCTTCTTCACCTTCGGCGGCAAGGCATACGCCATCTTCGCACTGCTCTTCGGCTTCAGCTTCTTCATCCAGGACGACAACCAGCGCCTCCGGGGCAAGGATTTCCGCCTGCGTTTCTGCTGGCGTCTGGTGCTGCTCTTCCTGCTGGGCAACCTCAACGCAGCTTTCTTCACGGCCGAGGTGCTGGTGCTCTTCTCGATCGTGGGCTTCGTGCTGGTGGCCACGTGCCGCCTGTCGGACCGCGCCGTCTTCATCATAGCCACCGTCTGCCTGCTGCAGCCCCTGCACTGGATATACCTCGTCATGTCGATCGCCGATACGTCGTTCACCCTGCCCGCCATCCCCACATCGGATCTCTGGGCCGCAACCTTCGCCGCACAGAGCCAGACCTCGTTCCTCGAGATGCTGCGCGTGAACCTCACGCAGGGACAGCTCGCAAGCCTCGCCTGGGCCTGGGACAACGCCCGCTTCTTCCAGACCGCCGCACTCTTCATGTTCGGCATGCTCATCGGCCGCCGCGGCCTCTTTACCGAAGAGAAGGCCGACTTCTGGCTCAAGGTGCTGGCATGGGCCCTCGTCGCATTCTTCCCCCTCTACGGCGTGGCCGACATGCTCCCCGAGTACATACATTCGCAGGCGGCGCTCTCGTCGCTCTCGCTCATAGTCTCGTCGCTGCACAAGTGCGCCTTCATGCTGGTGCTCGTATCGGGAATCATACTGATATACTACCGCTCGAATCTCCGCTCCTTCATGTCGAAGATATCGCCCTTCGGCCGCATGAGCCTTACCAACTACATCACGCAGAGCATCATCGGCTCGGCGCTCTTCTACCACTGGGGACTCGGGCTCCAGGCCACGATCACGGAGAGCTTCGCCATAGGCATCGTCATCTTCCTCGCACAGCTGGCCTTCTGCCGCCGCTGGATGCGCACCCACAAACACGGCCCGCTGGAATACATCTGGAAACGCGCCACATGGCTCCGATAAAACACAATGTCCCGATGAACATACCGATCATCGGGACATTTTTTCACCTCCGCGCCGCATCACTCCCTGCGGCCGGCACCGCGGCCGTAACCGTGGCCGTTACCGTGGCCGTTACCGTGCCCCCGGCCCTCATGAAGACCGTTGCCACGGCCATGTCCATAGCCCCCGCCATCACCGCATGAGGTGAGGTCGTCATGTACGGCATAGCCCTCGACATGTATGGCGCTTATCGGCGAGGCGGGACATACGTATTCGCACCGCCCGCAGCCGATACACAGCTCACGCTCCACCTCCGGGTAGCTGCGTCCGTCCGCCGCCGGCACCATGCGTATGGCCTCGGCGGGACAGTGGTCGGCGCAGTTGCCGCACTCGACGTCGTCCGTATGAACCACGCACAGCCGTTTGTTGAAGACGGCATGGCCGATGAAGGTCTCCTTCTTGCGCTCGGCATCCAGCGGCAGGATCGCCCCCGAGGGACACACCTCGCCGCAAAGGGTGCACTCATAGAGGCAATACCCCTTGTCGAAGCGCATGACGGGGTGCATCACCCCCTCCAGCCCGTACTCCGCCACCGCCGGCTGCAGCACATGCCCCGGGCACTTGCTTACGCACAGGTGGCACGACGTACACTTCGCATGCAGGTGGTCGAGGCTCACGGCTCCGGCCGGCGCCACGGGATGGCGCCGCGCAAAGGGCTCCTTGACGCGCGCCACGGTAGCGAACGACGCCTGCAGCGTCTGCGCCCGCACCGCAGGCAGCGACGCCGCCGCCACAGCCATCGAGGCGAGGAATCGCCGGCGCGACCCGTCCACATCCCCGCCGTTCGCAGCAGCGGCACCCTTCGGAGCGACTCCCCATACGGGCCTGTATGATATTGCACCGTGCGGGCAGGCGTCGATGCAGTCGAAGCATACCACACAGCGCGAGGGGTCCACCGTGTGCGACGAGGAGTCGATGCACGAACCCTTGCACCTGCGCTCGCACACTCCGCACGAGACGCATTTGTCGGTGTCGATATCCATCTTGAAGAGCGACGCGCGCGACACCTCTCCCAGAAGCGTACCCACGGGGCAGAAGGAGTTGCAGTATGCCCGTCCGCCGCGCCATGCCGAGACCCCCGTCACGGCCAGCATCACGAAGGCGATGGCGGCGCTCACCCACGACACCGTGATCGGCTCGCGTGCGAAGGAGTCGCCCGCAACCACGGCGAGGAAGTTGTTGCACCCCTGGGCCAGGGGGCGCAGACCGTCGTATATGATACGTCCGAAGATCCCGTAGGGGTCGACCAGCGCCACCGCGCCGCCGATGCCCGCGGCCACAAGCACGGCCGTCAGGGCCAGCACGCCGTAACGCATCCACCGCCGGGGTTTACGATATGAGAAGCGCGCGGCCGCACGCTTCGACGAGGCTTTCGCCGCGACATTCACCCCGTCCTGCAACACCCCGAGAGGGCACAGCACCGAACAATATATGCGGCCGAAGAGGAGTGTCAACACCAGCAGCACGACGAGCGTGGCCACGCTCACGGCCATCACGGCGGGCACCACCTGCCACCGCGCCAGCGGCGCCGCGATGCTCCGCAGCGGGTCGACCGCAACGTCGCGCCCCCAGTCGATGAACAGCACGGCCAGCAGGACGAAACAGACCGTGGCGGCAAATATGCGTATTATTCTGAATATGTTTGTCTTCATCTCTCGGACAGTTTACCATCAACCCATGCGCAGCGCCTCGACCAGCTCCTCCACGCGGTCGATCTGACTCGGAATATCCAGCCCCTGCGGGCACTTGGGCGAACATTCGTTGCAACCGATACAATGTTCCGCTCGGCTGCGCTCGGCGACCATATTGCGATAACGGTTCAGCAGGCGGCGGCGACGGCGACGGTACTCCTCGTCGTGCTCGCCCGCAGGGTCGGGCAGCAGCTGCTCGTCCGAGCAGCGGTTGTAGACACGGAATATGCCCGCGATATCCACACCATAGGGACAGGGCATGCAGTAGAAGCAGTCGGTGCAGTCGATGCGCGTATTGTTGCGGTAGATGTCGGCGGCACGCTGCAGCAGGGCGAGTTTTTCATCGTCCAGCGGCTCGAAGCCCGTCATCGTGGCGCAGTTCTCCACCACATGCTCCATGCGCGTCATGCCGCTCAGCACCGTCAGCACATATGGGTACGAGGCGCAGAACTTCAACGCCCACGCCGCCGGCGTCAGCGACGCGTCGGCCGTCTCGAGCAGGGCCCGCACGCTCCCCGGAAGGTCGATAAGCGCCCCGCCGCGGATCGGCTCCATCACTATGACGGGAATCCTGCGCTCGGCCAGCATCGTATAGAGCCGCTCGGCCTGCAGCTTGCGGTCACGCCAGTCGAGCCAGTTCATCTGTATCTGCACGAAGTCCCACTCCACGGGCTGCGACAGCAGCCACTCGAACAGCGCCATGTCGCCGTGGAACGAGAAGCCGAGGTTGCGGATGCGCCCCTCGGCCTTCAGCTCGAGAAGGTAATCCAACACGCCCTCGTCTATATAGAGGTTCTGGAAGACATACTGGCGGCTGATGCTGTGGCACAGGTAGTAGTCGAAATACTCCACGCCGCACCGCTCGAGCTGCGTCGAGAATATCTCCCTGGCCTCGGCCAGGGTCTTGGCCGTGGGCGGCATCTTGTCGGCCAGGAAGAAACTCTCGCGCGGGTAACGCTTCAGCGCCTTGCCCACCATCTCTTCAGACTTGCCGCCGTGGTACATCCACGCCGTATCGAAGTAATTGACACCGTGCGCATAGGCGTAGTCGAGCATCTCGAGCGTCGGCTCCTCGTCGATGGTGCCCGTATAGCGGTCGCCCCCCACCGTCGGGAAACGCATGCACCCGAATCCCAGAAGCGACACCTCGTCGCCGTTACGCATGTTGCGGCGCAGCGTGACACGCCCCTCGGGCGTCGCCACGGGTGTCATCGCCGCCGGTTCCCTGCGCCCGGGCGAGCAGGCCGCAAGGCCCAGCGAGCCCGCCGCGACTCCGGCCGCAATGCTACGCAGAGCCTCCGCACGCGTCATGGAACGCGCGAAAATGCCGTCACCGTATATCCTCTTCTTGTCTGCCATATCCGATAGATATTTCATAAGCACGTCCGCCCCGCGCACGCACCGTCACCGTTTGTCCGCCGCCTCGCGCTCGTGCACGAAACGCAACAGGAGCGGATAGCCCGGAGCGCACATGTCGTGTCCGTATCCGTCGAACTCGTAGAGCGTGACATCCCGGTGCCCCGCCAGCAGCAGCATGCGCCGGAAGTAGGCGTTCTCCTCGTAACGGCCCAGCATCTCCAGCTCGCGGTCGCCCGAGAGGATCAGCATCGGCGGCGCATCGCCCCGCACGTGATACAGCGGCGCAAGGCTGTCTATTACGGGCTGCGTGTCCGGTATACCGCGCACGCGCCGCTCCTCGAAGTGGGTTATGACCTGCCCGCTGAAGGGGATCACGCCCCGTATGTCGTCGGCATCCAGACAGTAACGGCCCAGACGGCTCTTGTCGAGCGTCACCATGTCCACAAGGTAGCCTCCGGCCGAATGCCCGGCCAGATAGATACGCTCTGGACTGCCACCATATGCCGAAATATTGCCGAAGACCCATGCCACCGCCGCCGCAGCATCGTCGATTATGTCCGTCACGGCCGCCCGCGGCGAGAGGCGGTAACCCACACCCACGACCACGACGCTGCCGTCGAGCAGCTCGCGCGGAATATCCCTGTTGCCGCCCGTCAGGCCGCCGCCGTGAAACCACACGATAACGGGGGCATCGTGCGCACCCTCGGGTGTGGCTACATCGAGCCGGCACCGCTCGGCGACATATTCGTCGCCCGACTTGTAGTTTATGTCGCGCCTGAACGTATAGTCGGCAGCGTATGACGCCGTCACAAGCAGCGTGGCTGCCAAGACGGCAAGAATCGTTTTAACGTTCATTTCGTTCTCATTTTACTTAATATAACCGTCAGCACCGTGCTATGCCTTGCGCAGCGCCTCGACAAAGTCGGGACGGTTTGCCCACAGCGGCGCCGTGGCGAACCACAACTCGCGCGCCTCGGCCTGCGGCGACGGCCTCTCGCCGCGGATCTCCGACAGAAACTCCTCCGTCACGGGATGCTCCGCCGCCACGAACTCATCGTACCACGCCTTGTGGCGCGTGCGCAGCGTACGCAGGGCGTCGCGGTCGATGCCGCCGCAGCGGCAGAAGTCGCACCACAATGTCAGCAGGCTGTATTCGGGGCTCTTCATCGGCACATCGAACAGCGCCTCGTCGAAGCACTCCCACTCCCCCAGCAGAGGATAACAGAAGGCCAGCATCACAACCGCCTCCAGGCGGTCCTCCTCGTCGCAATCCGTAAGCCGCTCCCATATCGCCGCCGCCATCTCCACGTCGCCCACGGCGAGATGATCCGCCGCCGAGGCGTAAAGCAGTTCCATGGCGGCACGCGCCTCCTCGTCGTCCCAATCCAGACGGGCCTCGTCATCGAGCCCCTCGATCAACGACTGCACCGCCTCGAAACGCATGCGGCACGCCTCCTCGCCGCGGCCCGCGCGCTCGCACGCACGCGCCTCGCGCAACGTCCGAGCGAAGTTGCCGCCGCACAGCCGCACCAGGCCCGAACCCGAAGGCCTAACCGAGAACTTTCCCATTGTGCCGGAACCTGTAATTCATGAATAACGTCAGGGCCACAGTCACCGCCGCCGCCAGCGCGTACGCCAGCACACGGTTCTCCATGCCGAAGAACTGGCCCGAGACGAATACGAAACTCGAGCAGATGAAGGTCATGAAGACCGCCACGGGCATCACCACACGCATGTTGGCCTTATGCAGGTGCAGGTATGCCGCTATCGTCCACAGCACCACCGTCGCCAGCGCCTGGTTGGTCCAGGCGAAGTATCGCCACACCACATCGAAGTCGACAAAGGTGATGGCCACGCCCACGGCGAACAGAGGCACGCTTATCATCAGCCGCCGCGCGACGCTGCGCTGCTCGATATGGAACACGTCGGCGATGATCAGGCGCGCCGACCGGAACGCCGTATCGCCCGAAGTGACGGGAGCCGCCACGACACCCAGCACGGCCAGGATGCCGCCGACCACGCCCAGCGTCGTCGTCGAGACCGTATTTACCACCCATGCGGCATTGTTGCCATGCTCGGCAAGGGCTGCGGCAAGGCCGTCGGCCCCCGAGAAGAAGGCCATGGCGATGGCGGCCCAGATCAGGGCGATGATCGACTCGGCGATCATGGCGCCGTAGAAGACCGTGCGGCACTCGCGTTCGTTGTTGACGCAGCGCGCCATCAGGGGTGACTGCGTGGCGTGGAAGCCCGATATCGCGCCGCACGCAATGGTGATGAAGAGCGTCGGCACGATAGGCAGCGCATGGGCGTTAAGCTGGAAGTTGCGGAACGTGGTCATCTCCGGCACCTCGTATTTCCCGAACACGATCACGCCCAGCAGTCCCAGGGCCATGAATATGAGCGCCGCACCGAACAGTGGATATACCTTGCCGATGATCTTGTCTATGGGCAGCAGCGTCGCCACGAAGTAGTATATCACGATGATGGCGATCCACCACCAGTAGGACACCGCGGGGATCATCTCGCCCAGGATGCTCGCCGGCGAACGGAGGAACACCACGCCCACCAGAATGAGCAGCAGCACCGAGAAGACGCGCATGAACTGCCGCGCCCCGCCGCCAAGATAACGGCCTATGACCTCGGGTATGCTCAGGCCGTCGTTGCGCACGAGGATCACGCCCGAGATGAAGTCGTGCATCGCCCCCATGAATATTCCGCCGAAGGTTATCCACAGGAACGCCACGGGACCGAAGCAGGCGCCCATGATGGCGCCGAAGATGGGGCCTATGCCGGCAATGTTGAGCAGCTGTATGAGGAACGTGCGCCACAACGGCATCGGGACATAGTCCACGCCGTCGCACAGCCGCTTCGAGGGGACCTCGGCCGCAGGGTCGATGCGGCAGACCCGCTCAAGATAGCGCCCATAGGTGAAATACGCCGTCACGAGCAGTGCGAGACAAATGAAAAAGGTTATCATAACACAGGATTTTATCGGTATCTCCATGCGAAAATAATAATTTTTCGGAGGAAAACGATATTTTTTCGGCCGATCATGCACGAACTTTGAAAATAATTACGATATTTGCAGCCGAAAATAAGTCGACACGACTTGCAAACGTTGCCGAATTAGCTCAGTGGTAGAGCACTTCACTCGTAATGAAGGGGTCCCGAGTTCAAGTCTCGGATTCGGCTCGCGACAGGAAACATCCGCAGAGAGATTTGCGGATGTTTTTTTATTCCCGGACGCGGCAAACCGGCACCGCATGCGCGCCAGATGCGACGCATCGCCATATCCTCCCCCCCCCTCGCGCAGGCACCGACGGCAAGCGACACGATCGTCGGTCCGCACTCCGCCACCGCACATGCCGCAGCCACCCTCACACCACATTTTCACAGCCATATCGCACCGGCATGCGGCGGCGCGACGACGACGGCCCGTTTTTTGCCGTATGGACCTGCGTCCGGCATATACGGCAGCAAGGTCGAAATGAGGCATAAAGTTTTAATATCCGAAATATTTGTCATACCTTTATAAGGTAGCGCACACCGGCACACACCGCCTTCGACAACACACGCGACAACACCGGTATGCCGGCGGCGCATACGACACAACAAAAAAACAGCAAGACCATGAAATTCACATTATTGACAATCGCCGCGCTCCTTGCCGCAGCGCTTCGCGCCGACGCATGCACCGGCATAACCCTGCGCGTGCAGGACAAGGGCACCGTCGTGGCCCGCACCATCGAATGGGGCGGCAGCGACCTCAACAGCCGCTACGTCGTGGTACCGCGCGGATACCGCCAGCACTCGATGCTCCCCGACAGCACCGCCAAAGGCATGGCGATGCCCTCGCGTTACGGATATGTCGGCCTCTCGGTCGAGATGGAGCAGTTCGTCGCCGAGGGCATCAACGAGGCGGGGCTCTCGGCCGGCCTCTTCTATTTCCCCAACTACGGCCGATACGAGGAGTACGATCCCGCACTGGCATCCTCTTCAGTGGCGGACCTGCAGCTCGTGGCCTGGATGCTCGGCGGATACGCCACTGTCGATGAGGTCATGCGCGCCCTGCGCGGCATACATGTCGTCGCACTCGACCCCCGCGCCTCGACCGTGCACTGGCGCATCACCGACGCCACGGGACGCCAGGTCATCCTCGAGATCGTCGACGGCCACATGAACTTCCACGAGAGCAAGCTCGGCGTGCTGACCAACTCCCCCGGATACGAGTGGCAGATGACAAACCTCAACAACTACGTCAACCTCTACGCGGGCGGCGCACAGGCACAGCCCTTCGGCGGGGTGCAGCTGGCACCCTTCGGCGCCGGCAGCGGCATGCTCGGACTGCCGGGCGACGTGACGCCGCCGTCGCGGTTCGTGCGCGCGGCATTCTACCAGGTGACGGCGCCGCCGCGCAAGACGACCCTCGAGGCCGTCATGCAGGGTTTCCAGATACTCAACAACTTCGACATACCCATAGGTGTCGAGTTCGCCGCGGGCAAGATCCCCGCCGACATCCCCAGCGCCACGCAGTGGACATCCGCCACCGACATCGCCGCACGCAAGATATACTACCGCACCATGTATAACAGCGCCATCCGCTGCATCGACCTCGGCTCGATCGACTTCGGCTCCGTGGACTACAGCAGCCGGCCTCTCGACGAAACCACCTCGCAGCCCATAGTCATGGTGAAGGTGTCGTAACCGGAAAAGCACCCGCACCGCAACGCTTTTTTTCGCCGCGGCACGGGACAATTACACGAAAAAGTGCTACTTTTGTAGGCGGCGGCGTAGTATGCGCCGCCGCCTTCCATAACACACCCTGACATGAAGAGACCTTTCGACCACTTCCTGCGCCGCGGCATCGCCGCCCTGGCCGCCGTATCGCTCGCATCAGCCCTCACGGCATGCGGCGACAAACGGCAACCCGTAGATTACGTAAACAACCGTATCGGCAACATCAGTCTCCTGCTGGTGCCCACATACTCCACCACGCACCTGCCCAACTCGATGCTGCGCATGATCCCCGACCACAACGAATTCACCACGGACCGCATGGGAGGGCTGCCGCTCAACGTCCCCTCGCACCGCAACGGCAGCGTACTGATGATGATGCCCTACTGCGGCGCGCCCGAGGGGCTGCACCCGCGCATGAGCTACCGCTATGATCAGGAGCACAGCGCTCCCGCACGCTATTCGGTATATCTGGACGACTACGGCATCATCACCGACTTCGTCCCCGCAGCGCGGTCGGCCATCTTCTCGTGCTCGTTCGAGCAGCCCGGAGGCCGATACATACAGATAGCCTCCTCGCACGGCGAGATCCACGGCGAGGGCAGCACCATGTGGGGCTACGACAACTACCGCGGCATAAAACAATACTTCTACCTCGAGTTCGACACCGCGCCCGAAGCCTTCGCCGCAACCGCGGCCGAGGTGAACAGCGCCCGCTTCGCCGACGCCACGCAATGCGTAAAGGCCCGCTACGGCATCTCCTACATCGACGTCGAGCAGGCCGAGCGCAACATGCGCGCCGAGATCCCCACATGGGACATGGAGGCCATGGAGAGCAGCGCCCGCCAGGCATGGAACGACGCGCTGGGCCGCATAGAGGTCGAGGGCGGCACCGAGGACCAGAAAATCACATTCTACACGGCGCTCTACCGCTGCCACGAACGTATGGTGTGCATATCGGAGGATGGCCGCTACTTCAGCGCCTTCGACGGCAAGGTGCACGATGACGAAGGCATCCCCTTCTGGACCGACGACTGGGTTTGGGACACATACCACGCCCTGCACCCGCTGCAGACGATACTCGACCCGCGGGCCGAGGAGCAGAAGATAGAATCATACATCCGCATGTACGAGCAGTCGGGATGGATGCCGACGTTCCCCTGCGTCTTCGGCGACGCTCACTGCATGAACGGCAACCACTCGGCCGCCGTCTTCGCCGACGCCCTCTGCAAGGGCCTCGAGTTCGATGTCGAACGCGCCTTCGAGGGTATCCGCCACACCGTCCTCAACGAGACCATGATCCCGTGGGTGCGCGCCCCCAAGACCGAGCTCGATGACTTCTACCACGCCAACGGATGGTTCCCCGCGCTGCACCCGGGCGAGGCGGAGACCGTCGCCGCCGTATCGGGCGGCGAGCGCCGCCAGGCCGTGGCCGTGACGCTGGCCGCCTCGTACGACGACTGGTGCATCTCGCGTCTGGCGCAGCACCTCGGCCTCGGACAGGAGTACGACTTCCACCTGCGCCGCAGCTTCAACTACCGCAACCTCTTCAACAGCGAGACCGGATTCTTCCACCCGAAGGATGCCGAGGGCAACTTCATCGAGCCCTTCGACTACATCTTCTCGGGCGGCCTCGGCGCACGCGACTATTACGACGAGAACAACGCCTGGACATACATCTGGGACGTACACCACAACATTGCCGACCTGATCGCCCTCTTCGGAGGCGAGGAGCCGTTCGCAGCCAAGCTCGACCGTCTCTTCGCCGAGGGCCTGCACACCTCCAAGTGGCAATACTACTCGAAGCTGCCCGACTCGACGGGTAACGTCGGACAATTCGTCATGGGCAACGAACCGAGCTTCCACATACCCTACCTCTACAACTACGCGCGCCGCCCGTGGCAGACGCAGAAACGAATCCGGATGCTTATGGAGAGTTGGTTCCGCAACGACCTGATGGGCATCTGCGGCGACGAGGACGGCGGCGGAATGTCGGCATTCTACGTCTTCTCGGCCATGGGATTCTATCCCGTAACGGCCGGCCTGCCCTATTATGTCATCGGCAGCCCGATATTCGACCGCGTGACGATACGCCTCGACAACGGCAACACCTTCACCCTCATCGCCCGCAACAACTCGGCCGACAACAAGTACATACAGTCCGCGACACTGAACGGCAAACCGTACGACAGGAGCTACTTCTCGCACGAGGATCTCATGGCGGGCGGCACGCTCGAGCTGGTCATGGGCAACCGTCCCTGCACCACGTGGGCCGTGGCGGAGGACTCGGTACCCCCTTCGGAGGGATCGGAGCTGCGACCCATGGACGACAGATAACAGACGCGCGGCAGACGACAACCACAACAAATGTAACCACACAAACCATCCCCGAAAAATGTACCATTTCGACAGCGATTACATGGAGGGTGCGCATCCGGCCATTCTGGAGCGCATGGCCGCCGAGAACTTTCACAAGCACGACGGCTACGGCTGCGACGGGATATGCGACTCGGCACGCCGCCGCATACGCGAGGCGTGCGGTGCGCCCGAGGCCGAGATACACCTGCTCTCGGGAGGCACACAGGCCAACGCCACCATGATCAAGGCGCTGCTGCGCCCCTTCGAGGGAGCCGTGGCGGCAGACACGGGACACATCAACCTGCACGAGGCCGGCTCCATAGAGGCCACGGGACACAAGGTGCTGACATTGCCGCATACGGACGGCAAGCTCTCGGCGGAGGCTGTCGCCAGCTATGTCGACGCCTTCCGCACGGACGGCAACCGCGACCATATGGTATGGCCCGGCATGGTATACATATCGCAGCCGACGGAGTACGGCACGCTCTACTCGCTCGCCGAACTCGAGGCGCTGAGCCGCGTATGCCGCGACCGCGCCCTGCCGCTATATATGGACGGCGCGCGTCTGGGCTATGCCCTGGCGGCACCGGCATGCGACATGACGCTGCGCGATGTGGCGCGCCTGTGCGACATATTCTACATCGGCGGCACCAAATGCGGAGCCCTGCTCGGCGAGGCCGTCGTAATACCGCGTGCGGGCATGATACCGCACCTCTTCACCACGGTCAAGCAGCAGGGGGCGCTCCTGGCAAAGGGATGGGTTCTCGGGCTGCAGTTCGACACCCTCTTCACCGACGGGCTCTATCTGGACATCGCGCGGCAGGCGCTCGCCGCAGCCACGCGCCTGGCCGAAGGCCTCGCCGCAGCCGGATACCGGTTCGCATTCAAGCCCGTCACAAACCAGATATTCCTGCGCCTCGACCCCGGGCAGCTGGAAAAACTCTCCGCACACGCCACCTTCAGCCCCTGGGAGAGGCTTGACAACGGCTGCGAGATAGTACGAATGGCAACCAGCTGGGCGACCTCCATGGAGGAGATAGAGGCTTTTTTGGAGGATCTCGCCCGACGATAGAGAAAAAAAACGGCAACAGAGCGATATTTAATCAAAAATATTCTTTGGAATTAGGTTTTTTGTCTGTTTTTTATTATATTTGTTATGCAATAATAAAACAGCAGGCCTATGAAAACCGTTCGACTTCTTATAGCAGTTTTTCTCCTGTGGACGGTGCCCGCATTCTCGCAAAGCGAGGTCAACAGGATATACGATGCCACCGACCTGATGGACAACACAGAGGTGGCGAAAAGCATGGAGGTGTTCGGCCGCGCACTATCGTCATACTCGCAGAACTACCTCACAAACTACGAACTCGGATACGCATACTACCTCCAGGAGGACTACGCACGTGCAGGCAGAATATTCAGCCGCCTGTCGCGCGACATCTCCGTCGACGACCGACTCTACCAGATGTGGGGCAACAGCTACGCCGACAGAGGCAACGTCAAGAAAGCCGAAAAAATATACCGCCGCGGCCTCAAGGCATTCCCACGCTCGGGAGCCCTCCACATGGAACTCGGCACTCTCGCATTCAATGCAAAACACTATGACGAGGCCCTGATGTACTACGAACGCGGAATAGAACTCGACCCCTCGTATCCCAACAACTACTGGCGCGCGGCGGGAATATACCTCAGCTCTCCCGAATCGGTCTGGGGCATGATCTACGGCGAGATATATATGAATATGGTATGCAACGGCGAGCAGAACCTCGAGATAAGCCGCCTGCTGGCCGAAGCGTATGACTCCAACATTTGGCTCGAACGCGACGACAAGGACCAGACGCTAATATATATCAGCTTCTCCGAAAACAATACGATATGGTATGACGAGAATCTCAAGGTGATGCGATTCCCGTACGGAGTGGCCGTATACGAACCCACACTCGGCAAGGCCGTCGTCAAGGTGGGAACACCGCCTTTCTCTACGGACGACCTGTGCCGCATCCGCGAGCTGTTCATAGGCGAATATTTCTCGAAACCCAACGATTACGGATATGTCTTCCCGAACATCCTGTTCGACCGCCATCGCGAAATAATCCAGGCAGGACACATGGAGGCATACACGCGCTGGGTGCTGCGAGGGGGTAACCTCGATGAATTCAACGAGTGGTGCGCCGACAACAGCGAAAAATGGAAGGCTTTCGTCGAATGGTTCAACACGCACGAGATGACCGTCGACGAGGAAAACAACTTCCGCAGCTGGCAATACACGGCAAAACTTCCGGCCAGATAGGCCCGCTGCCTCCCAAAAACCACGTATCAAAGCGGGGGGGGGCCGAGCGAGTGAGGGACAGAGAGAGAGCAGACAGGACGGAGAGGGCGAAGAAGGCAGAGAGAGGGCCGAAAAGACAGAGAGAGAGGGCAGAGAGGGCAGAGAAGACACTGGAAAGGGACTGAGAAGGGACTGAAGGAAAAGCAAAAGAGAGTGAGTGGCAGAGTGAAAATGTGAAAATGTGAAAATGTGGCAGAGAGCAGAGAAACGGAAAGAAAGAAAAAAGATACGGGACACCGGGAGAGGGTGTACGAATGAACCAGGACGCAAATTCAGGATGATCGGAAATTTTAGGACGCAACTGTTAAACAGGACGCATACAGGTACGCAGGTTGATTAGGTTTTTAGGACGTACAGGACGAAAAAGGACGAATATTGGACGAAAAAATTCATTCGGCACCCCTCTCGCGTCCCTCTCCACCCACCGGTCCGGACAACGCAATAACTCCCCTGTCCGCCATGGAATCGGCAACAGCAAATCGGCAAGTAGGCAAGAGTGAGGAAGGGAAAGAGGAGAAGAGGGCGAGAGAAGAGGGCGAGAGAAGAGGGCGGGCAAAGAGGGCGATAGCGAAGGAAGGAAAAGAGGAAGAGAGCGTATGAAGAGAGGAAGAGGAAGAGGAAGAAATGAAAAGGGAGCGAGAGAAAGAAAGGGAACATGACGAGCGGGAGCAGGAGCAGGAGCGGAAACAGGACAGACGGACAGACGGACAATACGCAACAAGCGGACGGAGCATAACGGAGCAGGCTGGCAACAGCCTGAAAAGATACAGACGACAACAAACACAAGACAAACATAAAAAATACAGGTTAAAACGGGAACAAGGGACCGCAACGACCATAAGCAACAACAGAATCAACACGAAGAGGGTGCCGGCAGGAACATTTCGAATGACACGCGACGCAAGTAGGGACATTTTAGGCTGTTTTTTATTGACACATTGCAGGACGCATTTAGGAGGTAATTCATGACGCAAACGTCGTCGCAAGGCATATTCGGACTGTTCCACCGGACGCAAAGAGAAGAGGAAACAATTGGACACGACAAAAATCGCCGGCACCGCTCTTCGGTCCCTTCGACCCACATTCCCGGCACGATGCGACAAGGCTATCGGTGAAACATGACACCCGGCAAGCCTGCGCACCGTGTCGGGAATTCGTTTATGGGTGGCCGACCTCAAAAAGCCGAAACACGAGACAGAATATCAAGCACACCGCCAGTCGCCCGCTCGGGCGGCCAGACCTCATACCTTGCCGCACCCCGCATGCGGAGGAGCCGCAGCACGACGCCGGAGCCGAAAACTGCGTTTTCGATTTGTCTCTGCGCCCGACTTTTGGTATCTTTTAGTATCTTTGCGCCCATAGGGACAACAACAAATCGACTCTTTACCCGTTATTCACACCTATGGGAGAACAATCGAGAGCCTCCTTCGGAGGTAAGATCAGCGCAATACTCGTAGCGGCGGGCAGCGCAATAGGTCTGGGAAGCATTTGGCGCTTCCCCTATATGGCCGGAGAACATGGCGGAGCAGCCTTCCTGCTCGTATATCTGTTATGCGTATTCGTGGTCGGAATACCTGTGATGCTGGCGGAGTTCGCCGTAGGACGCAAGACGAGGCTCAACGCCGTCGGCGCATACCGCTCGCTGTCGAAACGATGGAAATGGGTCGGGTACAACGGCGCCCTGGCCGCAATGTTCATTTCCGGATACTATTACATCGTCGCCGGATGGTCGCTCGAATATCTCGTAAGTTCCCTTTTCGGACCGCTATACACCTCCGCCGACAGCTTTACCGCGCAATTCGACGCCTTCCAGGCATCGCCGCGACAGGCCGTATACACGGTGATATTCATCCTGCTCACGCACATGATCATCGTTCGGGGCGTGGTGAAGGGGATCGAAAAGGCCGCAAAGGTGATGATGCCCGCGCTGTTCGTAATCCTCATCGTCATGGCCGTGCGCGTAGCCTTCATGCCCGATGCGGCCGAAGGATACCGCTTCTTCCTCAAGCCCGACTTCCGCGAGGCATTCTCCGCCCAAACGATATTCACGGCAATAGGACAGGCATTCTTCTCGCTCTCGGTGGGCATGGGGTGCATGGTCACATACGCTTCCTACTTCAAGCGAGACAACAACCTCACCACAACGGCATTCAGTGTCTCGCTGCTGACGCTGCTCGTGGCGATTCTCGCAGGCCTGGTGATTTTCCCCGCCGTCTTCAGCGCGGGACTCGAACCTTCGGAGGGGGCATCGCTCATATTCGTCACCCTGCCCGAGATATTCAAGGGCATGCCCTTTGCGGCCCTGTGGTCGGCCGTATTCTTCATACTGCTGACGCTCGCCTCGCTCACCTCGACAATATCGTTCCACGAGGTACTCACGGCATATTTCGCCGAGGAACACGACCTCTCGCGCAAGAACGCTACGCGCCTCACGTCGGCACTCTCGGTAGCGCTGTGCGCCCTGACGCTCGCTTTCCGCTTCGACATAAACCTCGGTGAGTGGTTCCACATAGAGAACATCTCCTTCTTCGAGATATTCGACTATACCTCCGCCAACATACTCATGCCCCTGGGCGGTCTCTTCACCTGCATCTTCGCCGCATGGTACATGAAACCCGAGTTCCTGCGCGGCGAGCTGACAAACTACGGGCAGCTGCGCGGCCGGGCATTCCCCCTGCTGCGTTTCACGCTGCGGTACATCACGCCGCTGCTGCTCATCTATATCTTCGTCTGCAACCTCGGTCTCTTCTGACAGCCGATATATGGGGGGGGGTAGGCAACGACACCCCCGAGACATACATACGAAGGCCTCCGCAACCCTTACGGGATGCGGAGGCCTTCATTTACGCGATATACCCTGCGGCTACTCCTTCGACGTCAGCGGCTCTGCCTGCTCATAGACGCGGGCGGCCATATCCTTGTCGATCATGTAGAGTCCCAGCTTGTCGTCGCCGACCATCTTCAGCTCGGCGATGATGTCGGCGGCACTCTGCTCCTCCTCCACCTGCTCGTCGATGAACCATATCAGCATGTTCGACGATGCCCGGTCGTTCTCGGCCTCGGCAATGGCGCACAGGTCGTTTATCATGGCCGTAACCTCCTTCTCATGCTTGAGCGTATCCTCGTACATGGCCAGCGGCGACGCCCACGCGGTCTCCACGGCGGCGATAGGAGCCAGCTCCACACGCGCCCCGCGCGACTGCATGTAGTTGATCAGTATCTGGGCATGGTCCTGCTCCTCCCTGAACTGTACGGCGAACCAGTTTGACACACCCTTCAAACCCTTGTCGGCGGCATCCATCGACATCGACAGGTACAAATATGCCGACCACAGCTCGGCATTGATCTGCGCATTCAGCGCACTCTGCATCTTCTTGCTCAACATAGCGGTAAATTTTTATAAGTTTTACTTATGACTTTTCTTTGACGCAAAGTTAATCATTATTACGGCAGTTGTATCGCCCCACGCCGTAAATCTGCATCGTTTTTTCCTATCGCACCATAAGCCGCGCCTATCGGCCGCCATCGGGTCACCCCATGACACAGACGTGTTCGCCGTTGTAGCGCTGGTATGAGAGCGACCGCTCGCCGTCCTCGCACTCGTACGTCACCGAAGCCGCCACGCGGCCGTCACGCAGCACGGCAAAGCGTATGCGCAGGAAGTCATACCCCTCGCGCTCGAACGAGACACTCGCCGCCTCGCCCATGCCGTGGCCGCGCAGGATATAGGTAAAGCAGAGGCGGTCGCCGAACTGCTCCACCTCGGTGATCTCGGCCTCGTCGTGCGCGAAGAGGAGCTCCAGCGCGCGGCGCGCAATGCCGCGCACCTCGGTGCGCCACCCCTCGGGGCACCGTATGCCCCGGCAATCCTCTATATGCTCCTCTATCTCGCCGTAGAGGTAATCCTGCAACATACGGCGTATGTCGCCCTTAGCCAATGATTCCATATCAAAACATAATATTTGAGTTGTACCTTACGGGCGCCGTGCGTGTCACCGCGCCGCACACAAAGATAAGCACTGCATCCCGACCGTACAAATTGCGCGGCGGCAAAACTTGTACCGACTCCGCATGATATCATACGCAGGGACCATGCGGCGCCGCACAGGCGACGGCGCCGACCATGGAGGAACGGCCCGGACGGAGCGACCGAAAAAAAACGGCGACGGAGGATAATTGCACTTTTTTTTGTAATTTTGCAAAGATTTTGAGGTGCAACTCAATAATGGACAAATCGAACTGAACAACATATCACAAACCGAACAAAACAGACTCAAGCCATGGCTGATTTCATCTATCAGGAACCCTATCCCATCGAGAAGGATACCACCGAGTACCGTCTTCTGACGAAGGATTACGTCAAGGTCGTAGAGTGCGACGGCCGTAAAATACTGAAAGTAGACCCCAAGGGGTTGGAACTGCTCTCGAAGGAGGCCTATGCCGACGTATCGTTCTACCTGCGTCCTGCCCACCTGGCGAAGCTCGCCTCGATCCTCGACGATCCCGAGGCCTCGGACAACGACAAGTTCGTCGCCTACACCATGCTTCTGAACCAGGCCGTGGCTGCCGAAGGCGAGCTGCCCACGTGTCAGGATACGGGTACGGCAATCTGCATAGCCCACAAGGGCGAGGACGTATATACGGGCGCCGACGATGCCGAGTGCATCGCACGCGGCGTCTATGAGACCTACAAGGAGCGCAACCTGCGCTACTCGCAGGTGGTGCCCTTCTCGATGATCGACGAGAAGAACTCGGGCACCAACCTTCCCGCGCAGATCGACATCTACGGCGGCAAGCCCGGCATGGAGTACGAGTTCCTCTTCATCACCAAGGGCGGCGGCTCGGCAAACAAGACATTCCTCTACCAGCAGACCAAGGCGCTGCTCAACGAGGAGTCGCTCACGAAATTCTTCAAGGAGCACCTTGCCGACCTCGGAACCTCGGCATGTCCCCCCTACCACCTCGCCGTATGTATCGGCGGCACATCGGCCGAGATGTGTCTCTCGACCGTAAAGAAGGCCTCGGCCGGATACCTCGACCACCTGCCCACGTCGGGCAACGAGGGCGGCCGCTGCTTCCGTGACCTGGAGTGGGAGCAGAAGGTGACCAGGATGTGCCAGGAGCTGGGCATGGGAGCGCAGTTCGGCGGCAAGTACTACGTGCATGACGTGCGCGTGATCCGCGCGCCGCGCCACGCCGCAAGCTGCCCCGTGGCAATCGGCGTAAGCTGCTCGGCCGACCGCAACATCAAGGCCAAGATCACGCCCGAGGGCATCTTCCTCGAGAAGCTCGAGAAGAACCCCGCACGCTTCCTGCCGGCACAGGCGCCCGCCATGTCGCCCGCAGTGGACATCGACCTCGACGAGGGTATGGACAAGGTGCGCGCCATCCTGACCAAGTACCCCATCAAGACGCGCCTCAACCTCAAGGGTACGCTTATCGTGGCCCGCGATATCGCCCACGCACGCATCAAGCAGATGCTCGACGAGGGTAAGCCCATGCCGGAGTATTTCAAGAAGCACCCCGTATACTACGCCGGCCCTGCCAAGACGCCCGAAGGCATAGCCTCGGGATCGTTCGGCCCCACCACGGCGGGACGTATGGACCCCTATGTGGATCTGTTCCAGAAGCATGGCGGCTCGATGGTGATGGTGGCCAAGGGCAACCGCTCGAAGGCCGTCACCGATGCCTGCAAGGCCAACGGAGGCTTCTATCTGGGCTCTATCGGCGGCCCCGCAGCCGTGCTGGCCAAGAACTCGATCAAGAGCGTCGAGGTCGTAGACTTCCCCGAACTGGGCATGGAGGCCGTGCGCAAGATCTACGTCGAGAACTTCCCCGCCTTCATCATCGTCGATGACAAGGGCAACGACTTCTTCGCCGACTTCCAGCATTAGGCCATGCCCCACCGCAGAAGTTTCGCACCCCACAAGGATGCGGAACTTCTTTTGCGGTTTTTTTGACCGCAACGGAAAATAAATCCGTCCCGTTGCGCGTTTTGCCATATAAGACCTTATCATACGATATGACACGATTTTTCAGACACATACTTCTGCTGCTGACGACGCTGTCATGCCTGGGATCGGTGCGCGCCGCCGATACCCACACCTTCGAGATCAACACCCCGCTGATCGTCACCGCGGGCGAGATGTTCCGTATCGAATTCGTCCTCGACACCAACAAGCCCGACGACGGGTCGTTCACACCGCCCGACCTGACGGGTCTCGACATCCTGGCCGGACCCACCACGTCGACGGGATTCGAATTCCGGAGCATAAACGGCGTGAGCGACCAGAAGAAGACTTACACCATAACCTATGTCGTTGTGGCACAGAGCGCCGGCAACATCACCATAGGGTCGGCCTCGATTGCCGTCGACGGCAAACGATACACCACCAAGGCTACCCCCATAGAGGTGGTAGACGGCGGCGCCGCACGCCAGCAGCAACAGCAGGGACGTGCCGCCGAACAGGGCAACGCCGTACAGAACAAGGTGGCCAAGGACGACATCGTGCTGCGTATGAACCTCTCGCGCACCAACGTCTACATGGGCGAGCCGATACGCGCCTCGCTCACGCTATACACGCGTGCCAGCATCGTGGGCTTCGAGGACGTGAAGCTGCCGTCGTTCAACGGTTTCTGGTCGCAGGAGCTCCCCGTGGACAACTACAAGCCCCAGCGCGAGACGCTCGACGGCAAGGTCTACGATTCGCAGATAATCAAGGAGTATCTGCTCTACCCGCAGCAGAGCGGCGCCCTCACCATAGAGTCGACCGACATCACGGCCGTGGCCCGCGTGGTGATACAGAACACCCGCAACTTCGACCCCTTCTTCGGCGGCGGAGCCGAGGAGTACAACGTCAAGCGCAAGCTCTCGACGGGCAACATCAACGTCACGGTAAACGAGCTGCCGGCAGGAGCTCCGGCATCCTTTACGGGCGCCGTGGGCGAGTTCACCATCTCGGCCGAGATGCCGCCCGCGCAGATCAAGGCCAACTCGGCCGCAACATATACGGTCAAGATATCGGGCACGGGCAACCTCACCTTCCTGCAGGCGCCGACGCTCACGCTCCCCTCGTCGTTCGAGGCATACAACGTGCGAAACACCGAGTCGATACGCTCCACGACACAGGGAACCACCGGATACCGTCAGTATGAGTACCCCTTCATAGCGCGCGCCGAGGGCGAATACGAGATTCCCGCCGTGGAGTTCTCGTTCTTCAGTCCGCAGAAGGGGGCATACGTCACCCTCTCGACCGACCCGCTCAAGATGGAGGTCTCGCCCGACGCCTCGAGCGGCAACCGCCCCGCGCAGGTGGTGGCATCATCCTCGAAAGAGGACGTTCGGCAGCTCGGCAGCGACATACGCTTCATCAAGTTGGGACGCGCCGCCCTGCGCAAGAGTGCCGCGCCGCTCATGTTCAGCACGACATACGTCATCCTGCTGATCGTCATCTTCGCGCTCTTCGCAGCGCTCTATTTCGCCCTGCGCAAGATGATCCGCGACAGCAAGAATACCGTCCTGGTGCGCAACCGCCGCGCAAACAAGGTGGCCGTACAACGTTTCCGCGCCGCAGAACGGTTCATGCGTTCGGGCGACCGCCAGGCATTCTACAAGGAGATGCTACACGCATTCTGGGGTTACATGAGCGACAAGCTCAACATCCCCGTGGCCGACCTGACGAAGGAGTCGATACGCGAGGAGCTGCAGCGCCGCGGCGTCACGGCCGACGAGGCACAGCACTTCACCGACATCATGACCCGCTGCGACGAGGCGCAATACTCGCCCTCGACGTCGGTCGAGATGAACGATGTCTACACCGAGGGCGTACGGATCATTTCGCACATCGAGTCGATTGTAAAACGATAAAAACAGCAACGGCATGAACACGAAAAGATATATCGCCATAATAACGGCTGCGGCCCTTTCGCTGCTCACGTCAGCCACGGTCGCGGCACAGCAGGAGGCCGCCGCGCCGCAGGCGGCGACGGAACAGCCGTCACAGGGCGCCGCAACGGACGGCACGGCCGCCGAAGCCCCCGCCGCGGCGGCTGCCGACACCGTGCAGACGCAGACCGCGGCCATAGATCCCGCCACGGCTACGGCCGACGCGCTGTGGCAGGCCGCAAACACGGCCTACTCGGCCGGCGACTACGCCCGCGCGACGGAACTCTATACGGCAATAGTAGACAAGGGGCTCTATTCGGCTCCGCTCTACTACAATCTGGCAAACGCCCTCTTCAAGAGCGGCGAGACGGGCGGCGCGATACTCTACTACAACCGCGCCCTGCGTCTGGCCCCGGGTGACGAGGACATACGCCACAATCTCGAATACGCCGAGCGCTCGACAAAGGACAAGATCGAGGAGATACCCGAATTCTTCCTCGTGTCGTGGGTCAAGAAGCTGCGCAGCGCCATGAGTTGTACGGCGTGGACCGTCATCTCGCTCGTGCTGCTCGCCACCACGCTCGCACTCTGCCTGGTATATCTGCTCTCGCAGCGCATACCCATGCGCAAGACGGGATTCTACGGCATGACGGTAACGCTGCTGCTCTTCATCGCGACCACGCTCTTTGCATGGAGCGAACGCAACATGCTCGTCAAGCGCAATGAAGCCGTCGTAATGAGTTCGGCCCTCTCGGTCAAGAGTTCGCCCGACAAGTCGGCCACAGACCTCTTCGTACTGCACGAGGGCACCGTGGTCACCATAGGCAACACCGTCGACGGCTGGGCCGAGGTGCGCATAGCCGACGGCAACAAGGGGTGGGTCGAGATCGACCGCATAGAGAGAATCTGAATGCCGAGAACCTGACCCCAGCACCATGTCGAAACTACTGCAAGAGGCGGTATCGGAGTTCGCCAAACTCCCGGGCATAGGCCGCCGCACGGCGCTGCGCCTGACGATGCACCTGCTCAAGATGGATCCCGACGCCGTAGACCGCATGGCCGGGAGCATCGCCCGCTTCCGCCACGACATACGCCACTGCTCGCTCTGCAACAATCTGTCGGATACGGACATATGCCCCATATGCGAGGACCCGGAGCGCGACCGCACCACCATATGCGTCGTCGAGCAGGTCGGCGACCTGATGTCGATAGAAAATACCCGCCAGTATCGGGGCCTCTACTATGTTCTGGGCGGGGTCATCTCCCCCATGCAGGGCATAGGGCCCTCGGACCTGAAGATTGACACCCTCATCGAACGTGTCGCCGCCGGCGGCATCCGCGAGGTGATCCTTGCCATCTCGACCTCCGTCGAGGGCGAGACCACACTTTTCTACATAATGAACCGGTTGAGACAATACCCCGACGTCAAGGTTACGACCATAGCCCGCGGCATAGGGTTCGGCGACGAGCTGGAGTATGTCGACGAGCTGACCATAACCCACGCCCTGCGCAACCGCCGCGAGGTGGAGTGACGGCAGGTGTCGGAGGGCAGCACGCCCCAACACATGATGGCGGCCGCAGTCCCGTAAGGATTGCGGCCGCCATTTTCGTCGTCCGTTTCGGGGATTCGCAGGCGACGGAGCAGGAAAAATGCAAAAAATTCGCCCCTCCGATGTTATATTTGTTGATCCGAAACGTATAACATAAGGAACCGCACAGCAAAGGCGGCACACGGAGAGCATTACCGTCAAATGAACAGTGAAGATTTCAACCGGGAGTTCATCGCCGTCAAGGACGCGGCGTACCGCTATGCCATAGCCTTGCTGCACGACAGGCATGAAGCCCAGGATGCCGTCCAGGACCTCTACGAGAGGCTGTGGCGACGCCGCCTCTTCATCCGCACGGCAGGATTCCGGCCGCTGGTGATGACAAGCGCGCGCAACCTCTGTCTCGACAGGCTGCGGGCGCGGCAGCGCACGGCACCGCACCTCGACATAGAACAGGTCGGGGAACGGCTCCAGCTCCCGACGGACTCCGCAACCGAACGGCTCGAGACGATGGAGCTGCTCCACCGCCTGATCGGCCGGCTGCCGCAGCGCGAACGCGAGGCCATGCATCTGCGCGACATCGAAGGGCTCGACATAGAGGAGATCGCCCGTATGACCGGCTCCACCGTACAGGGTGTGCGCATGGCGCTCTCGCGCGCCCGCTGCCGGGTAAAAGAGGAACTTGTAAAGATTAACGACCATGGACTCTGAACATCTGTCGCAACTTGTCGACCGCTACTTCCGCGGCGAGACCTCCACGGAGGAGGAGGCGCTGCTGCGCCGCGCCCTTGCGGACCGTGCAGAAGGCTCTGCTGACACGAATGGGGCTGCCCCTCTCACGCCCGAGGAGCGTGCCGCCGCCGCAATGCTGCGCCTTGCAGGCTCGGGACGCGGCGATACGGTCCGCATACGTCTGCATCAGGCGCCGCAACGCCGGTGGCGCATAGCTGCGGCGACGGCTCTCTCGGCGGCGGCGATAGCGGCCGTGGCAATAACGCTGACACGCCCCACGGTATACGGATACGTGAACGGACGCCCCGTCACGTCGCTGGCCGAGGCGCGTACCTGCACGGAAGACCTGTTCTCCGACATGCATGCCGACAAGGCCGACCGCACCGCCCCCCTGCGCGAGATACTCGACATAGAATAAAGGCAAGACCGAAATAAAACAACATAAATACACGCCATGAAACACTGCATTCTACCCCTCCTGCTGCTCACGGCAGCCCTTCTGACCGGTATCGGCAAGGCCGAAGCACAGTCGATGCGTCTGGGCATCGACGGCATAGAGTTCCGCTCGCCCGACGAGAACCAATCGTCCGTATACGTGGGCCTGCCCGTATGGTACTCGTCGTCGTCGTTCAACATCGGCCGCAACATCCCCACCTCGATCCCGGCATTCGAGTTGGGATGGAATATGCTCTCTCCCGTCGACTACGGCATCTATGAGGGCATGGGCTACGGCAGTTTCCTCAACCTGAACAACTGGAAATCGACACAGGTGACCGTCAACCTGCTCAACTTCTCGGCCTTCAACCGCCGCCGCAACGTCGGCATCTCGGCCGCCGTCGGCATCCGCGCCAACAACTTCCGCCTCGACAAATCATTGACCCTTGCCGACGGGGAACAGATGGTAACCCCATCGCCCATTGGCAGCGACCTCGAGGTCAAGAAGAGCAAGTTCACCGTCGCCGCCATACACATCCCCGTCGAGGTGTCGTTCGGCCGCTGGGACAAGTTCTCCATCGCAGCGGGCGGCTTCGCCGACATCGTGATGAACTCGCACACCAAAATCAAGTACAAGGGCGGCTCGAAGGACAAGGAGCACAACTTTCCCGTCAACTTCATACAGGCGGGCGCCACGCTGCGATTCTCGTTCCACAGCTTCTGCCTCTACTGCAACTACACCCCCACAGCCCTCTTCAAGAGCGGCTGCGGACCCAAGACCCAGATGTGGACAATAGGCATCGGATTGTAAAAACAGCGCAACCATGAAAAAGGCCATCTTATCCCTCGCACTGGTGTTCGCCTCCGTGCTGACGGCCGCCGCCCAGACCCCGCAGTTCATGGAGGTGTACGACAAGGCACTGGCACGCTTCGACCGTAACGCCGGCATCGACGACGCATCGTTGCGAACGTCCGAATTCTCGGGCAAGATGCTGCGCAGCATCCTCCCCGACAAGGCCGGCGAGAACCACCACATGGTGAACCGTATCGACGCCATACGTCAGATCAAGTTCACGGGACCGCGCCACGTCGATCTCTACGACCGTCTGCGCCGGGCGGCCGAGACGGAACCGTACCAGCGACTGTCGATAATGAACATCGACAAGGAGACGGTCTATATCTACACGGCCCCCTACAAGGGAGAGAAGAGCGAATTTCTCGTATTCATCGCAAAGGACGACGCGCGCCTGGCCTGTGACATCGTGGGCGACATCACCATAGACGACGTCCTCGACCTGCTCTTCGGCCGAAACTGACAGCCCCCCGGCAACGGTATGCAACCATAGGCAACATACATCATATATGCAAAAAGAGAGTCCCCGCCTCCGATGGGCAGGGACTCTCCGTTTCCAATGGGGACGCCGCAGGCGCCGTCTCGCTTCCTTAATTCTTCTGTGCCGGAGCAGCCTCCACAGCCTTGAACACAGCCTGCATCTCGCCGTTGCTCAACAGCATCAGCATGTCGCCGTCGATCTCGTAATGGGTGGCATTGTCGAGGATGCGTCCAAGCTCACCCTCCAGGTCGACATCGGGACACATCATACGCGTCGAGGCCACGCCGCTGAAGTCGATGCCGCCCTTCTCGGTAATGCTGTAGCCGCCCATCATACGGTTGCAGGCGCCCTTGCCGCCGAAACTGCCGTCCTCACCGAAGGTAAAGACAAACTGATCGGGCCCGATGTTCAGATCGCGCTCCATCATGCGCACCAGATGCCACTCCGTGCCAACCAGAGGCTTGGCATTCTTACCCCTGCGGCAGGCACAGCACCCGCACACCAGAACAATCATCACGGCCATCGTGAAAAATCCGAATACTCGTCTCATATTATCCGTATTTTAAGTTGATCCGCGCTCTAACATCCAATCTTCGTTCCGAGCGCGGGAGCAAAGATATGAAAAAACGCACCAAATCATCCATATAACCCGACATCTCACACAGGCACTTTTCACGCGATCTTCATCACGGCACGAAACACGCTGTCATGCAACACATTACCGATAGAGTGGCAAAATTCCGAATAAATTTTCCTCTGGAAATTTGTTACATCGGAAATTTATATTTACCTTTGCACATGAGATTCGAGGAACGGTATTTGCCGCACTCGCAACACAGGCCCCGCCAAGGGGCGGATACCGACGCAGCGGCACCATGCCGCGTAACGCGGGCAAGAGACAAGACATACGCAGCATTGGAAACCATGGGCCCCGCCCGAAAGAACATGACCATGAAAAGACTTTTAATAGCAATGACACTCGTTGCAGCCATGACGGCATGCACGACAAACGCACAGACAAAAACCGATAAAAAAAATAAGGACATGAAAACCATCGAACTGACCAAACAGCAATTCATCGAGAAGGTCTTCAACTACGAGGCCAACCCGACCACATGGAAATACGAGGGCACAAAGCCCGCAATCGTAGACTTCTACGCCACATGGTGCCGCCCGTGCAAGATGGTGGCACCCATCCTCGAGGAGCTGGCCGAGGAGTACGGCGACCAGATCGTAATATACAAGGTCGACACAGACCGCGAACAGGAGTTGTCGGCGGCATTCGGCATACGGTCGATACCCTCTCTGCTCTTCATACCGGCACAGGGACAGCCCCAGATGATACAGGGCGCAATGGGCAAGGCCGACTTCCGCAAGGCCATAGATCAGATTCTTCTCGGCAAAGAGTAACCCGACGGATGTAGCGCCGCCCGCTGGCGGCGCTCCGTCACATAGATGTCACACACAATGGATAAACTGTGTAAGATACGCGACCTGCGGCAGGCGGTGAACCGCTTCGAGGCAGATTTCGAACGCCGCTACGGCATAAGCCTCAACGAGGGGATGGTGTTGTGCAGCCTCAAGGAGGGCGGCCGTCTCTCGTCGGGCCAGCTGGGCGAACTGTTGGGACTGACACCCTCGAACGCCTCGAAGGTGATCGCCTCGGCCGAACGCAAAGGCCTCATCGTGCGCGTATTGGGCGAAGTGGACAAGAGACGGATGTACTTCTCCATCACAGAAGGCGGCCGCGAGGTGATCGACGGCGTATCATGCGAGGAGATACCTATCCACGAAGTGCTGCGCTGCGCCCTCGACATCTGACCCCCTTCACGACAACATAAGCCGCGGACTCCGCACGATGCGGAGCCCGCGGCTCGTATCATACGACCTTGTCGGGCGCGTCAGAGGGTCCTTCCCTTGAATATGTCGGACCTTTCGCTCGGCACCACCGTGCCGTAAAGAGTGATGGTATTGGAGTTGAAGGTGGGACTGATGCGCACCGAGGCACGGTTGTTCCCCTCAGCGATCATGAACAGCACCTCGGCTGATATGGCCGCCCCCATGACCATCATCGAGACGGTCACGTTACCGCGCTTGTCGACACGGACCTCCTTGTTGACAATCCTTCCGTCGACGGTAACACCGCCCACACCGTTGGGGCCACCCGTATCAAAAGGCGACACCTGAACCAATGCCTCGTCGCCCTCGACCGAGATGAAATTTAGGTTCGAAAATACGCGTGCCGTGCCGCCGCGCTTGAATATCAGCATGTCGGCCTCGAAAACGAAATCCATCGAGTCGATGGCATTCATGGCCTCGACGTACGACAACGAATCGGCTATTGCGGCCAGGCGCTTGGCCATGGCACGCTCCTCCGCCGCGGCACGCCGCTCCGAACGATCGGCATTCTGTGCGAGCGCAGCCGTAAATGGCGACAGGAAAAGTATGAATATCAATATCAAACGTTTCATATGGCTGTAAATTTGTTACACATGTCTGCAAAGTAAACGTAACCACAGGCCGCCGTATTATACGAATCGGCATATTATCATAATATCCGCAACGAATATCACATTGCCACGCATTTCCGCACGCGCAACTTCAATGCCAGGCGAATCCGCCGTTCGGCCCTGTTCGTATGTTTGAAGAATACGGGACGCGCCCCGACACAGTCAAATTCCGAAAATTCCGAAAACTCCGCATTCGATTTGCCTCCGCACTCACCTTTCGCTATATTTGCATCATGGCAGGGAACAAACAGACAACGGAGAGGGCCGCGACCACGCTGCGCATAGGCAACATGGTCTGCCCGCGCTGTATCATGGCCGTGCGCGCACTGCTCGCAGAGGAGGGCTTTCCCCAGGCGCAGGTCACGCTGGGCTCCGCCGAAATCGACACGGAGATCACGCAGCAGCAGCGTGACACGATCCGCCGCCGCCTCGAACAGATCGGCTTCACCCTCATAGAGGACCCGCGCCAGGAGCTTGTCGAGCGCATACGGCTAACCGTGACAGCCCTTGCGCGCGGCGGCCGCATGAAACTCAACCTGTCGCAGGAGATCACCGGCGCCATAGGGCACGACTACAGTTCGCTCAGCAAGCTCTTCTCCGCGACGCAGGGCTGCACCATAGAACGATATTTCATCCTGCAGAAGATCGAGCGCGCAAAGGAGCTGCTGCTGGACACCGATCTTCCCCTTGCCGACATAGCCGAGCAGACGGGATACTCGAGTGCGGCATACCTCAGCGCCCAGTTCAGGAGCGTCGAGGGCACCACCCCGAGCGAATTCCGCCGTAACGGCGCCGCGCGCCGCAAATCCATAGATGCGGTTTAGATTTTCCGCGGGCACGTCCCGTCACCCGTAATTCCGAAAAAACAATCCATGATTCCATAACGGCACACCACCCTGCCGCCGCTATCTTTGCATCAGAACCAAAGAGAGAGAACGATGAACGACAACAGGGAGCATTGCCGCCGGATATTTCCCGTAACGGGCATGAGCTGCGCGGCCTGCGCCGTGCGCATAGAGAAGGCCCTCGCACGCGAAAAGGGCGTGCGCAGCGCCTCGGTCAACTTCGCCGCCGCGGAGGTCGCCGTAGACTACGACACCGGCTGCTGCTCGCCCCGCACGCTGCGCGAGGCGGTGCGGGCCGCCGGATACGATCTGCTCGAGAGCGACCCCGAAAGTGCCGCCGCGGAGGCTGAAAAGGCACACGCGGCGCAGATGCAGTCGCTGCGCCGCCGCGCCGTGTGGGCCGCCGCGCTCTCGCTGCTGCTCCTCGCCGCACAGGCCCTTCTGCCACGCCCCGCCGCAGGATATGCCGCATGGCTGCTGGCAACGCCCGTGGTGTTTATCTTCGGGCGGGGATTCTTCACGGGTGCCTGGCGGCAGCTCAGACACCACGCCGCCAACATGGACACGCTGGTGGCGTGCAGCACCGCCGTGGCATATCTCTTCAGCCTCTTCAACCTGCTTGTACCGCAATTCTGGACCGCACGGGGCGTCGAGCCGCACCTCTATTTCGAGTCGTCGGCCATGATCATCACCTTCATTCTCCTCGGGCGGTACATGGAGGGGCGCGCCCGGCACAACGCCTCCTCGGCCATAGGCCGCCTGATGGGACTGCGCCCGAAAACCGTATGCAGGATCGAACCCAACGGCGCGCACAACGACATCGCCGTCGAGCGCATCGCCGCAGGCGACACGCTCCTGCTGCGCCCGGGTGAACGCGTGGCCGCGGACGGCGTGGTGACGCACGGCACCTCCTACGTCGACGAGAGCATGCTCAACGGCGAGCCTCTCCCCGCCGCCAAGGCCGAAGGAGACAGACTCTATGCCGGCACGATAAACGGCAACGGCACGCTCACGATGCGCGCCGAGAGCGTCGGCAGCGACACCATGCTCATGCAGATCGTACGCATGGTGCACGACGCGCAGGGGAGCAAGCCCCCCGTACAACGCCTCGCCGACCGCATCGCCGGCATATTCGTCCCCGTGATCATCCTCATCGCCCTGGCCGCCTTTACGGCATGGCTCATATTCGCACCTGCCGAAGGGTTCTCGCACGGCATCCTTGCCCTGGTGACGGTGCTGATCATAGCCTGTCCCTGCGCCCTGGGGCTCGCCACGCCGACCGCCGTAATGGTCGGCATAGGGCGTGCCGCCGAACGGGGCATACTCATCAAGGATGCCGCGAGCATCGAGACTGCACGTACCATAGACACCGTCGTCTTCGATAAGACGGGCACCCTCACCGAAGGGCATCCCGAAGTGGCCGAGACACGATGGATCGGCGACGGCAAGCAATTTGCCCCCGTCCTGCTGGCTCTCGAGAGGCTCTCCGACCATCCGCTGGCACAAGCCGTCACGGCGGTCCTCGAGGCCGAGGAACCCCTCCGCGAGGCGGCCCGGAAGATCGTGCCCGACGCATTCGAGAACCGCGTGGGACGCGGTGTCACGGCCTCCGTTGCCGGCCGCAGGTACCTTGCGGGCAACCGCACCCTGATCGAAGAGAGCGGTATCGGCATCGCGCCCGATATCGAAGCATCGGCATCGAGGCTCGAGGCCGAGGGCATGAGCCTCGTATGGTTCGCCGTGAGAGACAATGATGATCGCGGCGGCGAGGTCCTGGCCCTCATGGCCCTCACCGACCGCATACGCGAAGGCGCCCGCGAAGCCGTCTCAACCCTGCATGCAATGGGCATAGCGACCGTAATGCTCACGGGCGACAATGCCGCCGCAGCGGAACGTGTGGCCCGGCTCACGGGAATCGGTTCTTACGGGGCCTCGCTGCTGCCGCACCAGAAGGCCGGATACATGCGCTCGCTGCGCACGGCGGGACACCGCACGGCGATGGCTGGCGACGGCATCAACGACAGCGCGGCGCTGGCCGAAGCCGACCTCGGCATAGCCATGGGCGGCGGCAGCGATATCGCCATGAGCACCGCCGCCATGACCCTCGTCGCCTCCGACCCCCGCAAGATTGCCGAGGCGATACGCATTTCGCAGTTGACGGTACGCACCATACGCCAGAATCTCTTCTGGGCATTCTTCTACAACATGATCGGAGTGCCGATAGCCGCCGGGGTACTCTATCCCGTATGCGGGTTCCTGCTCAATCCCATGATAGGCGGAGCGGCGATGGCCCTGAGCAGCGTATGCGTGGTGGGCAACAGCCTGCGGCTGCGCCGCCGCAACATTCTCCCCGCGACATCCGCGACATCCGACGTACACGCCGGGGCGGTCGTACAGATCGAAGAGACGAATCAACAGGCCGTAAAGAGCCGCAAAAACAATACAGCAATGAAGAAAACATTCAACGTCGAAGGCATGATGTGCAACCACTGCCGTACACATGTCGAAAGGGCCCTCAACTCGATCGAGGGCGTAAAAGCCGTCGTAACGCTCTCTCCGGCCGAGGCCGTGGTGGAGTTCTCCGGAGAGGAGAAGACGCTCGAGGAGCTGCAGAGCGTCGTCTCGCAGCAGGCGGGAGAGTACCGTCTCAGCGAGAAATAGCCATACCACCGCAGGCAACTAAAACGCGGAGCCCTTTCAGCAGGGCTCCGCGTTCACCTCTTCCGGCGCCACATCGTGGCTCCTCACCGCGAATATGCGCTAAAGGATCTTACGCACCCAGCCGAACATCCTGTATGGCATATAGCGGAAAGGCAGGTCGATCCACGTGGGCGTTATGACCACCGAACGGCGGTGCGAGAAGGCATCGAAGCTCTCGCGGCCGTGATAGCGGCCCATGCCCGAGTTGCCGACACCGCCGAAGGGGATGTTCTCGTTGGCGATATGCATGATCGTGTCGTTTATGCATGCCCCGCCCGACGAGGTGCGGCCTATGATATCGCGTCCGACGCGTTCGGGTCCGAAATAATAGAACGCCAGGGGCTTCTCCCGTTCGGTGACGAAGTGTACGGCCTCATCCACATCGTCGAAGAGCAGCATCGGGAGCACCGGACCGAAGATCTCCTCCTGCATGACGGCGGACGAGGGGTCGACATCGGCCAGCAGCGTCGGCTCGATATACCGCTCCTCACGCCGCAAAGACCCTCCCGCAACGATATCCCCGTCATCGAGATATGCCGCCACGCGGTCGAAGGCCCGCTCGTTCACGATACGCACGAAGTGACGGTCCTGGCGCGGATCGTCGCCGTGCATGCGCCGCACCTCGCGGCGGAAGGCCTCGATGAAACGCTCCCGCAACGGGCGGTAGATCATCAGGTAGTCGGGGGCGATGCAGGTCTGACCCGCATTGAGGGTCTTGCCCCAGACGATACGCCGTGCGGCAAGATCGACATCGGCGCCGCGGTCCACGATACAGGGGCTCTTGCCTCCCAGTTCCAGCACCACAGGCGTAAGATGCTCCGCAGCGGCACGCATGACGATACGTCCCAGCGACGGGCTGCCCGTGAAGAAGATCACGTCGAAACGCTCCGACAACAGGTATCCGTTCACATCGCGGTTGCCCTGCACCACCGATATGTACTGTTCATCGAAGGTCTCCGCTATCATGCGCTCGATCGCAAGCGCGACGTTCGGAACATAGGGCGAGGGTTTCAACAACGCCGTACATCCCGCCGAGATGGCCCCCACAAGGGGATTCAGCAACAACTGAAGCGGATAGTTCCACGGCGCCACGATAAGGGCGCATCCCAGAGGCTCGCTCACGATGCGGCTCCGCGAGGGGAACATCTTCAAGGGGGTGCCGCGGCGTTCCCACCGCATCCACCGCCTGAGATGGCGCAGGTGATTGCGGATCTCGCCCGCCACGATACTCAGTTCCGTGAGTACGGCCTCCTCCTCCGACTTGTGCAGGTCCTGCCACAACGCCTCGCACAGGGGCCGTTCCCACTTCTTCAGGGCCGCGGCCAGACGGCGCAGCTGTTCGCGCCGGAAGTCACAGCCGAGCGTCGCGCCCGACCCGAAATATGCCCTTTGCGCCACCGTCAGTGCCGCAATACGTTCGGGCGACGTGTTTTCAAGTTTCATATCACTCTCTATTTCATTCTTATGATCACAACAGCGGCAACGACCGTACCGCATTCGGCCGCGCCGTCACTTTCCGCGCCGTCCCGTAAAGCCGTCCATCGTCGAGAAGATGCCGCACCAGTGGCCGAAGATGGTGTCGAACCACGACACGGGCAATATTCCCTGGAAGAAACGGATCAGATGGAACCCGAGAGGTATGCCGCAGAAATCGGTATTGCGCTCGATGGCGCGGATGATCCTGCGCGCCGTGGGCTCCGGCTTCAGGATGGGGAGGATACGCGAACGGACCCCCTCGAACATCCCCGTATTGATATAGTAGGGGGCAACGGTGGTGACATGCACATTGCTGCCTGCCTCGTGCAGCTCCACGCGTACCGAGTCCGACCACCCGATCACGGCCCACTTGCTGGCCACATAGACCGACATCCTCGGGTTCGAGATCATTCCCGCCGCCGACGCGATGTTGCATATGTGCCCGTGGTCGCGCGCGATCATGTCGGGCAGCATCTGCAGCGCTATGGCCATCGGCGCCGTGGCGTTTATATCCATCGTACGCTCGATCTCGCCCATCGACATGCGGTCGAAGGTCTTGTTTCCCGTGACGATGCCGGCGCAGTTGATCAGTATGTCGACATCGCCGCACTCGCTCTTCACGCGTCCGTACGTCTCGACCACCGACGACAGATCCGATACATCCACACGGTAACAGGCCACGGCGTCACCGCTGCGCCCCGCCTCCGCGGCCAGAGAAGCGCCGTCGGCATCGTTTATGTCCCACACGACCACCTGACGCGCGCCCCGCTCGAGAGCCATGCGGCACATGATGCGGCCTATGCCCGAGGCTCCCCCCGTGACAAGCACTCGACAATCCTTGATTTTCGTCATAACAGAGTTGTTTGCGGCCGCCGCGGACACACACCCGCACGGCCCTTGTTTCACACAACGACAAAGGTAATCATTTTCACCGAAAAAACGGCGGAAAGGCTACGCCCGCACCATAAACGGCGACTCCGCGACCACGGTCCCGCCATTGCGTCGTCACAGGAGGCCATCCGGCATCCCGAACCGGCGCTGCAGCCCCACGGCAGCCACGCCACCCGGCACCCCGCAGGCTACTCCGCCCGCACGGAATCGAGGCACGCCTGCATCTCCCGAACCAGGTCGGGATACTCCGCGGCAAGATTGTGCCGCTCGCCGACATCGCGGCGCAGATCATACAGTTGCGGGACTGTATCGTTGCCGAGCTCTATATCCACATTGCGATCGTATCGCGCACCCCGATTGGGCTCGATGTATTTCCAGCCGTCGCGCACGAGTCCCACGGCGCCGACCGTATTCTGTTCCACGACCCATTCGCGGTCGTCGCCATCGCGCCCCAGAAGCCGCCGCAATGCGGGACGGCTGTCACGTGCCGCACCTGCCGGGATCTCCACCCCGACCAGCTCGGCCAGCGACGCAAAGATATCGATATGGCTCATCAGGGCGTCCGACACGCGGCCCGCACGGACACCGCCCGCAGGCCACCGCACCACGAAAGGCGTGCGCGTACCCGCCTCGAAGGAGCTGTACTTGCCGCCGCGCATGTCGCCCCACGGGCGATGGTCGCCCAGAAGCTCTACCGCTCCGTCTTCATATCCGTCGTCCACCACGGGACCGTTGTCGCTGCTCAGGATAACAAGCGTATTGTCCGCTATGCCGAGCGAGTCGAGCGCCCGCATTATCTCACCCACCTGCCAGTCGAACGACAGAATGGCATCGCCGCGCGGCCCCATGCCGCTGCGCCCCGCAAAACGCTCGTTCGGCACGCGCGGCACGTGTATGTCGTTGGTGCCGAAATAGAGGAAGAACGGGGTCTCGGCCTCGGCACTGCGGCGGATGAACTCCACCGCCTTCTCGGTTATCCTGTCGCATATCTCCTCATCGACCCACAGGGCGCTGCGCCCGCCTCGCATCCACCCGATACGCGAGATGCCGTTTACGATCGTCATGTCGTGGCCGTGCGAGGGACGCTGCTTCGTAAGCAGCTCCGGGTTGTCGCGCCCCGTAGGCTCACCCTCGAAGGGGTGCGAGTAGCTCACCTCGATGGGATCCTCCGGATCGAGATCCACAACACGCCCGTCCTCGATGTAGACGCACGGCACACGGTCCGCCGTCGCCGCCATGATGAACGAATAGTCGAACCCTATATCCTCCAGGCCGGGCGTGATGCGGCCGTTCCAGTCCTGTTCGCCGCGCCTGTCGCCCAACCCCAGATGCCACTTGCCCACGGCTGCCGTCGAATACCCCGCCTCATGCATCATGTCGGCAAGCGTATAGCAGTCTGGCTTGATTATCATCGCCGCGTCCCCCGGGGCGATGCCCGTCCCCGGCACACGCCACGGATAGATTCCCGTAAGCAGCCCGAACCGCGCCGGCGTACTCGTCGACGAGGTGGTATGCGCCGCCGTGAAACGCACGCCCTCCGCCGCCAGCCGCTCGACGTTGGGTGTCGCGACACTCGAGAAATCGCCGTTGCAGCTCAGATCGCCGTAGCCGACGTCGTCGCCGTAGATGATGATCACATTGGGGCGTGGCGTCGTACCGCCGCAACCCGCGGCGGCCATGGCCGAAAAGCCCAGCGCCGCATATCCGAATCTTCGGGGGAACATGTTTCCTTGCATAGCGTCATTATGTTTTATCAATTCAGGCGGCAAAGGAACCCGCATGTTTACAAAGATACGAAAAGCTTGCGGCAAAGCCAAATGAAATTCCCGGGTTCGGACTCCGCAGCGAAAATCCCCGTACCGCAGCAGGCGATATAAATATTATGAATACTATCTACCGCCGCGGATGCTGGCATGCCGCGACAAGGGACAAAACGACGCATAACACGCCCCCACTCCGGCATCCGTCGCCCGGACGCCCCGTACGCCCTCCCGAGCACACGGGTGCCGGCAGACATAAAAACGGCCCTCCCGCAATCGGGAAGGCCGCATATATGTTCCGCAACGCGGAGATTAATCCACGGGGATGTCCTTGTTGACGTTCTTCGAGCCCACCAGAGCGTAGAAGAGCATGTAGACGATACCGATAACGATAACCCAGTAGCTCTGGATGAAACCTACGGCATCGGCTGCGAGACCCTGAAGGAAGGGCAGCACGCCGCCACCGCAAACCAGAGCCATGAAGATACCCGAAGCGGCGGGAGTGTACTTGCCGAGGCCCTCGGCCGCGAGGTTGAAAATGGCACCCCACATGACCGAAGTACAGAGACCGCACAGGAACATGAACACCATGCTCAGGGGCACCTGGGCATTGGCGATGGGAACGGTAACGGTAACGCTCTCGGGGATGAACATGATGCTCAGCACGAAGATCAATGCCACGGTACATACCGTCGTCAGCATCACCTTGCTCGATACCTTGCCGCCCACGATGCCGCCGATAAGACGTCCGCACATCATCAGGAACCAATAGAATCCGACGAGCGTACCGGCTATGGCGGGACCTACGCCCGACAGGCTCGACATGTAAAGGTTGGCCGTATTGGGAATACCCACCTCGACACCCACGTAGAAGAAGATGGCGATGGCACCCAGAACGAAGTGACGGAACGACATGGGGCCGTGAGGATCCTTGACAGCCTTGCCGCTCTTGCGGGCAGCCTTCTCCTCGGGAGTCTCCATGTGGGGCTCGGGTATGTTCGAGAAGAAGATGATGATGAACGCCAGAGCGAAGATGGCCATGGCAGCGATCATGGCGGGAGCCGCATCGCCCACGCTGGCCGTCTCCATAGAGCCGCCGATAAGATAACCCAGCAGGATGGGGGCCAGGGTGCCGCCGATAGAGTTGCACGAGCCGCCGAACTGGATGAGCTGGTTACCGCGGTTGCCGCCGCCGCCCAGTGTGTTGAGCATGGGGTTCACCACGATATTCAGCATACACATGGAGAATCCGGCCACGAACGCTCCCAGGACATATACGCCGAACGACTCGACATAGCCCGAGAGGAACTGGATGCCCACACCGATGAAACCTACCGTGGCGGCAGCCAGCGACGTGAACTTGTATCCCCTGCGCTTGAGGATGATACCTGCGGGAATACCCATGCACGCGTATGCGATGAAATTGGCCAGAGTTCCCAACTGTGCCATGGCGTTCGACGCGCCGAACTGATTCTTCACGATAACACCCATCGATCCCGCGAAATTGGTCACGAATGCGATCATGAAGAACAGAAGGAACATCACCGCAATGGCCAAAACATTACTTTTTTGCTGTTTTGCTTCCATTTTTGATTTTAGATTGGTTAATAAATATTGGTTTTCATCTACGTTCGTTTCACGTCCCGTCAGCGGTCCCGCTCGGCGACATAGGCGCACAGATTGACCAGCGCCGTACGGTAGGGCGAGTCGTCGTAATGCGACACTATCTCAATCGCGCGGTCGACATACGTCTGCATCGTGCGCGCCGCCATGACCATGCCCCCCGAATTCTCGACAACGCCCTGGATATAATCCACGGCCGCAGGATCCGTGGCGCATTGCGACAGGCGGTCGAGCAGCTGCAGACGCTCCGCAGGCGTACACCGCTCCAGCACCTCGATCAGCGGCAGCGTGATCTTGCGCTCGCGCAGGTCGTTGTTGGCGGGTTTGCCCGTGTGTGCCGAACGGCTGTAGTCGAGAATGTCGTCCTGGATCTGGAACGCCATACCCAACGCCTCGCCGAAACGGCGCATCTGCTCCACGTCGCCCCGCGGCGCTATGACCGACACGGCGCCGGCCGAGGCGCTCACGCTGATGAGGCTCGCCGTCTTCTTGTATATTATCTCGAGGTAGTCCTGACGCGTGGTATCCATGTCGCGCGAGTGCTGGCTCTGCAGCACCTCGCCCTCGCACAGCGTCGCCACCGACCCTATGATGTGCGACACCAGATCGTACTGCGCACTCTCCATGCCCGAGGCCATCGTCCGCGCCAGAATGTAGTCGCCCAGCACCACGGCGTTGCGCGACTGCCACATGGCATTGGCCGAGGGGCGCCCGCGGCGGGTATCGGACTGGTCGATCACGTCGTCATGCACAAGCGACGCCGTGTGAAGCATCTCCACCATCATCGCCGCCAGATAGGTCCGCATAGAACAATTGCGCTCGCCCGCCACCCATGTACGGTTGTTCGCCGCCGACGTGAGCGCCGACGTGAGCATGACGATTATGGGGCGCAACCCCTTGCCCCGTGACGAAAGGGTATGCGTCAGCATCTCGGACATCAATTTGCCCTCCGAACTGAAGCGGCTCTTTACGAACTCTTCAAACGCCTCCAGATCCGAGGCTATCGGAGCGCGAATTGCATCAAGATTTATCATAGCAGGCTTTTTAGCACATATTGTTGGTTTTGCAAATATAGTAAAATTTCGCAATCAGACACCGCAAAAGGAATGTTTTTCGTAACTTTGGCCCGATAAATATCCGACACCGCATATGAATATCGACACCACGTCATACCGCAGATACGCAGGCTACGCCGCCGCCATCGTACTCTTCTTCATAATCGCGGCCGTATACTTCGCTCCGCAGTTCAGCGGCCAGACGCTCCTGCAGCACGACGTCCAGCAATACGAGGGAATGTCCAAGGACATCCTCGACAACCGCCAGGCTACAGGCGAGGACGCCCAATGGACCGGCCGCATGTTCGGCGGAATGCCCGCATTCCTCATAAACGTAAAATACCCCGCACAGGCCGTAAAGGGCACGATAGGCAAGATCGTAAAGGTGGTCGACACGCCCGCTTCGTTCCTCTTCTTCTCGATGACGGCAATGTGGGTGGCCATGCTCCTCTTCGGGCTCTCGCCCTGGGTGGGACTCGTCGCCGCCCTCGCATACGGATTCTCCACGTACTTCATGCTCATCATCGGCGCCGGGCACATCACCAAGATGTGGGCACTCGTATACGCGCCCCTCATGCTCGCAGGCACATACTGCACGCTGCGCCGGAACGCATGGGCCGGAGCCGCCCTCACGGCGCTCTTCACCTCGCTCGAGATCGGGGCCAACCACCCCCAGATAACATACTACTTCGCCCTGGCCATGGCCGCCCTCTGGATAAGCGAGGGCATCGTCGCCCTGCGCTCGAAGCGCGGCCGCGACTTCGCACGGCGAACGGCGCTGCTGATCGCGGCGGGAATCGCCGCCGTGGGATCGAACTTCGCCCCGCTGTGGTACACGTGGCAGCACACGAAGGAGACCACGCGCGGCGGATCGGAACTCGTGGCCGAGGGGGCGCACGGAGACGAGGGCCTCGACCTGCAGTATGCCACGGCGTGGAGCTACGGCAAGGCCGAAACGCTCAACACCCTCGTGCCCGACCTCATGGGCGGCGCCTCGAGCGACACCTTCGCCGCCGACGGCCCCGTGGCCGACTCCCTGCGCCCCTACGGCATGGAGCAGGCCGCGCAATACATGCCCCGCTACTGGGGCGACCAGCCATACACGGCAGGCCCCACATACCTCGGCGCCGCAGTCATATTCCTCGCCCTCACGGCGCTCTTCCTGCTGCCGAACCGCCAAAGGTGGTGGATCGTCGCCGTCACGCTCCTCACGCTCTTCATGGCATGGGGCAGCAACATGATGTGGTTCACCGAACTGCTCATGCGCTGCCTGCCCGGATACAACAAGTTCCGTACCGTCTCGATGGCCCTCGTGGTGGCGCAGTGGACCCTGCCGCTGCTCGCGGCCCTCGGCATCGGCATCATCATGAACCGCAGCGGCGACATCGACCGCAAGAGGCTCTCCCGCGCCGTCGTACGCTCCGCCGCGATATGCGGCGCGCTGCTGCTCATACTCATCGCGGGCGGCCGCTCGCTCTTCGACTTCGGGATGCAGCATGACGGAGCCTCTCTCACGGAGCAGTTCCGACAGATGCTCCTCGAACAGGGCGGAGAAGAGTATGTCCGTCAGGGCGCGCACGAGCAGATGGGATGGAGCGTCGCCTCGGCAATGGCCGACGAACGCGCCGCGGTGATGCGCGCCGACGCATGGCGCTCGCTCCTCTTCATCGCCGCCGCAGCCGCCGCGCTGATGCTCTACATACGCGGCACGATCATACGGAACGGCAAGGTGCTGTGCATCGTCCTGGCTGTGATCGTGACGGCCGACCTGCTCACGATAGACACCAGATACCTCTCGTGGAAGAACTTCATGCCGGCACGCGAGGCGCGCATAACGCCAACCGAGGCCGACAAACTCATCATGCAGGACAAGGACCCCGCATACCGCGTCCTCAACACCTCGGTCTCGACCTTCAACGACGCCACCACGTCATACTTCCACCGCTCGGTGGGAGGCTACCACGGTGCCAAACTCTCGCGTTACCAGGACATGATCGACCGCTACCTCTCGCAGGGGCATGAAGGGGCGCTCGACATGCTCAACGTACGCTACGTGATAGGCCCCTCGGCCACCGCCGGCGACGTCGCCACGCGCCCCACGGCAAACGGCGCCGCATGGACCGTGCAAAGCGTCGTACGCGCCTCCTCGCCCGAGGAGGAGATCTCGCTGACGGGGCAGGTCGACACCAAACGCGAGGCCGTCATGAGCGAAGAGTTCCTGCCCGCGAACTACAACTTCGCCGACGGCACCGTCACCCTCGACGAGTACCGGCCCAACTACCTGCGCTACACCTCCAGCACGGAGGGGGACGCGCTGGCCGTCTTCTCCGAGATATACACCCGCGAGGGGTGGCGCGCATACATCGACGGGGAGGAGGTGCGCCCCCTGCGTGCCGACTACATCCTGCGCGCACTCGAGATCCCCGCAGGCGAACACGTCATCGAATGGCGCTACCGCGCCCCGAACTGGGGTGCCGTCGAGGCCGTCACGCTGATATTCTCGCTGGCGGTACTCGCAACATTCATCATAACCGTAATACTCTGCATACGAAATGAGAGACGACAAACGACTGCGGCGTAAGGTACGCCGCTCATATGTGGTATCGACCGTGAGCATCGCGCTGGTGCTCTTCCTCATGGGATCGGTCGGGTACATGCTCACCACGGCCCTGCGCACGGCACGCGACCTGCGCTACGGCATAGCCCTCTCGGCCGAGCTGGACGACAACGTCGACGAGAGCGCCAGAAAACGAATCGAGCAGCAACTCCTGGCCATAGAGGGCGTCGTGGCCGTACAGTACGCCGACAAAGAGGAAAAGATCAACGACGAGGAGTTCCGCCGCATGTTCGAGGCCGAGATCGAGCAGATAATCCAGGACAACCCGCTGCGCAACAGCTTCGAGGTGTCGGTGTCGGCCCCCGACCGCGCCTCGCTCGACGCCGTGGCCGACCGCATGGCCGCCGTCGAAGGGGTCGTATATGTGGCCTACCCCGCCGCGACAATAGAGCGCCTGCACGCCACGATAACCAAGATCACCGTCGTGCTGACGGCATTCGGCGGCGCGCTGCTCATCATATCGCTCATACTGCTCAACAACACCATACGCCTGGCGATATTCTCGCGCCGCTACCTGATCAACACCTTCAAGCTCGTCGGGGCCACTAAAGGTTACATCATGCGCCCCTTCCTCGGCGCCGCCGCCAAGCAGGGGATATGGGCCGGAGTGACGGCAAGCATCCTCTTCGGCGGCTCGATAGCGGCCCTGAGCGGCACCATGCCCGAAATCACCGCCTCGACGCAGCTCGTACAGATAGGCGCCACCGTGGGCGGCATGATCCTCTGCGGCGTAGCCATATCGCTGCTCTTCACCGCCTTCGCCGTGAACAAGTTCGTCAACATGAAGTCGAACAAGATCTTCCTCTACTGATCCGCGCGCCACGCTCCCGCAGCACCGCCCAAACGGCATCGGGTTTGCGTATTACGCCGATAATGATTACCTTTGCGGATTGCAACGGGAACCGCCAGCGCCACGCCCCGGCCACAGCCGCCGCATGCCGGCACCGTTCCCACCGCACAGAACCATACATACGACAACGCCATATTCGACAAGAGCCACAATGAAGCCGACAGAAAAACTGCGCGCCAAATTCGACGGCGCAACCGACAAGAACGATGACCGGATGCCCGTCACGATGAAAAACTATATCCTGCTGCTGGCGGGATTCATCGTCATAATCATAGGGATGGTACTCATGTGCGGCGGCGCAAGCGACTCGCCCGACGAGTTCAACTACGCCATGTTCTCGTGGCGCAGAATAACGCTCGCACCCATTCTCGTCGTCGGGGGCTTCGCATTCGAGATATACGCCCTGCTGAAGCGTTTTTAACCCCCGCGACACGTCCCGCACGGCCTCACCCGTCGCTCCGCGCCCACGGCAGAAGCACTAACGGAGCAGCCCGACGGTGCGCAGCGACACGCGCCGCGCCATGAAACCCGCCACGGCCGCCGGCAGTCACTCCGCCCCGGCAATGCGCGGAGAGCAAAAGAGGCGGCGGGCACCATTGCACAATGAACAAACCCCAGAAAAACCCATGTCAATAATCGACGCCATTCTTCTCGGTGCGGTCCAGGGCCTCACCGAGTTTCTGCCCGTCTCGAGCAGCGGGCACCTGCAGATAGCCAAGGAGCTGCTCGGGATAGAGATGGAGAACAACGTCACGTTCGACCTCTCGCTCCACGTAGCCACCGTCCTCAGCACCATCGTAGTGCTGTGGGGGACTATCAAGCACCTCTTCACGGGGCTGTTCTCCAAACCCTACAACGACGACCAGCGGTATATCGTCAAGATCATCATCTCGATGGTTCCCGTGGGAATCGTCGGCCTCCTATTCATCGACTACATCGAGGCCGCCTTCGCCTCGCTTACAGTGGTGGGAGCAATGCTGCTGCTCACGGCCGTGCTGCTCACCTTCGCATACTACGCCAAGCCCCGCAGCAAGCAGGAGATATCGTACCGCGACGCCTTCATCATCGGCTTGGCACAGGCTGCGGCCACCATGCCGGGACTGTCGCGCTCGGGTACGACAATAGCCACGGGCCTGCTGCTCGGAAACCGAAAGGAGGAGATGGCGCAGTTCTCGTTCCTCATGGTGCTGCCCCCGATTCTGGGCAACGCCCTGCTCGACCTCATGAAGGGCGACTTCGGCGGCAGCGTCGAGACCCTGCCCCTCGTGGCCGGATTCCTCTCCTCGTTCTTGGTGGGATGCGCCGCCTGCAAGTTCATGATCGAGATCGTCAAACGCGGCAAACTCATATATTTCGCCATATACTGCGCCGCCATAGGCGCCATAACCCTCATAGGATCATTCGCATAACACCTGCATGGAACAGACTCTCGACCTTGGCGGAGTGGACTTCGCCGAAGGCTATGTCGCCGTCATCGACAAACCGCTGCGCTGGACCTCGGCCGACGTGGTACGCAAGATAAAGTTCACCCTGAACAAAAAAGGGTACAAGAAGATCAAGGTGGGGCACGCCGGTACGCTCGACCCCCTGGCCACGGGCGTACTGATCGTCTGCATCGGCCGCGCCACGAAGATGGTCGACACCTTCCAGGCCGAGGAGAAGGAGTACACGGCCTCATTGGAGCTGGGGGCGACGACCCCGAGCTTCGACATGGAACACCCGATAGACCGCCGCTATCCGTACGAACACATCACGCGCGAGGCGGCCTGCGAGGCGCTGCGCAGCCTCACGGGGGAGCGGCTGCAGATGCCCCCCGTATACTCGGCCAAGAAGATCGACGGCGTGCGCGCATACGAGATGGCCCGCGCGGGCGAGGAGGCCCCCGTACGCAAGGCCCTGGTGAACATATACGAGATGGAGATGACGCGTTTCGAGCTGCCGCACATGGACATACGCGTACGCTGCAGCCGCGGCACATATATCCGCTCCCTTGCGGCCGAGATAGGCGAGGCGCTCGGCAGCGGAGCATACCTTACGGCGCTGCGCCGCACGCGCAGCGGCGGGTTCCGCGTCGAGGAGGCGATGAATCTTGACTTTTTCCTCGAAAAGCTGTCGCAATATGAAACAAAATCCGGAAAATAACGTATTATATATTGATATTTGTGTCTTTCCGGACCATTGTAAAGTCATAAAAATATGAAGCTGTCTCAATACGGGTACGATTTCACGCCCGACATGCTGGCCAAATATCCGGCCGAGAACCGCGACGAGGCGCGGCTGATGGTGATAAACCGTGCCACGGGTGCCATCGAACACCGCATATTCAAGGACATAATCGACTATTTCGAGGAGAAGGACATCTTCGTCTTCAATGACACGAAGGTATTCCCCGCACGCCTCTACGGAAACAAGGAGAAGACGGGCGCCGAGATCGAAATATTCCTGCTGCGCGAACTCAACCGCGACCTGCGCCTGTGGGACGTGCTGGTGGATCCCGCCCGCAAGATACGTATCGGCAACAAGCTCTATTTCGGTGACGACGACATGATGGGCGCCGAGGTGATCGACAACACCACCTCGCGCGGCCGCACGCTCCGGTTCCTCTTCGACGGCTCGTACGACGAGTTCAAGGCGGCGCTCTACCGCCTGGGCGAGACGCCCCTGCCGCGCTGGGTGCGCGAGAAGGTCGAGCCGGAGGATACCGAGCGTTACCAGACAATCTTCGCCAAGCACGAGGGCGCCGTGGCGGCTCCTACGGCAGGCATGCACTTCTCGAAGCACCTACTCAAGCGCATGGAGATCAAGGGCATCGACTCGGCCTTCATCACGCTGCACGTGGGCCTGGGCAACTTCCGTACGGTGGACGTGGAGGACCTCTCGAAGCACAAGATGGACTCCGAGCAGTTCTTCGTGACGGAGGAGGCCGCAGAGAAGGTCAACGCCGCAAAACGCGACCACCACAAGGTGGTGATCATAGGCACGACAGTCATGCGCGCCGTCGAGACCGCCGTCTCGACGAACGGCATGATCAAACCCATGGAGGGGTGGACAAACAAGTTCATCTTCCACCCCTACGACTTCACCGTGGGCGACGCAATGGTGTCCAATTTCCATCTCCCCTACTCGACACAGCTGATGATGGTGGCGGCATTCGGCGGCTACGACCTGGTCATGAACGCTTACAAGGTGGCCAAGGAGGAGGGGTACCGTTTCGGCACTTACGGCGACGCCATGCTGATTCTTTAGAAAAAATTTCGTATCTTTGCAAAGAATGTAAATTACCCCAAAAGTTATGGCTTCACGCAAGATACTTTACGTATGTCAGGAGATCATGCCCTACTTGCCGGAGAGCGAACTTTCGGGTCTGAGCCGGCGCCTCGTGCAGGCAATGCAGGAGCGCGGCAACGAGATCCGCACGTTCATGCCCCGCTACGGGTGCATCAACGAGCGGCGCAACCAGCTCCATGAGGTGATACGCCTCTCGGGGATGAACCTCATAATCGACGACAACGACCACCAGCTCATAATCAAGGTGGCGTCGATACCCGCCGCGCGGATACAGATATACTTTATCGACAACGACGACTACTTCGCACGCAAGGCCGTCCTCAACGACAGCGACGATGCACCATTCCCCGACAACGACGAAAGAGCCATATTCTTTGCCCGCGGCGTGCTGGAGACCGTGCGCAAGCTCAACTGGTCGCCCACGGTGGTACATTGCATGGGGTGGATGTCGGCCGTGGTGCCCATATACCTGAAGAAGGTCTTCAACGACGACCCGCTCTTCCGCGACGTCAAGATCGTCGTGTCGCTCGCCGCAGACCGTTTTGCAGAGCCTCTCGACGCGCTCTTCGCACAAAAGATCGCCAACGAGGGGGTCAGGGATGAAAAACTTGCCATTCTGGCAACTCCTTCATACGAAAATCTCTATCGCTTCGTTATTGATTATGCCGACGGCATAACCGTCGATTCGGCCGAGGCTTCGCAGCAGCTGGTCGAGTACGCCCGCCAGAGCGGAAAACCCGTACTCGAATACCGCAAGCCCGACGATGAGGACTTTTTCGACAATTACAACAGATTCTATGAAGAACTGCAATAGATTACGCCGCATCTTCTCCGCCGCAGCGGTCCTGGCCGTGGCGGCCGTTGCGACTCTCGGCGGATGCACCACAACCGCCGACTACACGCTGGGCGAGGAGCTCGCCCCGGGAAACCAGCAGATGAAGATGCGCTATCGCTTATACAGCGGCGGCAAACTGACCGAGGCCGACCAGGAGGATACCCCCTGCCAGATCTTCGAGACGCGCCTCTACCGCACCGATTCGCTCATATCGTCATCGCTCGGAAAACTGTACCTCGGACTGCAGAACGACCCGCGCTTCGGCATGCGCCGCATGGCCTTCGCCAGCCAGTTCACCTTCATGAACGGCGTCGTCGATACCGTGGGCTTCGGATTCCGCCCCGTATACGACTCGGCAATGTTCCGCTTCTCGGTGGACACCTTCGCCGGAGACTCCACAAAGCCAATAAAGTACAATGTCTATCTGCTCACGTCGGACCTCGTAAACGAAGAGTCGGAGGACTCGACATTCTATATCTCGTACGACGCCCGCAAGCAGGGACACATCAAAGCCGACGCGCAGCCCGTCTTCACATTCAACTTCCCCGATCCCGACAAGGGCGTATATCCCTCGTCGACATCGGTACGCATGCAGGAGACGCCCCTGACCAAGGACTTCGTCGACAGGATATGGTGCATCAACACCGAGGACAGCGACTGGGACGGCATGGCCACGCACAACGTCGAGGCCTACAGCTCCGATTCGGCATTCATACACACGTTCAAGGGACTCTACATCGAACCGGCAGAAACGTCGATAGCCGAAGGCGAAGGATCGGTATTCGCCTTTGACCCCTCGTCTACGGGCTTCGAGCTCTTCGGCCGCAACCGCAGCAACGGACCCGACCCCGACATCATCGCCGACACGCTCGACAGACTGTACTACTTCTATCTCGAGAGCGCACAGTGCGGCAACGTCAGCGCCAACAACATCACCTTCGACTACACCGATTCGGATTTCGCCTTCGTCAAGTTCAACGAGAACGAGCAGAACCGCGACCAGGTACAGCTGGGATATGTAGAGGGTTGCGGCGGAATCCTCACCGAGCTGAAGTTCACGGACGAGTTCCTCGCCTCGCTGCGCAACATACACAGCGGCGACACCGACTACACGGCCGCAGCCATCAACCAGGCCAGCCTCACCATATACTTCGAGAAGTCGGACTACGACTACACGAAACTCGACCCCATAGCCATGGCCGAGACATACGAGAAGTCGCTCCCGCGGCTGGGACTCTACACGAACTACAAGCAGCTGACGCCCGTGGCAGACTACATGTACACCTACGAGTCTTCGGGCACGCTCGCATACGGCGGCTACATAAACCGCAGCCTCGGGTGCTACAACATGAACATATCGTCATACATACAGACCATCGTAAACGAAGTGCTGAAGCTCGAACCCGGCAGCAACGGCGAGATAGACTACTCGGAGGTTCCCGGAACGACAATATATGTCGGCCCCTCGGCATACGATCAGTACACTTTCAGCCGCTCGGTGATACAGGGCGGCGAATACACCCTCAACCCCGCAAGCATTCGGCTCGAAATAACATATACGCTCGTGAAATAGAGAGAATCATACACAATGCGGCAAACCTAAGTTTTACGGCTTAGGTTTTGTCGTATTAAAAGAATAAAGATCACAAATGCAGGAAAACTTAGTAATAGTAGAGTCTCCGGCCAAGGCCAAAACAATAGAGAAATTTCTCGGCAAGGAGTATGTCGTCAAATCGAGTTTCGGCCACATACGCGACCTGTCGAAGAAGGGACTCGGCATAGATATAGATTCGCAATTCGCCCCCGACTACGAAATCTTACCCGACAAGCGCAAGGTCGTCGACGAACTGTCGAAACTATCGAAGAAGGTCGATACCGTATGGCTGGCATCCGATGAGGACCGCGAGGGTGAGGCAATAGCGTGGCACCTGGCGGAGGTCCTCGACCTGCCCGTCGACAAGACCAAGCGGATCGTCTTCCACGAGATAACAAAACCCGCCATACTTCACGCCATAGAGACCCCCCGCACCATCGACATGAATCTGGTAAACGCACAGCAGGCGCGCCGCGTGCTGGACCGCATCGTCGGGTTCGAACTCTCGCCCGTGCTGTGGAAAAAGGTCAAGCCGTCGCTCTCGGCAGGCCGCGTGCAGAGCGTGGCCGTACGCCTCATCGTGGAGCGCGAGCGCGAGATCATATCGTTCCAATCGACACCCTATTTCCGTGTCGTGGCGCAGTTCTACCGTACGGACGACGACCAGAAGGTCCTCTTCAAGGCGGAGCTGGGCAACCGCTTCGAGACCAAGGAGCAGGCCGAGGAGTTTTTGAGAAAGAGCGTCGGCGCGACATATACCGTCACCCGGGTCGAGGAGAAGCCGGCGAAGCGTTACCCCGCGGCGCCCTTCACCACCTCGACGCTGCAGCAGGAGGCGGGCCGCAAACTGGGCATGTCGGTGGCGCAGACAATGTCCGTGGCGCAGCACCTCTATGAGCAGGGTCTCATCACATACATGCGTACCGACTCGGTGAACCTCTCGCAGCAGGCCATAGCGCAGTGCAAGACGGAGATCACGTCGCTCTTCGGCGAGAAGTACTCTGCGGCGCACAACTACAAGACCAAGACCAAGGGGGCGCAGGAGGCGCACGAGGCGATACGTCCGTCGTACATCGACCGCATGCACATCGAGGGCACGACGGCCGAGAAACGGCTCTACGAGCTGATATGGAAACGCACGGTGGCCTCGCAGATGGTCGCCGCCGAGATCGACCGCACGTCTGTCGCCATCGGCGTGGACGGCACGCCGTGGCAGTATGCCGCCACGGGCGAGGTGATACGTTTCGACGGTTTCCTGCGGCTCTATTCGGAATCCACGGACGACGAGCAGTCGGAGAGCAGCGAAGGCGCCCTGCCCAAGCTCACGGAGGGCGAGAAGGTGACGGCATCGCAGGCGACGGCAACGGAACGTTTCACGGCGCCGCCAGCACGATATAACGAGGCGTCGCTCGTAAAGAAGCTCGAGGAGCTGGGCATAGGCCGTCCGTCGACATACGCCCCGACGATCACCACCATCATCAACCGCGGGTATGTCGTCAAGCAGAACCGCGAGGAGCAGCGCCGCAGCTACGTGCAGCTGACGCTGGGCGCACAGGGCAGGATCTCGGAAAAGAACCTCACCGAAAGCTTCGGCAAGGAGAAGAACCGCCTCTCGCCCACGGACATAGGCATGGTCGTAAACGACTACCTCGAGTCGCAGTTCTCGCAGATCATGGATTACAACTTCACGGCCAACGTCGAGAAGGAGTTCGACCGCATAGCCGACGGACAGATCACGTGGAACCACATGATAGAGGATTTCTACGGGCCCTTCCACCAGATGGTCGACAAGGCCATCGGCACCCAGAACGACATGAGCGGGCAGGTGCGCATCCTCGGCACGGACCCCGCGACGGGACATACGGTGAAGGCGCGCATCGGGCGTTACGGCCCCATGGTCGAGATCGAGGGCGCCGAGGGCGAGAAGAGCCGTTTCGCCTCGCTCAAGAAGGGACAGCTCATCGCCTCCATCACGCTCGAGGAGGCGCTCGAGCTCTTCGCCCTGCCGCGCAACCTGGGCAAGTACGAGGGTGAGGACCTCATGGTCGGCATCGGCCGCTACGGGGCATATGTCCGTTACGGCAAGTCGTTCGTATCGCTGGCAAAGGGCGACGACCCCTACACCATAAGCTACGAGCGCGCCGTGGCGCTTATCGAGCAGCACAAGGCGCAGGCCGCAGCAGCCGCCACGCCGCTCAAGACCTTCGACGAGGATGCCGACATGCTTATCCGCAACGGCCGCTACGGCGCCTACATAGCATACAAGGGCAAGAACTACCGTCTGCCGCACGGTGCCAAGGTCGAGGATATAACATACGCCGAGTGCCTCGAGGCGGTAAAGAACTCGAAAAAAAAGTAACCGCAGCAATACCGGAATACAAACCTTAAAACCATAAAGAATATGAAGAAACTTACGATGCTTCTGACAGCCGTTCTGGCCGGCGCCGCACTCACCGCCGCAGCGCAGAACGCGGATGCCACTGAAGGCTACAAGTTCACCGACACCAAGACGGTGCAGACGGTGCCCATCACAAACCAGTACCGCAGCGGCACCTGCTGGTGCTTCTCCACGATCTCGTTCCTCGAGGAGGAGATCCTGCGTGCCGGAGGCCCGCAGGTCAAGCTCTCGGAGATGTGGGTCGTACGCAACATCTATTTCGAGAAGGCCGTCAAGTATGTCCGTCTACACGGATCGCTCAACTTCGCCGTGGGCGGCGCCGCCCATGACGTCACACACGCCATAGAGGAGTACGGCATCGTGCCCCAGGAGGTATACGAGGGTCTCAACTACGGTACCGAGCTGCCCGAGTTCGGCGAGATCGACGAGGTGCTGAAGGCTTACGTCGACGCCGTCATCAAGAACAAGAACGGCAAGCTCACCCCCGCATGGCAGAACGGACTCAACGCAATCCTCGACGCCTACTTCGGCCCGCGCCCCGAGACCTTCACCTATGAGGGCAAGGAGTACACGCCCAAGACCTTTGCCGAGTCGCTGCCCATCAAGATGAGCGACTACATCGAGTTCTCGTCATACACGCACCACCCCTTCTACGAGCCCTTCGTGATCGAGGTCCCCGACAACTGGCTCTGGGGCGAGGTATACAACGTGCCTCTGGATGAGATGATGCAGATCGTCGATGCCGCCATCGCCGACAACCGTCCCGTAGCATGGGGCACCGATGTCAGCGAGAAGGGCTTCGTCGGCAGCAAGGCCATAGGCGTCATCCCCGAGGTCGCAGAGAAGAACATGGTAGGCTCGGACGCCGAGAAGTGGGGCAAGCTGACGAACGCCGAGAAGGAGGCCCGCATCTACAGCCTCAACGAGCCCGTCAAGGAGAAGACCATCACACAGGAGATGCGCCAGGAGGCTTTCGACAACTACGAGACCACGGACGACCACGGCATGGTCATCGTCGGCACGGCCGTCGACCAGAACGGATCGCTCTTCTACAAGGTGCAGAACTCATGGGGCGTACGTCCTCCGTATGACGGTTTCTACTACTTCTCGCGCCCCTTCGTGGAGTACAAGACCATGGATATCATGGTGAACAAGAACGCCGTTCCGAAGGAGATTCTCAAGAAGATAGGCCTCAAGTAGGCGGCTCGCGGGAAACACACACGCGCTCATAATGCATGGAAGCGGACGATTCTCTGAATCGTCCGCTTCCTTTATCCTGTCACTCGCCCGCCGTTCATCCGGCCTCCCACCCTCTCCATATTCCACTCCTCCCGCATGCAATCCTCTCTCTACGCCGGCCTTCACGCTCATGCACCCATCCTACATGGAGATTCGATCATGCGGCCGCTCCAAACGGAATGCGGCTGCGTAATAATACATGCACGCGGACAACGGTTATAAGGAGACTGGCCGCCCTGACACAACTATCGCATCGCGTCGCTGGCATAACGCTGCTCGGCAATCAGGCGTTTGAACTGCCGCAACTGGAAGAAGAGCAGCACCGCCGCAAGCAGCACAGAGAAACAGTCGGCGATGGGCATCGCATACCACACGCCGTCGGCGCCCCATATGTCGGGCAGTATGAGCAGCAGGGGTATGATGAAGAGCATCTGTCGCGTCAGCGAGAGCAGAATGGCACGTTTCGCCTTGCCTATATACTGGAAGAAGTTGCCCACCACGATCTGGAAGCCCACGACGGGATAGAGCAGCATTATGATCTTGAGGCCGTGCACCGCGGCGTCGATGAGCGCCGTAGCCTCCCCGTTGCCGTTCTCACTCACGAAGAGGTGCACGACCGAATAGGGGAATATCTCGCTCACGATAAAGCCCAATGTGGTTATGGCCATGGCCCAGCCTATGGTCATGCCCAGCACCTTGATCACACGGTCGTATTTCTGCGCGCCGTAGTTGTATCCCACGATCGGCTGCATGCCCTGGTTGAGACCCATCACCACCATCACGAAGAGGAACGCCACGCGGTTGACGATACCGTAGGCGCCGATATAGAGGTCGCCTCCGTGGTTGCGCAGGGCGTTGTTTATGAGGATCACCACGACGCAGGCGCACGACTGTATGAAGAAGGGCGCCATACCTATGCCGATGATATTCTTAATGATCTCCCACTTGAAGCGGAATATGCCGCGGCGGAAACGCAGGAAGCTGTCGGGACGGGTGAAGTGTACGATCTGTATCGAGAGCGACACCAGCTGCGCTATGACCGTAGCCATGGCAGAGCCCTTGATGCCCCAGCCGAAGCCGAAGATGAACAGCGCCGCCAGCACGACATTCACAAGGACCGAAATGACCATCACCGACATCGACTTGCGGGGATATCCCGAGACGCGGAGCTGGTTGTTCAGACCCAGATAGAGGTGCGTGACGATATTACCCTTGAGGATCACGCTCATGAAGTCGCGCGCATAGCCTATCGTATGTTCGCTCGCGCCGAACAGATAGAGCAGGTCGTCGAGGAAATAGAGACCGAGAAACATGAACCCTATACCCATCGTGATGTTCAGCAGCACGACATTGCCGAGGATCATCTCTGCGGCGGGTTTGTTTCCCTGTCCGAGGCGGATTGAGGTGAGAGCCGCCGATCCGGCGCCAACCATTGCACCGAAGGCCGCCGCGAGGTTCATCAACGGCATGGTAAGGGCCAGGCCGGAGATGGCCAGCGGTCCGACGCCATGGCCTATGAATATACTGTCGATCATGTTGTAGAGCGACGACGACACCATGGCGATAATGGCCGGCATCGCATACCTCTTCAGCAGCGTCGACAGATTGTCGGTTCCTAACGATAGCGGTGAATCCTGTTCTTTCATCGCCGCAAAATTACAAAATTTTAATTATATCTCAACGATTATTGCGCGAAAAGGTCTCCGCCGCACACGCATACGGCAGTGCAGGCAAACCTTAAAGACCAATGGGAGAGTCCGCAAGGGTAAATATCAGGACGAGGCCGAACGACGCCCGCAGCGTACGCCACCTCCCGTTAAACGTTACAGTGCATAGACCACGATATGGCCATCCTCCGAACAGAGCATATCCATCCCGACGCGTGGATTCCGCGCCACGGAGCCCCATATCCTGCCGCCATCGAAATCGACGGCGTCGATACGCATGTCGCGCCGCAGGTCGAGCCCACGCCGACCGTACATTTTGTAGAGGCACTCCTTGGCGCACCACACCGCCGCCGCAAGACGCCCGTCGCGGCTCAACGACAGCTCCTCGTCCGTGAGAAACCGCGGCGCCGCCTTCATGAAGTCGCGGTCCAGACACTCAATGTCCACACCGCACCGTCGTTCCGACACCGCCACGGCAACCATGTCGCGGCAATGCGAGACGCCCAGCCACAGCGCCGGGTGCGACACCAGACGCGGAGCGCCCTCCGGGCCGTAGACGACACGCGCCCCCTCGCCCAGATACGAATAAAGCAGCGCCCGCCACGCAAGGTATTCGCGGCGCCGGTGCTCCGATACAAAAGCGGCGGCGGCACGCAAATCCTCTTCGCGCGCCGTCGCCGCAAGTACCTCTTCGGCGGGAATCGGCCCCGCAATCAATACGCCGCCGTCCCCCGTGATCCGAAAGGCCGTATCATGCCGTCCCGTCATTGTTCACAACAACCTTTATCTTGTCTACGCGGCGGCCCTCCATCTTCTCCACCGTGAGGCGCACGCCGTGCGTCTCCACCGTATCGCCCTTGCGCAGCAGGTCGCGCTTGAGCTCCAGCATAAGCCCCGCCAGCGTCTCCGCGCGCCCCTGGACATCTGCCATGGCGTCATCGTCCATATCCAGCACACGCTCGAAATCCACGATATGGGTCTTGCCGTCGAAGAGATACGTATTGGCATTGACGCGGTGGTAGAAGGTCTCCTCCGAGTCGCTCTCGTCGGTAATCTCCCCCACGACCTCCTCGAGGATATCCTCCAGCGACACAAGGCCCTGCGTGGCGCCGTATTCGTCCACGACGATGGCTATATGTATCTTGTTCTCCTGGAAATCGCGAAGCAGGTCGTCGATCTTCTTGTGCTTGGGCACGAAATATATCTTGCGCAGCAGTTTCTGCCACTCGAAGTCGTCGCCGCGGTTGATGTAGGGCAGCAGGTCCTTCACATACAGCGCACCCTTAATATCGTCCAGGTCCTCGTCATAGACCGGTATGCGCGAATAGCCCGACTCGATGATCACGCGTTTCACCTCGGCATAGCTCGAACTCATGTCGAGCGCCGTAATGTCGATGCGCGGCCGCATGATCTCCTCGACCTCCGTATTCACCAGGTTGACTATGCCCGAGAGCATCTTGTGCTCCTCGTTCGAGGAGGTACGCGTAAGGTCCACCGCATCGGCCAGATCCTCCATCGAGATCTCTACATTATGCGTGGCCAAACGGCTCAAACGCCCTCCCGTGCGGGTCAGCACATATGCCGCCGGGTAACAGAGCCAGCTGAATATCTTGACCGGATAGGCCACCGCGCGGGCAAAGGATTTGGGCGCGGTCTGCGCCAGCACCTTCGGCAGAATCTCGCCGAAGAGCAGCAGCAGGAAGGTGACCAGAACCGTCTTGAAGAGGAATTCATATCGGGCGAAATGCCACAGCGAACTCATCACGTTGGACGACAGGATGACGATACAGATATTGACCAGATTGTTCGTCACCAGTATCGTCGCCAACAGACGGTCGACATTCGACAGCAGCGATACGATCAGGGCGTCGCGCGAGTCCGAACTCTGCGACATGCGTTGCAGTTCCTTGGGTGTGAGCGAGAAGAATGCGACCTCCGAGCCGGAGACCAATGCCGAAACAGTCAGCAGGATAAGCGTAAGGGCGAGCATCACGCCCACCTCGGGCGTAAAACCCAGATATGTGATAGCTGTCGAATCCAAACAATTCAAAATTTAAGTTCGTCGCCGAGCGCGCCGCCATCAAAACAGCGGCGTATCGTAGTTCTTCTTCGTCTCTTCGCCCTGCTCGGCACGGTCGTCGCGAAGCACCTCCTTGCGGCGCGTGACCCCGTCGTTCTGCTCGACAACGAACATCACATTGCGGCGCTTGAAGGCCGGAGTGCGTATGTCGGCCTCGATATTGCTGTATTTCGAGGGCTTGCGGTCCAGCACCGCAGGCGCCACGCTATGGTGCCGCTGCGGCTGCGGCGTCACCGCAGGCGCTGCCGCCGCCACGGGCGACACCGACGGCTGGAACTCCGCCGTACCCTCCTCGTCACCCTCCTCGACGGGAACGATGTCCACATCGAAGGGCTGCTTCTCGAAGGGCTTCTGCAGAGGCGTTCGACGAACCGGATCGTCATCGCTGAAGCCCGTGGCGACAACGACCACCTCCAGGACATTCTCCGGCATGGGTTTCGAGCTGGCGCCCCAGATAAGGTTGGCCTGATGCTCCACACCCTCCTCGTCCTTGTAGCTGGCGTAGCTCTGTATGTAGTTGAGTACCTCCATCGTCTCGTCGTACGCCACGTCGTCGATATTGGCGGCGGAGATGTTTATCAATATGTTCTTGGCCCCCGATATGAGGTTGTTGTCCAGCAGCGGTGAACAGAGCGAGCGGCGCGCCGCCTCCAGCGCACGGCCCTCGCCCTCGGCCGACGCGACTCCCATATGCGCACGGCCGCTGCCGCGCATCACGCGCTCCAGATCGGCGAAATCGACACGGATGAAGGCGCTCTCGACGGTGATGATCTCGGCGATACCCTTCGTGGCCGCAGCCAGAATGTCGTCCGCCTTGCCGAAAGCCTGCCGTATGGGCAGCTTGCCGTACATCTCGCGGATGCTCTCGTTGTTGATCACCAGAAGCGAGTCGGCATACTTGCGCAGCTCCTCGATACCCTTGGCGGCCTGGTCGCATCGCGTGGGACCCTCGACCGTAAGCGGCGAGGTGACGTTGGCCACGGTAAGAAGACCCATCTCATGCGCCAGCTTCGCGATGACGGGAGAGGCTCCCGTACCCGTGCCGCCGCCCATGCCGGCCGTGATGAAGACCATGCGCGTACCAGAACTCTCGATATACTGCTTGATCTGGTCCAGAGACTCGACAGCGGCCTCGCGGCCCCGCTCCGGATCGTTGCCCGCACCCAGACCGTCATGACCCAGGCGTATCTTGTCCTCGACGGGAGAGTTGTCCATGGCTCGTTGATCGGTGTTGCATATGAGGAAGTTGACACCCTTGATGCCCGTATTCCACATATGATTCACGGCATTGCCTCCGGCACCGCCCACACCTATCACCGTTATTATCGAAGATGCCTTCTTCGGCATCGCGAGTTCATTGATCAAATCCTCCATTGTAAATCCCTTTCATTAATAATCGTCGCCGTCATCCCCCTCGTCGGGATTCTTGAACGCCTCGTCGAAGGCGCGGCGTGCCTTCTCGCGCAGGCGCGAGAACCATCCGCCCTCGTTGGAATCTATATCGTCCTCATCATCATCGTCGTCGAGATCCTTCCTGCCCTTGTCCACAGGCTCCGGTCCCTTCACCGGCGGCACCGGTTTCTCCGGCTCCGCAGACACGCCGACACCCTTCGCCGTCGCGCCGCTCCGGCCCTCCTCCGCAGGCGCGCCGTAACGCTCGTTCACCGTCAGCGGCTTCGTCTCCACGGCAGGTTCCGCAGCCTTGCGCGCCGGCTCCTCCGCGCGCACCACACTTACGGGGCATGCCCCCATCTGCGCTCCGTTGATAAGTATCGACACCGCAAGCGTCGAGGCCGGCGATGCCACCTTCTCGAGCGACTCCGTGGCAACACCCATCTCGGCGCACGCAACGCGCACCTCCTGGCCCGTGACACGGTGGAACAGCTCGTCCACATTCTTCAGCGCCGCGCCGCCGCCCGTGAGGACGATGCCCGCCGCGAGCTTCTTCGCAAAGCCCGCATCGCGTATCTCGTTCCACACATACTCCGCAATGTCGGTCATGCGCGCCTCGATCACCGCCGCCACGTTGAGCCGCAGGTAGGGCTTGAGCGAACGGCTGCTGTTGCGCACCTGGATTATCTCGTCCGGCGTAAGGTCCACAACGGCCGACCCGAACCGCGTCTTGAGTTTCTCAACAACCTTCTCGGGGATGCCGTAGGCACGGATATCGCTGTTTACGGCCGAACCGCCTATGGGTATCGATACGATATGCCGCAGCACGCCCCCGTAATATATCGCCACGTCGGTGACGCCGCCGCCGATATCGACAACGGCCACGCCCTCCTCCTTCTCGTCGGTCGAGACCACCGAGTCGGCAACCACAGCCGCATTGGCGAACAGCCCCTTGATCTTGATGCCCGCATCGAGAAAGACCCGGCGCAGACGATCCTTGGCCATATGCTCGCAGAGAATGAAGTTGTAGGTCGACGAGAGCTGCTTGCTGTAACATCCCACCGGGTTCTTCATCTCGACGCCCGTATCGCCGCGGTAGCTTATGGGGAAGAGATCCATGATGATCTCGCCGTCGGCCGCCTTCACGTTGCGCATACGCTCCATGAGGGCGTTCACGTCACGCTGCGAGATGCAGTTGTCCACATCCTCGACGAAGACATGGTCCACATACCGCGCGCTGCGTACGAACTTGCCCGAGATACCGACATAGGCGTCGGTGATGGTGATGCCGGCATCCTTCTCGGCACGCTCGCGCGCACGGCGCAGCGCCATGCCCACCGACTTGCTGTTGTCGACCATGCCGGCCGATACGCCGCCCTCCGTAGGCTCCGAAACCACCGTCTCGATATTCATCACTCCGCCCTCGGCCATAGTCCCGACGGCTATGACCACATTCGACGAACCTATATCGACAGCTATAACGTAACTCTTCTTGTCCACCTTGTCCACTATGCTCTTCTTGTTAATTGTCAACCGCGCCACGCCCGACGCGCACACGCCGCGCCGGCCGCATATCTATTTGCGGCACACCACCTGGCCCTTGTACTTCACCGATATGGTACGATAGTTCTCCCACCCGATGTTGCCCAGGCCGTTCTCGTAGAATGCCAGCAGTCTGTCAAACTTCTCCTCCACATCCTCTATCGCCCCGAAGAGCACCGTATGGTCGCCCGTGCGGGGTATCAGCTCGACCTCCAGATCGCCGTTGCCGATGGTTACGGCAACGATCTGCACGATTTCGGCACGCCAGAAGGAGTCTTCCTCTATATATTTTACAAAGTTAATCAGTTTGAGGAAATCTTCATACCTTTTACGTAACTTTTTTTGATTCTCGCGCTCGGCATCCTGACGCGCCGTCACCTCCTCGATACGGCGCTCGTTTTCGCGCTCCTCGTAGCGGTATTTGCGCCGCAGGTCGGCCTTGTGCGCACGCAGGGCCGCAACCCGCTTGTCGAAGTTGTCGTGGCTCTCGAAAAGCCCCTTCTTGATGAGCATGCGGCGCACCGCACGCACCGAATCGGCTATCTCCTTATCCTTCTCGAAAAAGGGAACCTTCTCGTGCTGCAGCTCCACGATACGCGCCTCCGACTGCTCGATCAGCGAGGATATGTACTCCTCCGCATATCCTACATACTGCGCCGGCACGGGAGGCTTGTAACCGCCCGTAACCACAGGAACATAGACCGCCGTCAGCGCCGGCGCCGGGAAGACGAAGCCGTCGGCCGTGACATAGCTGTCGTAGCCGTCCACGCGCAGCCGCAATGCGGGCCGCCGCTGCGTAACCTCCACACGCAGCACGCCGTCATACGAGACATAGGCGCTCACGCGGTCGACAAAGCCCTTCTGCCGCACGACGCGTTCGATGCCGGCCAGGTCGACCTGGTCCAGCGGCACGCCCACGGTGGCGATTTTGCCGCGCGCGATCCAGCTGCGCACCAGTTCTCCCGTGACCAGAGATTCGTTGCGCACGCTGTCCTCGACGACGATCTCCAGCGAGCGAACCGTCGTCGCGGCACGATGCACCTCGGCCCTGTGGCTGAAGTAGATCACGAACCCTGCCACGAGCGCCCACAAAAGCAGCGTCAAGCCTATTTTCAACAATCTGCGCATCCTCCGGTCATCGTCTCTTTCCAGTATCAACCCTTACGTCGCAAGACCTCCGCAACCGACTCGCAGCAGGCATCGATGTTGCCCGCCCCGAATGTAACGACCACATCCGTATCGGCCGCCGCGAGCCACGAAGCCAGATGTTCGCGGTCGGTCATCGAACACGGCACCGTAATACGGTCAGCAATCATCTGCGACGTCACCCCGGCGATAGGCTCCTCGCGCGCCGGATATATCGGCAGCAGCACAGCCTCGTCGGCGTGCGACAACGCCGCCGCAAACCCGTCGCACAGGTCGCGCGTGCGGGTGTAGAGGTGGGGCTGGAACACCGCCGTCACCTTGCGCCCGGGGAACATCCCGCGCACCGACCGCAGCGTCGCCTCCAGCTCCTCGGGATGGTGGGCATAGTCGTCCATATATACCTGACGCGGCGTGTTGACATAGAACTCGAAGCGCCGCTTCACACCCTCGAACGAGGCCAGCGCGCGGCGCACCGCATCGTGGTCGAAGGCTTCGCCCCGCGCCTGCGAGGCGCACCATACGGCCGCTGTCGCCGCAACCGAATTCTCGACATTGACCCATCCCGGGACGCCCGTACGGCACCCCTCGACAACGCCCGACGGCGTCACGATGTCGTAATCGTAATATCCGCCCTCGGCCCGCCGCAGGTTCACGGCATGGAAGTCGCACGGCTCCTCGCACGAGTAACGCCATACGGCCACACCCTCCGTCGGCAGGGCGATATCGACACCCCGCTTGAGGACTATGTGTCCGCCGGGCTTGACAAGCCCCGCGAACTGCCCGAAGGCCTCGCGCACGGCCTCGAACGTACCGTATATGTCGAGGTGGTCGGGCGCGACGGACGTTATGACCGCCACGTCGGGCCGCAGCCGCAGAAACGAACGGTCGAACTCGTCCGCCTCGACGGCCAGCCGGTCACCGGTGCCGAGAACCAGGTTGCCCGCAAAGTTTTTCGAGATGCCGCCCAGGAAGGCGCTGCCGCCCCCCGTCGCCGCACGGTTGATCCATGCGATGAGAGTCGAGGTGGTGGTCTTGCCGTGCGTACCCGCGACGGCCATCACATACTTGCCCTCCGAGAGGTGGCCCAGCATCTGCGACCGCTTCTCCAGAAGGAACCCTCCCTCGGCGAAGAACCGCATCTGCGGGTGGTCGTGCGGCACCGCAGGCGTATAGACCGCCATCGTCGTCGACGGGTCGCGGAACGCCTCCGGGATATTCTCCACGCCGTCCTCATAGGTTATGACGGCCCCTTCGCGCGCCAGCTCGTCCGTCAGGTGCGACTCCGTGCGGTCGTAACCCGCCACGCGGCAACCCTCGTGCAGGAAATACCGCGCCAGGGCGCTCATGCCGATACCCCCGATACCGAGGAAATATATGTTGGGATAACGTTTCATTCCAATAACCGATATATAAAATATTTCACACCATCTACCACACCTTCTCGATCTGCCGCACCACGCGCTCCGCAGCATCGGGGATACCCAGCGCGGCGATATTGCGTGCCAGCGTTTTCAGCCGGCCGCCATCCTTCAGCAGCTCCAGAGCCCGCGCCATGCCGCACTGCACGGCCTCCGCGTCGCGAACCATCACGGCGGCGTCGCGCGCGACCAATGCCTCGGCATTGCGCGTCTGGTGATCCTCCGCCACGTTGGGCGAGGGAACGAAGATCGCCGGCTTGCCCACGAGACACAACTCCGACACCGTGCAGGCGCCGCTGCGCGACACCACCACGTCCGCGACCTCATAGGCATAATCCATACGGTCGATAAAGGCGCCCTGCCAGATGTTGCGCACGGGATGCTCCGCCAGGAAGGCCCGCATCTCCGCCTCGTAGTATTTTCCCGTCTGCCACAGCACCTGCACCGGGGCCTCGTCGCCCAGCGTCGCAACCCACGCCTTCATCATCTCGTTGAGCGTGCGCGTTCCCAACGACCCGCCCACGACCATAACCACGGGCAGGTCTGCCCGCAGACCGTAATACTCCAGCGCCTCGGGACGTTTTTCCGTCGTACGCGAAAAGCTGCCGCGCAGCGGGTTGCCCGTCTTGACGATGCGGTCGGCCGGGAAGAACCGCTCCATACCGTCATAGGCCACGCATATGCGCGTCGCGCGACGTGCCAGAATCTTGTTCGTCACGCCGGCATAGGAGTTCTGCTCCTGTATCACCGTCGGCACGCCCATGCGCTGCGCCGCCCACAGCACGGGCGCGCTGGCATAGCCGCCGAAGCCGGCCACAACGTCGGCCGAGAAGTCGCGTATGATGCCGCGCGCCGCCGCGACGCTGCGCACGACCTTGAAGGGCACCAGCAGGTTCTTCGGATCGAGCCGCCGCTGCAGACCCGCGATCGGGAGCCCCACGATGCGGTAGCCCAGCGCCGGCACCTTCTCCATCTCCATCTTGCCCTCGGCGCCCACGAACAGCAACTCCACGTCGCCGCCCCACTTGCGCCTCAGGGCCTCGGCCACGGCCACCGCGGGATAGATATGCCCGCCCGTGCCGCCGCCCGATAGTATAACACGTTTTTTCATCTTCTTTCCATATGTTTACCGGCTGCCCGCATGGCGGACAGGCCGCTCCGCCGCCGCTGCAGCGCGACGGCTCTACTCCATATCGCACTCAGCACCCCCACCCCTCGCGGTCGAGCGAACGGTAGGAGATCGCCTCCGAGACATGCTGCGGAAGTATCCTCTCCTCACCCTCCAGGTCGGCGATCGTACGCGACACCTTGATGATGCGGTCGTAGGCCCGTGCCGAGAGCCGCAGCCGGTCCATCGCCCGTTCGAGCAGCGACAACGCCTCCGCCGTCAGCGGGCAGAAACGGCGCAGCATGGCCGGCGTCATCATCGTATTGGTATGTATGCCCGTTGCGGCGAAGCGCGCCGACTGTATCTCCCGCGCCGCAATCACGCGGCGCCGGATCGAGGCGCTGCTCTCGGCCTCCGCCGTCGACGATATCTCCTCGCGCGAGACCGGCGTAACCTCAACATGCAGGTCGATACGGTCCAGCAACGGCCCCGAGATACGTCCCATGTACCGCCGCACGGCCGAAGGCGTGCATGTACACTCCTTCGTCGGGTGGTTGTAGAAGCCGCACGGACAGGGGTTCATCGACGCCACGAGAGTGAAGTTCGACGGATAGTCCACAGCATAGCGCGCACGCGAAATGGTTATATGCTTGTCCTCGAGCGGCTGCCGCAGCACCTCCAGCACATTGTGCCCGAATTCGGGCAGCTCGTCCAGAAACAGCACGCCGTTATGCGCCAGCGACACCTCCCCCGGCTGCGGACTCTGCCCGCCGCCTATGAGGGCCACGGGCGAGGCCAGGTGGTGCGGCGCCCGGAACGGACGGTGCATCATCAACCCGCGGCATACGCCCAGCTTTCCCGCCACGGAGTGTATCTTGGTGGTCTCCAGAGCCTCCGCCGCCGTCATCGGCGGCAGGATCGAGGGCATGCGCCGCGCCAGCATCGTCTTGCCCGACCCGGGAGGGCCTATCATTATCACGTTGTGTCCGCCCGCGGCGGCTATCTCCAGAGCCCGCTTGGCGAACGTCTGTCCCTTCACGTCGGCGAAATCCTCGCCGTAGGGAGTCTCCTCATCCGCTGCATATGCATGCCGCTGTTCGGGCTCGATCCGCTCCGCGCCGTTGAGCGACGCGGCCACCTGCGCCAGCCTATCCACCGCCAGCACCTCGATACCCTCCACCACGGCCGCCTCGGCGGCATTCTCGCGCGGCACGTATATGCGCCGCAACCCCTGCTCGCGCGCCGCGGCCGTGATGGGCAGCACGCCCCGCACGCCGCGCACGCCGCCGTCGAGCGACAGCTCCCCCACAAAGGCAGAATCGGCCAACCGCTCCGCCGACACCTGCTCCGTCGCGGCGAGAATAGCTACGGCGATGGGCAGATCGAAGCCCGACCCCTCCTTGCGCAGGTCGGCCGGAGCCAGGTTCACAACGCACTTGCGCGCCGTCATGCGGAAGCCTCCGTTCTCGAAGGCCGAGCGTATGCGCTGCTCGCTCTCGCGCACGGCATTGTCGGGCAGCCCCACAAGAAAGAGGCCCAGGCCCCCTCCCGTGACGCTAACCTCCACCGACACACCCACGGCGCCGATGCCGATAACCGTACCCGTAAAACTGCGAACGACCATACGTTATCCGTTTATTTTATTTCATTTCCGTTCCGTCTCCGGACCCTCTTCAGGCAGAGACGTCAGAAGGGCGCCTCATCCGTCAACGGCCGCTGACGGTCCACATTCAACGGTCCCTGATCCAACCCGAACTCGTTGCCCGACATTGACGAGCCCAGACCGCCCGCCACCGGGGCGAATCCGTCATCGGGGCCGTTGGCGCTGCTCGAGATCTGATTGTACGAGACGCCGCCGCCCATGGGGTCGCCCGCCGTCGAGTTCTCGTCGGCATCCATGTCGGCGAACCGCGCCTGATCCTTCAGGAAGCGCAGCTTCACATCCGTCACGGCACCGTTTCGGTGCTTGGCCAGGATGATCTCCGCCATACCCGCCGTAGGCATGCCGTTCTCGTCGGTGGTGATGCCGTAATATTCGGGGCGGTGTATGAAGGCCACGATATCGGCATCCTGCTCGATGGCGCCCGACTCGCGCAGGTCCGACAGCTGCGGACGCTTCGAGCCGCCGCGCGTCTCGGTCGAGCGGTTCAGCTGCGACAGGGCGATGATCGGCACGTCCAGCTCCTTGGCTATCGCCTTGAGCGTACGCGAGATGAAGGCCACCTCCTGCTCGCGGTTGCCCTTCGAGTCCTGGTTGCCCGTCATCAGCTGCAGGTAGTCGATGACGATGATCTTTATGTCGTTGTGTATCTTCAGGCGGCGCGCCTTCGAGCGGAACTCGAAGACCGACAGCGCCGGCGTGTCGTCTATGTACAGGGGGGCCGTACCCAGCGGCTTCGTCGCGCTCTCGAGATGCCGCCACTGCTCGGGCGTCAGCCGCCCGCTCTTTATGTCGGTGCCGCTCAAGCCCGTCTCGGCAACGATAAGACGCATCATAAGCTGCACGGCCGACATCTCGAGCGAGAAGAACGCCACAGGAGCCTCGTAATCTATAGCCATGTTGCGCGCCATCGACAACACGAAGGCCGTCTTTCCCATCGACGGGCGCGCCGCGATGATGATAAGGTCCGAGGGCTGCCACCCCAGCGTCACGCGGTCGATGGCCATGAAGCCCGACGGCACGCCGTTGAAGGCGCTCGTATTCTTGCTCGCCTGCTCGATCTGCGCCAGGGCCTTCGCCAGGATATCCTTGGCATTCTGCACCGAGCGCTTGACGTGCCCCTCGGCGACCTTGAAGATCTCGCTCTCGGCGAACCCGATAAGGTCGGTCACATCCTGCTCCTCGTCATACGAGCGGCGCTGTATCTCGGTCGCGGAGCGTATCAGCTCGCGCTGGACATATTTCTGGGCTATGATCTTGGCATGGAACTCGATATTCGCGGCCGAACCCACCTTTTGCGTCAGCTGTGCCAGATAGGCCGCACCTCCGACCTTCTTCAGCTCCTTGCGCGACTTCAGACGCTCGGTAACGGTATAGAGGTCTATGGGCTTCAGCTCCGCCGACAGAGACTCTATGGCCTTGTATATCAACCGATGCTCCTCCGTATAGAAGGCGTCCGCCGTGATGTACTCCTGCACGGCGATGATGCTGTCCTTCTCCAGCATGAGGGCACCCAGCACCGTCTCCTCGAGCTCCACGGCCTGCGGCGGCACCACACCCGCCACGGGCGTGTCGGCCAGTTTATCGTAAGCGGCCCTGTTGGAGGCCGACGGAGTAAAATCCTTTGCCATAAAAAAGGGTATGATTTTCAAGTTCCAAAATTATACAATTTCCGCCGAACGGCAAGGCATTTTCCCATATTTCCCCACAGGCGGTGCCGCCACCGGCCCGATTACTCCCTTATGCCCAATCTGTTGCGCGGTGCAGCAAGAGCCGCCACGCTCAACCGCACATCCCCGACCGAGGAGATGATCGCATTGCCGCACGAGATCATCGTCGCACCCGTGGTGAAGACATCGTCCACGAGCAGCACATGACGCCCCGCCAACCGCTCGGGACGGCGTACAGAGAAGGCCCCTTCGACATTCTCCCATCGCTCGCGCGACGACCGCGTCGTCTGGCTCGGGTTGTAGCGATGGCGGCGCAGGCATCCCCGCTCGACCTTTATGCCCAGCTCGCGGGCGATACCCTCGGCCAGATGCTCCGACTGGTTGTACCCGCGCATGAGCAGGCGCCGCGTATGCAAGGGCACAGGCACCGCGACATCGACCGTATCGTAGAGGCCGCCCTGCTTCATGCAGGCCCCGTACCACCGCCCCAGCTCGTAGGCCGTGCGCCATGCACCCGAATACTTGAAACGATGCACCGTGCCGCGCCAGGCACTCCCCTCGACAAACCATAGAAAGGCCGAAGCCGCCTCGACGGGAAGCTGTCCCCAGAAGCGCTGCTCCATGACGTTGCCACGCTCGAGCCACAGATTCGTCAACGGCGCCGTGATCTGGCACATCGTACACACCACGCCGCCGTTGCGCGCCAGAGGCTCTCCGCATACGGGGCACGTACGCGGGAAGATGAGCGACGCCGCATCGGCCACTATGTCACTGAACGTCCACATCCACCGCAATGTTTATACGACGCAGCCGTTCGTCCGCAGAGATGCGCGACAGCGCCGCCCGCAGCAGCTCCCGTGCCCGCGACATGGGACGGCCGCTCTCGATCTTGAGCATGATCTGCACGATGAAGACCTCGCGCACGCGGTCCACGGGCGGCGACACAGGCCCGAAGACCCTCCGCCCGAAGCTCTCGCGCAGCGCCGAGGCCAGCCACACGGCGCCGTCGCGCAGCAGCACGGCATCGCGCTCGCGCAGCGTAAGGCGTATCAGACGCGAATAGGGCGGATAGCTGAAGGCGTGGCGTTCGGCCAGCTCGCTGCGTGCCATAGCCTCGTAGTCGCCCGCCGCAACCCACCCCACGACGGGATTCTCCGGCTCCGACGTCTGTATCACCACCGTGCCGCCCGTCTCGCGGCGGCCCGCACGCCCCGCAACCTGCATCATGAGCTGGAAGGCACGCTCCGAGGAGCGGAAGTCGGGACCGTTCAGGAGATTGTCGGCATTGAGGATCCCTACCACCGACACGCGCCCGAAGTCGAACCCCTTGGTTATCATCTGCGTGCCGACCAGGATGTCGCTGCACCCGCACTCGAAGTCCTTGATTATGCGGTTATAGGCGCTCTCCGACGTCGAGGTGTCGCGGTCCAGGCGCGACACCCGCGCCTCGGGAAAGAGCTCCGCGATACGCTCCTCGACGCGCTCCGTGCCGAAACCCATCGGTGCGGGATCCGCCGTACCGCACTGCGGGCATGTGCGCGGCACCGAAGCCGTATAGCCGCAGTAGTGGCACTCCATGCGCCCCGACACCTTGTGCATCGTGAGCGTCACGTTGCAATGGGGGCAGCGCATCGTCCACCCGCACTCGCGGCACGAGACGAAGGGCGAGAAACCGCGCCGGTTCTGGAAAAGCATAACCTGCTCGCCACGGCCCAGCGCCTGCTCCATGGCCCGGATGAGTTCGATATTGAAGTGGCCGCGCCGCTCACCGCGCTTGACGGCGCGCATGGTGTCCGAGACAACTATGTCGGGCTGCCGCGCCCCGCCGTAACGCTCTCCCAGCACCGAATATCCGTACTTGTGCCACAGGGCGTTGGCATAGCTCTCCAACGACGGCGTGGCGCTGCCCAAAAGCACGCGTCCCCCCGTCATCGAGGCCAGCACCACGGCGCAGTCGCGCGCGTTGTAGCGCGGGGCCGTGTCGCTCTGCTTGTAGCTCGCGTCATGCTCCTCGTCGACCACCACCAGCCGCAGGCGGCGCAGCGGAAGGAAGAGCGCCGAGCGTGTCCCCACGACCAGCTCGCCCCCCTCGCCGTGCAGCAGCCGCATGTATGTCTCCGTGCGGCGCAGCACCGTCAGCTTCGAGTGGTAGGCCGTCACGCGGCTGCCGAAGACCCGCTCCATCCGCTCCACCAGCTGCGCCGTGAAGGCGATCTCGGGCACCAGCATCAGCACGTCGCCCCCCGCCGACAGCACCTCGGCCATAAGGTTCATGTATATCTCCGTCTTGCCCGAGCCCGTGACGCCCCGCAGCAGATGCGTCGTCACGCCCGACGCCCATGTGGCGCGTATCTCCCCCGCCACGCGGCCCTGCGCCCCGGTCAGGCGCGGCGGCGCGAAGAGAGGATGTCCCCCGCGCTCCGCATGACGCTCACGATCCGTAACCTCGACATATCCCGCCTTGCGCAGAGCGGCGAGTATCGTCCCGTCGATGTCGAGCAGGCGGCGCGGCACCGCTCCGTCCGCATCGCGCCCCTCCTCACCGAACGACGCTATCGCCTCCAGGGCCTCGCAGCGGCGCGGCGCGCGCCGCCGTATTCGGTCGCACTCCGCCGCCAGAGCCTTCCCGTCGCGCCACGCCGCCGCCAGGGCGACATACTGCTCCGTGCGCGGGCGGAACACTTCGGCCGAGAACTCCTCCTCGGTGGCTCCGCGAGGCTTGGCCATCGACGGCAGCGCCATGCGCATAACCTCGCCCAGCGTACACATGTAGTATTCGGCGACCCACTCCCAGAAGCGCATCTGCCGTTCGTCCAGCAGCGGCACGTCATAGAGGCGCCGCCCGACGCTCTTGACACGCTTGACGGCAGGGCGCGTCCCGTGCAGGCGCCACACTATGCCCGTATAGATATAGCGCTGCCCGAACTGCACCGCCACGGCATCGCCGCAGTGCAGCTCCACGCCCTCGGGCACGGCAAACGAATAGGCCGGCTGGGCCAAAGGCAGTACTATGTCGGCATACATCATAGGCAAAACATCTCTCCCGCAACCACACCCGGGCGGTATCGATTCAAAGAGCCCCCGAAGGGGCTCCCGACGCGAGGATGGCGCGCATCCGATATTTCAAGGTTATTCTCCGATCATCCTCTTCAGTTCGCTCTTCAACCTGTCGTGGTCGCGCAGGTCGTTGCGCAGGCCGTATTTGCCCGACTTCTCCACCACAACATACGACGGGATGCCGTCGATGCCGAACTTATCGCACAGGTACATCCACTGCTCGTCGTTCAGGCGGAAGTGCTTGCCCCGTATGTCGGGGATCATCTCCTTGTAAGTCACGATGGGCGAGGTCCCGTTGGCGATATATATCCACACCAGATCGTCGCTCTTCAGTTCGCCCGACTTCAGCGGCTCGACAGCCTTGATGGCTGCACGGCAGGGGCCGCACCACGTGTTCCAGAAGTCAACGAATACAACCTTACCCTTATACGGTGCGATGATCGCATCGAAGAGTTTCTCCACGGCCACGTCGGGCGTCGGCTCGACCACGGCACGACCCTCGGCCTCCTTCAGCCGCGCTAGCATATTCTCCTGCATCTTCATCAGCGCCTCACGACAGAAGGGGTCGCGCAGCCCCTCCAACGTCTTGAGATCGTCGTCCGTCAAGGCGGCATTGACAGCCTTCGAGACCAGAGGCATCGCCTTCTTTAGGTCGGCGGCGAAACTCTCGCCGATGCCCGCCTCCTCGGGCCATGCGATACCGCCATCCGCAAGCAACACCACATAGTCCAACATCCCGTCGCCCATCAGCAGTTTCGGGTCCGCCACATCGAACAGCTTGCACAGCTCCGCACGGTTTTCGGCCGTCAGCGGGTCGATCTTCACATCCAACGGCTTGCCGTAATCCCAATTATCGGTCAGCGACCTGTAGTTATGCTCGCGCAGATCGTCGCCCGCCGCCATGGCCACAACCGCCTCCTGCCGCAGGTTAACCAGTGAAAGTTCCTTGCCCACTGCTGGCAGGTCGCTGTGCGAGATGCTGTCGGCAAGCGACTTGTAGAGATCGACGACATGGCGCGCATATTCGGCAGCCGTCATCCTGTAGTCGGCGAACAGCCCCGTATAAAGGTCCATACCGTAGTATGCATCCGACGATAAGGAGGGCGACAGCAGCGACGCATAGCTACCCGTCGCATAGCACGAAGGCGTATCCCCGGGCTGCGGCAGCCCCTTTTTCTCCGCACGGCGCGACATGATACGGCGGCCGGTATTCCGCATATCGACATATATGTCCGTCTGCTCACCCGGGGCAAGCCACAATGAACAGTTAACCGTACCCACACTTATCAACGCCTTCGCGGGGCCGTACTGCCAGAAACGGAACTCGGCCACGCCCGTCTCGGGGTCTATCGCCGCCGTATATGGCTGCTGACCCTCCAGCAGGGTATTGAGATAGATATTGGCCTCGTTGGCCAGCTCCCTGCGATAACCCGACAGGTGCAGCCGCACCACCGTCTCCCCGACCTTGAACTGCGGCGCGGGCAACTCTTCGGGCAGCGTCTCCGACGCGCGCACCGCCTCGGCGGGGATATCCTTCGGCACACCGCCGACATTCTTCCCCGTGAGGTCGATGCCGAAGAGCTTGAAGCAGTCGTCGCAGTCCGACTCGATGAAATCAACCGACCGCGTGCCGCGCGGCAGAGGCTCGAACACGAGTACGAAAGAGGCCTCGCCCGAGTCGGGCATCCAGAACAGAGAGTCGGCGTCGATCCCCTGCGTACCCGTCAGGGCATATTTCCTGCCGTCGGCCTGCAGGTAGGACTCCGAGCTGATCTTGATCCAATAGTGCGGATGGAAATAGGCATCCGCATGGAGGATGGCTGCCGTATCGGTCAGCTCCACCTTCGAGATGTCGATCGTCATGGTGTTGGACGACTCGATAAACGGGTTCTCCACACATTTGTAGCGCGGGCCGCACGACACGGCAAACAACAGGACAGCCAAAGCCGCCGCAAAAGCGATCTTCTTCTTCATAACGCGATGGTTGATTATACAGACAAATATAGGAATTTATTTGCGACATTTCCGCCCACAGGTCCCGATTTTAGAGATTGTTTGGCTACATTTGCATCCGCAGCGCGGCGCATGCCGCCGCAGGCAGAACCACCGGCCGGGACTATCCGCATAAACAGGACTATCCGCACTCAATATGTACCCCTGGGGCGATAACCGCAGATTCAACAGCTATGCCGTCTACTTCAGGCGCACGTTCGGACACCGAGTACAGAAGGTGGCCGTAAACGCAGGCTTCACCTGCCCCAACCGCGACGGCACCCTCGGCCGCGGAGGCTGCACCTTCTGCGACAACGCCGCCTTCACCCCCTCCTACTGCACCCCCGCAAAGAGCGTCGCGCGGCAGATAGACGAAGGAATCGAGTTCCACCGCCGACGCTACCGCACCGCCGGGAGTTTTCTGGTCTACTTCCAATCATTCTCCAACACATACGCCCCGCTGGAGTATCTGCGGAGGCTCTATGACGAGGCGCTCGCACACCCCCTTGTCGCCGGCATCGTCGTCGGCACGCGCCCCGACTGCGTAGACGAGCCGAAGCTCGACTACTTCGCCTCGATAGCCCGCGACCGTTACGTCGCCATAGAGTACGGCGTGGAGTCCACCTCGGACGAGACCCTGCGCCGCATAAACCGCGGCCACGACTTCGCCGCGGCGCAACGCGCCATCGCCATGACCGCCGAGCGCGGGATACACACCGGCGCTCACTTCATCCTCGGCCTGCCCGGAGAGTCGGAGCGGATGCTCCTGGAGCGCACGGCCGAGATTAACGCCCTGCCGCTCACTACGGTCAAGTTCCACCAGCTGCAGCTCTTCCGCGGCACCGCCCTTGCCGCCGAGTACGACGCACACCCCGAGCGGTTCCGCTTCTGGAGCGTCGAGGAGTACATCGACCTCTTCATCGGGATCCTGCGCCGCCTGCGCCCCGACATCGTCGTGGAGCGCTTCGCCGGCGAGGCCCCTCCACGCTTCCACCACACCCCGGGGTGGGGACTAATACGCAACGAGACTCTGCTCGCGATGCTCGACCGGCGCCTCGAACAGCTCGACGTACACCAGGGCGACCTCTGCGACACTGCCCCAAAAGCAGCGCCCTCCGCAAGGTAAACTCCCGCCCCGCGCAACCCCGCACGCACCGTCTGCGGCAATATTTTGCGCAAGGGGGAAAATAAATTTGTCAAAACCCGCACCTTATATTATATTTGCGGCGAATTCTGGAGAAATAGGATAGAAATTAACAGCGAAAAACCGCATGACGGTTACAATGTATAAGCAAATACAACCATGAAAATCACACTCAACACGATTCTGACGGCAGTAAAGGAGTACTTCATGATGGCCATAGGCATGTTGCTGTACTCGTTCGGATGGGTGGCCTGCATCATCCCCGCAGGAGGTATGGGCGGCGGCGCCACAGGTCTCTCCATGTTGCTCAACCACATGATCCCCGCCATTTCCATCGGACAGTTCGTCTTCATCGTCAATGTCATCCTGCTGCTCATAGCGGGATTCATCGTGGGATGGAACTTCGGAATCAAGACCATCTACTGCATCATAATCCTCTCCATCACCATGGACATGTGGAGCATGGTCCTGCCCGAAAACATACTTGAGATATACACCCAGAGCATCGACTCGCACAATATCCTGCTCGTGATCCTCGGCGCCATAATCGCCGGTATCGGCGTGGCCATGTGCTTCGCGCAGGGCGGCTCCACCGGCGGCACCGATATCGTCGCTATGATAATAAACAAATACCGCACGGTAAGCTACGGCCGTATCGTCATCGCCGGCGACTTCGTCATCATAGGTTGCTCGCTCTTCTTCGCCTCGGACCTCGCATCGGGTATCGCAACCGTCATCTACGGTTACATCATGGTCGCGGTATACGGATATACGGTCGACCTGATACAGTCCGGAAGCCAGCAGTCGAGCCAGATCATGATCATAAGCAACGACTACGAGAACATCGCAACAGCCATAAACAACGAGGCGCACCGCGGTGTCACGCTTATCGACGGCATGGGATGGTACACGCAGCACAGCTGCAAGATAGTCATGGTCGTATGCCGCAAGCGCGACGCCTCGATGATCCTCAAGATCGCCAAGCGCGTCGACCAGAACGCCTTCATCACCATGGGCTCCGTAATGGGTGTCTACGGCAAGGGATTCGACGCCCTGAGCAAAATCTGACGCTTCATACCCATATATGACAAAGGCGGCGACACCATCCGGTGCCGCCGCCTTCCGTTATCCACGCCCGGGATGCCTCCTGCGTCCGCTACTTCTTGTTGAAGGCGTTCATCGTAAGGTCGGGCCCCACGGCCACGAACGACAACGCCGCCTCGCCGAAGACCTTCAGCCGTTCGGGCAGCGCCGCACGCTCCTCGTCGGTCCAGTGTCCCAGCACATAGTCCACCTGCCCGCCGCGGGCGAAGTCGCCCCCGATACCGAAACGCATGCGGGCCCAGTCCTCGCGCCCCAGAAGCTCCGCGATATTCTTCAGGCCGTTGTGTCCCCCCGCGCTGCCCTTCTTGCGCATGCGCAGCTCGCCGAACGGAAGGGCTATGTCGTCCGATATGACCAGGAGGTTCTCGATGGGGATCTTCTCCTGCTCCATCCAGTAACGCACCGCCTTGCCCGAGAGATTCATGTAAGTCGACGGCTTGAGCAGGATCACCGTGCGCCCGCGGTGGCGCAGCGTCGCCGTAGAGCCGTACCGTCCCGCCGTAAAAGAGACGTTGGATGCCTCGGCCAAGGCATCCAACACTCTGAATCCGATGTTGTGACGGGTATCGGCGTACTCGGCGCCTATGTTCCCCAGTCCTGCGATCAGATATTTCATCCGTTTCTCGGATTATGCGCCAGATTACTGCTGGCTGCGCGTTGCACGCGTTACGCGCACTGCGCAGACGGCCGTCGTGGCGGGGGTAACGAAGGTCAGACCCTCGAACTTCAGGTCGCCGACAAAGATCGTCTGGCCCACCTTCAGCGGGGTTACGTCCACAACCACCTCGTCGGGCAGCTTGTCAACGGGAGCCTTCACGGTGAGCTTGCGCGCCGACAGAGCCAGCTTGCCACCCACCTTCACGCCCTCGGCGGTACCGCTCAGGCGTACGGGCACGGCTATTGCGACGGGCTTGCCCTCCTGCACACGGTAGAAGTCGATGTGAAGGATCTGCTCGCGTACGGGGTGGAACTGCACCTCGCGCATTACGGCCTTCTCGACCTTGCCGTCGATGTCAAGCTCGACGATATACGAATTGGGAGTGTAGATCAGAGGCTTTACCTCCTTGGCGTCTACGGTGAATGCGATCTCCTCGCCACCGCCGTAGATCATGCAGGGCACCTGGCCCTCGCGACGGAAAGCCTTGGCGGCCTTCTTGCCGAAATCGGCACGCTTCACTGCTTTGAGCTGAAGTGTTTTCATCTTGTAGTGTACTTAAATGTTATTACCTGCGGCATTACTCAAGGGACTCCGACCGCATGTCCGCCCTGTGCGTTGCACGCAACGGCCCGACAAAACCGCGGCCCGGCCTCTCCCATCATGCCTGAAATCGGGGACAAAGATAGACGTTAATATCCAGAAATCAAAATTTTCCGGCTCCATAATCTGTCACGGCACGCCTTCGGCCGGCACCGTAATGCCCACCGGATATCAGATCATCTCTTCCCGACGGCAAACCCCTTTGCCGCCAGCGCCGCCGCCACGGCATCGGCACTGGGCACGGGATTCGACAGCACGCGCACTCCCAGCTGCCGCGCCACGCTGCCGGCGACATATGCCATCGACCCCTGCGTGAAGATCACCACGTCGGCATCCGGAGCCTCGGCGGCTATACGCTCCGCAAGCTGCCGCTCGAACCGCCCGCGCTCCATGCCGAAGCCGCCGTCGATGACAACTCCGCGTATCGCCATGCGGCGTCCCGCCTCGCGTGCCACGCGCTCCAGCGTCCGCAGCGTGGGCGCCAAAGACGAGGGAAACGTCGACACCACGGCCACGGTACCGCCCGCGCGCACCGCCTCGCGGCACATCGCATCGTTGACCATCACTATCGGCACACCGATGAAGCGCGCCGTCTCCTGCATGCTGTAGGCCACATCCTCAACCGTGGAGCAGATGCTCAACACGGCATCGGCGCCATCCTCCACGGCCTGCATGTATGTCGCGACGACACGCGCCGCGGCATGCGGCGTGACATACCCCGCATCCCGTATCTCCTCGAAGGCCTCCGGGATTTCGTAGACCAGAAGCTCGACATCCTTCCCGACACTCTGCCGCACCGACCTCTCGACGTCGGCCTTGAGTTCCGGCGTGGTGACCGTATATACCAGAGCCACGCGCGGCGCCCGCTCCACGGGCTGCGCCGTCACAGCCCCGCACGGCAGCGCCGCCAGAAACAGGGCTGCCGCACTCGGCAGCAACAGATTCCGCAACATTTTCATAACATTCACCTTATCAATAGTATAATACCGCCAGCGGCAGGGTCGTAACCGTAAACAAAAAACGGGCATTCACCGATGCCCGCAAATCCATAAGTACCGCGCCCGGGAATATCCCGGCCGCACCATCCGCCGCCGCCGCACCGCGCATCAGAAGATGATGAAGTTGACACCCACCTGCAACACATGCGTATACTCCTTGTACCGCACGCCCGATGCCGGAAGGTCATACTTGCCCGTATCACAGATATCCGGACGGTGCATGTTGAGCTGGTAGCCCAGCTGCAGATCCATCTTCAAAGACCCGCTCACTATGATACGCACGCCGCCGCCCGCCGCAGCCATGGCTCCGGTCTTGGTGCTGCCGCTGAAGTAGAACTGCGGACCGAGGTTGACGTAGTTGAACCAGCGATGGCGGAAATTGCCTTTCGACGGGCCGTAATAGTAGGTGGCCGTAGCGTACAGGGGCAGGGCATAATCATTGTATTGGAACAGCATACCTGCCTCGCTGCCGAGCGTAAGATTGTCCGTGACCTTGTATCCCACGCCCATATGCACGCTGCCGCCCGAGAGTGACGGCGCGCGGTCGTAACGAACCACATAGTCGCGGTCCACGTAACGTATGCGGTCAAACGCCCCAAGCGCCATGTTGTAGCTGCCGCCGAAGGTTACCGTCCACCGGCGGTCGGACATGCCGAGATCGTACTCGCGCACCTCCTTCTTCTTTTTGTATTTGGGTACTATTCTCTGCGCCTCGGCGCTCATGCCGCAACAAAATATGGCCAACAGAGAGATAAGCAGATATTTTTTCATTCCGTAATAAATAATCGCATGCCACGCCGCAAAACCCCTGCGGCGCACCGGTGTCTACATAACGCGCCGCAGCGGTATTTTATTTTATGCCGCAGTTATTTTATGCCGCGAACGTGCTTTTCCCACGCCCATGCCGAACGCAGGGTGTCGTCGAGCGAACGCTCGGCCTTCCATCCCAGCTCCTTGTTCGCAAGCGTCGTATCGGCCCAGATGGCCACCACGTCACCCGGACGCCGCGGCGCTATCTTATAGTTGAGTTTCAGACCGTTCACGCGCTCGAAACTGTGTACCAGCTCCAGCACCGAGGTACCGTTGCCCGTGCCGACGTTGAAGATTTCGTAAGCCTCCTTGTTGCGGCCCTCGACCATGCGGGTGATGGCCACAACGTGAGCCTTCGCCAGGTCCACAACGTCGATATAGTCGCGCAGGCACGAGCCGTCCGGCGTGGGATAGTCGTCACCGAAGACGCTCAGGCACTCGCGTACGCCGGCCGCCGTCTGCGTGATGAAGGGGACGAGGTTCTGCGGCACGCCGCGCGGCAGCTCGCCGATGAGGGCCGAGGGGTGCGCGCCGATGGGGTTGAAATAACGCAGGGCGATACCCTTCAGACCGTCGTATGCCGTCACCGAGTCGCGCAGGATATCCTCGCACATCTGCTTGGTGTTGCCATAGGCCGAAGTCGCGGGCTTGCGCGGCGTCTGCTCCGTTACGGGCAGATGGTCGGCCTCGCCGTATACCGTCGCCGACGACGAGAAGACTATGTTCTGGCGCCCGAACTCGCGCATCAGATCCACCACGTTCATGAATGACGTGAGATTGTTGCGGTAGTACTTCATGGGGTCGGTAACCGACTCGCCCACGGCCTTGAAGGCGGCGAAATGGATCACCGAATTGAACTTGTACTGCTCGAATACGCGACGGAAAGCCTCCTTGTCGCAGCAATCGACATTCACGAAGGGAACATCCACACCCGTAATCTTGCGCACGCCCTCGACGCCGCTCATGTCGGAATTCGACAGGTTGTCCGCCACGACCACGTCGTATCCGGCATTTATCAACTCCACGGCGGTATGCGAACCTATGTATCCCGCACCGCCCGAAACCAGAACCATCTCTTTCATCGCGTTGTAGTTTTTATTTTGTTGCCTGCAAAGGTAATAAACTTCTTTCAAACCGCCGCATTTTCAACGTACATACTTCGTTAGCGCAGCACATGAAGATCTTCGCCGCCGCATGGCGGCCCGTCCGGCGCCGCAGGCGAGGAGGCCGCGGCCGCACGGCAACGCCTCGTGCCGTCACTCTTCCGACGTACCGGCATCATCCCCGGCATCCGACATGAAGTCCGCTACGGCATCCGCGACAACACGGTACAGGTTGTCGCTGCCGTCACTCAAGCGTACCGTGCAGCGTAAAGTGTCGGGGCGCTCGGAGAAACTCTCCACAGAGTCTATGCGCGCGAGCAGGCGGGAAATCTTGCCACTGCCGTCAATGAGGCCGAGCATTGGGCCGAACGCCGACAGCGCCTTTTTCATGTCGAAGAAAAAGCCTCCGTACCCCTCGCGGCAGCCCTTTATCGCCGCAGGCGTCTCTGCCCGCGGCAGCGATCCCATGCCCTCGACGGTAGATATGACCATATTGCCGTCGCGCATGCTCATCCATACGTTCATACCGCCTGCGCCGACCACATAACCGTCTCCGATCTCCTCGACGGGAACATCCTCACCCAACTGCCGCACCACGAAATCCATCAGTTCGCGGTTCGACACCTGCGCCATAAACGTGGAGGGGATCGACACGCTGTTATCGGCGAGGGTCGGCACGCCCAATACTACAGCCAGGTCGCCCGACAGGGAGCCCACGAGACGCTGCAGCAGAGCAAGATACTCATTATCCTCATCTGTTTCGGTTTCGGCAAGGGCCGACAGCCGCGACATCATCTCCGCGATTTTGCCGCCGTCCACCGCGCTGTATATCACGAGCATCGACGAGGCGGGGATACAGTCGGCATAACGCCCCTCGACGCGCCGCAGGCCGGACATGTTCTGCTCGAGATATCTCGCGGCCTCCGCGCTCTCGGCCACGATACGGTAATGCACCTCGGCAAGGCCTCTGTCGCTCGCAAGCTCCCATACCAGCGACATCCCGTCTATGGGGAAGTCGGTCCCGTAGATCCCCTTTAGCGTCGAGAGTTCATCCTCGTCAATGGCCGTTCCGGCCACCATCACGGAGATATCGCCATCGGACTCCATCATGCAGCCGAAGCCCTCCGCCGCGGATACAGACTCCGTGCGGCCGCCACGCGCCACCATATCGCGCCACCATGCAGCATCGCGCGTGCCATCTACCGTAGCCACTACGGCCAGATGCGAATCGAACACCATGCACACATCCTCATCCTCGGCCCACGAGACCCCCTTGCGGCTGCGCACCCTGCCGTCGCACATCTCCTGCGCCGCACGCTCGAAGAGTTCCGCATCCGAGACATTCATCGCCACGGCCACCGACACCCCGTCGATCCCGCGGCTGTCGCGCGTAATCGACAGATATATCGGCATGTCGGTATCGACGCCCCATTTTCCGGGCAAAGAGAGCTCCCCGCCACCGGAGGCGTTCTCCTCCACCATGGAGACGATCCTTGCCGTCAGCTCCTCACCGCCGGCCTTCTCCATTATGCGTCCGGCATGAATCCGCATCACGACGGAGGCATCCGCAGGAATCAGGCTCGCGGCATCCTGCGCGGCACACACGCCGCAGCAGAGGACGGACGCAACAAACGACACACACGACAAAACGATCTTTCGCATCATACGGGAACATTTTTCATGGGTAAACACTTCTCAACAGCATGCCGGCACATGGAGGCATGAGCCTCCCGTCACACGGGAAAGGGTCCACACATCCGCAGGCATACACAGGGCATACAAATATATAACATTTTTGCTCAACAACGCCCCGCGAAGGCCAAATACCGCGCAGGGCGCACGAAAAGAGACGGGAGAGGGCCGCGCCCGAAGGGCTGCGACACATCTCCCGTCTCCATACGCCCGCAACCGTACGCCGCAGCGCCGCGGTGCGGGCATTGATCCATATCCGATCCCGCGGCCCGGATTACTCGGCCTGCCACTCGACCGTAACGTCGTCGATGGCATAGTAGGTGGGCATGGCGAAACCGTAGTCGTTCGTAACGTCACCCGTCATGTCGAACTTCACCTCGACGACCTCGCCCAGCGACGAGAGGTCCCATGCCGTCCACTCGGTGATCATGTTGTCCTTCTCGGCGAAGGTCATGCCGACGGAGCCCGTCTCGTTGCCCGCGGCATCGTAGCCCGTGGCGACGATCTCGACCTTCTGGCCCTCGGCGATGGCCGGCGACGAGTAGTTGCCGTTCTTCGCTATATTGAGAAAATAGCAGGTCGAATTGACATAGCAGCCGCATATCACACGCGCCTTGCCGTCGGCGAACTTCAACGACGGGCGGAAGTCGCCCCATTCGCTCTTGTTGCCGTAACCGATAAGGAAGGTATCCGAACCGTTGTGGCCGCCGCGCGTGGTGGCGTTCTCGTTCGAGGCGTTATAGACGTAGAGGTCCGTGGTGTAGTCACCGTAGGTGGCCAGGTCGTTCGAGTTGTACGACGACACGACCCATCCGCCCGAGAAATAGCCGCCCGAGAAGATGTTGGGTCCGGTAAGCGACGTTCCCGCATCCTTCCACACATAGTCGGGCGTGGCTACGGAACCCGTATAGGTGGCGTCGAACGACGACGCCACGAAGGGCGCCCAATCCGAGCCTTCAAACGTCACGACAGCCGTCTCCATACCGGGGCCGTCCTCCGAACAACTTGCAAAGAGTGCCACGGCGGCAAACATCGCAACAAAGAGTCTCATCTTTTTCATCTTTTCAATATTTAGGTTAAACGTTTCCCTTACCCGCATCGGTCGGCACCGACGCCACGCGTCTCCCGCTCATGGCGGGACATCCATAAGGCCCGCCGCCGTGTCTCCACATGCGCCCCGGACTCCACACTCCGATCATGCGCCCGGGCTCCGCATCGCGGCACGGCAATGCCGCCCGCAGGGAACGGCCTGCGCTCTGCACTCCCTTCGACCCGCGGCGGCAGGTACCCGAGATACGGCCATATAATGCAATCGTGATAAACCTTGTTTCGCACCAGCCCGTTCGCCGCAGGCCGGGTACGCAGGGTTCCGTAACGGCAGGTCTTCTGACTCGCTCCGCAGGCGGCACCTTCCCGATCCGCAGGATCAGTGGTTAAGAGAGCCGCTTCCGACATCCGCCCGAGGCGGAGAAGCTTACAGCAGCGGGAACTGTACGGGATTCTCACCCGTTTCCCTTTTGATTCCCTGACCGGCCGAGCCGGCTGCGGGAAACCGATACGGAGGCAAATATAGCATATTCGGACGAGGCCGCCAAATTTTTCCTCCTGTTTTCGGCTGTGCGCCGGCATCCCCGCCATCGCATGCGGAGCCTGCGGACGGTGCAACGCCCACGACAGCCGCGTAATGAGATTTTTACATGTAAAATAATATTTTTTATATCCGGTTTTGTAATTTTGTCCCCTGCACTGCGACTGATATTACGCATAACACAAACAACACATCCGAAACATGAACATTCTGCAGATAGCGAACGTCACCAAACGCTATGCGGGCCATACGGCCCTCGATGACGTCTCGCTCGAGGTGCCCAAAGGCTCCATCTACGGTCTGCTCGGCCCCAACGGCGCCGGCAAGACCACACTCATACGCGTCATCAACCGCATCACGCTGCCCGACGCCGGCACCGTGACATTCGACGGACGCCCCATCACCGACGACGACATACACCACATAGGCTACCTGCCCGAGGAGCGCGGACTCTACAAGAAGATGAAGGTGGGCCAGCAGGCCATATTCTTCGCACAGCTGAAGGGCCTCTCGCGCCGCGAGGCCGTCGAGCGCCTCAAGAAGTGGTTCGTCCGCTTCGGCATCCAGGACTGGTGGGACAAGAAGGTGGAGGACCTCTCGAAGGGTATGGCCCAGAAGGTGCAGTTCATCTCCACGGTGGTGCACGAGCCGCGCCTGCTCATCTTCGACGAGCCCTTCTCGGGCTTCGACCCCATAAACGCCAACATGCTCAAGCAGGAGATCCTGCGCCTGCGCGACAACGGCGCCACGGTGATATTCTCGACGCACAACATGTCGAGCGTCGAGGAGATATGCGACCACATAACCCTCATCAACAAGTCGCACAACATCCTCTCGGGATCGGTCGACGAGGTGCGCCGCCGCTTCGGCGAGAACATCTTCGAGGTGACATACGGAGGCGACCCCGCCACGCTGGAGAACGCCGTGGCCCCCATGGCCGAGCTGCTGGGCACCACCGAGGTGAGCGACACCCCCTACCACACCACGCGCCTGAAGCTCAACCCCGCGGCGACGGTGCGCCAGACGGTGGCCGCCGTGAACGACGCCATAGAGCTGCGCTCGTTCAACGAGGTGATACCGAGCATGAACGACATATTCATCCGCGCCGTCGAGGGCAAGCTGTAAAGACGGGGAAACCGCAGGCCCCGAACCGTACCGAACAATAAAACATCACGACAATGAACAAGATACGCATAATCATAGCCCGCGAATTCAACGAGCGGGTACGCAAGAAGTCATTCATCATAACCACCATCCTCATGCCGGTGCTGATGCTGGCGCTGATGGCGGCGCCCACGCTGATGATGGTATTCGCCAAGGGCGACACCAAGCACCTGCTGGTGATCGACAACAGCGGCATCATAGCCCCGAAGCTCGAGAACGGCGACAACGTCGTATTCGAGCCTACCGACAAGAGCATCGAACAGGCACGCAACGACACCGACGTCTTCGGCGTGCTGTGGATAGGCGAAGACATAGTCGACAACCCGACCGACGTGAAGCTCTACACCAACGCCTCGTCGTCGATGGCGCTCGAGAGCTCCATCACCTCGCAGATGGAGCGCATAATCGAGAACGAACGGCTGAAGCGCTACAATATCGAAAACCTCGAGCAGATAATGAAGGATGTCAAGGTGAAGGTGTCGCTCTCGGCATACCGCACCGACCTCACCGACGGGGCGGAGCCCGCCGAGGCCACATCGTCGGCCCTGTCCTATGCGCTGGGAGGAGTTATGGGAATGATACTCTACATGTTCCTCATCATCTACGGCTCGATGGTGATGACCACCGTCATAGAGGAGAAGGGCAGCCGCGTGTTGGACGTATTGGTGACGAGCGTATCGCCCTTCCAGCTCATGACGGGCAAGATCCTCGGCGTGGCGTCGGTAGCCGCCACGCAGGTGGCAATCTGGGCCGTGCTGATCTGCGGCGTCGGCGCCGCGATGATGTCGGCGCTCGTACCTGCCGACATGATGGAGACCGTGCGCGCCGTCGAGGCCGGAGCCATGACCTCGGCCGAGGCCGGCGTGGATGCCGACCTTATCTCGGCCGTGTCGCTGGCAACGAACCCCGCACAGATGGTGATGATGTTCCTCTACCTGCTGCTGTTCCTCGTGGGAGGATTCCTCTTCTACTCGGCCATGTTCGCCGCCGTGGGATCGAGCGTCGACTCGATACAGGACGCACAGCAGCTCCAGACACCCATAACCATACCCATAATCCTCGGATTCATCCTCATGATGACGGTATTCGAGGACCCCAACTCGACGATCGCATTCTGGGGCTCGATCATACCCTTCACCTCGCCCATCGTGATGCTGGCGCGTATACCCTCGCACATACCCACGTGGCAGATCGTGCTCTCGCTGGTAGTGCTGTACGCATCGGTCGTGGCGATGGTATGGATCGCCGCGCGCATCTACCGCGTCGGCATCCTCATGCACGGCAAGCGCCCCTCGTTCAAGGAGCTGCTCTCGTGGATCAAGCAATAGCGTCATGACGACGGCCCGCCGTGCGCGGCCGCACATGACCCGGACACCGCCCCTGCACCGCCCGCTGCGGCATGCAGGGGCGGTGCCGTTTCCGGCCCTCACACTACACCGCACCCGTGAAAAGGATGTCGTGCAGCCCGCCGTCACACACGCCACGGCCCCGTGCGGCACACCCCGTATCGTCACGCATGCTGCACCCGACACCATTCCACCTGTCGCGCCCGGCACCGTTCCACCTTCTGTACCCGACACCATCCCACCTGCCGCGCCCGGCACCGTCCCGGCGGCCGGTGGCGCATGCCCGGATGTGAAAATCGCGATACGGCTTTCGATATTTTGCGCTATCTTTGCATATGAGGCCGCACGGAGCGGCTCCATACAAATTCTGACAGTTATGACAATGACCTGGGTTTTCATCTTCCGCCTCGTGGTGGCAGGGCTGCTCGGAACCGTCGTCGGGCTCGAGCGCGAGTGGCGGGTCAAAGAGGCCGGATTCCGCACGCACTTCCTCGTATCGCTCGGCAGCGCCCTCTTCATGATCGTATCGCAATGGGGATTCGAGGAGTTCATCGCCGTACACGAAGGCCTGCGCCTCGACCCCAGCCGCGTCGCCGCACAGGTAGTAAGCGGCATAGGTTTCATCGGCGCCGGCGCCATCATATTCCACCGCCAGATCGTGCGCGGCCTTACCACCGCAGCAAGCCTCTGGGCCATATCGGGCGTAGGCATGGCCACGGGAGCGGGTATGTATGGCGTGGCCGTAGCCGCCACTCTGCTGACTCTGGTGGGACTCGAGGTGTTGAACCTCTTCTTCGGCAGCCTCGGCTCGCACCGCATATCGCTCGTATTCTCTACGCTCGAACGCGACGCCGTAAACGAGACGCTCACAAAACTGCGCGACGCAGGGTACGCCATCGTCTCCTTCGAGTTGGAGAACGAGCGCTCGGCAACGGGCATAATCTATCGCGCACGACTGCTCATACAAATACGCAAGAAACGGCGTTCGGACGAGACATTCCTCGAACTGCTTCAGCAGGACAAACGCATCCTTGTCGAGCGCATAATCTGACACCGCCCCGTTCCAGGCGCACATGCTCCGTAGCGGATGCCGCCATGAAAGGGAGATGCCGGCCGAAAGTCTTCGGCCGGCATTTTTCGCCCACTCCGACGGCGGCACCGCCAGCACCGGCGGCAGCGGCACCGGCGGCAGCGGCAAGGCCATGCGGAATCGCCAAAGGGCGTATATCGCTTCGTGGTCACCCGCCCGAACCCCTCACCCGGAGCAACAAAAAACGGCCCCCTTCGCAGGGGGCCGTATCGGTAATATGATTCCGGATCGCTCCGATTACATCTTCTTACCTACGTTGGTCTTCTTCACGGCAGGTGCCGCAGCATTCTTCACGGGAGCGGCCTTCGGAGCCTTGGCGCGTGCTGCGCTCTTCTTCTCCTCCACTACCGTGGCATCCTCCACGGCGTCGGTCTTCTTGGCTGCGCTCTTGCGCGAACGACGCGTCTTGGGCTTCGCCTCCTCCGTCGATGCTATCTTGCCGAAGGTATAGGCGTCGTTGAAGTCAACCAGCTCGATGATGCACATGTCGGCACCGTCGCCCAGACGGAAACCGGTCTTCAGGATACGGGTGTATCCGCCCGGACGCTCCGCAATCTTCGGCGCTACCGTACGGAACAGCTCCGTCACGGCCTTCTTCTGCTTCAGGTACGAGAATACTACACGACGCGAATGAGTGGTGTCCTCCTTCGACTTGGTTACCAGAGGCTCCACGAACTGCTGTACAGCCTTCGCCTTGGCAACGGTGGTCTCGATGCGCTTGTGCAGGATCAGCGACGAGGCCATGTTCGACAACATCGCCTTGCGGTGACCCGCCTGGCGGCCCAGGTGATTGAAATTCTTATTGTGTCTCATAATTAGTCTTTATCAAGTTTGTAGATTGATACGTCCATTCCGAACTTAAGGTTAAGTGATGCCAGCAACTCGTCCAGCTCCGTGAGCGACTTCTTGCCGAAGTTGCGGAACTTCAGCAGGTCGTTGCGGTTCAGCTTCACCAGATCGCCCACGGTGTCGACATCCGCCGCCTTCAGGCAATTCAGAGCGCGCACGCTCAGGTCCTGATCCGACAGCTTCGTCTTCAGCAGTTGGCGCATGCGCAGTGCCTCGTCGTCCAGCGTGTCGTTGTCGCTGCTGTCGTCCATGTTGATGGTGATCTTCTCGTCCGAGAAGAGCATGAAGTGCTGGATAAGTATCTTGGCGGCCTCTTTCAGAGCCTCCTTGGGATGGATTGAACCATCGGTAGTAATCTCCAAATTCAACTTTTCGTAGTCGGTCTTCTGCTCCACACGGTAATCCTCGATCGAATACTTCACGTTCTTGATGGGCGTGAAGATCGAGTCGATGGGAAGAACGTCCAGCTCCTTCTCGGCGGGGGCGTTCTCTTCAGAAGGCACATATCCGCGTCCCTTGCCGATCGTCAGCGTGATCTGCATCTTCGTACCCGGCGCAAGATGGCAGATGACCAGATCGGGATTCAGGACTTTGAACGATGACAGGTAATTCGAGATATATCCTGCGGTAAGCTCCGTTACACCCGCCACGTTTACGGTGACCTTCTCAAAATCCTGATTGTCTACCGTGCGCAAAAAACGGATCTGCTTGAGCTTCAGGATGATATCCATCATACCCTCCATCACTCCCGGAATAGCGGCAAACTCATTGTTCACTCCGGCTACCTTTACGGTCGTAATTGCATAACCCTCCAACGATGAGAGCAAAACGCGTCGCAAAGCGTTGCCGACTGTCATACCGAAGCCGGGTTCCAGCGGCCGGAACTCGAATTTTCCGAACGACGCGGTGGCTTCGAGCATAATAACCTTTTCAGGTTTCTGGAATGCTAATATTGCCATAAATTATTGAATTTGTATTAATTACTACTTCGAGTACAGCTCGACGATCAGCTGTTCCTTGATGTTCTCGGGAATCTCCTCACGTTCGGGTTTCTGCAGGAGCTTACCGCTCATCGTGGCGCCGTCCCACTCCAGCCATGCGTAACGGCTGCGTGACGATCCGGCTACTGCCGACGTAATAACCTCCAGGCTCTTAGACTTCTCGCGTACCGACACGATGTCGCCTACGCGCAGCGAATACGACGGAATGTTCACAACCTCGCCGTTGACGCAGATGTGACGGTGCGATACCAGCTGGCGCGCTGCCGCACGCGTCGGGGCGATGCCCAGACGGTATACGACATTGTCCAGACGGCACTCCAGCAGCTTCAGCAGGTTCTCACCCGTGATGCCGCCCATACGTGCCGCTGCCTCGTACGTGCGGGCGAACTGCTTCTCCAGTATACCGTAGGTGTACTTCGCCTTCTGCTTCTCGCTCAACTGCTCGCCGTACTCCGAATTCTTCTTGCGCTTGCGAGCCAGACCGTGCTGTCCGGGAGGAAAGTTCCTCTTCTCAAGAACTTTGTCCGCACCATAGATAGCTTCGCCGAACTTACGGGCGATCTTCGATTTAGGTCCTATATATCTTGCCATTGTTTTTAACTTTTTTAATACCTTTTCACTAAAAGTCCTCTTCTGTCGTCTCCCGACTGCTCACTATACACGGCGACGGTTGGGAGCGCGGCAGCCGTTATGCGGCAGCGGAGTCACGTCGATGATCTCCATCACCTCGATACCGGCTCCGTGGATCGTGCGAACCGCACTCTCGCGGCCCTGACCCGGACCCTTAACATAGACCTTTACCTTGCGCAGACCCATGTCGTAGGCAACCTTCGCGCAATCGGCTGCCGCCGTCTGCGCTGCATAGGGAGTATTCTTCTTCGAGCCGCGGAATCCCATCTTACCTGCCGACGACCAGCTGATTACCTCGCCGACCTCGTTGGTGATAGTAATGATTACGTTGTTGAAAGTCGAGTGTACGAAAGCCATACCAACGGCACCCACTTTGACAACCTTCTTCTTGACCGTTCCAGTTTTCTTTGCCATAACTCTCTATTTATTACTTCGTTGCCTTTTTCTTGTTTGCTACGGTCTTCTTGCGACCCTTGCGCGTACGGGCATTGTTCTTCGTACTCTGCCCGCGCACGGGAAGACCCAGACGGTGACGGATGCCGCGATAGCAGCCGATATCCATCAGGCGCTTGATGTTCAGCTGTACGATCGAACGGCACTCGCCCTCGACCTTGATGCCCATATCGGCTATCGCCGTACGGATTGCGCCGACCTGCTCGTCGGTCCAGTCGCTTACTTTTACGTCGTACGAGATCCCTGACTTGTCAAGAATCTTGCGGGCCGTGCTGCGGCCTATACCGTAAATATAGGTCAGGCCTATCTCGCCCCGCTTGTTTTTAGGTAAATCTACACCTACTATACGTGCCATAAATTCCTTTCTTTAATTAATCTTTTGAACATTACCCTTGGCGCATCTTGAACTTGGGATTCTTCTTGCAGATGACGTAGAGCTTTCCCTTGCGCTTCACGATCTTGCAATCCTCGCTACGCTTCTTGATTGATGCTTTTACTTTCATGACTTTTCAAGCAATCTGATTATTTGTACCTAAAGGATATGCGACCCTTACTCAAATCGTAGGGGGTCATCTCCACTTTGACCTTATCGCCGGGAAGAATCTTGATGTAGTGCATACGCATCTTCCCCGAGATGTGGGCCGTGATAACGTGTCCGTTATCCAATTCGACACGGAACATCGCGTTAGACAATGCTTCGATGATGGTTCCGTCCCTTTCAATAGCAGTTTGTTTTGCCATAGAGCCTCTACTTAGTTGTTAAGTGCCTGTTCGATTATATTAAAGTCGGTCAATACGTCGGGCCCGTCGCGACGGATCGCAACGGCAAACTCGAAGTGTGCCGCAGGCTTGCGGTCCCGCGTGCGGACGGTCCACCCGTCGCGCTCGAAAACCACGGCCTTGCTGCCCATCGTTATCATCGGTTCTATGCAGATGACCATGCCCTCCTTCAGCAGAGGTCCCCTGCCGCGAGCCCCGTAATTCGGAACACCGGGGGCTTCGTGCATCTCTCGCCCCAAACCGTGTCCCTCCAGCTCGCGCACTACGCCGTAGCCGAAGCTTTCGACGTACTCCTGCACCGCCGCCGAGATATCGCCCACGCGATTTCCCGCCTTGGCCTGTGCCGTACCCTTATAAAGAGCTTCTTTGGTGACTGCCAGAAGCCGCCTTGCCTCCTCGCCGACTTCGCCTACGGCAAACGTATATGCCGAATCGCCAACAAACCCCTTCAAAAGCGTACACAAATCGACCGATACTATGTCGCCCTCCTTGATGACCCGATCCGACGGTATGCCGTGGACTACCTGCTCGTTGACCGATATGCAGGTCGAGGCCGGATAGCCCTCGTACCCCAGACACGCCGGAATGGCTCCGTTCGCACGGATGAAATCCTCGGCGATCTTATCCAGTTCACGCGTGGTGATCCCCGGGCGGATGTTACGCCCTACCTCGGCCAGCGTCCGGCTGACCAGGATGTTGTTCTCACGCAGAATCTCGATCTCAGCGTCCGTTTTCAGATGAATCATCTCCTTTTCGTATTGTTTTGCGCCGCTTGCGCGGCCCGCCTTTCTTTACAATCGAGGCGCCTCCCTGTTCCTCCTCTTCGGAAAACCTTGCGGAAGCTCCGTTAATAACGACCCTGTATGCGTCCCGTCTTCATCAGACCGTCGTAGTGACGCATCAGCAGGTAGCTCTCAATCTGCTTCAGAGTATCGAGGATAACACCTACCATGATCAGCAGCGACGTACCTCCGTAGAAGTAGGCGAAATGCTGCTGAACACCCAGGAACTTCATCGCCAGCGCCGGCAATATAGATACGAGCGCCAGGAAGACCGATCCCGGAAGGGTGATTCTCGTCATGATGGTGTCGATGTAGCTCACCGTCTGCTTGCCCGGCTTGACGCCCGGGATGAAGCCGCCGTTGCGCTTCATGTCCTCCGCCATCATTTGAGGGTTGATGATAATCGCCGTGTAGAAATAGGTGAAGGCGATCACCAGCACCGCCAGCGTGAAATTGTACCAGAAGCCCTGGATGTTAGAGAATGTTCCCTGCAATCCCGGAATCAGCATCGGGATGAACATCAGCGCCTGCGCGAAGATGATGGGCATCACGTTGGCCGCATTCATCTTCAGCGGAATGTACTGACGTACGCCGCCGTACTGCTTGTTACCGATCACACGCTTGGCATACTGTACAGGCACCTTGCGCACGGCCTGCACCACAGCTATCGTAACCATGAACACCAGGAACAGTATCACCAGCTCCACCACGAACATGATCAGGCTACCCGTCGAGGTGCTCACGCGGGCCGTGAATTCGGCCAGCAGAGCCTGAGGCAGACGTGCCACGATACCGATCATGATGATAAGCGAGATTCCGTTGCCGATACCCTTGTCGGTGATCTTCTCGCCCAACCACATGGTGAACATGGTTCCGGCGATAAGGATGACCGTGGCGTAGGCGAAGAAGAGGAACGTTCCGCCATAGACGAACGCCTCGGGCATACGGGCATAGAGGTTTGCAACGTAGGCCGGGCCCTGGAGGCACAGCACCACGATGGTGAGCAAACGGGTCCACTGGTTCATCTTGCGGCGGCCGCTCTCACCCTCCTTCTGCAGCTTCTGCACGGCAGGAACCATGATACCCAGAAGCTGGATGATGATCGACGCGGTGATGTAGGGCATCACTCCCAGAGCGAAGATGGCGGCATTGGCGAATGCACCTCCCGAGAATACGTCCAGCAGACCCAGCAGGGTGTTGCTGTTCATCTGGTCAGCCAAAGCCGAATCCGCGCCCAAAGCATTGGGGTTGATACCCGGTATTACCACAAAACAGCCCAGACGGAACACCAGAAGCAGACCAAGCGTATAGAGGATACGCTTGCGCAGCTCCTCGATCTTGTATATGTTCTTGAGTGTTTCGATGAGTTTCTTGTTGGTAGCCAGCAGCAGTACGATTACTACCACCACCACTATGCCAACAATCATATAACCGTTCATATCGAATCGACGTTTTTAGGTTACAACTTTTCCACGCTGCCGCCGGCCGCCGTGATGGCCTCCTCGGCGCTCTTCGAGAAGGCGTGTGCCGTTACCGTCAGAGCCTTCGTGAGAGATCCGTTGCCCAAAATCTTTACCTTGTCGTTCGATGAAACGAATCCGGCATCTACCAGCGTCTCGACCGATATCGCCGTAAGCGAGTTCTTCTCTGCCAGAGACTCCAGAGCCGAAAGGTTGATAGGCTTAAACTCAACCCTCTTCAGATTCTTGAATCCGAACTTGGGAAGACGACGCTGCAAAGGCATCTGACCGCCCTCGAAGCCGAGTTTGCGTGAGTATCCCGAACGCGACTTGGCTCCCTTCAGACCGCGCGTGGCATAGCCGCCGCGACCCGAGCCGGCGCCGCGACCCACACGCTTGTCGTGATGCGTAGAACCCTGTGCGGGCTTTAAGTTATTGAGTTCCATATTGAATTCAATCTTTAATCGTTAAACTTATTTTACCTGCTCGATCACCACGAGGTGCTTTACGCGCTCGAGCATACCCTTGATGATAGCCGAATCCTCATGCTCGACACTCTGATGGATCCTGTGAAGACCCAGCGCGTCGAGATTCTTGCGCTGCTGCGCCGAGGCGCCGATACGGCTGCGAACCTGAGTGATTTTCAATGTTGCCATACTGTTGCGCTTTTTATCCGTTAAACACCTTGTTCATAGATATGCCGCGGGCCTGTGCCACGCTGCGAGCGTCACGCAGCTCGCACAATGCAGCTACCGTAGCCTTCACCAGGTTGTGGGCGTTCGACGAGCCCTTGCTCTTGGCAAGCACGTTCTTCACGCCGACAGACTCCAGAACGGCACGCATGGCACCGCCGGCGATGATACCCGTACCGGGTGCGGCCGGACGTATCATGACCAGAGAACCCCCGAAACGCATCTCCTGCTTGTGGGGTATCGTTCCGTTGATCACAGGAATCTTCACCAGATTCTTCTTTGCATCCTCCACGCCCTTTGCGATTGCCGACGTAACCTCCGATGCCTTGCCGAGGCCGTAGCCTACCACACCGTTCTCGTTACCTACCACGACAATGGCAGAGAAGCTGAATGTACGACCGCCCTTCGTCACCTTCGTGACACGGTTGATGCTTACGAGCCTGTCCTTGAGCTCGAGGTCGCTTGTACGAACTTTCTTTATGTTGGTATTTGACATATCGCTTAGAATTTAAGACCACCCTCGCGAGCGGCGTCGGCTAACATTTTGATTCTTCCGTGATACAGGTAACCGTTACGGTCGAACGACACGGTCGAGATTCCCTTCTCGACGGCGCGCTGGGCCGCCAGCTTGCCTACCATTGCCGCCACCTCGCTCTTGGTCTTGCCGGCCGTCTCGGCGGCGATCTCCTTGTCGAGCGAAGAAGCCGTGGCCAGAGTTACACCGGCGAGGTCATCTATGAACTGTACGTAGATCTGCTTGTTGCTACGGAATACAGTCATGCGAGGCTGCTCGGGCGTTCCGCTCACGATCTTGCGGATACGCATCTTGATCCTCTCTCTTCTTTCTATCTTATTCAATGACATAACGCTTGACTTGTTTTAACTATTTTGAAGCTGACTTACCGGCCTTGCGACGCAGCGTCTCTCCCACGAACTTGATACCCTTACCCTTATAAGGCTCCGGCTTGCGCAGCGAGCGGATCTTCGCAGCGACCTGTCCGATGAGCTGCTTGTCGATGCTCTTGAGCGTGATGATCGGGTTGCCCTTCTTCTCCGTGACGGCCGTCGCCGTGATCTCCGGAGGAAGCATAAGTGCCGTATCGTGCGAATAGCCGAGGTTCATCTCCAGAATGTTGCCCTTGACTTCGGCCTTGTAGCCAACGCCGACAAGCTCCTGCTTGATCTCGTAGCCCTTCGATACGCCGATGACCATGTTGTTGATCAGCGCACGGTAAAGTCCGTGCAGCGAACGGTGACGGGGCTGGTTCGTCGGGCGGCTTACCATAACCGCAGGCTCCTCCTTGCCCGAGTGAGCGTCGGTATGTGTGCCGACCTCGACCTTAATGTCTGAATCAACCTTCTGACTCAGTGTCCCAAGTGGCCCTTTCACCCTTACCGTGTTGTCGGGCGTTACCTCTACGGTCACCCCCGCCGGCAAGATTACAGGTAATTTACCAATTCTTGACATTGTGTTTCGTTTAGTTTGTTTTGTTAGTGAATTCTTTTTTTCAGGCTTTTGACGTCCCGCCTTTCCAGACTATTGACGCCCCGCCTTTCCAGACTTTGACGCCCCGCGCCTTTCCAGACTGCTGGCGCCCCCGCCGTTAGTATACGTAGCAGAGGATCTCGCCACCGACGTTCTCCTTGCGAGCCTTCGCATCGGTCATGATACCCTTCGAGGTCGAGAGGATCGCGATTCCAAGGCCGTTGAGCACGCGCGGCATCTCCGATACCGACGCATAACGGCGAAGACCCGGACGGCTGATGCGCTTGAGGTCCTTGATTGCGTTCGTCTTCGTAGCGGCATCCCACTTCAGTGCGATCTTGATGGTGGGGTGACCCTTCTCGTTCGTGTCGAACTTGTAGGCCAGGATGTAGCCCTGCTCGTAAAGGATCTTCGTAATTTCCTGCTTAATTTTTGAGCCAGGAGCTTCAACCACTTTGTGGTTGGCTTTCACTGCGTTTCTAATTCGAGTTAGAAAATCCGCGATTGGATCTGTCATAATGAATTAAAAGTTAAAAATTAATACCAAAAAGTTTTTTCCGTAATTGTTTTCCCCTTTCGGGGAGCGCTGCGGAGGCATACCCCCGCGACAATGCGCGCAAATATACGCATAAAATTCCGAAAAATCGCCTTTTTTCATTAAGATTTAAGCGATTATACGGTTTTTAGCGCAAAACGCACCCGAAAGCGGGGATTTCACCCCTTCGGGCCGCCCTGTCAACGACAAAAGTCGCAACCGGCACCGCGTACTCCGCGGGTCAGCTACAACCATGTCGCCCCGTCCGCAAACTCCCTCTTCCGGGGAGCCGCCGCATGCTGCGGCCGACGTCGGGCTGCGTAACTCAATGCCTAACCCTTTCTACCGCGCCCGCACCGAGAAGTTATCGCCCTCGGACGACACTTTCCTCCATGCCTGCGACGGAATACTCGGGATTCTGCATCCGTATAGAAGATCGTCTCTTGGACACGCCTTTACCGGCGCATCGCGGGCACCCCTCGCACGGACCGGAGCCTCCGGCTCGATCCGCAACCCTTGTCGGGCACCCTCCGAATACGGTCTTCCGAAGAGTAAGATCGGTGTGGGTTAGAGCCACGGCTCTTCCGCACGCCGAAAAAACGCCCGGGGCGCAACGCTCGCCGCGCCCCGACGCTATCTGTGACTACCAGCTTGCCTTCTTTACACCCGGGATGAGGCCCTTCGACGCCATCTCGCGGAACTGGATACGGCTGATGCCGAACTGACGCATGTAACCCTTCGGGCGGCCCGTCAGCTTGCAACGGTTGTGCTGGCGAATGGGATTCGAGTTGCGCGGCAGCTTCGACAGTGCGATCCACGCCTCCTCGTGATCCATCTCACCGCTCTTGACCTTGGCAGCAATCTCCTCACGCTTGTGGGCATAACGGTTTGCAAGTTTCACACGCTTCACCTCGCGTGCCTTCATTGATTCTTTTGCCATACCTATTGGTTCTTTTTAGCGTTCTTGAAAGGAAGGCCGAACTCGCGCAGAAGGGCGTAGCCCTCCTCGTCGCTCTGTGCCGTCGTGACGAAAGTTATCTCCATACCGAAGATCTTCGTGATCTTGTCGATGTCGATCTCGGGGAAGATGATCTGCTCGGTGATACCCAGCGTGTAGTTGCCGCTGCCGTCGAACTTCTCGTTGATACCCTTGAAGTCGCGGATTCGGGGCAGTGCCACGGCGATCAGACGCTCCAGGAACTCGTACATGCGGTTGCGGCGAAGCGTTACCCGTACACCGATGGGCATGCCGCGACGCAACTTGAAGTTCGAGATATCCTTGCGCGACTTGGTTTGAACTGCCTTCTGGCCCGTGATCTGGGTAAGCTCGGCCTGTGCCACGTCGATAAGCTTCTTGTCCGACACGGCCTGGCCCATTCCCTGGTTGATCACGATCTTCTCGAGCTTGGGACACTGCATTACGCTGGTGTAGCCAAACTCCTTCATCAGAGCAGGAACTATCTGCTCCTTGTACTGCGTTTTGAGTGTTGGTACGTATGCCATTATTTGATCTCCTCTCCTGACTTTTTAGCGTAACGAACTAATTTTCCTTTGTCATCCGCCTTGCGGCCGATACGAGTGGGCTTGCCGCTCTTGGGATCGAGCACCTGCAGATTCGAGATGTGGATCGGAGCCTCCTGCTCGATGATTCCACCCTGAGGATTCTTGGCATTGGGCTTGGTAGCCTTCTTGCAGAGATTCACGCCCTCGACGATGGCACGCTGCTTGGCCGGATCTACCGCGAGAACCTTGCCCTGCTGACCCTTGCTGTCGCCTGCGTTGACGTAAACCATGTCCCCTTTCTTGATATGTAACTTGACTGACATCTTTTACTTCTTTTTTGATTACAATACTTCAGGTGCCAACGAAATGATCTTCATGTACTGGTCGCGCAGCTCGCGGGCCACGGGACCGAAGATTCGCGTTCCGCGCATCTCGCCCTGATTGTTCAGAAGCACAACGGCGTTGTCGTCGAAACGTATGTACGAACCGTTGGCGCGTCTTATCTCCTTGGTCGTTCTTACTACAACCGCTTTCGAAACGGCTCCCTTCTTAACGTCGCCCGACGGGCTGGCGCTCTTCACAGCTACGACGATCTTGTCGCCGATAGATGCGTAGCGGCGCTTCGTACCGCCCAGCACACGGATGCAAAGGACCTCCTTCGCACCGCTGTTGTCAGCTACCACTAATCTACTTTCTTGCTGTATCATAACTACTTGGCTCTTTCAATGATTTGTACTAATCTCCAACGCTTCGTCTTGCTCAGAGGGCGGGTCTCCATGATGCGGACGGTATCGCCCTCCTTCACGCTCTCGTCGGTGCACTCGGCTACGAACTTCGTAGTTTTGTTCACGAACTTGCCATAGATGGGATGCTTAACCTTACGCGCTACCGCAACCACAATGGTCTTGTCCATTTTGTTGCTGACAACCAACCCGATGCGCTCTTTTCTAAGATTTCTTTCCATAGTGGTAATTAACATTTAGGGTTCTTTTGACGCAGAATCGTCAGCATACGTGCTATATCTCTGCGGGATTTCTTTATGATCGAAGGATTCTCGACCGGCGAAACCGCATGCTGCACCTTCAGCGTCGCGAGCTTCGTCTTCTCAGCCTCGATGCGCTCCTGCAGGTCCTGTACCGACATATCCTTTATTTCAGCACTTTTCATCTCTTTCTCTGTTTAGGGATTATTCAACATAATCGCGTCGCACGATAAACTTGGTCGTTATGGGCAGTTTCTGAGCGCCCAGACGAAGTGCCTCCTGCGCTACCTCCATGGGTACGCCCTCGGCTTCAAAGAGGATACGTCCCGGCGTTACGGGGGCTACGAATCCTTCCGGATTACCCTTTCCCTTACCCATACGTACCTCGGCAGGCTTCTTCGTGATGGGTTTGTCGGGGAAGATGCGGATCCAGATCTGACCCTCACGCTTCATGTATCGGGTGATGGCCTGACGCGCCGCCTCGATCTGACGGCCGGTGATCCAGGTCGATTCAAGTGCCTTGATTCCGAACGAACCGTATGCAAGCTGGTTTCCTCTCTGAGCGAAACCCTTCATACGACCCTTCTGCATTCTTCTAAACTTGGTCTTTTTTGGCTGTAACATAACTGTTTTTTCGCTTTAAAAGGTCCTACTTACTATTGTTATTACGTCTCTTTCTCGGAGCGCCCTTGCCGCCGCCGCGGTGCTGCGGTGCACCGCCGCCCTGCTGCGAGGCTGCCCCCTGAATCTCGAACAGATCACGCTTGCCGTATACCGTGCCGTGGCAGATCCATACCTTGACGCCCAGGATACCGACCTTCGTCAGCGCCTCGGCCAGGCAGTAGTCTACATCCGCGCGGAACGTGTGAAGAGGAATACGTCCCTCCTTCATCATCTCGCTGCGTGCCATCTCGGCACCGCCGACACGACCCGATACCTGTACCTTGATACCCTCGGCGCCCATGCGCATCGTCGATGCGATCGTGGTCTTCACCGCACGGCGGTACGATACGCGGCCCTCCAGCTGGCGCGCGATGTTGTTCGCTACGATCATTGCGTCTACCTCCGGACGCTTTACCTCGAAGATATTGATCTGGATCTCCTTGCCCGTGAGCTTCTTCAGCTCCTCCTTCAGCTTGTCGACCTCCTGGCCGCCCTTGCCGATGATGATGCCCGGACGGGCCGTAGAGATGGTCACCGTAACAAGCTTGAGCGTGCGCTCGATGATGATGCGCGAGATGCTTGCCTTAGCCAAACGGACATTCAGGTACTTGCGGATCTTTGCGTCTTCTACCAATTTCTCTGAGAAATCCTTACCACCATACCAGTTGGAATCCCAACCCTTGATGATACCAAGACGGTTTGCTATTGGATTTACTTTCTGTCCCATTTGCTTAGTTGTTTTCTGCGGTTACCATTTTGTCTACTACGATGGTCACGTGGTTGGAACGCTTGCGGATACGGTGCGCACGACCCTGGGGCGCTGCCTGTATGCGCTTGAGCATGCGGCCGCCGTCGACCATGATCTCCTTTACGCAAAGGGTCACATCCTCCAGACGCTCGCCCTCGTTCTTGGCCTCCCAGTTGGCGATAGCCGACTTGAGGAGCTTCTCCATTCTTACAGACGCCTCCTTCTTCGAGTAGCGAAGGATGCCAAGCGCCTTGTTGATCTCCACGCCGCGGATGATGTCTGCCACCAAACGCATCTTGCGCGGAGAGGTCGGGCAATCGCGCATTACGGCGATGGCCTTCTGCTTCTTTTCAGCCTTTAATTTCTCGGCTCTTATTGCTTTTCTTGAACCCATTGTCTACCTATTTTTTCTTGTTACCTGCATGACCACGGAAATTGCGGGTGGGGGCGAACTCGCCCAGCTTGTGTCCCACCATGTTCTCGGTTACGTAAACGGGAATGAACTTGTTTCCGTTGTGGACTGCTATCGTCTGACCGACGAAGTCAGGCGAAATCATACTTGCGCGCGACCATGTCTTGATGACGGTCTTCTTGTTCCCCTCGGCCTGGGCTACTACCTTCGCCTCCAGCTTGGGGTCGATGAATGGTCCTTTTTTTAATGAACGGCTCATTATGATACTCTATTTAATTATTTTTTCTTTCTTGAAATAATGAACTTCGAGGTCGTCTTCTTCGGGTTACGAGTCTTATAACCCTTAGCCAACAATCCCTTGCGCGAACGCGGGTGACCTCCCGAAGCACGGCCTTCACCGCCACCCATCGGGTGATCAACAGGGTTCATCACAACACCACGGTTGCGCGGACGGCGGCCCAGCCAACGGTTGCGGCCGGCCTTGCCCGAGCTCTCGAGGTTGTGATCGACGTTCGATACCACGCCGATGGTGGCGCGGCAAGTTACGAGTACCATACGAGTCTCGCCTGAAGGCAACTTGATGATAGCGAATTTTCCTTCGCGTGCCAGAAGCTGAGCATACGAACCGGCAGAACGTGCCATCGCGGCACCCTGTCCGGGGTAGAGTTCAATGTTATGTACCACGGTTCCCAGAGGTATCTCACTCAGGAACAGAGTGTTTCCGACCTCGGGGGCTACTCCTGCACCGCTCATGACCGTCTGGCCTACCTGAAGGCCGTTCGGAGCGAGGATATAGCTCTTCTCGCCGTCGGCGTACACCACCAGTGCGATGCGTGCCGTACGGTTCGGGTCGTACTCGATAGTCTTTACAGTTGCGGCAATACCGTCCTTCGAGCGCTTGAAGTCGACGTTACGATACATCTGCTTGTGACCGCCGCCGATGTAGCGCATGGTCATCTTTCCCGTATTGTTACGTCCGCCAGTGCTCTTCTTGGCGCTGAGCAACGACTTTTCAGGCGTCGTGCATGTGATCTCGTCGAATGCGCCTATGATCTTATGTCTCGTTCCGGCTGTTACCGGCTTAAACTTTCTTACTGCCATGTCTGTTAGATATTACTGTAAAAATCTATCTTGTCTCCATCCTTCAAGGTGACAACGGCCTTCTTGAAGTTGTTGGCGCGGCCCTCCAGAAGGCCCGCCTTCGTGTAGCGGCTCTTGAGCTTGCCCATGTAATTGGAGGTGTTGACATCCGTCACCACGACGTTGTACATCTGCTCAACCGCGTTGCGGATCTGCAGCTTGTTAGCTCGTACGTCAACGATAAAACCGTAGCGGTTCAGTTTTTCGCCCTGAATCGTCATCTTCTCGGTCAAAATAGGCTTAATTATTACTTCCATCTTTCCTGCGTTTTTAAGCTAACATTACATTCAATACGTTCTCCGCACCCTCGACCATTACCAGAACGTTGGCATTCATCACCTCGTAGGTGTTGATGTTGGCGGCCAGAATGGGCTTTACCGAGGGGATGTTGCGGCATGACAGCTGAAGGTTGGCATTGCCTTCGGGAAGTACCAGAAGCACCTTCTTGTCCGATACCTTCAGGGCCTTGGTCATGGCCTCCACTTGCTTGGTCTTCGGGGCCTCCAGTGTCAGAGGCTCGACTACCATGATGGCGCCGGCCTGTGCCTTGTAGGTCAGTGCGCTGCGGCGTGCCAGTCGCTTGAGCTTCTTGTTGAGCTTGAAGCTGTAGTCGCGGGGTACGGGTCCGAATACGCGGCCGCCGCCCGGGAACAGAGGCGACTTGATGCTGCCGCAACGGGCGCCGCCGGTACCCTTCTGACGCTTCAGCTTGCGCGTCGAGCCGGCTACCTCGTTACGCTGCTTCGACTTGTGCGTACCCTGACGCTGATCGGCCAGATACTGCTTCACGTCGAGATAGATAGCGTGGTCATTAGCCTCCACGCCGAAGACCGCATCCGAAAGGACTACCTTGCGTCCGGTCTCTTGTCCTTGTGTGTTATAAACAGCTAATTCCATACTACTTCTCAATTGTTAAATAAGCACCCTTTGCCCCGGGAATCGATCCCTTCACCAGAATGAGGTTGTTCTCGGGAATTACCTTCAATACCTTCAGGTTAACGACCTTAACCTGATCGCCGCCCATGCGTCCGGCCAAACGCTTGCCCTTGAACACGCGCGACGGATAAGACGAGGCGCCCAGCGATCCCGGCTTGCGCTGACGGTTGTGCTGGCCGTGGGTCTGGCCGCCGACACCGCCGAAGCCGTGACGCTTCACTACGCCCTGAAAGCCCTTGCCCTTCGAGATCCCCGTCACGTCTACCCAGTCCTCCTCCGAGAACATGTCGACCGTGAGAGTATCACCGAGGTTCACTTCGGGCATACCCTTGAACTCCGCCATCTTGCGCTTCGGGGTGGTGCCGGCCTTCTTGAAGTGACCTAACAAACTGTTGCTGGTGTGTTTTTCACTTTTGTCGTCATAGGCAACCTGGACGGCCTCGTACGAATCCTTCTCGACCGTCTTGATTTGCGTAACTACACACGGACCAGCCTCAATGACAGTGCATGGTATGTTCTTACCCTCGGCACTGTAAACGGAAGTCATTCCGATCTTCTTTCCAATTAGTCCTGACATTTTTCTGTCGAATTACGTTTGTTGAATAAAGTGATTTGTCTTCTTCTTGAGTCTCTATTTCGTTTGTGAACATTCCTCAATATACGCACGCCGTCGGGGCGCAACAAATCAATGCGCCCCGCACGTGCCTGTCGTCATCAGACCTTGATCTCGACCTCAACGCCCGAAGGAAGCTCCAGCTTCATCAGTGCGTCGATCGTCTTGGGCGTCGACGAATAGATGTCGATGATACGCTTGAAGGTGCAGAACTGGAACTGCTCACGCGCCTTCTTGTTGACGAACGTCGAGCGGTTGACCGTAAAAATCTGCTTCTTCGTGGGCAGGGGTACCGGACCGCTGACCATGGCGTCGGTAGCCTTCACGGTCTTCACGATCTTCTCGGCCGACTTGTCCACCAAGTTGTGGTCGAAAGACTTGAGTTTGATTCTAATTTTCTGGTTCATATCTTAAACTCGTTATTATTCTAAATCCTTACGCTTTCCGCTCTTCTCGATGATCTCCTTGGCGAGGTTTGCGGGAACCTCCTCGAAGTGCGAGAACTCCATCGACGACGTTGCGCGGCCCGACGAGATCGTACGCAGTACGGTCACATAGCCGAACATCTCCGACATGGGCACCTTCGCCTTCACGACGCGGGCCGTACCCTTCGACTCCATGCCTTGGATCTGGCCGCGGCGCTTGTTCAGGTCGCCGATGATGTCACCCATGTTCTCCTCGGGAGTGACAACCTCAACCGACACGATGGGCTCCATGATCACCGAACCGGCCTTGGGCGCTGCCTGACGGAAACCGTTGCGGGCGCAGATCTCGAACGAGAGCTGATCCGAATCCACGGGGTGGAACGAACCGTCCTTGAGCGTCACCTTCATCGAGTCGATAGAGTAGCCTGCAAGGGCGCCGTTGGCCATAGCCGACTCGAAGCCCTTCTGCACTGCGGGGATGAACTCCTTGGGGATGTTTCCTCCCTTGACCTCGTCGACGAACGTAAGGCCCGTCTTGCCCTCCTCCGCGGGACCGATCTCGAAGATGATGTCGGCGAACTTTCCGCGGCCGCCGGTCTGCTTCTTGAACACCTCGCGGTGCTGGACCGTCTTGGTAAGAGCCTCCTTGTAGTTGACCTGCGGGGCACCCTGATTGATCTCCACACCGAACTCGCGGCGCAGACGGTCCACGATGATATCGAGGTGAAGCTCACCCATACCGCTGATGATGGTCTGACCCGTCTCCTCGTCGGTGCGTACCGTGAAGGTGGGGTCCTCCTCCGCCAGCTTCGCCAGAGCGATGCCCAGCTTGTCGAGGTCCTTCTGCGTCTTGGGCTCTACGGCCAGACCGATAACGGGCTCGGGGAAGGTCATCTGCTCCAGTACCAGAGGTGCGTTCTCGGCCGTAAGGGTATCACCCGTGCGGATCTCCTTGAAACCGACGGCGGCGCAGATATCGCCCGCCTCGACACGCTCCAGAGGGTTCTGCTTGTTGGCGTGCATCTGGTAGATACGGCTGATGCGCTCGCGCTTGCCGCTGCGTGCGTTCAGCACGTACGAACCTGCGTCCAGTGCGCCCGAATATACGCGCACGAAGGCCAGACGGCCCACGAAGGGATCCGTCGCGATCTTGAACGCCAGACCGCAGAAGGGATCGTCCACCGTGGCATGGCGGACCTCCGGCTGCTCGGTCTTGGGGTTGATACCCTCGACGGGGGGTACATCCAGCGGCGAGGGCAGGAACGCGATGATCGAGTCGAGCAGCTTCTGCACACCCTTGTTGTGGAACGACGACCCGCACAGCATGGGTACCAGCGACATGTTGATCGTGGCCTTGCGGATTGCGGCGATCAGCTCGTCGGGAGTGATCGAATCGGGGTCCTCGAAGAACTTCTCCATCAGGGCCTCGTCCGTAGCTGCGACCTCCTCGATGAGCTTGGCGCGCCACTCGGCGGCCTCGGCCTTCATGTTCTCGGGAATCTCCTTCAGAACGAAGTTGTCGCGTACGGTCTTGTCGTCGAAATAATAGATAGCGTTATTATATATAAGGTCTATCAGTCCCTCGAACTTGTCCTCCGAACCGATCGGCAGAACCACCGGCAGAGCCGTCGCACCGAAGTGCTCCTTGATCTGCGAGCATACCGACAGGAAGTCGGCGCCCGTGCGGTCCATCTTGTTGACGTAGCCGATACGGGGAACGTTATACTTGTCGGCCTGACGCCATACCGTCTCCGACTGGGGCTCTACTCCGCCCACGGCGCAGAACGTGGCAACGGCGCCGTCGAGTACACGCAGCGAACGCTCCACCTCGACAGTGAAATCGACGTGTCCCGGGGTATCGATCAGGTTGATCTGATACTGATTGTCCTTGTAGTGCCAGAATGCCGTGGTCGCTGCAGAAGTGATGGTGATACCGCGCTCCTGCTCCTGAACCATCCAGTCCATGGTGGCGCCTCCCTCGTGAACCTCGCCGATCTTGTGAGTCTTTCCCGTGTAGAAAAGGATACGCTCCGAGGTGGTCGTCTTACCGGCATCGATGTGGGCCATGATACCGATGTTACGAGTGTATTTAAGATCTCTTGCCATTTAACGTTACCTTTATTAGAATCTGAAATGCGCGAATGCCTTGTTCGCCTCCGCCATGCGGTGCATCTCCTCCTTACGCTTGAAGGCGGCGCCCTGCTGGTTGTAGGCATCGACTATCTCCGATGCGAGCTTCTCGGCCATTGACTTACCGGCGCGCTTGCGTGAGTAAAGGACAAGGTTTTTCATGGAAATCGAAATCTTGCGCTCCGGTCTTACCTCCATCGGCACCTGGAAGGTCGCACCACCGATACGCTTCGACTTTACCTCGACTTGGGGTGTGATATTCTCAAGAGCCTGTTTCCAGATTTCCAACGGAGATTTATCAGCATCCTTCATCTTCTTGCTCACCAGCTCCAGACTGTCGTAGAAGATGGTGTAAGCAATACTCTTCTTTCCATCCAGCATGAGGTTGTTCACGAAACGAGTCACCTCGACGTCGTTGAACTTGGGATCTGGAAGTAGAATTCGCTTTCTTGGCTTAGCTTTTCTCATTTTATTTCTTGTAGTTAATGCGATTGACTATGGGGTTTATTTCTTTCCAGCCTTGGGGCGCTTCGCTCCGTACTTCGAACGGCGCTGGCGACGTCCGTCGACACCGGCTGAATCGAGCGCGCCGCGCACGAGGTGATAACGTACACCCGGCAGGTCCTTTACACGACCGCCGCGTACCAATACGATTGAGTGCTCCTGCAGGTTGGGGCCCTCGCCCGGAATATAGGCGTTAACCTCCTTGCCGTTCGTCAATCTTACACGCGCCACCTTACGCATTGCCGAGTTGGGCTTCTTCGGGGTCGTAGTGTACACACGCGTACATACGCCTCGGCGCTGGGGACACGCTGCGAGTGCCGGAGACTTACTCTTGTCCTCCATGCTTACTCGACCGTTTCTTACTAACTGTTGAATAGTTGGCATTGTAAAACTTTTTGTCCTTTAATGTTAATTAATCAATTTCCGTTTCCAAAAACGTCCAAAACGGATTGCAAAGGTAAGCAATTTTTTTTAATAACACTATCCGGCGCCCTCTTTTTTCGGCTTTTTCCAGCATTTTACGCAAAAAGCGATTCTTTGTATTTATAGAATTTACAAAACTATAATGTTTTATTTATATATGCCGCGAAAACAGGGTATTTTTCAGGGTATTATACTTTGCGCGGAAATGCCCGGGACAAGGGTTTCCGGTTGCGGCCGGGAAGACGCGGGGGACACTCGCCGCGCGCTTCGGCAATATCGGCGCGGGGCACGCATCGACAGGGTTGCGGGCGGGG